>JAHBWG010000086.1 GCA_019637095.1 Sandaracinaceae bacterium | reverse complement strand
GCGGCGACGGCCGCGACCTCCGGCGGCGCCTCGGCCGGGGCTGGCGTCGGCGCGACGGCCACCGCGGTCGGCGGCGTCGCGGTGAGCGGCGTCATCGCGATCTCGAGCATCGAGACCCCGTTGCTCACGGGCACCGAGCGCGTCGCGTTCGCGTAGCCCTCCGCGCGGACCTCGATGGTCCGGTCACCGGTCGGCACGTGATCGATCGAGCACGGCGCGAGCCCGCGCTGCACGCCGTCGACGAAGACGCGCGCGTTCGGGATCTCCGGCGAGACGCGCACGGTGACGGTGCCCGTCGTCTGGCGGCCGAACATCAGGTACGCCGCGCCGACGCTGAGCCCGGCGACGAGCAAGGCGCCGACGGCGAGCAGCGCGATCCACTTGCCGGCGCCGGACTTCTTCTTCGCCGCGACCGCGCGCACCTCGACCGTGTTGAGGTTGCGCTGCGCGGGCTCGACCGGCGGGGGCGGCGCGAACGGATCGCCGAACCCGGGATCGAGCGGCTGCGAGCCGGGGTGCGCCTGCACGGGAGGCGGCGCCTGGTAGGGCATCGGCTGCGGCGGGGCCGCCGGGAGCTGATCCTGCGTGAGCGCGAGCGTCGAGCGCAGCGGCATGGCCGCGGGCGGCGGCGCGCGCACGGGGAGCGAGGGCGTGACCTGCACGCTCGGCGCGGGCGTGCCGACCGGGCGGGGCTTGGGGAACGTCGCCGCCGGCGCGGCGCGCGGCCCGGGGATCGGCGTGAGACCGCCCGCGGGGCCCAGGCCGCCGGCGGGCGCGCTCGCGGCGGGGCGGTCGTCGAGCTCCTCGACGTCGTCGGCGGTGAAGAAGATCTGCGTCGGCTCCTCGGTGAGCTCGTCCGCATCCCGCGCGCGCTGCTCCTCCATCATGTCGAAGGGGGACGCGGTGATCATGGTCGCCTCGGACGACAGCTCGTCGTCGCCCTCGCCGACCTCGGGCAGATCGATCTCCTCGGTGTGCGGGCGAGGGGCGGGCGGAGGTGGCCGGCGCGCGACCGGGTTCTGGGGCGAGGTCACGCCGAGCGACGGGACGCGCGGCGGCGCGCCGGGCGCCGGCGGCGACGCCGAGGGCCCCGGGTGCGCGACGCGGTTGAAGCTGTCGAGCCGGCCCTTCTCCTTCGCGATCTCGGGCGCGAACGCGGTGCGCATCCACGTGTTGAGCTTCGAGGTCCCGAAGGGCGGGCGCTGCAGCGCGATGAAGCGCTGCAACTCTTCTTGCATCTCGCCCGCCGTCTGCCAGCGATCGTCGGGCTCGCGCGCGAGCCCCTTGAGCACGATCGCCTCGAGCTCGGCCGGCAGGTCCGCGACGAGCTGCGAGGGCGGCGCGACGTCCGCGTTGCGGACCTTCTCGAGCGTCGAGAAGTCGCTCTCCCCGACGAAGAGCCGCTCGCCCGTCAACATCTCGTGCAGGCACGTGCTCGCGCCGAAGATGTCGGACCGGTGGTCGATCGGCAGGCCGCGCACCTGCTCGGGGCTCATGTAGCCGAACTTGCCCTTGAGCACGCCGGCCTGCGTCTTGGTGTTGCGGCTCGCCGCCTTCGCGATGCCGAAGTCGATGAGCTTCACCTGCCCCTCGTAAGACACGAGGATGTTCTGCGGTGAGACGTCGCGGTGGATGATGCCCATCGGCCGGCCGTGCCGGTCCCGCTTGCGGTGCGCGTAGTCGAGCCCCTCGAGCATCTTCGAGGCGATCCAAGCCGCCATGACGGGCGGCATGTGGCGCCGCATCCGCCGGAAGCGGTTCATGATCTGGAGCAGATCCTTGCCCCAGACGTACTCCATCGCGATGTAGTGGGACTCGCCGATCTTCCCGAGCTCGTAGATCGGGACGATGTTCGCGTGCGTGAGGTGCCCCGCGATCTTCGCCTCGTCGATGAACATCGAGATGAAGTCGTGATCCTCCGCCATCGTCGGCAGGATCCGCTTGATGGCGATGATCTTCTCGAAGCCCTCGATGCCGAAGGACTTGGCCGTGTAGACCTCCGCCATCCCGCCGACCGCGATGCGGTCGAGGAGCAGGTACTTCCCGAACGGGATGACCACCGGCTCCTTCTGTGGGTTGCTCCCCCCAGCGGGGTCTAGTTGCCCCATTTCTTCGACCTCCGAGCCAAAGGGTGCACGAACCCTGCACAGTCAGCAAGCCATCGGATCGCCGGTCCGGCCATTTTGGTGAGACTCCGGCCTACATCTCGCGGCCCGTAGCCCACAGGCCAGCGACCCCGACGACCCTCCAAACGCAAACGAGGGGACCGGCCTCCCGGCCGATCCCCTCGCCTGCGGCGATCCGCGACGCTCAGTAGGTCGCGTCGACGCCGGTGAACAGGAGGCCGAGCGAGAGCGCCGTACACACCTGCGGATCCGCCGAGGGCGACACGTCCGCGACGCTCTCGACGACCGAGCGGACGGTGTCCTCGATGCCCGGCATGATCGCGACGGCCGCCATGACGATCGCGTCGACGGTCACGACGCCGCCGATGACGCCGTTCGCGAGGCGGTTCTCGGTGATGTCGAAGCGCACCTGCGCCTGCGTGACGACGAGGTTGAGCTCGAAGCCGCCCGCGTTGATGTTGAGCGGGAGGCTCGGGGTCTGGACGCGGAGCCGGCCGTTGAAGATGTCGCCGGTGACCGGGGCGCCGAGCGCCATGCCGCGCGTGAAGGTCTGCCCGCCCGCGAGACCGCCGCCAGGCGCCTCCATGAGCGTGCCGCTCGCCGTGCCGAGGTAGAGCTGGACGGTCACGCTCGAGTCGAACGTGAAGTCGTTGATGCCGCCGACCTCCATGAGGAGGAGGAAGTCACCCTCGAGGATCTGCCGCTGGAGCGTCGCGTCGAGGCAGCCGCGGGTCATCATCCCGGGGCAGTCGTTCGCGTCGAGCAGGCCCTCGATCGTGCCGACGAGGCCCTGGAGCGCGTTGTCGACGCCGCGGTGGTTCGCGTCGGTCACCGACACGAAGTCCGGCGTGTACTCCTGGCAGTTCGCGTCGGCGGCCATGCTGCCGGCGCCCGAGTCCAGGTTGTCGACGTTGAAGCCGGCCGCGCGGCCGCCCATCATCTGCGGGAGCGAGGCCGTCGCGACCACGTAGGTGATCGTGCGGTCCATGAACGTGTTCGGCAGCTCGACCGTGCGGTTCGCGTCGGGGCTCTCCGGCTCCGTCGTCATGCACGGCGTCGCGGCGCCGGCGGCGCACTGGTGATCACGCGCGGGGAACGTGTGCCCGCTCGGGGTCGACGTGCCGCCGTCACAGCCGTAGAACATCGACGCGCCAGCCATCAGCGCGCAAGCCAAGGTCCCCTTCGCGGGGAACAACCAACTCCTGGAATCCATCCCGTGCCTCCTGCTCGTCAACGAGCCCCCAGGTGCATAAGCAACTGGCGAGCGCCTTTTAGCACGCGCGCTCGCGCGTCTTCAAGACTTCACCACGATAGCGGGGCGGGACGCGGGCGGCCGCACGCCCGCCACCCCGCGCGACCTTACAGCGGTCCGTCAAGCCGGCGCACGCGCCCGCTTGATGAACCGTGTCCCGTGCGATAAGCCGAGGCGCTCTAGGTCCATGGCCCCGCTCCCCATCACCGCGTGGTCGGCCGTCAACGCCCTGGGAAGGTCGACGGCGGAGGTGCTCGCCGCGCTCGACGCGGGGCGCAGCGGCCTGGGCCCGTCCCCGCTGCCGGCCACGATGGAGACCGTCGTCGGCGCGATCCCCGGCGCGCTCGCGCCGCTCCCCGCCGAGCACGCGGCCTACGACACGCGCCTCGCGCGCATCGGCTGGCTGGCGTTCGAGGAGGTCCGCGGCGCGCTCGAGGGCGCGGTCGCGCGCTGGGGCCCGCACCGCGTCGGCGTCGTGCTCGGCACGAGCACCGGCGGGCTCGAGGAGACGGAGCAGGCGTTCGACCACTGGCGCCGCGAGGGGACGCTGCCCGCGCGCTACGACTACGAGCACCAGCACAACTTCGCGGCGTTCGGCGAGCTGCTCGCGCGCGCCGCGGGCGTGACCGGGCCCTCGTACGTGGTGAGCACCGCGTGCTCCTCGAGCGGCAAGGTCGCCTCCTCCGCGGCGCGGCTCATCCGCGCCTCCGTCCTCGACGCGGTGCTCATCGGCGGCATCGACAGCCTCACGCGCATGACGCTGCAGGGCTTCCACAGCCTCGGGATCCTCTCGAGCCAGCCGTGCCGGCCGTTCGGCGCCGGCCGCGACGGGATCAACATCGGCGAGGGCGCGGCCCTCTTGTTGGTCGAGCGCGAGGCGTCCGACCCGGGCGCGGTGCTGCTCGGCGTCGGCGAGTCCGCGGACGCGTACCGCATGAGCTCGCCCGAGCCCGGCGGCCGCGGCGCGCGCGAGGCGATGGAGCGCGCGCTCGCGCAGGCGGGGCTCACGCCGGCGCAGCTCGATCACATCAACGCGCACGGCACCGCGACGCCGCTCAACGACGCGGCCGAGTCGATCGCGATCGAGGCGGTGTTCGGCCGGCGCGTGCCCGTCAGCTCGACCAAGGGCTACACGGGGCACCTGCTCGGCGGCGCGGGCGGGACGGAGATGGTGTTCGCCCTGCACGCGATCCGCACCGGGCGCCTGCCCGCCACGCTCGGCGCGACGCCGCTCGATCCCGCGGTCGCGATCGACGTCGTGACGGAGCCGCGCGAGCAGCCGGTGCGCACCGTGCTCAGCAACTCGTTCGCGTTCGGCGGGAGCAACGTCGCCGTCGTGCTCGGAGCGGCGCGATGAGGCCGGTCCACGTCGCGGGGATGGGCCTGTGGAGCCCCGGGTACGCGGACCTCGCGGCGTGGCGCGCGGGGACGCCCGACGCGTCGGTGATCAAGCCCAAGTGCCGGCTCGTCGACGTGCGGCTCAAGCGCGGCTCGAGCCGGTTCGCCAACATGCTCGGCGAGGTCGTCGAGCAGGCGGCGCGCGCGGCGGAGCTCGACGTGCGCTCGGCGGCGACGTTCTACGGCTCGAGCCTGGGCGAGATCGAGACGATGGTGGAGCTGTTGCGCATGCTCTACGAGGAGGAGGGCAAGCTCAGCCCGAACCGCTTCAAGTGCAGCGTGCACAACGCCGCGAGCGGGCTCGTCTCGATCGGGCAGGGCAACACGGCGTTCTCCACCGCGATCGCCGGCGGCGCGCGGAGCTTCGAGGCCACCCTGCTCGAGGCGTGGGCGTGGCTCGACGCGGGCGAGGGCGACGCGCTCTTGCTCGCGGTCGCCGACGATCGCGCGCCCCCGCCGCTCGACGCGCTCGACGATCACGACGCGCTCGCGGTCGGCGTCGCGCTCACCACGCGCGGCGCCGGGCCGCGGCTCGAGCGCCTGCGCGTCGTCGAGCACGCGGAGCGCCACGCGGCGATGAGCGACGCGCTGCGCGCGAACTGCGCCTCGCCCGGCCTCGAGCTCGCCGCCGCGATCTTCGATCGCCGCGAAGGCCCGGTGGCCCTCTCCCCGTTCGGCGGCCCCCAGTGGGTCGCCGACCTCGTCCTGTCCTGATGACGGCACCTCGGCGGGCACTGGTCACGGGCGCGAGCCGCGGCATCGGCGCGGCGATCGCGCGCGGCCTCGCGGCCGACGGCTACGCCGTCCTGCTCAACTACCGCAGCCGCGACGACGAGGCGGAGGCCGTCCAGCGCGCGATCGAGGCCGCGGGGGGCGAGGCGCACCTCGCGCGCTTCGACGTGACCGACGGCGACGCGGCGGAGCGCGCGCTGAACGCGCTGCTCGCGAGCGACCCGCGCCCGATCGCCGTCGTCGTCAACAACGCGGGCGTCGCGGACGACGTGCCCTTCCCCGCGATGACGGCGCGGCAGTGGGAGCGCGTGACGCGCACCACGCTCGACGGCTTCTTCCACGTCACGCGCCCGCTCGTGATGCCGATGGTGCGCGCGCGCTGGGGCCGCATCGTCAACGTCTCGAGCGTCAGCGGCGTGATCGGCAACCGCGGCCAGGTCAACTACAGCGCCGCCAAGGCGGGCCTCATCGGCGCGACCAAGGCCCTCGCGCAGGAGCTCGCCAAGCGCAAGATCACCGTCAACGCCGTCGCGCCCGGGCCGATCGACACCGAGATGCTCGAGGGCGCGCCGCTGCCGCACATCCTCGCCGCGATCCCGATGCGGCGCATCGGCACCGTCGACGAGGTCGCCGGGGCCGTGCGCTTCCTCGTCAGCGACGCGGCCGCCTACATCACCGGCCAGGTGATCGGGATCAGCGGTGGCCTCGGCTGACGAGCGGCGGGTCGCGATCACCGGCGTCGGGCTCCTCACGCCGATCGGCGCCACGCTCGACGCCGTCTCCGAGTCGCTGCGCGGCGACGCGAGCGGTGTACGAACGCAAGCCTCGTGGTCGTCGATCGGGCACCTCGCGACGCGCCTCGGCGGCGAGGTCGGCGAGGTCCCGCTCACGGGCCGCGACCGCAAGAAGATCCGCAGCATGGGGCGCGTGGCGAGGCTCGCGCTGGTCGCGACCGACGACGCGGTCGCCGACGCGGGCCTCACGGACCTCACCGACCCGCGGGTCGGGCTCGCCTACGGCTCGACGCACGGTAGCTCGAGCGCCTACGTGGACTTCGCGCGCCCGCTCTTCGCGCGCGACAGCTTCGAGGGCCTGCCGTCCACGAGCTACCTCAAGTTCATGAGCCACACGTGCGCGGCCAACCTCGCCTCGTACTACGGCGTGCGCGGCCGCGTGATCAGCACGTGCGCCGCGTGCGTGAGCGGCAGCCAGGCGATCGGCGCCGGGGTCGAGGCGATCCGAGCCGGCCGCGCCGACGCCATGATCTGCGGCGGCGCCGAGGAGCTGCACTGGACGCACGCGGGCGTGTTCGACGTGATGATGGCGACCTCGACCCGCTACAACGACCGCCCGAGCGAGAGCCCGCGGCCGTTCGACGCCGATCGCGACGGCCTCGTCGTCGCCGAGGGGGCGGCCACCGTGGTGCTCGAGCGGATGGACCTCGCGAAGGCGCGCGGCGCGACGATCCACGCGGAGCTCCTCGGCTACGGCACGAACTGCGACGGGACGCACGTCACCAACCCGAGCGCGGACGGAATGGCGCGCGCGATCCGGCTCGCGCTCGAGGACGCGCGGCTCCCCGCCGACGCGATCGGCTACGTCAACGCCCACGCGACGGCGACGGACATCGGCGACCTGGTCGAGAGCCAGGCGATGCACTCCGTCTTCGGCGCCGCCGTCCCGGTCAGCTCATCGAAGGGCTTCCTCGGGCACACGCTCGGGGCGTGCGGCGCCATCGAAGTGGCCCTATGCCTAGCGATGATGCGCGACGGCTTCCTCGCGCCGACCAAGAACCTCGCCCGGGTCGATCCCCGGTGCGCGCCGCTCGACCACGTGATCGGGGCGGCGCGAGAGGCGCGGCCGCGCATCGTGATGACCAACAACTTCGCGTTCGGCGGGATCAACACCTCGCTGATCCTCGGGAGCCTCGGATGACGGAGCAGTACGACGTCGCGGTGATCGGCGCGGGCCCGAGCGGCTCGACGGCGGCGCACCTCCTCGCGGAGGCGGGCGCGCGCGTTCTGGTGATCGAGCGCGAGACGTTCCCGCGCTTCCACATCGGGGAGTCGCTCCTGCCGGCGAGCCTCGACGTGTTCCGCCGCCTCGGGGTCGAGGTCGTCGGCAAGGAGCACGTGAAGAAGGCCGGGGCCGAGTTCTACGAGGAGGCCACCGGCCAGTTCGCGACCTACCTCTTCTCCGATCAGCTCGGCGGCGTGCCCGAGTACGCCTACCAGGTGGACCGCGCGACGCTCGACCAGGCGCTCGCTCAGAGCGCGGTGCGCGCGGGCGCCATCCTGCACGAGGGCGAGCGGGTGACCGGGGTGGACCTCGACGGCGGCGCGCGGCCGCCGATCGTCGCGACGGACCGCGGGCGCTACGAGGCGCGCTACGTCTTGGACGCCACCGGGCTCGACTCGCTCTTCGCCTACTCGAACGACTCGCGGCGACGCATCGAGGCGTTCGGCCTCGGCGCGGTCTTCCGTCACTTCGGGGACCTGCGCCCGAGCATCGCGGCGGAGCTCCTCGCGCAGGGCAACATCAAGGTCCTCTTCGTCGACGAGGGATGGATCTGGGCGATCCCGCTCGGCGAGGGGCGGCTCAGCGTCGGGCTCGTCACGCGGCACAAGGGCCTCAAGGACGAGTGGCTCGACGCGGCGATCGCAGCGAGCCCGGAGGTCTCGCGCATCCTCGAGGGCGCGCGCCCCGAGGGCCCGCACAAGAAGCTCGCGAGCTTCTCGTTCTACAACCCGCGCGCGCACGGGCCGCGCTGGAGCTGCATCGGCGACGCCGCGTGCTTCCTCGACCCGGTCTTCTCGAGCGGGGTGACCTTCGCGATGCTGGGCTCGACGCTCGCGGTCGAGCAGCTCCTGCCCGCGCTCGCCCAGGGCCGCGAGGGCGACGCGGCGCTCATGGACGCGCACGCCGAGAAGATGCGCAACGGCTACGAGGTGTTCGCGACGATGATCAACGCGATCTACCGCCGGCGCCTCTTGCCCGGCCTCTTCTTCACGACCGACCAGAACACCGAGCTGCGCAAGGGGCTGACCTCGCTCCTCGCGGGAGACGTCTGGCGCACCGACAACGCGTTCCTCGAGAAGCTCTGGCGCTCGCGGCTGCGCGTACGGCTCGACGATCGCGGCCTCAGCATGGTGTGAGCACAATCGTCTTGCCGAGCCGGATAATCGTGAGACAATCGGCCGATTCTCCGCATCGTGGCTCCGAGCGTGGGTGCGACGGGGGCGCGAGCGGGGAGCGCACAGTGAGATGGGGCCGGCGAGCGAGAACCGCCGGCGGGGTCCGGTGTGGACCTGAGGTCACATCGGAGCGAGGAAGTGGCCCGCAGACGCGGCGCAGCGCCGGGAACGAATCCTGAAAGGGGCGCGTACCAGGCACGGCAGAGGTTGCGGCCCGCAGAGACTTTCCCTACGAGGACGGGTGAGATGAGCCTGGAGAACGAGCTCAAAGAGCTGATCATCGAAGCGCTGATGCTGGAGGACGTCGAGGTCGGCGACATCGGCACCGACGAGCCGCTGTTCGTCGAGGGCCTGGGCCTCGACTCCATCGACGCGCTCGAGCTCGCGATGGCGATCGACAAGCGGTACGGCGTGCGGATCAAGGCGGACGACGAGCAGAACCGCCAGATCTTCTCGAACGTGCGCAGCCTTGCCGCCTACGTGGGCCAGCACCGCGCCGCCTGAGCCTCGACCGCGCGGAGGGGCGATCCTCGTCGGCGTGCTCACCACGGCCCTGGTGGTGACCTATCCGGTCGGCATCTGGTTCGGGCTGACGCACTTCAGCGCCCGCACGGTGAGCCTGTGGATCCTCGCGGTGCTCGTGCCGACGGCGATCTTCCGGTTCCGGCGCGCGCGCCGGGAGGACCTGAGCGCGGCCCTGCGCATCCCGCTCGTGATCGGGCTCGTGGTCCTCGCGGGCGCGCTGACCGACGACCGCCGCTGCGTCCTCGCGATGCCCGTGCTGATCAACCTGGCGCTGCTCGTCACCTTCGCGCACTCGCTGCGCGGCGTCCCCGTGATCGAGCGCTTCGCGCGGATGCAGGAGCCCGAGCCGCTCGCGCCCGCGCAGGTCGCGCACTGCCGCCAGGTCACCTGGGTCTGGATCGGCTTCTTCGCGCTCAACGGCGGGATCGCGGCGCTGCTCGCGTCGCGCGAGGCGTGGGTCGACCTCTGGGCGGCCTACAACGGCGGCGTCGCGTACGCGCTGATGGGCGCGCTGTTCGCGGGTGAGTACGTGGTGCGGCAATACCGCTTCCGGAAGTACGGAAGCGGGCTGCACGATCGCCTGTTGTCGCGCATCTTTCCCCCGCGCGAGGACCCCCGCTGATGTTGCGCCGCCACCGCCCCGACGCCCTCGTCGCGTGGAGCCGCGAGAAGGCCACCACCGCGGCGGACCTGTGCGCGCACGTCGCCGGCTTCGCCTCGCTCTTGCCGCCCGCGCAGGAGGGCGAGGAGCTGCTCGTGATCTGTCGGGACCGCTACCGCTTCGCGGTCTCGCTCCTCGCGGCGTGGGAGCGCGGCTACTCGGTCGCGCTGCCGCCGAACCCGCAGCTCGACACGATCCGCTCGGTGCGCGCGCGGCCCGGCGTGATCACCGTCGTGCACGACGTCGACGGAGTCGACAAGGGCATCGACGTGCGCGACGCGGCGGTGCAGAGCGCCGCGCGCGCGCGCCTCGGCGAGGTGCCGTTCGCGCCGCTCTCGGAGCCCGCGCCCTCGCGCCGCCTCGCGACCGTGTACACGTCGGGCTCGACGGGCGAGCACACCGCCTGCCCCAAGACCGCCGCGCAGCTCCTGGGCGAGGCGCGCATGCTCGTGGAGGCGTTCCCCTTCGAGGTCGGCGCGCGCTTCCTGCCCATGGTGCCGGCGCACCACATCTACGGGCTGTTGTTCGGCGTGCTCGTCCCGCTCGTCGGCGGCGGCGCGTTCCACCGCCACACGCCGCTCCACGCGGGCGAGGTCGCCGCGATCGGCCCGGTCGACGTGCTCGTCACCGTGCCCGCGCACCTCGGCGGCCTGCTCGTCGCGTCCGAGGGCGAGCTCGGTCACCCGGCGCGCGTCGTCTCGAGCGCCGCGCCGCTGCCGCCGCGCGTCGCCGCGGCGGTGCGCGCGCAGCTCGGCTGGACGGTGACCGAGGTGTTCGGCTCCTCCGAGACCGGCGGCATCGCGTGGCGCGAGAGCGGCGGCGAGGGCCCGTGGACCCCGCTGCCCGGCGTGTCGGTCGACGCCGACGCGGACGGGCGCATGCGGCTCGACTCGCCGTTCCTCTCGCCCGACGAGCCGCGGCCGTTCGTCGGCTCCGACCGCGTCGAGCTGCTCGAGGACGGGCGCTTCCTGCACCGCGGCCGCGCGGACGGCGTGCTCAAGATCGGCGGCGTGCGCGTCTCGCTCGCCGAGGTCGAGCGGCGCCTGCTCGACCTCGACGGCGTGCGGGACGCCGCGGTGCTCGGCGTCCCCGTCGAGGGCCCGCGCGGCTACGCGATCCACGCGGCGGTCGTGGCGCCCGGGCTCGACCGCGAGGCGATCCGCGCGGCCTTGCGCGGTTGGCTCGCGCCGGTCGCGATGCCGCGCCGCCTCGAGCTCGTCGACGCGCTGCCGCGGACGGACTCGGGCAAGCTGCGCCGCAAGGACGTGGAGGCGCTGTTCGCGAAGACCCGCAAGGGAGCCAAGCCGTGAGCGGAGCCGACGCCGAGGCCGAGGTCCCCGCGCTCGCCGCGGACCAGCGCTGGAGGACGCGGCGCGAGAAGGGCACCGTCCTGGGCGTCCGCTTCATGCTCTGGCTGACCACCCTCTTCGGTCGCGGCCCCGCGCGCCTCTTCCTGCGCGTGCTCGCCTTCTACTACACGCTCTTCTCACAGAGCGCGCGGCGCGCCACCTACGACTACCTCACCCGCGTCGAGGGCCGCGCGAGCTTCGGCCGCGCGTACACGCAGGTCCTGCGCTTCACGCAGGTCACGCTCGACGCGCTCTTCTTCCTGAGCCGCAAGTTCTCGCCGTTCCGGATCACGCTCACCGGCAACCACCACCTCGAGCACCTGCGCGACACCAAGACGGGCGCGATCCTGCTCGGCGCGCACGTCGGCAGCATGTACGCGATGCGCGCGCAGTCGGGCGCCGAGTCGTTCCCGATCCACGCGGTCGTCTACACGAAGCACGCGGCGCGCATCAACGAGGTGCTCGAAGAGATCGACCCCGAGGGGCACGCGAAGCTCCTGCAGATGGGCGAGGGCGTCGACTTCATGCTGCGCATCAAGGAGCTGGTCGAGGGCGGCGCGCTCGTCGCGATCCTCGCCGACCGCGTCGGCGCGGACGGTCGCGCCGTCGAGGTCGACTTCTTCGGCGCGCCGGCGCGCTTCCCGGTCGGGCCGTACATCCTGGCCTCGATGCTGAAGTGCCCCGTCTACCTGACGTTCGGCCTCTATCGCGACCCGAACCGATACGATCTCTTCTGCGAGCCCTTCGCCGACGCGATCGAATTGCCGCGCAAGCGGCGCGAGGACGCGCTACGAGAGTATGCGCAGCGCTACGCCGCGCGCCTCGAGCACTACGTCCGCGACGCGCCGGACAACTGGTTCAACTTCTACGAGTTCTGGGGGCGACCCTCGTGAACATCAAACGCAACCCGCCGCCGGACGCGGCCGTCACCTACGAAGGCGAGGTCCCCTTCCACGACGTCGACTCGCTCCAGATCGTCTGGCACGGGCACTACTTCAAGTACTTCGAGATCGCGCGGACCAAGCTCTTCACGCTGCACGGGATCGACGGCCGCGAGATGATGGAGCTCGGCTACCGGCTCGTCGTCTCGCACACCGAGTGCAAGCACGTCTCGCCGCTCGCCTACCGCGACCGCTACCGCGTGAGCGCCTGGTTCACCGGCGAGCCGGACCACCGCATCGAGGTGCTCTACGAGATCTGGAACCTCTCGACGGACAAGCGCGCCGCGCGCGGCCGCACCGCGCTCGTCACGACGGATGTGGCCGGCACGATGCTCCTCGCGACGCCGCCGCTCCTGCAGAAGCGAATCAAGCAGCGCCCGACTCCGTCGGAGCGCAGGTGAAGCTCCGCCTCTCGATCACCCGCGGGCTCGCGGCCTGCCTCGCGCTGCTCGGGCTCGCCGCCGTGCCGGCGACCGCGCAGCCGGCGACGCTCGAGTCCTTGCTCGCGCGCTTCGCCGCGCTCCCCGGGCTCGAGGCGCGCTTCCGCGAGGAGAAGCGCATCGCGCTTCTGGCGGTGCCCGTCGAGAGCGAGGGCCGCATCTGGTTCGCGCACCCCGACCGGCTCATGCGCCGCGTCGAGCGGCCCGATCCGTCGGCGGCGCTGATCGCGGCCGGCCAGCTCCGCATGCACTCCGGCGGGCGCACCGAGGAGCTGAGCATCGACGGCAACCCGGTGCTGCGCGGCTTCGTGGAGAGCTTCCGCGCCGTGCTCGCGGGCGACCGCGCGACGCTCGAGCGCTACTACGAGGCGCGGCTCACCCCGGGCGAAGGCGACGCGTGGACGCTGGCGCTCGCCCCGCGCGACCGCGCGCTGCGCGGGTTCGTCTCGACGATCGAGATGCGCGGCCGCGGCGTGTCGATGGAGCGCATGCGCATGGTCGAGGTGAGCGGCGACGAGACGATCACGACGTTCAGCGACGTCGTGACCGACCGCCGCTTCGGCGACGCCGAGGCGCGCCGCATCTTCCGCATCCCTTGAGCGCCCCGCTCAGGCGTGGAGCGCGCGATAGAGCGCCTCGGCCTTCTTCGCGCTCAGCGGGCGCAGCGCGCGGTACTCGCGGCGCGCGAGGTCGGGCTGGCCGAGCCGGTGCCGCAGGACGCCGATCGCGTAGCGCACGTCGGGGTCGGCCGGCGCGCGCTGCCGCACCTCCTCCCACGCCTGCGCGGCCTCCTGCGCGCGCCCGGCGTGATCGTAGAGGCTCGCGAGCGCCCGCAACAAGGCTTCCTCCCCGACACCTGCCGCGCGCGCCGCCTCGTACTCGGCGAGCGCCTCGTTCATCGCGCCGGTGTGGTGGTAGCTCGCGCCGAGCCAGTACCGCGTCGTCGGGTTGGTGCTGCCGTTCTTCAGCGCCATGCGCAGCGCGCCCGCCGCCTCTTCGTAGCGGCCCGCGAGCATGTACGCGTAGCCGAGCGTCTCGCGCGGCATCGGGTCCGACGGGCGCCCGCTCACCGCGCGCTCCAGCGACTCGACCGCCTCGGGCACGCGCCCGAGATCGATCAGGCAGCGCCCGCGCGAGAGGTGCGTATCCGCGTCGTTCGGCTCGGCCTCGAGCGCCTTCGCGTACGCGGCGATCGCCTCGTCCTTTCGGTTCATCGCGCGCAAGACGTCGCCGCGTCCGCGCAAGGCGGCCGCGTCGGCGTCGTAGATCGCGAGGGCCTGGTCGAACGCGCGCAGCGCCAGCTCGTGGTCCTCCCGCCTCAGGCGCGCCGTCCCCGAGAGCACGTACGCCTCGATGTTGCCGGGGCTCAGGCGCGTCGCCTCGTCGAACGCCTTGGCGGCGTCGAGCACGCGCCCGAGCGCGAGGTACGCCTCGCCCGCGCCGAGCCACGCCTCGACGAGCTCCGGGTCGCCAACGAGCGCCTTCTCGAACGCGGCGGCGGCCTGCGTCGCGTCGCCCGCGTCGAGCAGCGCCTTGCCCTGCGTGCGCAGGAGCCCGGGGTGCGCGGGGCTCGCGCGCAGGCCGCGCAGCACCGCGCTCTCGATCGCGGCGTGGTTGCCGCTCGCCTCGTAGGCGCGCACGAGCTCCCAGTAGAGCTCCGCGTCGTCGGTGATCACGCGCGCCGCGCCCTCGAGCGTGCGCGCGGCCTCCTCGAACTCGCCGTCCTCGAGCATCAGCACGCCGAGGCGGCGCGCCGCGTCCGAGAGCGCGGGGTCGATGCGCAGCGCCTCCTCGAAGCACCTGCGCGCGCGCTCCTCGTCGCCCTGCTCGACGAGCACGAGCCCGAGATCGCGCCGGACCGCGGCGTGATCGGGCGCGACCTCGACGGCGCGCTCGAGCTCGGCCTGCGCGTCGGCGAGCCGACCCGCGCGTCGATACGCCGCGGCGAGCTCGCGCCGCGCCTCGAGGTGCGTGCCCTCGAGCTCGAGCACCTTGCGGAATGCCTTCACGGCCTCACCGTCCTGGCCCGCGCGCACGAGCGCGAGGCCCGCGCCGTGGAGCGCGCCGACGTGCTCGGGGTGCTTCTCGAGCACGCGCTTGAACGCGCTCGCCGCGTCCTCGGGGCGGCCGAGGTCGAGGTAGACGTGACCGAGCGCCGCGCCGGGCGCGGGATCCTCGCCGCTGAGGCGCGCCGCGTGCCGCAGCGCGCGCATCGCCTCCTCGAGGTCGCCGAGGCGCCGGTACGCCTCGCCCGCGGCCGTGTACGCGTCGCCGAAGTCGGGCGAGACGCGCGTCGCCTGCCGGAACGCGGCCGACGCCTGCTCCGGCTGGTTCTTCTCGAGCCAGACCTGCCCGAGCCGGAACCACGCCTCGGCGTGCTCGGGCGCGCGCTCGACGACCGCCTGGTACTGGCGCTGCGCGGCGTCCTGATCGCCGCGCTCCTGGTGGCACTTGGCGAGCGCGAAGCGCCCCGCGACGTGGCCCTCGTCGAGCGCGAGGCACTGCTCGAGCGACTCGATCGCCTTGTCCATGCGCCCCATGTGCGCGAGCGCGTAGCCGAGCTCCGCGTGGAGCGCCGGGTCCTCGGGCGCGATCCAGATGGCCTGCTCGAACGCCTCGAGCGCCTCGGCGTGCCGCCCGATCGAGACCTGCAGCGCGCCGAGCAGCCCGTGGAGGGAGGCGTCGTTGGGCCGCAGCCGCAAGGCCGCGTGCACCGCCTCGATCGCGTCGTCCTCGCGCCCGAGGTCGCGCAAGAGCTCGCCCTGCAGCCGCAGGATCTCGAGGTCGTCCGGCGCGAGCACGCGCGCCTCGTCGAGCGCCTTGCGCGCCTGCTCGTCGCGGCCGAGGACGCGCAGCACGCGCGCGAGCTCGACGAAGAGCTTGGGCACGTCCGCGTCGACGCGGATCCCCTTCTCGAACGCGGCCACCGCCTCCTCGTGGCGATCGAGCGAGGCGAGGACGAGGCCCTTGTGGAGCAGCGTGTGCGCGGTCGGGTCGAGCTGCTCCGCCTCGCCGAGCGCCTCGAACGCCTCGACGTAGCGGCGCAGCGCGCGCAGCGACAGGCCGAGGCCGAGGTGGCTCGCTGCGCGGTTGGGCTGGATCGCGATCGCGGACTTGTAGGCGGCGACCGCGGCCTCGTGCTCGCCGAGGTGGCGCTTGGACTCGCCGAGGTGGAAGAACGCGGGCTCCATCCGCGGGTTGAGCTCGATCGCCTTCTCGAACGGCTGCACCGACTCCCAGTGCTCGCCGTGCTCGAAGTGATGGAACGCGAGCGCGTAGTGCACCCCCGCGACCTCGGGCTGCAGGCGCACCGCGTGGCGCAGCGCCTTGGTCGCCTCCTCGGCGCGACCGAGCGCGCGGTACGACTCGCCGAGGTGCGAGAAGGCGAGCGCGTAGCCCTTGTCGAACTCGGTCGCGTGCTCGAGCACCTCGACCGCCTCGCGGTGGCGCCCGAGCTTGGCGAGCGTCTTGCCGCGCCCGTCGAGCGCGACGATCTCGTCGCCGCCGAGCTCGAGCGCCTTCTCGAACGCCTCGAGCGCCGCCTCGTAGCGGCCGAGCCGGAAGAGCGGCTCGGCCCAGCGCCGGTGCGCCACCGCGTCCTCGGGCCGCCGGTTCACGCACTCCTCGAAGGAGACCGCCGCGTCCTCGTCGAGCTCCACGAGCTCCTGCTGCTCGGCCATCTCGAACCAGACGTCCGGCTGCTCCGGGTCGACGTCGAGCGCCTTGCGGTAGAAGCGCACGGCGTCTACGTGCTTTGCTTGCTGCGCGCAGGCGAACGCGAGCGCGCAGAGCACGTCGATGCGCCGGTCCGCGAGCGCGTGCGCCTTCGACAGCGCCTGGAACGCGGGCGCCCAGCTCTCGCGGCGGCTCTCGGAGATCCCGAGGCGATACCAGAGCTCTGCGTCCTTCTCGAAGAACGGCGCGGCGCGCCCGTAGAGCTCGGCGGCGCGGTCGTGCTTGCCGATGGCCGCGTACGCGTCGCCGCCTTCGTAGAGCGCGTCGGCGTGCTCGGGCTGCTGCTCGATCACCCGCTCGAACGCCTCGGCGGCCTCCGTGTGCTTGGCGACGAGGTTCTGCGTGTGGCCGCGCCAGTACCACGCCTCGAACAGGTCCGGCTTGTAGCGCGTCGCGTTCGCGAACGCGTCCGAGGCCGGCGGCAGGTTGCCCTTCTCGAGGTGCGCGAGGCCGAGCTGGTAGTAGGCGAGCCCGTAGTCCGCCTTGAGCGTCACCGCCTTGGTGAGGTGCTCGATCGCGGGGTCGAGGTCCTCCGCGTTGCGGTACGCCTTGCCGATGAAGAAGCGCTTCACCGGATCGTTGGGGGCGACGAGGAGCTGCGTCTTGAGGTTGTCGATCTGCCCGAGCGCCTTGCGCTTGTCGTCGGGAGTGCGGTCGAAGGTGTACTTCCGTTCCTCGGTCATCGGGCTCCCCGCGTCAGAAGGGGGCCGATCCTAGAACGTCGGTTCGCCGGGATCGACGTTCTTTTCGTCGGCACCGATGGCGACGCGGTCCGTCGCGGGTGGGGCGCTCAGGGGTGCGCGCGCAGATCCGCGCCCGGGACGGCGCTGCGGATCTCCTCGGGCAGGAGCCGGTGCCAGTTCACGCGGGCGCGCAGCGCGGTGAGCACGCTGAAGAACCCCCACTGCAGCCGGTTCAGGAACGTGTAGTCGGCGGGGATCCGCGGCGGCGCCTCGAGGCGCGGGATGCCCTTGCGCAGCACCGTCTTCTTCTTCGCCTCGACGACGAGGTCGAACGTGCCGCGCGTGAACTCGGGCGTGAACTCGAACGTCCGATCGCGCAGCAGCGGCGAGAGGCAGTAGAGCAGGAAGTCGCGCGACATCCCGTAGACGAGCGGGTTCGTCGGGTCGAGCGCGAGCGCGTGCTGGATCGCCGCGTCGAGCTCTGCCCAGTCGGCGGGATCGTCCGTGTGCGTCGCGCGGATCGCCGCGCGCAGGTACCGGCGGATGTCGGCGCGCCGCGCGTCCGGCAGCTCCTTCGAGCAGCCGAAGTCGAGCCACACCACCTTGCCGTCGTCGCGGAAGAGGTAGTTGCCCGGGTGCGGATCGGCGTACAGCAGGCCGTGCTGATAGAGCGGGATCGCGATGGCGCGCGTCAGCGCCGTGCCCCAGCGGTCGCGCTCCTCCTGCGAGTCGTCGCGCGCCACCTCGGCGAGCGTGCGGCCCGCGTGGAGCTCGGTCGTGAGCACGCGCCGGCTCGACGCGTGCTCGAGCACGCGCGGCACGACGATCTCGGGGTCGCCCTCGAGCAGCGTCGCGAAGCGCCGCTGCATCGCCGCCTCGTGCTCGTAGTCGAGCTCTTCGGTGAGCCGCGCGCGCAGCTCGCCGACGAGCTCGCCGCTCCACGCCACGGTCGGGCTCCCGCCCGCGAGCGCGAGCAGCGGCGCCGCCACCTTGCGCATCGCGCCGAGGTTCGCGAGGTCCGCGCCCATCGCCTGCTCGATGCCCGGGTACTGCACCTTCACCGCGACGCGCGTGCCGTCGTGGAGCACGCCGCGGTGCACCTGCCCGATCGAGGCGGCGGCGAACGGCACCTCGTCGAGCTCCGCGAACGTGCGCGCGATGGGCCCGAGCTCCGTCTCGAGCACCTCGCGCGCCGCCTCCCACGGCATCGCCGGCGCCGACGCCTGCAGCTTCGCGAGCACCTCCCGGTAGACGGGCTGCACCTCGGGCGGCAGCGCGCCGTCCATGTACGAGAGCATCTGCCCGAGCTTGAGCGCGAGCCCCTTCATGTCGCCGAGCGTCGCCAGGATCTCCTCGGCCGCCGCCGCGTGCTTCTGCCGCGCCTTCTCGTCGAGCGCGGGCGTCTCCGCGAGCTCGCGCAGCCTCCGGATCGCGAGCGGCACGCTGCGCCGCGAGAGCCACCCGAGGCGGCCGAGCCGACCCAAGCGCGAGGAGGGGACACGGTCGGCCATCGTGCCTCGACGTTGGGTCCGCGCGGCCGTCCCGTCAACGCAGGATCCGGGAACGAGGTTCCCCGAGCGTCCCGCCCTGCTCCCTCAACGTTGGGCGCGCGGTGGGCGCGCGGGGACGATCCTAGTCATTTCGTCATTCTGCTCGCGGCGTATCGAAGCCACCTGACGAGAATGACGAGATGACGAGGATCGTCCCCTCTTCCGAGTGGGACCGGAGGCGCCGCGCGGCGGGACACACGCGGGCGCCGAGCGTGACCGGGGCCGATTCGGTGGGCGCTCGGGCCTGGTCCCGAGGGTGCGTAGGAGCCGGGTCGACCACGCGGCGCGACGCCGCGACGACATCACTACGCAGCCACCAACAGGAGCGAACCATGGGAGCCATCGCAACACTTCTCGTCGGATCGGGCATCGTCGCCCTCATCGTCGGCGGGTACCTCAAGTACAAGGGCGGCAAGATCGCGAAGACGCCGCTCGTCCCGACCGGCGACGCCGCGCGCGGCGCGGTCGGCGCGGACAAGATCAGCGTCGAGGGACTCGTCCAGTGCCCGCAGCCGCTCGTCTCGCCGGTCACCGGGACGCCGTGCCTCTACTACCAGCTCGAGGTCGTCGGCACCTGGAAGGAAGGCGACGCGAAGAAGAGCCACACCTACGTGCAGGAGAAGCACGCCGCGCCGTTCATGGTCGACGACGGCTCGGGCGGCGTCCCGATCGACGCGTCGGGCGGGGGCGACCTCGAGCTCCAGAAGACCTTCGACGACACCAAGAAGGAGGGCCTGTTCGCCGACCTCAAGGGCGCCCTCGGCCGCGGGGAGCCGATCATGTTCGGCCAGTACGCCTTCGCGAACCCGCCGATGTCCAAGGCGAACACCTTCCAGTGCACGGAGAAGATCGTCCCCATGACCCCGCGCGCCTTCGCGCTCGGCAAGGTCGAGCAAGGCGTGTTGACGGGGGCGGGGATGTTCGGCCTCCTCCTCTCCGCGAAGTCGCGCGACGAGCTGCTCGGCTCGAGCGCGAAGAACGCGAAGCTGGCGTTCATCGGCGGCGCTGCGGCCTCCGGTGTCGGTCTGGTCGTCGGGGTGATCTCCACCTTCGTCGGCTAGTGGTCCGTGCTCGTCTCGAGGCGCCCGGGCCGGCTCCACGCCGGCTCGGGCGCCTCCCTTTTCGGCCGCGCTCGCACGGCGCGCGCGGTCGGGTATACGCTGGCGCGATGCTTCGCCGTGCCGCCTCGTCGCTCCTCTTGGCGCTCTCGCTCGTCGCCTGCGATGGCGATCCTCCCCCCGCGGATGGCGGCGGGCTCGACGCAGGGCCGACCGATCCGCCGCCGCCCTCGGAGCTCGCCGCGATCGACGAGACCGCGCGCCACGTGATCGGCGGGCTCGCCGGGCACGCGCACGTCGTGCGGACGGAGCACGACGTGCCGCACATCTACGCGGACAACCGCATCGACGCGTGGCGCGTGCTCGGCTTCACGATGGCGCGCGATCGGTTCTTCCAGATGGATCTGACGGCGCGCCTGTCGATGGGCCGGCTCTCCGAGTTGTTCGGCGACGCGGCGCTCGGCACGGACATCGAGAACCGGCAGACCGGCGCGGCGCACATGGCGCAGCTCTACCTCGACGGGATGAGCGCCGAGGAGGCCGCGGAGCTCGACGCCTTCGCCGAGGGCGTCAACGCGTACATCGCGGCGGTCGGTCGCCGCGAGCTGCCGCCGCCCAAGGAGCTCGAGATCGGCTTCGGCCTGCTCGGCGCGCGGCGCCCCGCCGACCTGATGCGGCCGTGGACGCGCGAGACGGTGGCGGCGACGGGCGCGACGGTGCTCTACGGGACGAGCTTCGAGAGCGGGGACCCGCGGCGCGCCGCGGCGATGGAGCGCATCGGATCGGCGTTCGAAGGGATGCCCGACGCGGACCTGCGCCGCGCGGGCCTGATGCGCGACATCGTCGAGCGGGTCGCGCCGCCGCGCAGCACGAGCTCGGCGGCCGGCTGGGGGATCGACACGGCGGGGCGCACGAGCGCGCCGATCGTGGACCCGACGCCGCGGCGCCGGCCGGCGGTGCTCGGCGGCCCGCGCGTCGAGCGCGGCATGCTCGACCGGCTGGTGCGCCGGCTCGATCACCTCGACGCGATCCGGCACCCGAACGGGCACGAGGGCTGGGGCTCGAACGAGTGGGCCGTCATGGGCTCGGCGACGACCGACGGCCGCGCGCTGCTCGCGGGCGACGGACACCTGCAGCTCAGCGTGCCCGCGCTCTTCTGGCAGTTCGGGCTCGACACCGTGCTCATGGGCGACGGCTCCGACGACGTGCGCCTCATGGGCGCGACGATCGCGGCGCTGCCGATGATGGGCGTGGGCACGAACGGGCACGTCGCGTGGACGCAGACGGCGTTCTTCCCCGACGTGACGGACTGGTACGCGGAGGAGCTCACGCTCGACGCCGAGGGGATGCCGCGCGCGAGCCGCTTCCGCGGCGAGGAGCGCCCGCTCGTGCGCGTCGACGAGGTGTTCGAGATCGCGAACGTGCCCGCGCTCGGCAGCGTCGGGCGCACCGAGACGCTGCCGCGGTTCATCACGTTCGACGGGCGCTTCATCACGTCGATCGAGGGGCGGCGCGTGAGCGCCGACGAGCCGCTCGGCCCGGGCGAATCGCGCGTGAACCTCATGGGCGACTGGGTGGTGCCCGAGGACGTCGACGGCGACGGCGTGATCGGCGCGGTCAGCTTCTATTACGGCCCCTTCGACGGCGGCACGCTGATGCGCGCGTTCCGCGGCTTCGCGGACGCACGCACGGTGGAGGACTACCGGCAGGCGATGCGCCACTTCATCGGGTACGGCGGCAGCATGATGGCCGCCGACTCGAGCGGCTCCATCCTCTACAGCGGCTATCACTCGGTGCCGTGCCGCACCTACCTCCCGCGCGACCCGACGACGAACGCGTGGATCGCGGGCGCCGACCCGCGGCGCCTGCTCGACGGAACGCAGTACGGCGCGTGGCGCATCCCGCTCGACGCGCGAGGCCGCGTGGACGAGGCGGCGGCGGCGGCCGGCGGTCCCACCGCGTGCGCGGTGCCGTTCGACGAGTGGCCGCAGGCGATCAACCCCGCGCGCCAGTACGTGCAGCACGCGAACAACGACCCGGGCAACATCACGACCGACAACGATCTGTTCGACGACCCGCACTACATCGGCGGCCCGTGGATCGAGGGCTACCGCGCGGCGCGGATCGACGCGCGGCTGTCGCGCGCGATCGCGGCCAACACCGCGAGCATCGCCGAAATGCAGGCGATCCAAGGGGATCACCACTCGAACCTCGGCGAGGAGTGGGTCCCCTACCTGCTCGAGTTCGTGTCGGCGGCGCGCGACGCGGCGGCGGGGAGCCCCCCGGCGGGCACGCCCGAGGCGCGGATGGCCGCGCTCTTCACGGCGAACCGCGCGCGCTTCGAGGAGGTCGAGCGGCGCATGCGCGACTGGCGCGACGCGGACTACCCCACGCCCGCCGGCGTCGACACCTTCTATCACGCGGCGAGCGCCGCCGAGCGCGAGCACAGCGTCGCGACGATGCTCTTCGCCGCGTGGTTCCCGCGCTTCGTGCAGGGGACGCTCGACGACGAGGGGATCGACCGCAACTGGTCGCCCGCGGTCACCGGCGACACCTACACGATGCAAACGATGTTGCTCCTGATCACGGGCCGCGGGCCCGGCAACCCGAGCGACCTCGGCTCGTGGAGCCCCGCCACGCAGGAGTCGGTGTTCTTCGACGACGTGCGCACGGCGCAGGTCGAGAGCTCGGCGGAGATCGGCCTCGTCGCGCTCGCCGCGGCGCTCGAGTTCCTCGCGGGCGAGCCCACGCGGCCGGGCGAGGGCGGCTTCGGCACCGCGGACATGAGCGAGTGGCGCTGGGGCCTGCGCCACCAGGTGCGCTTCGAATCGCTCCTCGCGGACTTCCTCGGCAGCGACCCGAGCCTGGGCGTGCTGCTCGACATGTTCGCGATCGACACGACGCGGCTGCGCCTCGCGCCCGACCTCGCCGAGGGCGACCCGCGGCGCGGCCTGCGCTGGTTCCCGCGACCCGGCGATCAGTTCGACGTCGACGCGGCGAACCCGGGCCTGAGCGGGGTGCGCTTCACGCACGGCAGCGGGCCGGTGTTCCGCATGGTCATCGCGCTCGGTCCCGACGGTGTCGAAGGGCACAACATGTTGCCCGGCGGGCAGAGCGGGAACCCCGACTCGCCGTTCTTCGACGACCAAGCCGCCGAGTGGCTCGGCAACCGCACGGTGCCGATGCGCTTCACGCCGGCGGAGGTCGTCGCCGGCGCGGTCGGCCGCGAGCGCTACGCCCCCGAGTGATCGGCGGGCGGCACGCCGAGCGCGAACACGAGCGAGGGCGCCTTCGTGCGGTGGATCGCCGCGGCGACCTCCGCGCGAAGGTGCGCCGCGTAACGCTCGAGGCGCTCGAGCGCGGGCGCGCCGCGCGGCCCCTCGTCCGCGCCGAGAGCAGCGCGAGGCGCGAGCTGTCCGGCGCGGGCACGACCTCGAGCACGTACGGCCCGAGGATCACGTCGTCGTCGATCGCGCCGAGCGCGAGCGAGAGCGCCTCGGCCACCTGCGCGCAGAGCTGGGCCGTCTTCAGGTGCTCGCGCCGTCGGTTCCGCGCCACGGCGCGAGATCGACGCTCACGCGAACATCGCCGCCAGCATGTCCTGCATGATCAGGTTGCTGAGCGCCTGGTCGGTCAGGACGTTCATCTCGTGGCCGCCGAGCGCGCGCGAGTAGCGGTCGAGGTAGACGAGCTGCTTGGTCACGAGCACGAGGTCGCGCGGCATGCGCATCGAGTGCTTCTGCGCCACGCGCATCAGGTCGGGCAGCATGTCGCGCATCTTGAAGCCCTCGGTGGGATCGAGGAGCGGCGCGTAGGCGACCTCGAGGTCGGCGGCGAAGCCCGCGACGTCGATGCGCCCGGCGTCGTCGACGGTGCCCATCGCGATCATCGCCGTGGCGACGCGCGTGAAGTCGCGCTGCTGGAACCCGAGCACGTACTCGAGGACGTTCTTCTTCTGCCCGTCGTCGAACACGCCGACGATGCCGAAGTCGAGGTAGCCGATGCGTCCGTCGTGGAGCAGCAGGAAGTTCCCCGCGTGCACGTCGCCGTGGAAGAAGCCGCGCAAGATCAGGGTCTGGAACCACGCGCGGATGCCGTGGCGCAGCCGCTCCTTGCCGTCGTAGGGGCTCGCGAGGATCCCGTCGGTGTCGTCGAGCCGCCACCCGCTGAAGCGCTCCATCGTGAGGACCCGCGGGCCGCTCAGGTCGTCGTGGACGATCGGCGCGGCGACGTCCTTGGTGCCCATGCGCCGCATGACGTCGTTGAACTCGCGCATGCGCGCGGCCTCGTTGCCGAAGTCGAGCTCCTCGACGAGGTTCCCCGCGAAGTCGTCGATGATCGCGACCGCGTTGGCGCGCCGCACGTGACGGCTGACCTTGGCGAGCGAGCGCGCGATGAAGCGCAGGAGCGCGACGTCCGCCGCCGCGAGCTCGCCGATGCCCGGGCGCTGGATCTTCACGACGACCTCGCTGCCGTCGTCGAGCACCGCCGCGTGCACCTGCGCGATGCTCGCCGCCGCCATCGGGGTGGGCGTGAGCTCTCGGATGCGCGCGCGCGCGGCGCCGAGCTCCTCGTCGAGCGTGCGCTCGACCGCGGCGAACGAGAACGGCGGCACGCGATCGAGCAGCCTGCGGAACTCCTCGGAGTAGCGGTCGGGGAAGAGCGCCTCGCCGCTCGCGACGAGCTGGCCGAGCTTCACGTAGGTGGGCCCGAGCACCTCGAACGCGCGGCGCAGCGCGATCGGCGCGGTCAGCCGCTCGTACTCGGCGCGCCGTCCGGTGAGCGCGAACGAGAGCCAGCGCAGGCCCGTCCAGTCGGCCACGCGCAACATCCCGAACCAGAAGAGCACCGTCGTCACGACGACGGCGCGCCAGGCGACCCGGCGGGCGGAGACCCGCGGCAGTCCTCGCGCATGCGTCACGGCTGCCTCCGTCTCCTCTTCACGGGCCGTCTCCTCTTCTCCTTCACGGGCGCGCGCCCTCGCGGGCAGGGTCTCGACGAGCGTGGTCACGTTCCCTCCTTCGACATACGGGCCCGTATGCGGCCCTTGATGTGAGACCTACGAGGTCGTATGTCAAGGCTCTACGAGGCTCCTCCGGGGCCTATTTCCAGACGATGACGGAATCGCCCACCGACCCCCGCGCCGCGGCGGCCCAGGAGACGCGCAAGAAGCTCGTGCGCGCGGCGGCCGAGCTCTTCGCGGAGCAGGGCCTGAGCGGGCCGAGCCTCGACGCGATCTGCGCGCGCGCCGGCTTCACGCGCGGCGCGTTCTACGTGCACTTCGAGAGCCGGGAGGATCTCATCGTCGCGGTCGTCGAGCAGGTGATGGGCGGCTTCATCGACGCGATGATCGCGGGCGGCGAGGCGGGCGCGGACCTCTCGCAGATCATCCTGGGCTTCACGCTCGCGGTCGAGGCCGGGCAGTTCCCCTTCCCTGGCGGCGTGCGCCCGCACCAGGTGCTCGAGGCGTGCACGCGCTCGGCGACCCTGCGCGACAAGTACGTCGAGCTCATCTCGACGGCGCGCGCGCGGCTCGCCGACACGGTCCGTCGCGGGCAAGCCGCCGGCACGATCCGCGCGGACGCGAGCCCCGACGCGGTCGCGCAGTTGCTGCTCGCGACGGTGCTCGGCGTGGAGGTCGCGACCGAGCTCTCCCTCCCCTACGACGCGCGCGGCGTGGGCGCGCTCGTGCTCGGGCTGCTCGCGCCGCGGTGAGTCTCACAAGACGCGGAGGAGGACGCCGAGCGCGGCGATCGCGCCGTAGAGCAGCCAGCCAGCGGCGCGCTGGCGCAGCGCCCGCGCGAGCGCGGCGGGTGGGCCGAGCCAGGTGCGGCTGGCGCGGAGCTGGACGGCGCCGTCGCGGAACGGGCCGCCGCCCGGCGGCTCGACGCGCGCGCCGATCAGGGTCACGGACGCGCCTCGGCTCGGCAGCGGCCCGCGATCGACGGCGACCGCGAGCTGCACGTCGCTCGCGCCCTCGACCAGGACGCTGCGGTCGCCGACGTCCGCGATGGTGCCCGCGGTGCTCTTCGCGGCGATGCGCGCCTGGACCCAGAGGACGAGCGCGGCCGCGAGCGAGAGCGCGAGCGAGACCAGCGGCAGCGCGAGCAGCACGCCGTCGAGCGGGTCGAGCCCCCAGCGCATCTCGTGGAGCGAGCCGCGGATCGCGCTCGCCCCGCCGATCGCCACGAGGCCGACCGCCGCCCACGCGAGCGCCGCGAGGCCCAGGAGCAGCCCGCCGCGGGGGTGCGGCGCGGGCAGCGCCGCGTCGCGCTCGGGGCCGGAGCGCGCCGCCGCGAGCGGGAGCGCGACGACCACCGCGATCCACGGCGAGACGAACCACGCCGTGCCCCACGTCGGGGCGCGCGCGAACGCCGCCGCCGCGAGCCCGAGGAAGAGGGCGTGCGCGGCGAGGTCGAGCGCGAGCGCGCGCCGCTCGGCCCGCGCGAGCCGGCTCGAGGCCGCGACGATCGGCGCGACCTCGTAGACGAGGACCGCGACGAGCCACACCGCGAGCGCGCGCGTCACGTCGGTCGCGACGCCGAGCCCCGGGCCGCGCCCGAGGTCGGTCACCGCGTTCGCGAACAGCTCGCCGATCAGCCCGGTCCCGATCACCGTCAGCGCCCAGCGCGCCGCCGCGCGCCCCCGCGGGCGATGCGCGAAGAGCCCCATCGCCGCGAGGACGATCGCGAGCGGCAGCACGCCCTGCGCGAGCGCGGGCGCGTGCGCGGAGCCGGGCAGGCCGAGCCACGCGAGCGCGGACCAGAGCGGCCACGGCGCGGCAGCGGCCGCGGCCAGCACGAAGAGCGACTCCTCACCGCGCCAGCCGATCGCGCGGCGCGAGGCCGGCGCGGCGTCACGCGCGCGGGGTCCATCGATCGCTGCGTCCATCGTCATCGCTTGCGCGGCCATCCGGCGCCCCTCCAGTGTGGCAAACCTCGGGCGCCGCGTCAGACCGAGCGCGCGACGAGCACCTTGGCGGTTTGAAGGGAACGCGCGGCGGCCCGTCGAACCCGGCGTGACCCACTCCGAGCATCCCCGAGCCGCCCTCCACCGACCGACGCGCTTTCGCCATGCGGTGAGCGCGAACCCTCCTAGAATGACGTCCCGAACGAGAGGAGCCCCCGTCATGCGCAACGCCGCCATCTCCGCCACCCTCGTCGCGATCCTGCTCGCGACCTCCGGCTGCACCGTCACCTACCGCGCGCGCGCCACGCGCACGACCGCCCTCGCGAGCGCGAGCGCGACCGCCACCTGGCACGTTCCACAGTACGTGGTCGTGACGTCGGCGCCGCCGCCGGCGCGCGCCGCGGTGGTGGAGCGGCCGGCCGCGCCCGCCAGCGGCGCGGTCTGGGTCGAGGGCCACTACGAGTGGTCCGGCGGCGCGTGGATCTGGGTCGACGGCCGCTGGGAGAGCGGCCGGGCCGGGATGAAGTGGGTCGATCCGGTGGTCGTCGTCGAGGGCGGCCGCCACGTCTACCACCCCGGCTACTGGTGCCCGGTCGACCAGGCCCCGGCGCCCGCGTACACGCGGCCCGGCGCGGTCGTCGTCGCGGCCCGCGGCGGCACGCGCGTCGAGCCCACGCGGCAGGGCGGCGGCACGCCCGTCGAGCCCACGCGGCAGGGCGGCGGCACGCCCGTCGAGCCCACCCGGCAGGGCGGCGGCGTGACGGCGACCCCCGCGGGCGGCGTCGCGAGCAGCCGGTACGCGCCCGAGACAGGCGGCGGCCGGCGAGCGCCACGCCGAGCGCGAGGCGGCGGCGCGCCGAGCGCGAGCGGCGGCTCGGCTACCGTGCGCGGCGGCGGCGGGCTCGGCGGCGCCGGCGGCTCATCGGCGGCGCGGTGGGCGTGCGCGGCAGCGCCTCGGCGAGCGCGGGTGGCTCCGCGAGCGCGGGCGGCTCCGCGAGCGCGGGTGGCTCCGCGAGCGGCGGTGGCGCGAGCGCGCGCCCGGCCGTCCCGAGCGCGTCGGGCGGCAGCGCGACGGAGCGCGGCGGCACCGTGTACACGCCGGACGGACGCCCCGCGACGGGGGCGACGCCCGCGGTCACCGCGCGCACCGAGCAGGGCGGCGCGGCCACCACGCCGCGCCCCGGCGTCACCGTTCGCACCGAGCAGGGCGGCGCCGCGGCCACGCCTGCGCCGGGCGTCACCGCCCGCACCGAGCAGGGCGGCGCGGCCACCACGCCGCGCCCTGGAGTCACCGCCCGCACCGAGCAAGGCGGGTCGGCCACCACCCCGGCGCCGGGCGTCACCGCGCGGACCGAGCAAGGCGGCTCGGCCACGACGCCCGCGCCGCGCCCCCAGCCGGGCACCGTCGCCGTGACGCCCGGCTCGCCGCAGCCGCCCGCGGGCGGCGGCCCGACGCCGCAGGTCCAGCTCTCGTGCTCGGTCGAGACCCCGCGCGCGCCGCGCGGCGGCGCGGTCACCATCCGCGGCGTCGGCTTCTCGCAGCCCACGGTGCGCATCGGCGGTCAGATCGTGCGCATCGCGCAGCGCTCGCCCACCGAGCTCGTCGTCGCGGCGCCGAGCTCGCCCGGCGGCGGCATGGTCCAGGTCACCGACTCGGGCCGCACCGCCAACTGCGGCTCGATCGAGGTCCGTTGAGCGACGGCGTCGTCGTCCCTCTCGAGCGGCTCAGCGAGGCAGCGCTGCTCGGGCTGATCGACGACTTCGTCCTGCGCGAGGGCACGGACTACGGCCACGACGACATCCCGCTCGAGCGAAAGCGCGCCGACGTACGGCGCCAGCTCGAGCGGGGTGAAGTGCGCATCGTGTTCGACCCGCGCACCGAGACGTGCACGCTCGTCCCCGCCGAAGCCCCTCGAGCCGAGCCCTCGGGTCGAAGCTCGAAGCCTGGCGACTGATCGAGCTCCGCGCCGTCGAGCGCACCATCGAGGGCAGGTCATCGCGCCGATGGCCTCAGGAGTGCGAAGCACCCCTCTGCAACCCCGCTCACCGGAGCTGGAGGTGGAAGTGCGGAGGCACGCCCTCTTGGAGCAGCTCCACGTTGCCGGCGGAGCGCACGACCTCGCGCAACACGGCTTGCTCACGACGAGAGAGGTTGCGGCTGCGCACGTCGACCGCGTTGGCGTCGAGGTGGCGCGAGATGAGGCAACCGCGGCCGACCTGCGCTCGGATCACCCGCGCCATCTCGCGCACCGCGACGCCGCGCCCGTCGCGCCGGTGACGCCGGTACGCGGCCTGGATCTCGGAGGCGGCGTCGACGTCGCGGTAGAGCGAGGTGAGCCGCTCGCCGCGCGCGAGCTTGTCGAACATCGCCTCGGCCTGCTCCTCGGGCGTGCGCGTGCCCGAGGTGACGTGGAGGCGGCGGCCGGTGCGCCGGTGGAAGTCGTGGGCGATCCGCTCGAGCACCGGGGCCATCGCGCGCCCGAGCACCACGTTGGGCTCGCAGGTGTAGGAGGGCTCCTCGGCGGTCCCGGGGAGAGCGACCGACAAGAGCGCGGCCAAGACGACCACCCGCGCGGCGACTCGCTTCACGACGACATGGATACCAGAGCGGGCGCCGGGGGTGAAATTCGCGGGCCCGCCCTTCGGGGACTCAAGGCCCGTCGCGGGGCTGGAGCGCGACCTCGACCATCACCGTGGTGTTCGAGGTGACGACGATCTCGCGCGCGGCGTCCTCGAAGCCCGGCGCGACGATCGTCACGACGTGGCGCCCCTCCTGCACGTTCTCGAGCCGCACCGGCGCGGTGCCGCGGCGCACGCCGTCGAGCAGGACGACCGCGTCGACCTCGGGGAGCGTGCGCACCTCGATGCTCGCGACGACCAGCGAGGACGCGTAGAGGTAGTACGCGAGCGCGCCCGCGGAGGTGAGCGCGATCGCGACGAGCGCGCGCACCAGCCAGCTGGCCTCGCGGCTCCGCGGGCTCGGCGGGAGGATCTCCGGCTTGACGGTGCGGTGGCGCTGCGTCGGCTCGCGCGCGGCCTCCGCCTTCTCGTCGGCGGCCGGCAGCAGGCGCTCGATCACGGCGCTGTCGATCTGCGAGGGCTCGAGCGAGACGTCGACGTCCTCCTCGAGCGCGGCCGGATCCACCGCGCCCGGGGCCGACGCGTCGCGGTGGAAGTAGACCTCGGCGGGGCCCTCCTCCGGCGCGGGGGGCGGCGCGCCCTCGACGAACGGGATCGGCTCGTCGTTGATCAGCGTCTCGCCGAGCCCGTCCCAGTCCGGCGGCGCGGGGTCGCGCGCGCCGACGACCTTCAGGTCGGTGACCGAGTTCCGGCGCGGCTCCTCGGCGCGCACGACCTGCGGGCGGCCCACCTGATCGAACGCGTCGAGCCGCACCCGCTCCGCGACGAGCTCCTTGCGGAACGCGTCGCGCATCCAGGTCACCGCGGCCACGCGATCGAAGCTCGGGTCGTGCTGGGCGAGGAAGGCGCGCAACGCGCTGGCCATGTCGCGCGCGCTCGCCCAGCGCGCGTCCGGCTCCGCGGCGTGCGCGCGCGCGATCGCGCTCGCGAGCCCCGCCGGCACGTCGGCGCGCTGGGTCTCGAGCGGCTCCGCCTTCACATAGCGGACGTTCTCCATCGCCTCGAGCGCGTTCTCGCGCGCGAACAGCGTGCGCAGGGTCAGCAGCTCGTAGAGGCACGTGCCGACGGCGAAGAGGTCCGAGCGGTGATCGATCTTCGAGCCCTTCACCTGCTCGGGGCTCATGTAGCCGACCTTGCCCTTGAGCACGCCGGCCTGCGTCTCGGTCGAGCGCGACTGCGCCTTGGCGATGCCGAAGTCGATGAGCTTGACGACGCCATCGAAGCTCACGAGCACGTTCTGCGGCGACACGTCGCGGTGGATGAGGCCCATGGGCGCGCCGTGCCGATCCGTGAGGCGGTGCGCCGAGTCGAGGGCGTCGAGCATGCCGATGCCGATCCACGCGACGAAGCTCGGCGAGAGCTGCGCGCCCAGGAGCTTCACGCGCCGCATGATCGCGAGCAGATCCTTGCCCCAGACGAAGTCCATCGCGAGGTAGTGCGAGCGCCCGATGCGGCCGAGCTCGAGGATGCGCGCGATCCCCGGGTGGCTCAGCCGCGCGGCGATCTTCGCCTCGTCGAGGAACATGCGGATGAAGTCGTCGTTCTCCGCGAGCGAGGGCTTGATGCGCTTGATCGCGAGCAGGTCCGAGACGCCCTCGTCGAAGCGCTTGGCCAGGTACACCTCGGCCATCCCGCCGACGGCGAGTCGTTCGAGCAACAGGTACCGCCCGAACGGCGCGAAGCGCGGTGCTTCGGAGGTCGTCGCGCGCCCCGCCATCGATCAGAACGAGGCGACGATCACCGTGATGTTGTCCGACCCGCCCCCGGCCTTGGCCTCTTCGATGAGCGCCTCGCACGCGTTCGCCGCGGTCAACGACGAGCGCAGCTCGTGCGCGATCGCGCTGTCCGCGACGTGGCCGGTCAGCCCGTCCGAGCACAGGAGCACGCGATCGCCCGGTCGCAGGCGCAGGCTGTGCGCCTCGGCGCGCACGCGCTCGCCGCCGCCTCCGACGACGTTGACGAGGATGTGGTCGAAGCGCGACGGCTCGTTGCCGATCGCGCCCGACGCGCGCAGCGCCTGGCCGACGGTGTGGTCGGTGGTGATCTGGGTGAGCTCGTCGTCGCGGAAGAGGTAGAGGCGGCTGTCGCCGGCGTGCGCGACGTAGAGCTTGGGCCAGAGCGCGTACGCGACGGTCAGGGTCGTGCCCGGCTGGAGCTGATCGATGCGCTTGCGCACCGCGACGCTCTCGAGGCGCGCCTGGCACGCGCGCATCGCCTGCCCGAGCTTCTCGAGCAGCTCCTTCTCCTCGACCTCGTCTGGCTGCGTGACCCACGGCATCGCGTAGAGCGCGAACTGCGCGATCATGTCGACGGCGACGGCGCTCGCGACCTCGCCGCCGCCGTGGCCGCCCATCCCGTCGGCGACCATCATGAGCGTGCCCTTCGGGCCCGGGATGCGGCGCTGCGCGCTCGGGACCGACAGGCTCGAGTCGAGCACGTCGAGCCACCGCCCGAGGTCGGCGATGAGGAAGGTGTCCTCGTTGTGGTCGCGCATGCACCCGACGTCGGTGCGGCCGCCGAGGTCGATGCCGTGATCGCCGGGGCGCACGCGATCCCCGGAGCGGGGGCGAAGGACGGGCAGCGTCTCGTCGTTGAACTCGGGCGGCTCCCAATCCCCTTGGCTCATACGACCTCCGAACGCCTCTTATATCACTGCTCGTCGACGAACAGCTCCACGCGACCGTTACGCTCGTGGCAATCGTCGGTCTCCTCGTGGCAGACCGGGTAGGTCTCGCCGAAGCCGCGCGAGGTGATCTCCTGCCGCACGCCGCCCGCGCGCAGATACGCCGCCACCGCGGCCGCGCGGCGCGCGGACAGCTCCTGGTTCTGCTGCGTGGTGCCGCGGGTGCTCGAGTGCCCCTGCACCTGCACGCGCACCAGGTTCCCTCGCTCGGCGAGCAGCTCGGCGACGCGGTCGAGCACCTCGTGCGACTCGGCGAGCAGCTCGTCGGTGTCGTCCGCGAAGCGGATCGGGCGGTTGAAGACGATGCGGTTCGCGCGCAGCGTCACCTCGAGGGCCGGCGGCTCGTCCGGCGCGTCCTCGACGCGCTCCGGCGCCAGCCCGCCGCACCCGATGGCGAGCCCCGCGAACCCCAGCCACGTCCCGAGCCTGCCCACGCCTAGCCCCGCGACAAGACGTGTTGCTCGAGCACGAACGCCGTGAGCGTCCCCTCGAGCACCACCCGATCGGCGACGGACGCGGACACCGCGACCACTCGCTTCTTGCCCTTCGCCTCGGTCACCGTCGCGCGCGCGAGCACCTCGTCGCCGACCGCGACGGGCGCGGTGAACCGGACGTCCGCCGCGCCGAGCACCACGAGGGGATCGTTGACCGCGAGCATCGCGGCGTAGTCGGCGAGGCCGAACACGAACCCGCCGTGCACGAGGCCCCGGTCGTCGGCCGCCATCTCGGCGCTGGTCACGAGGCGCGCGCTCGCGATCCCGTCCCCGATCGCGACCGGCGTCCCGACGAGCCGCGCGGAGATCGCGAGGTGCGTGGCCGCTTCCGCCATGCGCGGGTTATCCCATCGTCCGGCGCCGGTGCGCCATACCAAAACGGTCACCGAGTGGATACCATCGGGCGCGTGGAGCCCTTGGGCGTCGAAGTGCTGGACGGGTTCGCGGTGCTCGAGGGCGTCGGGCTGACCGCACGGCGAGAGCTGCTGGCCGCCGCGGTGCAGCGCCGCCTCGCGCCGCACGAGCTCTTGATCGAGCAGGGCGCGCGCAACGCGCGGATGTTCCTCGTGCTCGAGGGGGAGCTCGGCGTGCATCTCGACTCCCCCGAGACCGACCCGGTCGCCACGATCGGCGCCGGCGAGACCGTCGGGGAGCTCGGCGTGCTCGACGGCTCGGACGCCTCCGCCTACGTCGTCGCGGCGAGCGAGGCGCGCCTGCTCGAGATCGGCGAGGAGGACTTCTGGCGGCTCACCAACGTCAGCCACGCCTTCGCGCTCAACCTCCTGCTCGCGCTCGCGGCGCGGCTGCGCGCGAACAACGCGACCGTCTCGAAGAACGTCCAGAAGCGGCGCATGTACGAGCGCGCGGCGATGTTCGACGGGCTCACCGGGATCCACAACCGCCGCTGGCTCGACGAGACGCTGCACCGCATGGTCGAGCGGCACAGCCGCGGCGGCAGCGAGCTCTCCGTCTCGCTGATCGACATCGATCACTTCAAGTCCTTCAACGACACCTACGGGCACGCGGCCGGAGATCACGTGCTCACGATCGTGGCGACGACGCTCGCGGCCAACCTGCGCCCGACCGACCTCGTCGCGCGCTTCGGCGGCGAGGAGTTCGTGATCATCTTCCCCGACACGCCCGTCGAGCAGGCGCGCATCGCGGCCGAGCGGGTGCGCGAGGCGGTCGCCGCGCAGACCCTCGCGATGCCCGACGGAACCGCGCTGCCCTCCGTGACGATCTCGATGGGCGTGACCGCGCTCGCCCCCGGCGAGCCGGTGCCGGAGCTGCTCAAGGTCGCCGACATGGCGATGTACCGCGCGAAGCAGGCGGGCCGAAACCGCGTCGTCGTCGGCCAGCGCACGGACCCCGCCCCATGAGCGGCGCGCCGCGCGACAGCCTCCCGGACGCCGACCTGCGCGCGGCGGAGCCGTCGGCCATCGTCAAGTTGGCTGCCGCAGTCCAGGGCGTCACCGGCCTGCTGGTCGCCCTCACGGGCCTGCAGGTGATCGACGTGACCTGGCGCGCCGACTGGGCGAACTGGGTGCCGCGGCTGCTCATCGTGCTCGGCGTCGGCGCGATCGGCCTCGCCGCGATGCAGTACCGCGCGCGTCGCTGGGCGGCGTTCGCCTCTGGCGCGAACGGGATCGTCGTCGCGCTCGCGGTGCTCGGCTGGCTCTTCTACACGCTCACCAGCGTGTTGAGCTGCCTCATGTACTTCACCGTGCCGCTCTCGGCGCTCAGCGCGCTCCTGAGCTTGCTCGCGATCGGCCCGATCCTGAAGACCGCCGCGGCGCGGCAGCGGCTCGCCGACGCCGGCCTGAGCCTCGGGCTCTGATCGAAGCCGCCGCGACACCGGATCGCCGTTGGCAACCGGCCGCGCGCTACGTACGCTCCGGGCACCGTGAGCGGCGAACAGCTCCCGAAGCCGGGCGACCTCATCGGCGTCCGCTACCGCATCGAGTCGCTGCTCGGCCAGGGCGGGATGGGCGCGGTCTACGCCGCGATCAACCAGGCGACCGGGCGCGCCGTCGCGATCAAGTGGATGCTCCCCGGCGCCGCGCGCAGCAAGGAGTCGCTCGCGCGCTTCCTCGCGGAGGCGCGCGCGACCGCGAAGATCGAGCACCCGAACGTCATCCAGATCCTCGACGTCGGCCAAGACGGCGAGGCGCCGTTCCTCGTGATGGAGCGGCTGCGCGGCGAGTCGCTCGCGGACCGGCTGCAGCGCGGGCCGCTGAGCGTCGAGGAGACGCTCGACGTGATGATCGACGCCTGCAAGGGCGTCCACGAGGCGCACCTCGAGGGGATCATCCACCGCGACCTCAAGCCCGACAACATCTTCCTCTGCCAGGGCAAGGACGGAAGCCCGCGGCCGCCCAAGGTCCTCGACTTCGGGATCAGCAAGCTCTACGAGGACGACACGCCGGGGCTCGCGGCGGGCTCGCCGATGACCAAGACGGGCATCGCCATGGGTACGCCCTGGTACATGTCGCCGGAGCAGATCAACGCGTCGGGCAAGCCGGACGGCCGCTACGACGTGTACGCGATGGGCGTGGTGCTCTACGAGTGCCTCGCCGGGCGCCCGCCGTACGAGGCGGACGGCTTGTTCGAGCTCGTCCAGCAGATCGCGGCGGGCCACGCGCCGCCGCTGCGCGCGCGCGTGCCGCACTGCCCGCCCGATCTCGAGCAGGTCACGGCGCGCGCGATGGCGGCCAACCGCGACTACCGCCACCCGACGATGAAGGACCTGATCGCGGACCTCGAGGCGGTGCGCGCGCGGATGCGCGCGGGGCAGCCCGCGCCGCCGCCGACCGGGCCGCAGTACTACACGCCGCCGCCGATGGCGCCGGCGAGCGGGCCCTACTCGCAGCCGGGCCACTACGCGACGCCCGCCGGCGGCGGGTACGGCACGCCGCCGCCCGTCACCGCGGCGATCGGGCACATGGCCTCGGGGCCGATGCACCCGCCGAGCGGCGCGATGATGCACGCGCCGCAGAGCGGCGGCGGCGGCAAGGGCGGCCTGCTCATCGGGCTCGGGGTCGGGCTGCTCGCGGTCCTCTTCTTCGCGGTGATCGGCATCGGCGGCGCGATCTACGCCTTCGCCGGGCGCGACGACGACCGCGGAGGTGGAGGCGGCGGCACGATCGCCACCGTGGGCGGGGACAGCGTCGGGACGACCGGCGGGGACGGGACGCCGCCCGACACCGCCGCGGGCAACCCGCGCGACCCGACGATCGACGTGACCTTCAGCGGCACGTGCAGCCCGACGTTCAACGCGCGCCGCATGGTCACCGGCGGCGGCGGGAACGTGAACGTGATGTCGAGCAACATGGGCGGCCTCACGGGCGCGATCTACATGGGCTTCCCGCGCGGCCCCGGGACCTACCAGCTCTCGACGCAGCAGCGGATGGACACGCAGACCGTGATCAACGTGATGGTCGGCCAGGCGATCTGGACGAACATGTCGATGGACGTGATGGCGATCCGCAGCGGGCGCATCGCCGACCCGGTCAGCGGCACGGTGGAGGTGCGCGAGTTCGACTCCGACCTCGCGACCGCCGACGTCACGTTCCGCAACGCGTCGTTCCAGAGCATGCGCGACGGATCGATCTGCACGCTCAACGGCCGCCTCGTCACCCGCGGCACGACCTACGGGATGTGAGCGTGAGCGAGGTGTGGCCCGAGCCTCCGTACGCGATCCACACCGCGCGGCTGACGCTGCGCTGCTACGAGCGCGCCGACGTCGCCGCGGCACACCCGGTGATCGTCGCCAACGCGGCGGCCCTCGCGCCGTGGCTGCCGTGGGTGGCGCGCGAGCCCATCGCGCTCGAGGAGCGAGCGGCCCAGCTACGGGCGATCCGCGGGCGCTTCGATCTCGGCGAGGACTTCGTCTACGGCGCGTTCCTGCGCGCCTCCGGCCAATACGTCGGCGGCGCGGGCCTGCACGCCCGCGTCGGCCCGCGCGCCCTGGAGATCGGCTACTGGCTCGCCCAGGACGCGTGGGGCCAGGGCCTGGGCACCGAGCTCGCCGGAGCGCTCACCCGCGTCGGCTTCGAGCGGCTCGGCGCCCTGCGGATGGAGATCCGCGTCGCGCCGGCGAACGAGCGCAGCCTCGCGATCCCGCGCAAGCTGGGATACACCGAGGAAGGCACATTGCGGGGCGCGCTCGCGTACGAGGGCCGCCCGGATCGGCAGGACCTCGTCGTGTTCGGGATGATGCTCGGCGAGCTCGCGGCGAGCCCGGCGGCGCGCGGCGAGCTGGAGCTCGAGGGGTTCGCGCCCTAGCGCGTGAGGTGGTGATGCGCGAGGTGGTGCTGCGCGGCCGGGGGCCGAACACGATGACGCTCGAGTCGCTCGCCGCGTGCGCGGACGAGCTGCGCGCGCATCCCGACGATCCGATCCTCGTCTACGGCGAGGGCCGCGCGTTCAGCGCCGGGCTCGACCTCGACGCGCTCGCGGGCGGCGACCCTCGCGCGGTCACCGAGGCGATCGAGGACGTCGCGCGGCTCCTCTTCCACCACGGCGCGCCCACCGTGGCGGCGATCAACGGCCACGCCGTCGCCGGCGGGTGCCTGCTCGCGCAGGCGTGCGACCTGCGCGTGGTGACGGACGATCCGTCGATCAAGATCGGGATGACGGGCGTGGCGATCGGGATCACCTACCCGCCGGTGGTGCTCGCGCTGCTGCGCCACCGGCTGCCGAGCCACACGATCGAGCGCGTGCTCCTCGGCGCCGAGCGGCACGACCCGCGCGCCGCGCTCGCGCTCGGGCTCGTCGACGAGGTGGTGCCCGACGCGATCGAGGGCGGGCGCGCGCGGCTCGCGCGCCTCGCCGCGCACCCGCGCGCGGCGTACGCCGAGGCCAAGCGGGCGCTGCGCGAGGGCGCCCTCGACGTCACGCCCGCGCAGCGCGCGCGCTTCGAGGCAGCCGCCTCCGAGGCGTGGGACCCGAGCCGGTTCGCGACGTCTCGACGCGGGTGAGCCCGCTCTGATATGCCAGCGGCATGACGAACGCGAACGCGGTCGCGGCCATGGTCACCTGGGTCGGCGCGCTCTGTCGCGGCGGCCTGCTCATGGGGCGCGCGGAGGAGGAGGGCGCCGAGCTCGCGCTGCGGCTGCTCGGCGAGGAGGCGCTCGTCGGCTTGCGCGAGTGGTTCGCCGCGCAGCCCGCCGCGATCACGCTGCGCGAGCGCCGCGGCGCGATCCACGCGTGCATCTGGATCGCGCACGCGGACCGCGACGTGGCCGAGGAGGAGGTGGCGATGCTGCAGTCGATCGTGGCGGCGAGCGACCTCGCCCCCGACGCGCAGGACGAGCTGCTCGCCGCGATCGACGCGCCGCTCGACGCCGAGGCGATCGCGCGCGAGCTCACGCAGCCGGGGCTGCGCGAGCTGGTCCTCGCGCTCGCGATGGCGCTCGCGCAGTCGGACCATCGCCTCGACCCCGAGGAGCAGAGCGCGCTCGACGCGCTCGCCGGGGCGTTCGGGATCTCCGCCGACCGCGCCGCGACGCTGCGCGCGCGCGTCGCCGACGTGTGAGCGACGTCGTCGACGCGCTGTCCGTCAGCGACGCAAGGCGCGGCGCGCCTTGTCGACGAGCTCCGCCGGGGTGAACGGCTTGGTGAGGTAGAAGCGCGCGCCCGCGTTGATGCCCTCGATCACGTCGCGCGGCAGCCCCTTGGCGGTGACCACGACGATGGGGATCTCGGCGAGCGCGGGGTCGGCCTTCACGAGGCGCGTGAGCCCGAGGCCGTCGAGGTTCGGCATCATCGCGTCGGTCACGACGAGGTCGGGGCGCACCTCGAGCAGGCGCTCGAGCGCCTCCTCTCCATCGGCGGCCATCACGACGTCGCCGACGGGCTCGAGCATGCGCGCCATCAGCCGCCGCGTGTCGTAGTCGTCCTCGACGAGGAGGATGCGCGGGCGGGGGTCGCCCGGCGTCGAGCCGCTGGCCGTCACGCATGCAGGGTAGCTGCGCGCGTGGCGCGCGTCATTCGAGCAGCGCGAGGCGGCCGAAGTAGAGCGCCCCGACGACGCCGAGCACCGCGTTGAAGAGCATGCCGAGCCGGCGGTCCCACGGCGCGGGCAGGGCCGCGAACAGGAACCAGACCTTGCGCGGCATGAAGCGCGCGAGCGCGGGCGGCGGATCGACGAACGCGAAGGCCAGGTTGGCCAGGGCCCAGAGCAAGAAGGAGACGGTCATCACGAGCCACGCCATGGGAACACCTCGGAGTAGATGCCCCCCTCATCGCGCGTGGCGCCGCTCGGTTTCCTCGCTCGACGACGAGAGTCGAGACGTCCCTCACCGCGGGCGCACGAAGCGCGAGCCTCCGAAGCCGGCGCCGGCGCTCGGCGTGACCGAGCGCGACGGCGCGGCGCGCGGCGTCGGCGACGAGCTGCCGCCGTACGACGGCGCGGCGCGCGGCGCCGAGTACGACGGAGAGGCGCGCGGCGCCGAGTACGACGGAGAGGCGCGCGGCGCCGAGTACGACGGAGAGGGGCCGCCGTAGGACCGCGCGCTCGGCGGCGGCGCGGTGCGCGTGTAGCTCGGCGACGGCGCGCGGTAGACCGGCGCGCTCTGTGGCGGCGCCATGCGCGTGTAGCTCGGCGACGGCGCGCGGTAGACCGGCGCGCTCTGCGGCGGCGCCACGCGGGAGTACCGCGCGGGGCCGCGATCGATGGCCGGCCCCTGGACCGCCGGCGCGGGCACGCGCTGCGGGAGGCGCGGACCGTACTGCGGCGCCACGGCGGGCATCGGCGCGGGGCGCGCGCTCATCGCGGGCGGCGGCACGGGCACCGCGCGCGGCGGCGCCGAGGTGACCGCCGGGCTCACGCTCACCGACGGCGGAACCGCGCGGCGCCCGCGGCCCGCGTCGTAGATCACCGTCTCGCGCGGCAGGCTCCGGCCGAGCACCACGGTGTCGCGAGGCCCCTCGACGAGCGGCGCGCGCGCCGGGCCGCGGGTGATCACGCTCCCGTCGCGCGCCGCGTAGGCGGG
>JAHBWG010000085.1 GCA_019637095.1 Sandaracinaceae bacterium | reverse complement strand
GACGAACACCCGCTCGTCGCTCGCCTCGCCGAGCCGCACGGTGATCTTGCGGCGCGCCGGATCACCCTCGAGCTCGATCGCGTGCGCCGCGTTGACGAGGAGGTTCACGAGCACCTGCACGAAGCGGGTCTCGCTGCCCATCACCGGCGGCGCCGCCCCGATCTCCCGCACGAGCTCCGCGCGGTGGCGGATCTCGTTCCACGCGAGGTTGATCGCGGCGTCGATCACGCGCTGCATGCGCACCGGCTGCCAGCTCCCGTCGTCCCCGCGCGAGAAGGTCTTGAGGTCGCCCGCGATGACGCGGACGCGCTCGACGCCGTCGTCCGCGCGCAAGAGCGCTTGCGTGATGCGGTCGAACGCCTCCGCGAGCTCGGGCGCCTCGATCCGCGCGAGCTCGCGCCGCGCGAGCTCGAGGTTGGTGCGCACGTACGCGAGCGGGTTGTTGATCTCGTGGGCGACGCCTGCCGCGAGCCGGCCGAGCGAGGCCATCCGCTCGCCCTGCGCGAGGCGCGCCTCGATCTCGCGGCGCTCGGTCACGTCGTCGACGATGCCGACGCCACCCTCGACGCGGCCATCGCGGACGATCGGCGAGAACGTCGCGCGGAAGAGCCGCGTGCGCCCGCCGGTGACCGAGGTGTACGCGCCGTCGTACTCGCCGACGCGGCCGGCGAGCGCCTCCGTCACCGCCGCGCGCAGCGCGTCGTTCGGCAGCGTGCGCATGTCGAGCCCGACGACGAGCTGCCGCGACGAGCCGAGCTGCTCCGCGAGCAGCTCGTTGACCGCGGTGATCCGACCGCCGGCGTCGAAGTGCAGGACGCCGACGGGGACGGCCTCGAAGAGCGCGCGGTAGCTGCGCTCCGCGCTCGGGTGGCCGGGCGCGACGCCGAGCGGATCCTCGTCGAGCTCGTGCGCCTCGTCGGGGGGCCGCATGACGAGCACGACCGCGGTGCCGAGCCCCTCGATCGTCGTGGTGGTGACCTGGACGGCCTGGTGGATCTCCACCGCGTCGTGGCGAAGGACGGGGACGCGGACCGGCCGGTGGTGCGCCTCGCAGGCGGCGACGAGCCAGTCGACGAAGGGCCGGCCGTCGATGCTGTGGATGCGCGCGGGCACGATGCTCTGCGCCGGCCGCCCGACGAGCGCCTCCGCCGGCTCGTCGAGCAGGCGGGCCGCCGCGGCGTTGACGAAGCTCAACCGCCCATCGACCCCGCACACCAGCACGGGATCGGCCAGCGCGTCGAGGGTCGCCTCGGCCGAGTTGGAGGTCGAGCTCATCCGGTGGCAGAGCATATCGCAGCCCCGCACGGCGTTGGGTGGACGCGCGCGCTATCCTCGAACGCGTATGCGGCGCCGCACCTTGACTTACGTGCTCTCCCTCGCGCTCGGAGCGGGCTGCGGCTCGCGCAGCGCGCTCACCGTCGACCCGCCGGTCTTCCACGACGGAGGCTTCGACGCCGGGCTCGACGCGGGCACCGACGCGGGCTTCGACGCCGGCCCGCCCGACGAGCTGGTCGTGGACTGCGGCCGCCGCGTGCAGTTCACGAGCCCGCGGCGGCCCCGCGCGCTGAGCGCGACGGCGACGAGCCCGGCCGGCATCGCGCGGCAGGACTGGGCGCTCGTCGGCTCGCCGCCCGGATCGTTCGCGCGCGTCGAGCCCGGCGCCCCCGGCGAGGTCACCGTCACGCCCGACGTCGAGGGCGACTTCCTGATGCGCTTCACCGCGGTCGACGGCCGCATGCGGAGCGCGTCCTGCGAGGTGATCGTGCGCTCGGTCGTCGGGCCGCCGATCGCGATCTGCCCCGAGGAGCCGCTCGCCACCGTGGTCGGCGTGCCGGTGCTCGTCGTCGGCGACGGCTACGACGACGACGAGGTGGTCGCGTACCGCTGGGCGATCGTCACCGAGCCGCCGCGCTCGGGCGCGCGCCTCAGCGCCCCCGAGGCGCCGGTCACCGAGTTCGTCACGCCGACGCGCGGCGCGTACGTCCTCGAGCTCACGGTGGTCGACCCCGACATGGCCATCGGGACGTGCCAGGTCGCGATCACGGTGACGGGGCCGCCCGAGGTCGAGTGCCCGCCGAGCCCGATCATGGCGCCGACGCGCCAGTCCCTGCGCCTACGCGCCACCGCGACGGACGACGTGGGGATCGCCTCGGAGCGCTGGGAGCTCTTGGCCTCGCCCCCGGGGAGCGCCGCGCGGCTGCGCCCGCCCGACGCCAACCCGACCAACCTCGTGCCCGACCGGCAGGGCCGCTACGAGCTGCGCTTCACCGCGGTCGACGTCGAGGGGCTGAGCGCGAGCTGCGACGTGACCGTGATCGGCACGCCGACGCCGCCGACGCTGACGTGCCCCGAGGTGGTCACGACCGAACCGCTGCGTACGGTGGAGATCACCGCGAGCGCGGTCGACGACGGGATGATCGTCACCTGGCGCTGGAGCGCGACGAGCCGCCCGCCCGGATCGCGCGCCGCCGAGCCGGCCCCGCGCAACGCGCCGACGACGCGCTTCACGCCGGACATCGCCGGCGTCTTCGAGCTCACGGTCGAGGTCGTGGACGACGACGGCATGACCGCGAGCTGCACGACGCGCGTCGAGGCGGGCAACGTCGACGGCCTGCGCGTCGAGATGTTCTGGGACACGAACGGCACCGACATGGACCTGCACCTCATGAACCCGACCGGCACGCGGTGGACGAGCATGGACGACTGCCACTTCCGCAACTGCACGGGCGGCCCGCGCCTCGAGTGGGGCGCGCCGGGCGTGGACGACAACCCGCGGCTCGACATCGACAACACGAGCGGCTTCGGTCCCGAGAACATCAACATCGAGCGGCCGCAGCCGGGCTCCTACCGCATCGCGGTGCACAACTGGCGCGGGACCGGTCCGAACAACACGACCGTGCGCATCTACTGCGGCGGCTCGACGACGACGCCGCGCGAGACGCTCGGGCCGGTGCCGCTGCGCGAGGCGAGCGACGACCTCTGGCGCGTCGCGGACGTGGAGATCACCCCGGGCGGCTGCCGGATCACCCCGATCGTCACCGCGGACGGCCGCCCGGACGTGCGGCCGCTCCGCTCGACCGAGAACATGCGGTGAGGGTGAGCGAGGGAATGGCGCGCATCGAACAGGTCGTTGTCAGCGACAAACCTGCCGCCGTTGGGGGCGCTGGCTATCCTTTGTGCAAGTGGGATCTCGCTCGACACGGTGGTGGCTCTGGCTCGCCTCGGCGCTCGCGCTCTCGTGCGGGGGGACGTCCGGCGAGGGCGCCGATCGCCCGAGCGGCGAGCGGGCGGGCTCCGAGGAGGCCGCGGCGTGTCCGAGCGCCGCGCCGGCGCCGCACCCGCTGCCCGGGGTGAGCGAGGCGCACCTCACGCTCGACTACTGGCTCGGGCGCGTGGGCGAGCTCGACGCCCCGCTGCTCACGGTCGCGGAGATCGCGGCGCACAACCGGGCGATCACCACCGACCCCGAGAACGGGCTGCCGACGGACCGCGCCTCGCTCGGGCGCGCGCCCGACCCCGAGCGGCTCGCGCGGGAGGTCCGCACGCGGCTGACCTACCTGCGCGAGAAGGTCGACTCGGGCGAGTACGTCGACGCGAGCGGCCGGCGGCTCGACGCCGCGCAGTCGAGCGCGCTCTCCCCGATCGCGCTCGCGCCGGCGCCCGAGGTGCGCGTCGCGCTCGCGCCGCTCGCGCTGCGCTGCGGGCCGCGGCTCGAGGGGCTGTTCAAGGCGCCGATCGATCCCGCGTTCGATCGCAACGCGTGCTCGACGGTGCGCCCGCAAGAGCCCGTGCAGGTGCTCATGCGCTGGCCGAACGGGATGTGGCTCGCGCGCACGCGCTACGCGCTCGGGTGGCTCGCCGCCGACGCGGCGCTCTCGCCGCCGGTCGCGGAGCCCGAGCGCAGCGCGCTGCTCGCCGCCGCGCCGCTCCGCGCGCGCGCAGGAGCCCGCCTCGCGGGCGCGGACGGCGCCGGGGTCGAGCTCGCGAGCGAGGCGCTCCTGGGCGCCGACGCGCGCACCGGGCAGGCGCTCTTCGCCGACGCCTCGGGCGTCCACCGCGCCGACGCGCGTGGGCTCGATCCGACGGCCCGCCCGCTCACGCGGCGCGCGGTGCTCACCGAGGCCTTCGCGCGCCTCGGGCAGCCGTACGGCTGGGGCGGGCACGAGGGCGGCGTCGACTGCTCGCGCTTCGTGATGGACGTGCTCGGCACGTTCGGCCTCGAGCTCCCGCGCCACTCGGGCCGCCAGGCGGGCAGCGGGACGTACGCGATCGATCTGAGCGGCGTCGCCGACCTCGACGAGCGGCTGCGCCTGCTCGACGCGGCGGCCGGCCGCGCGATCGTCCTGCTGCACTTCCCCGGGCACATCATGCTCTACCTCGGGCGCGACGCGAGCGGCGCGCCGATGGCGATCCACGCGTTCAGCGAGTACCTCGAGGCGTGCCCCGGCGGCGGCGAGGGCGACGAGACGCTGCGCCGCGTGGACCGCGTGACGGTGAGCGACCTCTCGCTCGGCCAGGGGACGAGCCGCCGCTCGTTCCTCGAGCGCCTCGAGCGCCTGGTGCTGCTCGGGCAGCGCGTGGGGCCCGAGCTGATCGGGACGGCGAGCGCGCGCGCCGCGGCGCCGGTCGACGTGCCGGCGGGCAACCGCTGCACCGACAGCCTCGAGACGCGCGTCTTCTCCTCGCCCGAGCGCCCCAACACCACGCAGCCGCTGCGCGTGTTCGTCACCGCGACGCGCGAGCTCGGCCCCGTCGAGCTCGCCGCGATCGATCCCGAGGGCCGGCGGCGCACGCCCTCGCTCCGCCGGCTCGGCGGCCCGCCCTTCACGTACGTCGCCGAGCTCCCGCGCCCCGCGGAGGGGCGCTGGACGTTCGTGCTCGGCGACGGGCCGAACGTCGCCGCGTGCGAGCGCATCAACGTCTCGCGCTTCGCGCCCCGCGCGGACCGCGTCTCGCCCGACGCGGTGTGGGAGCCCCGCTTCCGCTGGGAGGCCGACACCGAGGCGCTGTTCGCGGCGTTCGTCGAGGCGCTCTTCGACTTCCCGATCGAGCAGGAGCTCACCTGGCCCAACCTCAGCGTGTTGCTCGACGATCCGCGTCAAAACCTCTTGCACAACCACTTCGCGCAAGGCGAGGAGGCGCGCATCCCGCTGCGGCCCGACTGCGCGGACCTCCCCTACTTCCTGCGCACGTACTTCGCGTGGAAGATGCGCCTGCCGTTCGGCTACCGCAGCTGCACGCGCGGCCGGCGCGGGAACCTCCCGGTCTGCGAGGAGCTGCGCACGCCGATCTGGGAGCACGGTCGCGCCGATCCGGTGGACGCGTTCCGCGACTTCATCAACACGCAGGTCAAGCGCGGCGTCCACTCGGCGAGCGGGCGCACGCACCCGGAGGACTCCGAGACCGCGCTCTACCCCGTCCCGCTCACGCGCGAGGCGCTGCGGCCCGGGACCGTCTACGCCGATCCGTACGGGCACCTGCTCGTCGTCGCGCGCTGGATCCCGCAGGGCATCGACGGCTACGGCATCCTGGTCGGCGCCGACGCGCAGCCGGACGGGACCGTCGGGCGGCGCCGGTTCTGGCGCGGCTCGTTCCTCTTCAGCCCCGACACGACGAGCGTCGGCGCCGGCTTCAAGGCGTGGCGCCCCGTCGTGTACGAGCGGCGCGATCGCGCGTACCGCTCGCTCGACAACGCGCAGATCACCGAGCGCGCCGGCTACGTGCCGTTCTCCATGCAGCAGTACCGCGGCTCGACCGACGACTTCTACGACGCCATGGAGGCGCTCATCAACCCGCGCGCCCTGGACCCGCTCGCCGTGCAGCTCTCGCTGATCGACGCGCTCGGCGAGTCGACCGCGCGCCGCGTGGTGAGCGTGCAGAACGGCGAGGACTGGGTCGCGCGCAACCCCTCCCGCACGATGGAGATGCCCGAGGGCGGCGCCATCTTCCAGACCGGCGGCCCCTGGGAGGAGTACGCGACGCCCTCGCGCGACATGCGCCTCTTGATCGCGATCGACACCGTCGTCGGCTTCCCGGAGGCGATGCGGCGCGACCCCGCGCGCTGGGGCCTGACCGAGGCGACGCTCGAGGCGGCGATCGCCCGCGTGCGCGCGCGCGCCCGCGAAGAGCTCGCGACGCGGCGCTACGCCTACACCCGCAGCGACGGCGCGTCGCAGTCGCTCACGCTCGCCGACGTCGTCGCCCGCGCGGCCGCGTTCGAGGTGGCCTACAACCCGAACGACTGCGTCGAGCTGCGCTGGGGCGCGCCGGACGGCAGCGCCGAGCTCGGGAGCTGCCGCCGCCACGCGCCCGCGTCGCAGCGCGCGCTGATGGGCGAGTACCGCGAGTGGTTCCACACCCGCCGCCGCCCCGTGTGGTGAGCGCCGAGCGCTGCGCACCGAACGCCATGCGCCGAACGCCATGCGCCGGACGCCATGCGCCGGACGCTATGCGCCGAACTCGGTGCGGCGGCCGTGGGCCTGCATCAGCCGGTCGTACTCCTCGAAGAGCGTGAGCCCGCTCGAGGTGCGCGGGAGCTCCACGTCGAGCACGCGCGCCGCGAGCAGGCCGCTCAGCGCGACGACGCGGTCGCGCTCGTTGTAGCGGCTCGCGCTCCGCAGGTTCGCGAGGCTGCGCTTCAGCGTGCCGACGAGGCGATCGGTGATGCGGTCGGGCACCTTGGGGATCCCGAAGCTCTCGGGCAGCTCGCCGGCGAAGCGCGCGATCGGCGGCTCGAAGTCTCCGTCGCTGGCGCTCTCGCGCAGCGCGGCGCGCTCCCGCGCGAGCGCGCGGTAGGTCTCGAGCACGCGGTGGATCTGCGCGTTGTCGAACGGCTTGGCGATGAACGTCACGCTGAGCTCGCGCGTGCGCTTGACGAGCCGCGGGTCGTCCTCGCCGGTGACGAGCGCGATGAGCATCGACGGGTTGCTGCGGCGCAGGTACTCGCCGAGCAAGAGCCCCTCCATGCCGGGCAGGTTGTGATCGAGGAAGGCGATCTGGAACGTCCACACCGGCAGCAGCTCGAGCGCCTTCTCCGCCGAGTCGACGGCGATCGCCTGGTGCCCCTCGCGGTGGATGATCGCGACGAGCAGCTCGCGCATCTCCGGCGTGTCGTCCACCACCAAGACGTCGAGCTGGTCCGGGCTCTCCCCCGCGTCACGCATGGCCGCCTCCCCTCGTCCGGACCTCAGGATATCAGCCAGAGGAACGCGAGGGCGAACACCGCCTGCACGACGATGGCGGCGACGCTCGCGACGCGCAGCCAGCGCGCGGGGCGGTGCGCCGCGGGGACGGCGTCGCTCGTGACCGCGCGGTGGTTGAGCCACGCGAGGACCGGCGCCGAGAGGAACGAGAGGCTCGTCGCGAGATCGATCAGCGCCTTCATCGACGCCATGAAGAGCCCGAGGATCGCGAGCGAGCCCGCGAACAGGACGCCGAGCGCGATCCAGTACGCGGGCGTCCGGTCGCTCGCGCGCGCGCCGTCGGGGACCTCCTCGCCGCGGAAGCGATCGGCGAGCCCCGAGAGCGCGCGCGGGAAGCCGTCGACGACGGTGAGCGTGGTCGAGAACATCGTGGCGAGCGCGGCGCCGCCGATGATCGGGCGGCTCCACTCGCCGAGCACCTCGACGTAGACGGAGATCACGCGCGCCGCGAACGGCACCGCCTGCTCGGGCAGCTCGCCCTCGGCACCGTGGAGCACCGCGGCGCCGAGCAGGACGAAGCACACCGCGAGGAACGCCGTGCCCACGTAGCCGAGGTGGAAGTCGAGCGAGGAGGCGCGCACCTCCGCGCGGCCGCCCGTCTCCGCGCCGCGCGCGAGCGTCCACAGGCTCTGCCAGACCGACACGTCGATCGCCGACGGCATCCAGCCCGCGAGCGCGGCCATGAACGCGAGGTCCGCCGGCTCGAAGCGCGTGGGCCAGAAGGCTTGCGTGCTCCAGCTCACGCGCGGCAGCACGAGCGCGGTCGCGACGACCGTCGTGATCGCGAGCAACGTCACGACGAGCTTGCCCGCCTTGTCGAGCGCGCGGTAGCCGCCCGACGCGCAGAGGCCCGCGCACGCGACGAGGATCACCGCGCTGATCACGAGCGGCGAGGCCTCGAGGCCGAAGAGCGCTCCGGCGAGCCCCGCGGTGACCACGGTGACCGCCGCCTGCACGGTGAACATCGTGCCCAGCGTGAGCAGGCCGTAGAGCGCGAGCGCCCAGCGCCCTTGCCGGCGGTAGCCCTCGAGCAGCGACGTGCCCGTCGCCGCGGCGTACAGCGGCCCGAAGCGGAAGGCCGGGTACTTCACCAGGTTGGCGACGAGCACGAGGCCGAGCAGCGCGAGGCCGTACACCGCGCCCGCGCGCGTCGACTGCACGAGGTGCGAGACGCCGACGGCGGCCCCCGTGAAGAGGACGCCGGGGCCGAGGGCTCGCAGCACGTCGCGCCGCGCGGTGCGCACGGCGCGCACGTTAGCGCGAAGCGCGCGGGGCTACGACGGAATGACGAATGACGAAATGACGAGGATCGTCCCCGCTCAGAGCCCGGAGGGGGTGAAGACGAGCGAGAAGACGCCGCTCACGCGCTCGTCGAGGGCGCCGCCCGCGGCGCGCGGGTCCCCGGGCTCCGAGCGCATGTCGTAGAAGAAGCGGACGTACTCGAAGGCGAGCACGAGCTCGACGTCGTCGACGCGCAGGCCGACCGCGGGCGTGACGTCGATCCCGCCGACCTGCGCGCGCGGGAACCACGCGGCCGAGGTGATCTCGCCGGCGTCGAAGGGGTGGAGGTACGCGGCCTCCGCGACGACGAAGAACCCGAGCCCGAGATCCCAGCGGAAGGAGCCGCCGGCGCGGATCGAGTGGTACTGCACGTTGGGCAGATCGGGTCGCGGGCTGAGCTCGTCGGCGTCGGAGAGCGCGAAGGTGGAGGTGCGGTAGCCCGCGGTGACGCCGAGCACGACGTCGTCGACGCGCAGGCGGTAGCGCAGGTCGACGCCGAGCCCCCACGCCTCCGTCGGGTAGTCGATCCCCTGCGCGTCGCGCGAGGCGATGGCGATGCCGAGCTCGCCGTGGACGCCGACGCTGAACCCGCCGAAGGCGCCGGAGTCGAAGTGCGCGCCGGGGAACCACTCGATCCCGAGCCGCGCGAAGGGCGCCGCGGCGAGCCGGTACGGGCGCAGCATCGCGTAGATGTCGTCGGTGTACCCGAAGGCGCGGTGCGTCACGGCGATGCCCGCGTGGAACGCGAACGGCGGGACGCGCGCCGGCGCGTCGGAGGAGGATGAGGACGCGCGCTCGGGCGCAGGCGCGGGCCGCGCGGCGGCGCGCGCGGGCTCGCGGGCTTGGCGGGCCGGGGCGCTCGCCCGCTCGGGCGGGGGCGCCGCGGCGGACCCCGCGCCGAGCACCGCCGGCGCGAGGGTGTCGCGGACCCAGCGCCCGAGGGGCCCCGCGATCGCCTCGAGCCGTCGGTTCGCGAAGCGCTCCGACGCGCGCTCGCCGCTCGCGTCGCGCAACGTCACGGCGACCTCGAACCGCCGCCCGCGGCGCGAGACGATCACCGAGACCCGGCTCTGCGCGCCCTCGGCGACGGTGACCCCGGCGCCCTCGAGCGCGCGCACCACTTCGCGCTCGGCGACGGACGCGCGCGGGCCGCTCGACTCGACCGACGCGCGCTGCGCGCGGGCGAGCGCGGGCGCGAGGAGCGCCAGCGCGAGCGCTGCGATCGTGCTCGCGCGGATCACGGGCGGATCTCCAGGCGATCGACGCGCGCCCACGCGCCCGCGTCCGCCTCGCCGGTGAGCTCGATCGCGTCGCCGGGCGCGAGCGTCACGGTGAACGGGCCGAGCGTCTCGGGCTCCATGTCGGTGAGGGCGAGCGGGTACGTCTGCGCCGCGACCTCGGCGCCCGCGACGCGGATCGTCAGCCTCGGCTGTCCGTCGCTCTCGGCCACGACGAAGACCCAGAGCCGGTAGCTGCCCGCGACGCCCGTGAACGACGCCGTCGCGGTGCCGGACGGCACTCCCTCGGGCAGCCGGATCAGCGCGGCGTCGAGGGGATCGACGACGTAGCCGCTGAGCGTCATCTCCTCGGCCTCGATCGTCACCGCGGTCGGCGTCATCCCCGCGTCCGGCGGCGGCGGCGGCGGCGGCGGCGGCGCGCCGCCGTCCGACGCGTCGCCCGCGAGCGCCGCCACGTACTGGCGCAGGCACGCGAGCTCGGTCGGGTTCAGCGGCGGCTGCGCGGACGGCATGCGGTCCCCGCACGGCGGCGGCTCGCCGACCTTCTGCCAGAGGAGCGAGCTCTCGGTGTCTCCCGCGACGATCGCGGCGCGCCCCCCGCACTGCATCGACGCGCTGACGTGACTGCGCAGGCGCTCGGCGATGCCCGCGGTCTGCAGATCGAGCCCCGCGGCGGCGAGCGCCGCGCCGCCGGTGTGGCAGCCGAGCGTCGCGCAGGTCCGCGCGAAGAGGTCGCGCTCGACGTCGTAGTTGGTCGGGCACCGGCGCGCCGCCTCCTCGCGGAACGCGATCGGATCCTCGATGCGCCCGGGGCACCCCGCGCCGAGCGCGAGCGCGAGCGCCGCGAGCGCCGCCCGCGCGCCGACCCGCGGGAGGCCGATCACGGCGGGAGCGAAAGCGATCCGCGTGCCAGCCGCCGCGCGCGCGCGCAGCTCGAGTCGGCGTCCCGCGCGGCGGAGCACCGCGCGCGCCGTGCGCCGGGGGACGACCTCCCCCGCGCCTGCTCGCCGTTCGTGCGTCGAGGTCACTCGGCCGCGGATCATAGCGGACTCTTCATCGGCCGCCGGGGTTCGAATCGACCTGCGCCGGGGCGCGGTCGCCCGGCTCCTCCGGCTCGTCGCTCGAGGGCCAGAGGAGCGCGAGCAGGACGCCGAGGATCACGGACGCCATCACCGCCGCGATCCAGGCGACGGCGGGCGGCGGACGGACCCGGCGCGGCGCCGCCTCGACGGCCATGTGGCTCGGCGGGCCGGGCTCGGGCACGGTGATCGCGGGCGTGGCCGCCGGCGAGGGGGACGGCGGCGGCGGCGGCTCCGAGCGCGTGTCGTCGACGACGCGGATCGCCCGCTTGCGCTTGACCGCCTTGACCACGTCCTCCGGGACCTCGCCGACGAGGGTCGGCTCCGCGTCCTCCTCGCGCTCGGCGTTCGCGGCCTCGAGGTCGGAGGACGCCATCACCCCGAGCTCCTGGCTCGGCGTCGCCGGGATGGCCGGCGCGCTCGGGACGCTCGCCGCGCGCGGCGCCTTCTGCGCCGGCGCGAGCTCGGGCGCGGGGGGATCGCTCGGCGGCGGCGCCTCGGCGCGCCGCGGCCTGGGCACGACCACCTTCACCGCGGGCCGCTCCCCGACCGTCGGCCGCGTCGCGTCGCCGCGCGCCGGCCGCCCGACCTTCGTCAACGCCTCCTGCAGACCCGAGTCGGAGGTGGTCTCCGTCACGTCGCTCGCCGTCTCGGCCGACGGCGGCTCGGAGCTCGGCTTGAACGGGATGGCGGCGCCCTCGGGGCTGCGGTCGAGCTCGTCCTCCTCGAACGCGACCACCTGCGAGTGCAGGGTCATCACGTCGACCGCGCTCTCGGTCGTCTCCTCGTCGCCGACGCGCGCCTCGCGCTCCGCGAGCGCGACGCGGAGCTGCTCGGCCTCGAGCAGGCGCGAGATCTCCTGCGGGAGCTCGTGGCGCACCTCCTCGAGCTCGTCGCCGACGATCGAGAGCATCAGATCGGCGAGGTGCGCGCTGTCGAGCGACATCGAGCGCGGGAGCGCGCGCGCGAGCATGCGGCGGAAGCTCTTGGCCGTCTTGGGGCGCTGGTCGGGATCGACGGCGAGCGCGGACAACACGACCTCGTCGAGCTCGCGCGGGATATCGGAGACGTACTTCGAGGGCGGCTCGACGACGGGCTTGCGCACCTTGAGCAGGACCTCGAACTCGGTCTTGCCCGCGAACAGCCGGCGCATGGTGAGCATCTCCCAGAGCACGATGCCGAGGGAGTAGATGTCGCTGCGCCGATCGACGATGCCCGTCGTCGCCTGCTCCGGGGGCATGTAGCGGACCTTGCCCTTGAGCATCGCGACGTTCGTCTTCTCGGAGCGCATCTCGGCCTTCGCGACGCCGAAGTCGATCAGCTTCACGTGGCCCTTGTGCGACAGCAGGATGTTCTGCGGGCTCACGTCGCGGTGCACGAGGTTGACGAGCTCGCCCCCGTCGTCGGTCGTCTCGTGGGCGGCGTGCAGGCCCTCGGCGACCCGCGCCGCGATCGCGACCGCGACGAGCGGGCTCAGGCGCCGGTGCATCCGGCCCAGGACGCGCATGAGCTGCGCGAGCGAGCAGCCGTGCACGTACTCCATCACCAGGAAGTACGTGTCGTCGAGCTGCCCGAGGTCCTCGACGTGCACCACGTTCGGGTGGTCGATCCGCGCCGAGATCAGCGCCTCGTCGAGGAACATCCGGACGAGGTGATCGTCCTCCGCGTGGCGCGGGTGCACGACCTTGACGGCGACGAGGCGCCGGAAGCCCATCGCCCCCTCGCGGCGGGCGAGGAACAGATCGGCCATCCCGCCCGAACGCAAGTGGGCGAGGATCGTGTAGCTCCCGACGACGTCTCCGACCTCGAACACGATCCCTGGGTATCCAGACTCCGCCCCGACGGAAGGTACCGACTCGCGGGGCCCCGGGGCAACCAACCAGCGCGTGCCCGCCCCGCGTGCGGTACCCTGCCGCCCATGGGCTTCGAGCCGAGCGACGGGCTGCGCGAGACGCTGGAGAGGATCCGGGAGTTCGTGGACGAGGAGCTGATCCCCCTCGAGCCGCGGCTCTTGAACGAGGGGTTCCTCGCGGTCGAGCCCGAGCTCGCCGCCAAGCGCGAGAAGGTGCGCGCGCTCGGCCTGTGGGCCCCGTTCCTGCCGCAGAAGCTCGGCGGGATGGGCATGCGGCTGATGGACTTCGCGTACGTGAGCGAGGCGCTCGGGCGCACCCCGATCGGCCACTACGCGTTCCACTGCCAGGCGCCCGACGTCGGCAACATGGAGCTGCTCCACGAGCACGGGAGCCCCGAGCAGCAGGAGCGGTTCCTGCACCCGCTCGCGCGCGGCGAGGTGCGCAGCTGCTTCGCGATGACCGAGCCGGCGCACGCGGGCTCGAACCCGGTGTGGCTGGGCACCACCGCGCGATCGGACGGCGACGACTACGTCATCGACGGGCACAAGTGGTTCACGACGGCCGCCGACGGCGCGGCGTTCACGATCGTGATGGCGGTGACCGACCCCGACGCCGAGCCGCACGCGCGCGCCTCGCAGATCCTCGTGCCGCTCGACGCGCCGGGCTTCTCGCTGGTGCGCAACGTCTCGGTGATGGGGCACCCGGGCGGGGGCTGGGCGAGCCACGCCGAGGTGCGCTTCGACGGCGTGCGCGTGCCCAAGACGAACCGCATCGGCCCCGAGGGCGGCGGCTTCATGCTCGCGCAGGCGCGCCTCGGCCCGGGTCGGATCCACCACGCGATGCGCTGGATGGGCGTCTGCGACCGCGTGTTCGACCTCATGTGCCGCCGCGCCGCCTCGCGCGAGCAGGCGCCGGGCGCCGTGCTCGGCACCAAGCAGCTCGTGCAGGCGATGATCGCGGAGAGCCGCGCCGAGATCGACTCCACGCGCCTCTTCGTGCTCCACACCGCGGAGCAGATCGATCGGCACGGCCCCTTCGGCGCGAAGAACGAGATCTCGCTGATCAAGTTCCACGCGGCGGGCGTCCTGCAGCGGGTGATCGACCGCGCGCTGCAGGTGCATGGCGCGCTCGGGATGACCGACGACACGCCGATCGCCTTCTGGTACCGCGAGGAGCGCGCCGCCCGCATCTACGACGGCCCCGACGAGGTCCACAAGATCTCCGTCGCGAAGCGGATCCTGCGCGACTACGGCGTGCACCGCTGATCCGCGCCCTCCTCGCCTCGCACCGTCGCGCCTCGGCGCGACACAGGGGCGCACTCTCTTCGCGCTCCGGACCCGCCTCCACCACCATGCTACGAGCAGGGTGGTATCGACGGTGCCCCAAGACACGCTACCCACCCATGCTCGGCCAACAGGTCGACTGACAGCACTAGTGAGCCGTCTACGACCATCACGCCCGTCGATCCAGTAACTACCATGACACCATCACGCTCGAAGCAACCCACCTCACCATTCACTCCTAGAGATGCGATGTCGGGGTAGCATGCGAGGAGCACAGACCTGTCTGTGACGCACCGAAGCCCGACGTCGACCTCCAGCCCAGAGTATCCCCTGCAACCCGCCGGACACGGCCCGCTGGAATCCACCCTCGGACTGCAATCGACCTCACCTCGAGCGTCCTCCACGCCACCGGAATCCCGTCGCTCCCCTGGCGCTGAACAGGCCATTGGTAACGCAAGAAACAGCAAACCCACCATGCGGCTAGTGCTCATGGGTACTCCCTCCGGTGTAGTAGTTGGCGATGTAGATGCTCGTCCCCCTGGAGGCGTGTTCCACGCCCTCGCGCGGGCCTGCGACGCGAGCGGCCCCGCGACGCGGCTGCCGCGGGCGCCCGCGCGGCGGCGCGCAGCCGCCGTTCTCGTCGCACGCGCCGGCCGAGCAGAGCGCGCCTGCCGGCGCGAGGACGCCGAGGGCCGCGGAGGGAGCTCCGACATCCGGCCCATATCCATCTCTCTGCGGCCCTCTGCGGCCCTCCGCGGATGAAATCTCCATGAATTCACGGCGTCTGTGCCGCCGAGGTGACGGAGATGAGCCGATCTGCACCCAACGAGGACGGAGGATCTCGCGCAAGGACGCGAAGACGCAAAGTGCGTTGCGGCGTCGCGCGAGACCGACCTCGCGCGACGCGATGACGAGCCGGAAGGGTCGAGGCTCAACCGCGGAGCAAGAGCTTCATCAGCACCTCGATCGCGCGGCCGTAGGGCGGCGCGAGCAGCGGCGCGGCGTTGAGCTTCGCCTGGTGGAACACCGTCTTGGCGTGGCTGAACGTGAGGAAGCCCTCGTGCCCGTGGTAGGCGCCCATGCCGCTCGGCCCGATCCCGCCGAACGGCGCGTCGTCCACGCAGCACTGCAAGAGACACGCGTTGATCGCCACGCCGCCCGAGAGGCTGCGCTCGATCACCCGCTCCACGCGCCGCGCGTCGTCGTCGAAGTAGTAGAGCGCGAGCGGCCGCGGCCGCTCGGCCACGTAGCGCAGCGCGTCCTCGAGCCGCGCGTACGGCACGATCGGCAGGACCGGCCCGAAGATCTCCTCCTGCATCAGGAGCATCCCGTCGTCGACCTGCGTCACGAGCGTCGGCGGCAGCTTGTTCGTCCCCTCGAACCGCTCCCCCGCGGGGTTCACCTCGATCACGCGCGCGCCCTTGTCCCCCGCGTCCGCGAGGAGCGCGCCGAGCCGCTCGCGGTGGCGCGTGTTGACGATCGACGTGTAGTCGGGGTTGTCGCGCAGCGTCGGGTAGCTCTTCCTGATCGCCGCCTCGAGCGCGCGGATCAGCGGCTCGACGCGGCCCTCCGGCACGAGCAGGTAGTCCGGCGCGATGCACGTCTGCCCGGCGTTGAACCACTTGCCGAGCGCGATCGTCTCGGCCGCCTTCTCGAGCGGGTAGCTGTCGTGGAGGATCGTCGGCGACTTGCCCCCGAGCTCGAGCGTGACCGGCACGAGGTTGTCCGCCGCCGCCTTCATGACGAGCCGCCCCACGTGCGTCGAGCCCGTGAAGACGAGGTGGTCGAACGAGAGGTGGCTGAAGTCGACGGCGAGCTGCACGCCGCCCGTGACCACCGAGACGAGATCGTCCGAGAACGTGTCGGCGACGATCCGCGACAGCAGCGCCGAGGTCTCGGGCGTGAGCTCCGAGGGCTTGAGCAGCGCGCGGTTGCCCGCCGCGAGCGCGCCGGTGAGCGGGGCGAGCGCGAGCTGCACCGGGTAGTTCCACGGCGAGATGATCCCGACCACGCCCTTGGGCTGGTAGTGCACCGACACCTTCGCGGGCTGGTACGCGAGGCCCGGCTTGCGCCGCTCGGGCGCCATCCACTTCGCGAGGTTCGCCTTCGCGTAGCGCACGCCCTCGACGGTCAGGAAGATCTCGGCGATGAGCGTCTCGTGCGCGGAGCGGCCGCCGAAGTCGGCCGTGATCGCCCGCGTGATCGCGTCCTTGTGCCGCATGACCATGCGCTCGAGCGCGTCGAGGTGGCGGCGGCGCGCCTCGATCGACGGATTCGGGTCGCGCTCGAAGCCGGCGCGCAGGCGCGCGAGCGCGGCCCGCGGATCGTTCGCGTTCGGGCGCGCGGCGCGCCCGGTGGTCTCGGTCGTCGTGGTCGTCATGGCAGGTCCCCTCCGAGCCGTGACCGTGCACCCCGGCCGCGCACGCCGCAAGCCGCCGCGCCGAGCCCTCGAGCTCCCCTCGCGGGCGACGGCCCGCGCGCCTCACAGCGTCTCGAGGTACGCCACGAGCGCGTCGAGGTCCGCGCCGTCGAGGTCGGCGGTGCGCCCGTGGCGCCCGCCGCCGTGGTGCTCCGCGACGAGCGCGCGCAGCGTCGGCGCGCGCCCGTCGTGGAAGTACGGCGGCCGCGCGCGCACGGCGCGCAGCGAGGGCGTGATCGCCCCCGGAAGGCGCGCCGCCTCGTCCTCGGAGGGCGCGAGCACCTCGTGGCGCCGCGCGTCCGAGAGGTGGGGGCCCGCGTGGCACTCGCCGCACCCGCGCTCCGCGAAGAGCGCCTCGCCGCGCGCGACGCGCGCGCGATCCTCCGCGTCGCGGACCGGCCGCCCGGGCGGGGTCGGCGCCTCGGCCATCCACGCCGCGATCGCGGCGGTGTCGACGAAGAGCCCGTCGCCCTCCATCAGCTCGCGGATCGTGGCGCGCGTGAGCTCGGCCGCGTCGGCGAACTCGCCGTCCCAGTGGAACGGGCTGAGCGCGGCGCGCGCGCCCCACGCGGCGGGCGTGCGCCGCAGCTTGGGCCCGACGTTCGCGGTGTGGAGGAACCACGCGAGCCCGTCCTCGCCCCCGTCCGGGTGGCACGAGCCGCACGACACGATCCCGCTCGGGGTCAGGTGCGTGTTCGTCGCGTCGAAGAAGAGCGCGCGGCCGCGCCGCGCCGCCTCGGAGAGCGCGCTCGCGCCGCGCGCGCGGGTGCGCTCGAGGCTCGCCTCGCCGGCCGGCCCCTCCGGGCCGCGCGCCGCCCGATCGAGCTCGAGCCGCGCGACCGCGTGCGCGAAGCCGACGTCCACCCACGCGACGCGCCCGTCCTCGCTCGCGAGCACGCCGCGCGGCCCGCGCCCGACGTGGAACGTCGCGAGCCGCGGCGCGAGCGCGGCGCCCTCGTCGCAACCGAGCGCGGCGACGTCGTCGGTCCCGCGGTGCACGACCCAGCGCACGCCGCCGCGGATCGCGATCGCGCTCGGCCCGCTGAACACGCGCGCGCCTCCGTCGAAGCGCGCGTAGCGCCCGCCGCACGGCCCGCTCAGCCGCGGCTCGATGCGCGGCTCGCCGTCGTCGACCGAGCCGTAGCCGCCGCGCGACGGAGGCCGCGCGCGGTCGCTGTCGTGATCGACGAGCTGGTAGAGCGCCACGAACCCGCCGCGCTCCGGGTCGGCGCCGATCGCGTCGACGAGCGTCGCCGCGTGGCCGCGCCGGTCCGCGAGCGCGACGTCCGAGAGCACGCGCAGGTCGTCGAGGGCGTGCTCGCGCAGCCGGCCCGTGCGCGAGGCGCTCACCGCGAACCGATCGCCGAGCACCGCGAGCGCGGTCGGCCGCCCCGGCGCGGCGAGGGTGAAGCGCACGCCCTCGGGCCCGAGGCCCAGGACGAGATCGTCCCACGGGCAGCTCACGAGCGCGCCGCCGCGTCCGTCGGCGACGACCGCGCGCGTGCCGCCGCAGGGCACGGCGAGGCGCGTCACGGCGTCGCCCTCGACCCACGCGACCTCCGCCGCGCGCCCGAGGGTGACGACGAGCGCCTGCCCGACGGCCGCGACGCCCTCGGGGCCGCCCTCGATCGCGATCCGCGCGCGCTCGCTCAGCGTGTCGGGATCGATCCCGACGAGCGCGTCGTCGTCGGGCGAGGCGAGCCAGATCGTTCCGTCGGAGCTCCGCGCGAGCGTGCTCGACGACGTCGCGTAGGGCGGCTCGCCCGCGCAGCTCGCGAGCGCGAGCGCCGCGAGGATCGCGCCCATCCGGCGCGTCGCGGCGGGGCGCTGGCGCGAGGGACCGGCCATCGCGCGCGCCCGCGTCAGTAGCCTTCCGGGAGCAGGAGCGCGAGCTCGACGACCGCCTCCTGCGCCGCGCACTCGAGCGCGATCGCGCCGATCGGGAGCGTCACCGGATCGCCCGCGACGGGCTCGCGCGCGCCGTGCCCGCGGATGTCGAGGAAGCCGAGCACCTGGTAGCGCCCGGAGGGGAGCGCGGCCGGCAGCGCGAAGCGCTCGGCCGACACGCCCTCGGTCACGTCGACGCCTTCGAACGAGACCGACGCGACCGGCTCGGCGCCGTCGCGCGGGCCGCTGATCGTCACGTCCGCCGCGCGGTAGACGTCGCCGTGGAACGTCCCGCGGAGCGGCGCGGCCAGGCTCGCGCTGTTGCGCACGGCGTCCGAGGCGTCGAAGCGCAGGGACAGGAGGCCGGCGTCGGCCGCCACGCTGCCGCGCTCCTCGCAGCTCGCGCGGCCGCGCGGAGGCGTGACCTCGAGCGCGGCGAGGGGGTTGCCGACGTAGGGCACGAAGTCGACGTCGCGCAGCTCGTGGACCGGCGAGTCGACCGCGTACGCGATGTAGAAGCGGCCGCGCTCGCCCGTCGCGATCACGCGCACGACGCCGCCGCCCGCGGGGTCGTCGTAGTGGAAGGGCGCGGTGAAGTCGCTCGACGAGCCGGGCGCCTCCGCCTCGGCGCGGTTCATGTTGTCGACGAGGCGGAAGACGTTCTCGCGGAACTGCTCGCCCGCGACGTACGACGCCGGCGAGCGCGCGAACGGCACGCGCGTGCCGTCGAGGAACACGACGTCGAACGCCACGTCGACCATGCCCTGCTCGAGCTGGGGCCGCACCGTGATGCGCAGCCAGTCGTAGGGCTGGAGCTCGAAGTCGTCGAAGTTCTGATCGCTCGCCGCGCTCACGCCGTACGCGCGCGAGGTGAAGAACTCGAACTCGTCGCGGCTGATGTCCGGGAACGTGACCGTCCCGCCGATCATCTCGTGCGGGCTCCCCTGGAACGCCGCCGTGTTGATCGCCCCGGCGCGGAGCGACGTGCGCGGGTTCTCGGTCGTGACGATCAGGCGCGCCTCGCCGCGGCGGTGGTCGAGCTGCACCCGGAGGTAGCCGCCGTTGACGCTCACGGTGTGGTACTCGAGGTGCCAGTCCGGCGTGGAGCCGCCGCGCGCCGCCGCCTCGCGCGTGCGCGCGAGCGCGACGCGGACCGTCTCGACGAAGATCCGCCCGTACTCGAGCGAGGCCGGCACGCGCAGGATCGTGCGCGCCTCGCCGCCCGCCGTGGGCTGCATCCGCAGCGTCAGCACGACCTGCTCCGTCGTGCGCGGGTCGGCCTCCGAGTGGAGCGTCAGGCCCGGATCGAGCGCGAAGCCGGCGTGGAAGCGGCCGGCGCGCGCGTCGTCGCCGAAGAGCGGCGAGGCGACCTCGAGGAAGTCGGCCTCGCCCACGATCGGCCGCGACACGGAGAGCCCGACGAACTCGATCGGCGCCGAGCGCGGGCGCAGGAGCGTGCCGGCGGGGTCGTCGGTGGGAGGCGTCGCGCCGCCGCCGTCGCACGCGACGAGCAGGAGGGCGAGCCCGAGGACGGAGCGCAGCGGTCGAGGCATGGCCGCGCCAGCCTAGGCCGGGGCCGCGCGCCCCCGTGTGATCGAACGCACCCGTCTCGGCGCCTCGCGCGGAGGCGCTCACGGGGCGGCGGCGAGCCGCCGGAACGCGGCGGCGATCCGCAGCCTCTGCGCGCCGGCGAGCGCACGCGCGAACGGGCCCGGCGGGAGCGAGCTGCCGAGCGCGAGCACGTCGTCGAGCCCGACGCGCTCGTCGAGGAAGCGGAGCACGCGCGAAGGCGGGTTGCGCTCGAAGAGGCGCAAGAAGACGTGCGGCATGCGCGCCGGCTCACGGCGCATGACGCGCAAGAACACGCCGTCGAGCATGCGGAACGCCTCGGGCGTCTCGGGCAGTCCGTCGAAGGGGTGCCCGTGCGCGGCGAGCGAGCGCACGATCGCCGCCGAGTCCTCGACGATGCGCGTGAACGCGTAGCCGCTCGACGGCTTGAGCCTGCCGCCCGCGACCCCGATGCGCAGGTGCCGCGCGCCGGCGCGGCGTGGGAACACCGCGTCCGTCAGCGGGCTCGTCCCGTGCTCGACGCGCAGGACGTCGTAGCGCTCGAGCCCGAGCACGTCGCGCAGGTAACCGCCGAGCGCCTCCCTCTCGCCGCCGGGGCGCAGCGTGACGAGCTCGACGAGCGCGCGCCGCGGCGTGAACGGCAGGACGTACACGAAGCGCACGTCGCGCTCCGTGGTGGGCGTGCGGAAGTCGAAGAGCGTCGCGACCTCCGCGTCGAACGCGTCGTGATCGGCCTCGATCTCCCAGCCGAGGAAGCGCTGCGACAAGACGACGTGCCGGCTCGGATCCGCGGGGACGGCCTCGAGGTCCACGCGCGAGTCGAACACCCAGCGCGCCCGCAGGTCGAGCCCTCCCTGCCCTTCGACGCGCGCGCCGTCCTCGCGGCTCTCGACGCGCGCCGCGGCCCCGAGGTGCAGGTGCACGCCGCCGTGCGCGGCGAGCCGGGCGAGGCACGCGTCGCGCAAGCCGACGCCCCTGATCACGTGGTAGCGGTGCGCGTCGAGCGCGCGCTCGATCGTGCGGCCCTCGCTCGCGATCCGGATCCGCGACCACGAGCGCTCGACGGCGTCCTCGAGCGGGGGCCGTCCCTCGCACCAGAACCCGAGCGTCCGCGCCGCGAGATCGCCGAAGCCCGGATCGACGAGCGCGATGCGCGCGTCCGGGAACCGCGCGGCGAGCTCCGTCGCGAGGTGGAGCCCGGCCACCCCCGCGCCCACGAGCGCGTGGTCGTAGGGGGCCTCGTCGAGCGGCGGAAGCGGTGCCACGGCGCGAGGAGATAGCAGAGGGCGCCCCGGCGCGGGAGCCGAGCAGGGGAACCCCCGATTGGCCGCGCGGGGGCCGGCGCCTATGTCCGTCCGCGGGAGGGACCCGCTCATGCCGCTCGTCGCCATCGCCATCGACCCTTGCTCGCCGCCCATGAAGCCGCTCGAGCAGGTGCTGCGCGATCGTCGTGAGCACGTCTTCTTGCTGTGCGACGACGACCCGTTCGAAGCGCTCGACGAGCGCCGCCCCGACATCATCGTCATCACGAGCCGAGAGAGCGCCCCCCTCGCCGACGCGATCCGCGGGCGGCTCGGCGACGCGGCGCCTCGGATCGTCGCGGTCTACCCCGAGTGCGATGACGCGCCGGCGGCGCAGTTCGACGACCGGCTCGCCGCGCCGCTCTCCGCGCGCACGCTCGCCGAGATCATCGACCGCGGCCGGATCACGGGACCGTCAGGACCGGCACCGGGCTCCTCCGGAGGAGCTCCGTCGTGACGCTCCCGAGGAGCGCGCGCTCCGTCCCGCTCTTGCCGGAGGCGCCCACGACGAGCAGCGCCGCGCCGAGCGCCGCCTGACGCGCGAGCACCGTCTCGACGACGTCGCCGTGCTCGAGCAGCTTCTTCACCGCCTGGTCCTCCGGCCCGAACACCTCGCTCACGTCGCGCTCGAGCGCCTCGGCGAGGAGCCCGCGGTAGCGCTCGCGCTCGGGCGCGGTGAGCCACGCCGGCGCCTCGGCCGCCGCCGACAGCTCGTCCGGCAGGACGTGGACGACCGCCACCGAGGCCCGCAGCGGCACGTGCAGGTCGCGCGCGAGCGCGAGCGCGCGCCGCGACGAGGTCGACAGGTCGTGCGGGACCAGGAGCGAGCGCGGCGGCGAGGGGGGCGGCTCGCCCGCGCGCGGCACGGTCAGGACGGGGACGCGCGAGCTGCGCACGACGCGCTCCGCGATGCTGCCGAGGGCGAGGCGCGAGAGGCCGCGCCGCGCGTGCGTGCCCATCACCACGAGCCCGGCGCCGAGGCGCTCGACCTCGTCGCCGATCCGGCGGTGCGGCAGCCCGGGCAGGAGCGCGGGCTGCGCGAACGCGCCCGGCAGGTGGTCGACGAGCGCGCCGAAGCGCTCGCGCTGCTCGGTCAGCGCGCGCTCCGCGTAGCTGCGCACGGCCGGCGCGTCGGGATCGGGGTCCACGTAGCCGGGGACCTCGTAGACGTGGAGCGCGTAGAAGCGCGCGTCGAGCGCCGCGGCGAGGAGCGAGGCGTACTCGAGCACGCGCCGCTCGCCAGGGTCGAGCACGTCGATGGGGCACAGGATCGCGTGGACGGTCACGAGGCGACCTGATACCCGCGCGGGACGTAGGCGCAAGCCGGATCCTCGGCGAACGGGCTCCCGCGCATCGCGAAGGCGCGGGCGCGCGAGCCGCCGCACGCGTACTTGAACGGGCAGGCGCCGCACTTGCCTTCGAGCGCCTCGGGGTCGCGCAGCTTCACGAACAGCTCGTGCTCGCGGTAGACGGCGGTCAGCCCTTCGCGCCGGACGTTCCCGCAGGCCACCGGGAGGAACCCGCTCGGGTAGACGTCGCCCGTGTGCGAGACGAACGCGACCCCCTGTCCGTCGTTGACGCCGCGGCGCGCGCGGCCGATCCCGTCGGCGAGGCCCTTGACGTCGCCGCGCGGCACCTTGCGCTCGAGCTGCACGCGACGGAAGTGCGGGGCCGCGGTCGTCTTGACGTCGAACGGCGCCTTCTCCGCGATCGCGGCGAGCCGCTGCATCACCGCCTCCACGTCCGCCGGGTCGAGGAGGTCCGCCTCGCTCGCGCGGCCGGTCGGGACGATGAAGAAGACGGCCCAGAGCTCGATGTCGAAGTTCGCGATGCCCTCCGCGATCGCCTCGAGGCGCGCGGCGTTGAACTTGGTGACGGTCGTGTTCACCTGCGTCGTGAGGCCGAGCTTGCGCGCGTCGAGCAGGATGTCGAACGTGCGCTGCCACGAGCCGAGCACGCCGCGGAAGGCGTCGTGCGCCCGCGGCGCGGCGCCGTCGAGGCTGATCGCGAGGCGCGCGAGCCCCGCGTGCTTCAGCTCGGCGAGCAGCACCGGCGTGACCAGCGGCGTCGCGCTCGGCGTGAGCGCCATGCGCAGGCCGATCGAGCTCCCGTGCCGCACGAGGTCGACGAGGTCGGGGCGCTTGGCCGGGTCCCCGCCGGTGAGCACGACGAGCGGGACGCCCATCGCCCGCGCCTCGTCGAGGAGCGCCGTCCCCTCGCGGAACGTCAGCTCGTCGTCGGCGCGCTCGGGCTGCGCGCTCGCGCGGCAGTGGCGGCACGCGAGGTCGCACGCGCGCGTCGTCTCCCAGAAGAGGATGAACGGAGCCCGGTCGAAGAGTCCCATGGCGCGCCGACAGTGCACGAGCCGCACCGCAGCCTCCTCGCGCGGCCGGCACGCCATCCGTGCGCCGCCCCCGCGCCACGATTGCGCCCCCGCGTCACCCTGCGCACGTTCTGCGCGCTCGCCGATGGATCTCGCGCGGAGTCGCGCCGACCTCCGACCCTTCCCTTCGCGGCTTGGCGCCTTCGCGCGAGCCCCTGTTGATCTCGCGCCAAGACGCGAAGACGCCGCGCTCTGCGCGCTCGCCCACCGAATCGCCCGCGGAGCCGGCCAAGACCCGACCCTTCCCTTCGCGGCTTGGCGCCTTCGCGCGAGCCCCCGTTGATCTCGCGCCAAGACGCCAAGACGCGAAGGCGCCGCGTTCTGCGCGCTCACCCACCGAATCTCGAGCCGCGCCAAAACCCGACCCTTCCCCGCCGCGATGGGGGGGGAGGGTTGGAACGTGCTCCTCCACGATCAAATGTCGCTGGTGAGGACGAACTGCCAGTCGCAGTCCTGCATGCGGTGCGCGAGGATCGTCGCGGAGGCCGAGGGGTCGACGCCCTCGGCCGCGAGCGCGCCCGCGAGCGCGTCGCCCTCGAGCGCACAGAACATGTGCGTGTGGCCCTCCATCGGCGCCGCGTGCCCGCGCTCCGCGCACGGCCCGAACTGCACGTGCAAGAGCGGGAGCCGCGCCCCCGAGCTCTGCATGATCAGGTCCTTCTTGCCCTCGAGCGACAGGTACTCGAGCGGCCCGCGGTGCGCGGTCAGGAGCGGCGCGAGCCGGCGCATCGCGTCGGCGTCCAGCGAGTAGATGCCGAGCACGCCCCCGAGGTGGAACGGCGCGAGCCGGTAGCGCATCGCGTGCCGCACCACGCCGTTGTCGCTCCCGTCACCAGGGTTCATCGTGATCCCGTACGCCCGCTGCGCGCGCAGATAGTGCCGCAAGAAACGTTGCCCCGCCGCGCGGTAGGCGAGCTTCTGCCCGCGCCGCTCGGGGTGGACCTTCGCGTCGCAGAGGTACCACGTGCGCCGCGCCCGCTCGCCGCGCCGGAACGGGACGTCGCGCAGCACCGCGACCCCCATCCCGACGATGTCCTCTCCGTCGAGGAACACGTGCGGGCTCACCTCGCCGAGCCGATCGAAGAACGCGTAGTAGTCGGCGCCGTGATCGAGCCGGAACCGATCCTCGCCGAACGGGTAGCTCGCGTGCGCGTCGAACGCGGCGAGGCGCCCCTGGAACGCCGGCCGGTCCGCGCGCGTGATCTCGACGAGCCTCATCGGCGACCCCCCGGCGCGTAGGCCACGACGACCTCGCGGTAGAAGAACGAGCGATCGCTCGCGAGGAGCGCGGCGGAGGCCGCGGCGTCCACCTCGAGCACGCGCCCGACCACGTCCGCGAGCCGATGGTCCCCGTTGAGCCGCCGCGCGAGCACCGCGCCCCCCGGCGCGAGCCGCGCGCGCACGCGCTCGAGCAGGCGCTCGAGCGCGTCGACGGGCATCCAGTCGGAGATGTTCGAGGTCTGGACGAGATCGAACGGGCCGCCGAGCGCGTCGAGCGCCTCGTCGAAGCGGGCGTGCACGAGCTCGAGCCGGTCGAGCCCGCGCGCCCGGGCCGCCGCCTGCGCCTCGCGCGTCAGCGCCGGCGGGAGGCCGTCCGGCCGATCGAGGTAGCGCCCCTCGAGCGCCTGGTGCAGGAAGTAGTTCTCGCCGGCGGGCCAGCGCGCGAGCGCGCGCGCGAACACGTCGGCGAAGTGCTCGCCGAAGTCGCGGTCCATCGAGTAGTCGACGGCGGCCGGGCCGAAGCGCTCCGCGAGCGCGCCGCGCTCGAACACGCGCTCGAACACCTCCCGGAAGCGCGGGCTGGCGATCGCCTCGCGCGGCTGCTCGAGCGGCCGCAGCCCCGCGCCGGCGAGCGCCGCCGCGAGCTCGCGGAACAGCGCCTCGAACCGCCCCGCCTGCAGCAGCCCCGCCTCGATCTCGGGGGCGGCCGCGTCGTAGCGCGCGCGCACCGGCGGCGAGAGGTGCGGGCGCAGCGCCTCGTAGGCGGCCCGCCGCGCCTGAGGCGTCGCCTCGACCGCACCGAGCAAGACGAGCTGCGCCTCGATCGGCAGCCGCGCCATCGCCTCGCGCCGCAGCTCGACCCAGTGGAGCTGCGCGGCGCTCGCGTCGATCGCGACGACGCGCTCGACCTCCTCGAGCGCGAGCAACCCGAGCGCGGTGCAGCCGCCCGAGGCGACGATGAGCACGCGCGCCGGGCGCCCGAGCCGCCGCGCGACGTCCCGCGCGACCGACGCGTCGAGCCACGGATCCTCGCGCACCTGGGCGAACGCGAGCTCGGTCACGGCAGGAGGTCCAGGTAGAGCTGCCAGAACGCGTGCGCGCCGAGCCCGAGCCCGAGCGCGACCTCGTCGCGGGCGCGCGGGACGTCCCAGCCGGGCCGCGCGATCGCGAACAGGTCGCGCGCGTGCTCGACGTCGAGCACCTCGTGGATCTCGTAGTGGTCCTGCGCGCCCGGCGCGACCCAGCCGCGATCCACGACGAGGCGCGCGATCTCGGCGCTCACCCCGACGTAGACGTGCTCCACGATGCCGAGCGCGGCGGCGCCGGCCTGCGCGGAGGCGGTCAGGCAGTGCGCGGTCGTCCCGTGCCGGAACGCGTGGACGGCCATCGTGCACGGGGCGCTGCGCTCCGGCTCGCTCGCGCCGAGCGCCGCGAGGTAGCGCAGGAACGACGCCGAGTGGCCGCGCTCGGGCGAGTCGCCGCCCTCGTCGGCGAGGTTCTTCACGAGCCCGCGGCGGAGCTCCACCGACTCGACGCGCGCGAGCACCGCGGCGAGCGCCTGCGCCCAGCCCTCGACGGCGAACCGGAACGGCGCCTGGCTCGCGCGGAACGCCTCGCGGCTCGTCGCCGGGTCGCGCGCCCACGCGAAGTAAGGGTGCCGGGTGAAGTCGTACGCCGCGGCGACGTGCGCGACCGCCTCGTCGAACGTGCGGCTCGCCGCGATCCCTTCGACGGTCACGCGCGCGGGGGCTCGAACGGCAGCCGACATCGACGCCGCAGTCTATCCCGATCCGAGCGGGGCGCTGGGCGCGAACTGCACGGCAGGCACCCGGTCGAGGCCCCCTCAGCGGCGCTGCGGTCGCAGCCCCTCTCGGCGCAGCGCCGCGCGCGCTTCGTCGGACGCCTCGCCGCTCGCGCCGCAGCGGTAGACGGTCCAGCCGTCCCCCGCGCGCTGCAGGAACAGGAGGTAGCGCCGGCCCTCGTTCTCGGCCGAGGCCCAGGGCCAGCGGGCGCGGCCCTGGCGCGTGTCGAGCGTGAAGCGGGCGGGCGCCTCCGCCCCACCCTTGTAGACGGTGACCGTGCGGAAGGCGCCGCTCGCTTCCGACGCGCGCTCGAGCACCGCCTCGACGACGGCCACGGCGGTGCGCGCTTCTTGCGGGAGCGAGCGCGGCGCGCAGCGCGCGTCCGCGGGCGCCGCGGTCCCGAGCAGGCACGCCGCGGCCAGCGCCGCGCCGAGCGCCCGGCGAGTCATCGCGCCACCACCGGCAGCGCGAGCTCGCGCCAGCGCAGCATCCCGCCGGGCAGGTTCGCGACGCGCTCGATCCCGTGGCGCCGCAGGATCACCGTCGCCTGCGCCGAGCGCCGGCCGGACCGGCACACCGTGACGATGGGCCGCTCGCGCGGCACCTCCTCGACGCGCGCGGCGAGCTCACCGAGCGGGATCGCCAGCGCGCCCTCGATCTCGCCGAGCGAGCCCGAGCCCGCGAGCTCGTCGGGCTGCCGCACGTCGAGCACCGTCAGCTCGCGCGCGTGCGCGGCGACCCACTCGGGCTCGATCTCCGGGACGCCGGCGAAGCTCCACACGACCGGGCCCCACGCGGGCGGCGCCGGGGCGTCGTGGTCCGGCCGGCCGCAGCGCAGGTTGGCGGGCACCGCGACGTCGATCTGCTTGGGGTGCGCGAGCCCGAGGTTCTCCATGTACCCGACGAAGTCCGTCTCGTTCGCCGCGCCCCCGACGCGCGGGTTGTGGCGGCGCTCCTCGCCGACGGTCGTCATCGTGCGGCCCGCGTAGTCGTGCGCGGGATAGAGCGCGCACTCGTCCGGGAGCGCGAAGAGCACCTCGCGGATCGAGCGGTACATGCGCCGCGCGTCGCCCTGCTGGAAGTCCGTGCGGCCCGCGCCGCGGATCAGGAGGCAGTCGCCGGTGAACGCCATCGTCTCGTCGTCGAGCACGAACGTGAGGCAGCCCGACGTGTGGCCCGGCGTCGCGCGCACCAGGAGCGAGCGCGCGCCGAACGCGATCCGCATCCCGTCCGCGAGCGGCTCGTCGACCCCCTCGGCGCCCGCCGCGGCCGCGAGCCCGACGCGGCTCCCGAACGCCTCCTTCATGCGCCACGCGCCGGTGACGTGATCGGCGTGGACGTGCGTGTCGAGCGTGATCCCGAGCGACAGATCGAGCTCGCGGATCAGCGCCGCGTCCCGCGCGTGCTGCTCGAAGACGGGATCGACGAGCACGGCCTGGCCATCGCTCGCGAGCAGGTACGTGTACGTGGACGACGTCGGATCGAAGAGCTGGCGGAAGAGCATCGCGCCGTGAGTCTAGTCCAACCCGCCTCACGCCCTCAGATCGAACGTCACCTTGGTGACCCCGCGCGGCGCGGGCATGCGCCACGCGCGCACGCGGCGCGCGACGCAGTCGAGCACCTCGTCGGCCTGCCCCTCGCTCGACGCGGCGCCGACGTTGATCACGCGGCCGCGGCGCGAGACGTACGCGGTGACCTGCACCGAGGAAGCCGCGTTGCACTCCGCGAGCGCCTGCGTCCCGCGGCGGCGGACCACGTGCGCGACGCGGTCCGGGTCCCACGTGAGCGGCGCGCGCGCGTCGCTCGCCGGCTCGACGCTCAGCGCCCAGTGGACGAGCGCCTCGCCGCCGCCCTGCGTGCGCGGGAAGCGGACCGTCGCGAGCACGCGGCGCACGCAGCGCTCGACCTCGCGGTCGCCGACCGTGGAGTCCTCCGGGTGCGCCGCGACGACCCCGCCGGCGCCGGACACGCGGATCGACATGCGCAGCTGCCCGCCGAGGTGGTGGAAGCTCATCGAGCGCAGCGCGAAGCAGCCGGTCAGCTCGCTCATCCGCGGCGCGAGCGCCTCGCGCACGTCGCTCGCGGCGAGCGTGCCGTGCAGGCCCTCGACGGACATGCCGCGGCCGCCGAGCGCGCGCGTCGGCCCGCGCGCCCCCAGGGCCTGCGCGCTCGCCGGCGCCGCCGGCGCCAGCTGGGGGGACGCACCCCCGCAGCCCGGGAGGGACGCCAGCGCGAGCAGCCCAATCAGCGGTCGGAGCATGCCGTGTCCCGTCCGCAAGGACCGAACCTCGCCGGTTCTCGGGGCCCGTGGCCCGCGGGTGTCGCCTCGAAGGTACGAGGCGCCCGCGGGGCGGGGGTCGCGGAGCCCCAGGTGCGGCGCGCGCCCTTGCGGCGGCGCGAGCGCCGACTTACCGGTGGTCCGTGCCCTCCCCGCCGCGCCCTCCCGTCACCGTCCTCGCGCTCCCCGTCCCCCCGCCCCGCCCGCGCCGCTGGCGGGGCGCGCTGTTCGCGGGCGTCGCGCTCGTCGCGCTCGGGTTCGTGATCGGCTCCGTGTACGTCGTCGGGCGCGCGCACGCGCGGCCCCCGCGGTACGTGCCCGCGCCGCGGGCGCCCATCGTCATCGCGCCGACGCCGCCCGCCGCGACCGCGATCTCCACCGACCCGCCGGGCGCCGACGTCTACTACGACGGAGAGTGGGTCGGCTTGACGCCGTTCCGGCTCGGGGGCCCGGTGCCGCGAGGGTCGCAGCTCGTGCTGCGCCACGAGGGCTACGAGGACCTGGTGCTCGAGGCGCCCGTCGCGCTCTTCGTCGGCGGCGAGCGGGTGTTCGCGATGCGTCGCGCCGAGGGCGCGGACGCGCTCGATTGACGCGCCTCTCAGCGCACGCCGGCGGCTTCGAGCGCGCCGTAGTGCCGGTGGCACTCGGCGCACCGCGCGAGGACGTCCCCGTACGCCTCGGCGCGCGCGCCCATCGAGGGCGCGTCGCGCCCCGCCGCCGCGCTCGCGCGCACCCCCGCGACGAGCGCGGCGAGCGCGGCGTCCTCGCCGAGCGGCGCGTCCGCGAGCATCGCGGCGCCGAGGTCGTAGCGATCGTGATCCTCCACCACCAGCGCCTCCCACATGCGCTCGACCGCCCACTCGTGCCGCCGCATGCGCTCGCCCTCGGCGTCGCCGGGGCGCGCGGGCGTGTCGAACGTCCAGCGGGCCTCGGCCGCGGCGTGGCACCGGCCGCAGCCCTCGAGGAGCGCGCCGAACGCGCGCGACGCCGCGCCGATGTCGCTCGCCGCGGCCACGCGCGCGGCGCGCTCGGGCACGAGCCCGCGCAGCGGCTCCGCCGCCGCCGGCAGCGCCGCGGCGACCGGGCCGATCGAGCGCGCGACGGCCTGCGCGACGTCGAGCTCGCCGCGCACCAGGGCGCGCCGCATCGCGGCGACCGCGTCGTAGCGGTCGTGCATCGCGCGCTGCGCCTCGGTGGGCTCGGGGATCGACGACGGCTCGACGACGACCTCCGGCGCCGCCGGCGCGGGCGGGCGCGGCGGCGGGAGCGGATCGAGCGGGCCGACGTCCCGATCGCCGCAGGCGGCGAGCGCGAGCGCGAGCGCGATGCAAGACGTCGTGCGCACTACGGCTTCGGCTCGAACCGGATCGCGCCGCCGGGGAGGAAGTAGAGGATATCCATCACGCCGCCCTCCACCGTCGGGACGTGCCACGAGCCCGGCGGGTACACCGTCCAGCCGGGCGGCCTTCCGTCGAAGGTCGGCGCGCCGTCGACCGCGAAAGAGAGATCGATCTCGCCGTTCGGGTGCGTGTGCCCGGGACCCGGGCGGTCCATGTGCACGCAGTCGATCGAGAGGTCCGCGTCGTCCGCGGCCTTGCGCACGCGGCCGAAGCGCACGCCCCCCGCCTCGCGGCTCGCGAGCCAGCCTGCGGCGACGCCCTCGCGCACGACGGCGGCGAGCCGCGCGATCTGGGGCGAGCCGAGGGGGAGCCTCGCCTCGAGCGCGGCGCGCGCGCCCGGATCGGCGGGATCGATGGTGCGCACGACCTCGAGCACGGGGCCGAGCGCGGCGTCGAGTCGTTCGAGGGGCTCCGTCATGTCGCGAGCGAGGATACCCTCGACGCCGGAGGAAGCGAGATGAAGCGGACGTGGCAGTGCCCCAAGTGCGCGAGCGATCGGATCGGCTACCTCGAGTCGCTGCCGGACGGCGCCTACGGCAAGGCGTCGGTCGACCGCAAGATCGCCATGGAGCAGGTGGGAAACGTCTTCGGGGTGGTCGCCCACCAACCGGCCGGTGAGGTCGAGGCGTTCGTGTGCACGAGCTGCGGCTACTTCGAGGAGTACGTGCGCGATCCGCAGGCGATCGACTGGTCGAAGGTCAAAGGGTTCCGCTGGTGCCGGCCGCCCGCGTGAGCGCCCTCGACGCGCTGCTCCGCGCGGCGCCCCGGAGCGCGAGCGTCGGCGACGTGGATCTCGCGGGCGACCCCGACGATCCGCGCGTGAGCCTCGCGTGGCTGCTGCGCATGGCCGAGCGCACGCGCGACGCCGCGCCCGCCGAGGTCGATCCGGCGCAGCTCGCCGCGCTCGAGGCGCAGCTCGCGGACCGCCCCGCGCGCGACGAGGAGCTCGGGCAGCTCCACGTCGACGCGGCCTCGTGCCTGCGCCGCGCGGCGCACGTGCGCGGGCACGAGCGCGTGGTCGCGGTCGGCGACGACGACGGCGTCACGCTCGCCCTGCGCCTCCTCGGCCACCGCGAGGTCTGCGCGCTCGATCTCGACGAGCGCCTGCTCGCGTTCCTCGCGGCCGAGGGCGTCGAGACCCACCGCGCGGACTTCCTCGAGGGCTCCGTGCCGGCGGCGCTCCGGCGTCGCTTCACCGCCGCGGTGACCGACCCGTTCCGCGACCTCGACGGCGGCCTCGGCTTCCTCTGCTTCGCCGCCGCGTGCCTCGCGCCGGGCGGCGCCCTCTACTGGGTCGACGATCCCCTCTGGAACCCCGAGCACGGCGCGGTGCGCGAGGCGATGGCGCGCCTGGGCTGGCACGTCGTGGAGGCGCACCTCGACGTGCACGCGTACCCGCTGAGCCTCGCGTCGTTCGATCCGAGCGCCATCGTCGAGGCGCTCGGCGTCGAGCGCGCGTGGATCGAGGCGCTGGTCACCCACACCTGCGCGTGGTCCAACCTGTACCGCCTCGCCCGCTGACCGCGATTGGCCAGCCCACGATCCGTGGGTAGCTTGGCGATCGCGGACCGAAGCACCAGAGACGGCCGAGAAAGAGAGACGGGAGATGAAGATCGACATCGGGATCCCCGAGGAGCGGCGCCTCGAGATCGTCGAGGGCCTGTCGCGCCTGCTCGCGGACACCTACACGCTCTACCTCAAGACCCACAACTTCCACTGGAACGTGACGGGTCCGATGTTCACCACGCTCCACCAGATGTTCCAGCTGGAGTACGAGGAGCTCGCGCTCGCGGTCGATCTGATCGCGGAGCGCATCCGCTCGCTCGGCGCGCCCGCGCCGGGGAGCTACCGCGAGTTCGCGAGGCTCTCGAAGGTGCCCGAGGCCGAGGGGGTGCCGGAGGCGACCGCGATGGTGCGCGCGCTCGTCGTGGACCACGAGACGGTGGTGCGCACGGCGCGCTCGGTGTTCCCCGCCGCCGAGGCGGGCGGCGACGAGGCGACGGCGGACCTCCTGACGCAGCGGCTGCAGGTCCACGAGAAGACCGCGTGGATGCTGCGCAGCCTCCTCGGCTGACGCGGTCAGGCGAGCTTGGCGCCGAGCTTGCGCTCCTTCGACATGTAGTCGATGAGGTCCATCTTCGTGAGGACCGCCTTCACGTGGCGCTCCGGGTCGACGACGATCGCGACCTCGCCGCGCTCGAAGAGCTGCGGCAACACGTCGGCCGGATCCTCGAGCTCGACGGTCGAGACGCGCCGCACCATCACCTCGGCGAGCGGCGTGTCGATGGCGCGCCCCTCGACCAGGAACGTGAGCAGGTCCGACTCGGTGATGATCCCGCTGAGCCGCCCGCCCGCGACGCAGGGCATCTGCGAGATCCCGTGCGCCTTGAAGACGCGCACCGCGTACCCGAGCGTCTTGTCCTCTTCGATGGAGATGACCTCCTTGGGCGGCAGCGCGCGGATCATGTCCGCCACCGTGCCCAGGCCCGCCTGCTCCTCGTAGAAGCCGTTCTGCCGCATCCACGCGTCGTCGACGAACTTCGTCATGTAGTTGCGCACCGAGTCCGGCAGCAGCGTGACGATGCGCGAGCCCGCGGGCAGCTCCTTGGCGAGCTGCATCGCGGCCCACACGTTCGAGCCGCTCGAGCCGCCGCAGAGCAGGCCCTCCTTGCGGATGAGCTGGCGCGCGACGCGGAACGAGTCGCGGTCGTTGCTCTTGATCCAGCGGTCCACGAGGCCGCGGTCGAGCACGTCGGGGATGAAGTCGTAGCCGATGCCCTCGACCTTGTAGGACTTGATCTCGCCCGGGCCCGCGAGGATCGAGCCCTCCGGGTCCACGCCCACGATCAGGCAGCCGGGCACGCGCTCCTTGAGCACCCGCGCGACGCCGGTGATCGTGCCGCCGGTGCCCGCGGCGCAGACGAACGCGTCGAGCTGGCCGCCGGTCTGCTCGAGGATCTCCGCCGCGGTCGTCTGGGCGTGGGCGAGCGGGTTGTCCTCGTTGCCGTACTGGTCGAGGATGTGCGCGTTCGGCAAGATCTGCTGGAGCCGCCGCGCGACCGAGATGTGGCTCTCCGGCGCGTCGAAGGCGGCCTCGGTCGGCGTGCGGATGATCTCGGCGCCGAGCGCCTCGAGGACCACCTGCTTCTCGCGGCTCATCTTCTCCGGCATCGTGATGATCATCCGGTAGCCCTTGACCGCCGCGGCCATCGCCAGGCCGATGCCGGTGTTGCCGCTGGTGGGCTCGATGAGCGTGTCGCCGGGGCGGATGTCGCCGCGGGCCTCGGCCTCGACGAGCATGCGCACGCCGATGCGGTCCTTCACCGAGCCGCCCGGGTTCATGAACTCGAGCTTCGCGAGGATCTCGCTCTTGCAGTCGCGCGCGACGCGCGAGAGCCGGACGAGGGGCGTCTTGCCGACGGTGGAGAGCACGGAGTCGTGGATGGTCATCGCGGTGCGGAGCTACCCGTTCGCGCGGCGCTTGACCACCCCGCGCCGTGAGAATCCGCGGGCGCGAGGGCCGCAGCGATCCGAGACGGGAGAGGCGAGACGCCGAGGGCCGAGGTGTGGCACACGTACGCGCATGCGCGGATTCGCGAGGGTGAGCGTGGCGGTGCCCGAGGTGCGGGTCGCCGACTTCGAGGCGAACCTCGAGCACGTCCTGTCGTTGCTCGAGCGCGCCGACGCGCAAGGCGACGCGCTCGTGGTGTTCCCCGAGCTCTGCCTGTGCGGCTACACCGTGCGCGACCTCGTCCTGGACCACCACCTGCTCGAGGCGTGCGAGGACGCGCTCGTCGAGCTGCTCGACGCGAGCGCGGAGCGCGCGCCGCTCGCCGTCGTCGGCATGCCGGTGCGCACGGCGAGCGGCGTCTACAACGCCGCGGTCGCGATCCAGCGCGGGCGCGTGCTCGGCGTCGTGCCCAAGGCGTACCTCCCCACGTACCGCGAGTTCGAGGAGGCGCGCTGGTTCCGGCCGGGCACCGAGGTCCCCGCGGGATCCCGCGTGCGGCTCGCCGATCAGGAGGCGCCGTTCGGGATGGATCTGCTGTTCGAGGCCGAGGACGCGCCGGACCTCGTCGTGGGCCTCGAGGTCTGCGAGGACTACTGGGTCCACGTGCCGCCGAGCGTCTACCAGGTCTCCGCCGGCGCGACGGTGATCGCGAACCTCAGCGCGTCGAACTTCACGGTCGGCAAGGCCGAGCTGAGGCGCCTGCTCGCGCGCTCCGCGTCGGACCGCGGCAAGTGCGCCTATCTCTACGTCGCCGCCGGGCCCGGCGAGTCGTCGACGGACCTCGCGTTCGACGCCGACGCGTTCATCACCGAGAACGGGCGCGTCCTCGCCGAGTCGACGCGCTTCGCGCGGCAGGACCAGCTCGTCACCGCGGACGTGGACCTCGAGCTGCTCGCGCGCGAGCGCATCGCGACCAACACGTTCGGCGACTGCGCGCGGGAGCACCGCCGGCCGTTCCGCCACGTGAGCTTCCGCGCCGGCGCCGCGCCCGGCGCGCTCCGCCGCGACGTGCCCGCGCACCCGTTCCTGCCCTCGGATCCGGCCACGCTCGCCACGCGCTGCTGGGAGATCTTCGAGATCCAGGCGAACGCGCTCGCGACGCGCATGAAGGCGATCGGCGAGCCCAAGCTCGTGCTCGGGCTGAGCGGCGGGCTCGACTCGACGATGGCCGCGCTCGTGTGCGCGGCGGCGCTCGACCTCACCGGGCAGCCGCGCAGCGATCTCTTCACGGTGACGATGCCGGGCCTCGGGACGACGGATGGCACGCGGGACAACGCGGCGCGGCTCGCCGCGGAGCTCGGCGCGAGCTTCTCGACCGTCGGCGTGTCGGAGGCGAGCCACCTGGTGCTCGGCGCGGTCGGGCACGGCGCCGCCGCCGGGACGGCGAGCGTCGAGGCGCTCCTCGCGCGCGTGCGCGCGGACCCGACGCTCGGCGACCCGACGCTCGAGAACGTGCAAGCTCGCTTGCGCACGCTCGTCTTGATGACGCTCGCCAACAAGGAGCGCGGGATCGTCGTCGGGACGGGCGATCTCTCCGAGAAGGCGCTCGGGTGGTCGACGTACTCGGGCGATCACATCTCGATGTACGACGTGAACGCGGGCGTCCCCAAGACGCTGATCCGCTTCGTCATCCGGTGGGTCGCGAACGAGCGCGCGCGCGCCTTCGCGGCGGCGCCCGAGGCGCTGCGGGAGGTCCTCTTCGCCATCCTGGAGACGCCGATCTCGCCGGAGCTCCTGCCCGCGGACGAGTCGGGGCGGATCGCGCAGCTCACGGAGTCGGCGATCGGGCCGTACGAGCTGCACGACTTCTTCCTCTACCACGTGGTCCGCCACGGCGCGCGGCCGGGGCGCGTGCTCGACCTCGCGCGCGTCGCGTTCGGCGACGCCTACCCGCTCGCGGAGCTCAAGCGGTGGCTCGGCGTGTTCTACGCGCGGTTCTTCGCCAACCAGTTCAAGCGGAGCTGCACCGCGGACGGGCCCAAGGTCGGCATGGTCGCGCTCTCGCCGCGCGGGGACTGGCGCATGCCGTCGGACGCGCAGGTCGCGTCGTGGCTCGGCGCGGTCGAGAGCTACGAAGCGGAGTGAGCTCAGCGGCACTCGACGCCGTCGGTCGCGCAGCGGCCGAACCGACAAGTGCAATCGTAGTTGCCCTCGGGCGCGCGCACCGACCATCCGTCGGTGACGCAGTTCCCGAAGCGGCAGCTCACCTCGACGCTCGAGCCGTCCGGGCGGCGCGTGACCCAGCCCTCGCGGAAGCAGCGCCCGAAGCGGCAGCTCGTCTCGTGGGTGCCGTCGGAGGCGCGCGTCCGCCAGCCGTTCGCGGCGCAGTCGGAGAAGCTGCAGCTCACGTCGAAGGAGGAGCCGTCCGGGAGGCGCCCGGACCAGCCGTCGCGCGGGCAGTTCGAGAACGAGCAGCTCGCCTCGTAGCTCCCGCTCCAGCCATCGGTCGCGCAGTTGCCGAAGCGGCAGCTCGCCGAGCCCGGCTGCTCGAGCGGCGGCGCGAAGTCCGTCGGGCCCGCGTCGGAGCCCGCGTCGAAGCCCGCGTCCGGCAGCTCGCCTGCGTCCGGCGGCTCGCCCGCGTCGAACGGCCCTGCGTCGGGCGGCTCCCCCGCGTCGAACGGCCCCGCGTCCGGCGGCTCCCCCGCGTCGCGGCCCGCGTCGACGCCCGCGTCCACGCGCGGCCCCGCGTCCGGCTCCGCGCGCACCGGGAACAAGAAGCACCCGCTCAGCGCGAGCGCCGAAAGCACCGCGGGGACGATCCTCGTCATCTCGTCATTCTCCTCCGCGAGCCGCGAATGACGAAATGACGAGGATCGTCCCCTCGATCACTCTCATTTGGACCGCCGCTTGCGCCTGCGCACGACGAGCTCGTCGAGCGAGAACCGACCCGGGCCGGTGAGCAGTAACGTCGCGGCGCCCGCAGCGTACACCAGCGCGAGCTCGCGGTCCGCGAACGGGTCTCCCGCGTGGACCACGAGCGCAGCGACCACCATGGTGATCATGAACGGCACCGCCGCGGCGCGCGTCCCGAGCCCGAGCACGATCAGCGCCGAAGCGACCACCTCGCCGAGCACCGCGAGGGTGAGGCTGGCGGGGCTGCCGACGCCGAGCGGGTCGGGGAACCGATCCATCCGCTCCGCGAAACCCGAGAGCTTCGGCCACCCGTGCGCGACCAGCATCATGGAGCCCAACGACATGCGAAGCAGCAGCAACCCCGCGTCCTTGGTCCACTCGGGCATCGCCCTCATCGCGATCGGCGTAGCAAGCCTCGCCGCGTGCGCCAGCCCTCACGCCCCGCTCCCGTCGGTGTACGACGATCCCGGCCTCGCCGCGCGCATCGCGGAGCACGACGGCATCGACGGCGTCGCGACCCTCTTCCACGCGTGGGTGCACGGCCGGCGGACGAGCTACTGGACGATCGAGGGCGCGACCCGCCGCGCCATGCCCGTCTACCGGCTCTGCCGCCACGACGCCGCGACGTGCGCGCCCATCGATCACCCGATCGTCGCGGGCCACCTCCCCGGCGACGAGGGCTACGCGCACTACGGACAGATCCACGACGTCGCGGTGCCCGAGGGGTGGGACGGCCAGGTCGGCAGCGTGGAGGAGGCGCTCACGCTCGCGGACGAGCTCGGCGTCCCCCCGGCGCGGGCGCGGAGCGAGCTGTGGCACTGCCCGATCGCCGCGCTCGAGGCCGGCGTCGAGGTCGCGCCGGGCGTGACGGTCGCGCCCGCGCGGCGCGTGTTCGTCGGCGGGCGCGAGGCGCGCTGCTTCGACTTCTCGGCGGGGACGCCGAACCGCTCCGTCCTGCCGAGCGGCGAGCTGTTCGTGCGGCACGTCTACGTGCTGCGGCGCGAGGACGAGGCGCTCCCGCTGGTCGAGGCGGCGCGCGGCGCGGACCTGGACGGCGACGGCGAGCTGCGCAGCTCGAACAACGTCTTCGGCGTCGGCCTCGAGGACGACGACTACACGCCGCTGTGGGCGATGGTGCCCGTGACCGTCCCCGCCGGCCTCCCCTCCATCGAGGCGAGCCCGGCCTACACCGCGGCCACCGACATGTTCGACGTGGCCCCCGACTACACGATCACCCCGCGCGAAGGCCGGATCGTCGACCACGAGATCACCTCCGTCCTCATCGACTGCCCGCTGCAGTCCGCCCCGGGCTCGCTCTGAGGCGCCCGCCGCGCTTGACTCCGGCGGCGCTCGGTGCGGCAATCCCGAGTGCATGGTGAGCTGGTGAGCCAGGGACCGGTCCTCGGGATCGATCTCGGGACGACGAACTCGGTGGTCGCCGTGGCCGACGGCGGCCAGGCGCGCGTCCTGACCGACGCGGAGGGCCGCCGCCTGTTGCCGTCCGTCGTCTCGTTCCACCCGAACGGCGAGACGCTGATCGGCTACGACGCGCGCGAGCGCCGCCTCGTGGACGCGGCGAACACCGTCTACGCGATCAAGCGGCTGATCGGCCGCCCGTTCGACAGCTCCGAGGTGAAGCGGGCGCGCGAGCGCTTCGCCTTCACGATCGGCAAGAGCAAGCACGGCGCCGCCGTCGTCGAGGTGCGCCGCGGCAAGTACGCGCTCGCCGAGATCAGCGCGATGGTGCTGCGCCAGCTCCGCCGCAACGCGGAGGCGGAGCTCGGGGTGAGCTGCGAGCGCGCCGTCATCACGGTCCCCGCGAACTTCAACGAGCTCCAGCGCAGCGCGACCAAGGCGGCGGGCAAGGTCGCGGGCCTCGACGTGCTGCGGATCATCAACGAGCCCACCGCGGCCGCGCTCGCGTACGGGTTCGGCAAGGGGGCGCGCGAGCGCATCGCCGTCTACGACCTCGGCGGCGGCACGTTCGACATGACCGTCCTCGAGCTCGACGACGACGTGTTCGAGGTGCTCGGCACCGCGGGCGACACGTTCCTCGGCGGCGAGGACGTCGACGGCGAGGTCGCCAACGCGATGTGCGACGCGTTCCTGCGCCAACACGGCTGGGATCCGCGCACCGATCCGCAGGCCTTCGAGCGCCTCAAGGCGGCCGGCGAGTGGGCCAAGTGCCAGCTCTCCAGCGAGCTCGCCACCGAGCTCACGGTGCAGGAGCTCACGCACGGCGAGGGCGGGCGCGCGCTCGATCTGCACTTCTCGATGACGCGCGACGAGCTCGAGGCGCTCGCGCGGCCGTACATCCAGCGCACGTTCCAGGTCTGCGACGAGGTGATGCGCAACGCCGGGCTGCGCGCGAGCGAGATCGGCAACGTCGTGCTCGTCGGCGGCATGACGCGCATGCCGATCATCCAGCGGATGGTCGAGGGCTACTTCGGGCGGCGCCCGCGGGCCGACATCGACCCCGATCTCGTCGTCGCGCAGGGCGCGGCGATCCACGGCTACACGATCGGCGGCGAGGTCGCCGTCCCGCGCCCGCGCGCGCTCGGCAAGGTCGCCCTCACCAAGATGAGCCGCGAGGAGGTCGAGGCGCGCCGCCAGACGCGCGCGCGGCGCAAGACGATGCTCGGCGTGCCGCAGCAGCCCGCGTTCGCGCCGGAGGAGCGCCCCGCCTCGAACGTCCCGCCGCCGCAGCCCGCGCGCCGCAGCGTCGCGCCCGGGCCGCTCCCGCCGCTGCCCGACGCGCCGACGCGCGTGGCCGAGATCGGCGCCGACCAGATCACGACCCACGTCACCGACCTCGACGCGATCCCGACGAACGTCGTCGACGTGAAGTCGATCCGCCCCGCGCCCGTCATCTCGGTCAGCACGCCGAAGACCACGCTCGACGGCGACCTCGATCGCCTCGCGCCCGAGCCGGCGGGGCCCGACCTCTCGAGCCCCTTCGCCGCGGAGCTCGATCCGTTCGTCGCGCCGCAGGCGGGCCGCAAGACGACGACGCTGCCGGGCACGCAGCGTCTCGCGCTCGACTCGGCGCCGCCCGACGCCGCGCTCGACGACCCGTTCGCGAACCTCGATCTCCCCGTGCCCCACCCGGACGCGGGCGGCGGCTGGCAGTCGGCGCCACCGCCGCCGCCGATGCCGCCCGCGCCGCCG
>JAHBWG010000084.1 GCA_019637095.1 Sandaracinaceae bacterium | reverse complement strand
GGGAGACCTACGGACATCTGGACTGCGCCGGCGTCCTCGGCGGCACTCCCGGACATCTGGACCGCGTCATTGCGCACCTCCGAGTCCGCGCCCGCCTCGCGGGCCGCGTTCGCGAGCAGCTCGCCGCTCAGCACGGCGCGCTCGAAGGCGATGACGGCCTCGAGCTCGTCGTCGTCGGGCGGCGCGAGGTGCCGCGCGGGCGCCCCTTCGACCCGCGCGAGCAGCTCGACGGCGCGGACCTCCTCGGCGAGGTGCACGTAGGTCCGCGCCTTGGCGCGAGTGACCCACGCGTCGATCGTGTCGGGCCCGGCCACGCGCGCGATCAGCGACGCTTGCTCATAGCCCACCTCGCCGTCGCGCACCGCGTCGCCGAGCCGCTCCAAGTGCTCCACCCGCCGCGCGAGCGTGATCCGCCCGCGGGCGGTCGAGCGCGCGAGCCCGAGCCGCTCGTCGAAGTACGACTGCTCGGACGCGTAGCCGAGGGCCACCCATCCGCGCGCGAGCATGAAGCGCGAGAGCAGCGCGCCGAGCCAGAGGTCACGGCTCGCGAGCCGCGCGCCCACGTCGCGCACGACCGCGTCGAGCGCCACCGGGTCGTCGGCCTCGACGGGCTCCTCGACGCACGCTTCGTCCGTCACCGCGCGCCGCGCCGGCACCGGCTCCTCGACGAGCCCTCGCTCCCGCCGCGCCGTGGGCGCGAACCGCTCGTACTGCGACGCGAGGTCCGGCCGCTTCGCGAAGAGCGTCGAGGCGCCCTCGAAGACCAGGCACTCCAGCCAGTGCCCCGGCTCGACCACCCCGCCGTTGACGTGCTCGATGGCCGCCTTCGTGGCTTCCAGCGCGAGCAGCTCCGAAGCCGTCACCGGGAGATCGACGGTGCAGTACGCCTCGTCTTCCTCGGCCGCGACCTCGCCTCCTGCCGTGCGCAGCGCCTCGCGCACCTCACGCACGGTCGCACCCTCGACCGCCGCGAGCAGCTCCGCCTCGTCGTCCGGGCCGACGTGGCGCGCCAGCATCTCGGCCATCGACCAGCCGATGCGCCCCGAGACCAGCGCCGCTCGGATGACGGGCCGCTCCTCGAGCCGCCGCGCGAGCGCGCGCGTGTCACCGCACCAGCGCGCACCCTGCGACACCCGCTCGCGAACGTACATCGCGAAGGAGCGGAACCCGAGCTCCTGAAACCCCTTGCCGAGCCGATGGAGCGCCACGCCCAGCGCGAGCCGGTCACGTACGTTGCACCGCGCGAGGCGCGCGAGCTCCTCGTCCATCGCGCGTAGCTCATCGTCGTCGAGAGAGAGCGGTTCGAGCATCGAGCCCCCAACAGAACCAGGGATAACGTGGCAGACGCCTGAACAGATGTCAAGGTAAAGACTTCGCGCGGAATCACCAAGCTCGACATGAGCAAAGACGCTCGGTCGACCGCCGACTCCGAGGCTCCACGCGCGAGGGTGCGGTGCGCTTCCGCCGACTCGAACTTTCGCAGCGCACCGCTGCGCTGCGCTGGTACTCTACGAGGAGTCGCATGCTCGGCTCCAACGATGTCCGCGGCCCAACTCACGAGCTCACGAACGGCGCGGGTGCAGCCGACGACCGGCGCGAGCCCGACGGTCGACTCGCGAACGCCAACGCCTGGACCCCGGAGCGCGGTCGATGAGTGACGACCAAGCCTACCGCCCGCACGTCGACACGGCACTGCCGACGGCGGAAGATCCGCTCACGCAATCGCAGGAGGACGTCGTCGCGAAGCTCGTCGGGCACCTCGTCTGGCTGGCGTCGAGCGATCCCTCGGCGAGCCTGCCCCGGGCAGGGGCAACGGTGCGCGAGCGCCACGACCCCGCTACGGAGCTGCGGTCCTTCCTGTTCGTCCCGGATGCCATCCGCTACAACCAGTGCTTCCTGATCGACGGCGCGCGCGGGTCGGGCAAGACGACGGCGCTGATCGCCCTGCTCGACGAGCTCCGCCACGCAATCAACGCGCCTCCCATCGCTCCGCCGCCCCACCCCACCAGCGCGCGAGTCGCACGCGCCGGGAGGCTCGCCGACGTCGCGGTGTACCCGCTCCGGATCCTCGACCTGCGACCGTTCCCCGAGGGCCGCAGCCTCGTGCTCGAGATTCCCTCCGCCCTCCTGGGCATCGTGGAGCACCTGGAAGCGCGGTCGAGCTCCGCCCCCGCCGCGGAGCGTGAGCCCCCGGCGTCTTGGCTGGGCCACGAGCACGCGGCGCGAACCGCCTGGCGGCGCTTCGCCCGCGATGCGGCGTTAGGCTTCGCGCGCCCCGGGAGTGGCCGCGCCGCGGACGCGAACGCCTTCGTCGAGGAGCTCGAAGAGGCCGGAGCGCGCCGCGCGGACGTCGAAGCGAGCTTCCATGATCTCGTGAACGCGACGGTCGAAGCGCTGCGCGAGCTCGATCCCAGGCGCAAGAGACCCCTGCTCGTCATCCCGATCGACGACGCCGACATGCAGCCGCGGCGTTGCCTCGAACTCCTCGACATGCTGCGGATGCTGCGCCACCCTCGCGTCGCGTACGTGCTCACCGGCCACCTCGAGCTGTTCGACGCCGTGCTGCGGGATGCCTTTCGCGGATCGCTCGGACACCGCTCACCGCCCGCGCTCTTGACCGCGCGCGTGCCGGAAGTCTCCGAGCTCGCCGACACCCTCGCGCGCCAGTACCTCGACAAGCACCTCCCGGTCACTGACCGCGCCACCTTGCCTCCGCTGACGCCAGAGGAGCGCCTCGAGCTCCTCCTACCCCGCGCCGCGGGGGACGACGAGAGCGGGTACGATGCACTCCGGCGACGCCTCGGGCTCGCGGACCACCTGCTCGCGCAGGGCCTGCCCGAGAACCTGCGCGAAGCGGTTTCCTTGAAAGCGGAGCTCGAGCGGCTGCCGTCGCGCTCGCCAGCGCTCTGGGTGAAGCACGTCTGGAACACGGCGCTCGAGCATTCCACGGTCACCGAGTCGACGCGGCGGATCCTGCGCAAGTCCGTGCGACCGACCACGGGTGGCTTCACCGCCCGACCCGGGGTGGTCCGCTTGCGGGTCACCTTCGATGGTCGTGCCCGCGCCCGCCCTGGGCAACCGGGAGCTCTCTGGGTGCAGTGGTCTCCATCCCTCCACGCCGAGCTGACGGACCTGAGCCCGGTACGCTATCGGCCGCCCCCCTCACCGGAGGTACGCCGCCGCACGACCGTCGGCAATCTCTTCGACCAGCTCGAGCCGGGGGTAGCGGAGGGGAGCGCGGACCTCGCGGACGACGGCGAGCCCGTCGACCTCGATCGCGCGGCAACCGAGAGCGGCGTGGAGACCGCCTCCGTCCACCCAGCTCCTCTGGTGGCGCACGCGGAACCGCCCCTCCCGGAGCGGCTCGCACACGCCTACGGTCTGCTGCTGGCGAACCACGGTGACCTCCACGAGGACCACGCGCGCATCCTCCTGGCGGACGTCCAGCGTGCTTACGTCGTGTTCTGCGACCACGATGTCGAGGGCGAGATCTCTCGGGCGGCTTGGCCACTTCCGCGATGGCGCGACTTCGAGACCTACTTGCAGTTCTTCCACCGTTGGCGCGGGATCGCGGAGTCCGCCGAGGTCGAGTCACCCGCCTTTCTGGCGCGAAGGTATGCGGACCTGCTGCTCGCCGTCGAGACGGGGAGCCAGCACCACGTCCAAGTTGGAGGCGCAAGAGCCTGGAGCGACCTCATCGCCCAGCTCGCGGAGGTTCCCAAGGGCGCGGTCGCCGAGTGGTGTCGCGAGGCTCTGTTTCTCCTGGCCCTCCCCGAGGCCGGCCTCGACCCCGCGAGCGCAAATGACCTGCTGGGTCGCCTCCAGGCGGACGAGTGGATCCCGAGCGACGCACAAGCACGACGGCGGCGTTGGCTGCTCGCGACGAGGCGCGTCCACGGGGACTCCTCGCAGGGCCAGGTCGAGAGCTTCGCTCGCATCATGGACCGAACGTACGCCGAGCATCGCTGGTCATCCGAGTACGAACCCGGCACGATTCGCGAAGCCTTGCTCGAGATGCTCGGTAGATGTTCAGCGCGTACGGAGTCGCTGGCGAGGCTCGCGACCGCCTCCCCTCAGCGTCGCCGAACCTTCGAGAGCTTCTCCCCGCCTGCGCTCCGCGAGCTGCGGGAGGCGGTTGAAAGCGCCGACGCTCGCGAGGACGCTGGCGTCGTCGGACCCGATGTGATGGAGCAGGTCTACGGCGCTCTCGGTGGACCGCCCCCGCCACGAGGTCTCGACGACCAGGTGATGGCGCCGGTGGCCAGGTTGGTGGGTGGACCGTTCAGCGCGGCCCAAGCCTTCGAGGTCGAGGCGACCACCGTACGGCTTCGTCGAAGGGTCGAAGTCCAAGTCCTGGGGGACTCGTCCGACGAGGAGCTGACCCCGTTGCAGGACTACGCGCTCCGCCTCCTCTGGGACGCGCATGTCGCCGCGGGCTCCGTCACGCGTTGCGCGGTGGATCGCCACGCTCTGACGGGGCGGGTCGTTCCCTGGCCGGGCCTGAGCGTGCGTACGGTGAACGCGGCGCGCTTCTCGCGTTGGCTCCTCCCCGCCTACCCCGAGCTTTACCGATGGGAGCGATGGTTGGGGATTTGGCGCACGCTGAGGGAGCCGCGATCGACGCAGGCTTGGATCGATGGGTTCGCGCTGGCATGGATCGTGACCGTGGACAGCGAGGCAGGCCGAGACGAACTGCCGCGACTTCGACCCTACCGAGACACCCCGTCCAAGCTCGGTCAGCTCGCCGGCGGGATGTTGTCGAATCTCTTCAACCAGCATCGCGCCCCGGCCGGCCACCGCCAGTTCATCGGTCAATGGGCGAGCGTGGCGCGCGCGTTCTTCAGCCGGCCCGAGCTCTCGGGGGTATCGGAGGACTTCGCGGGAGCCCTCGCCGAGGTCTTCGATCGGAGCACTCGGTCGCCGGAGCCTCCCCCCTTCGACGTGGACGAGGAGCTGAGGAGACTCCTCGAGGACTGAGCGACCTCGAGCGCGCGATGGCGGACGTCCCGACGGAGTGGCTCCACGCGCTGGCGAAGGCATGGCCCCTGCGCTCGAAGCTCGCGCGCCGCTGGGCGCTCGACACCATCGCACCGTTCAGCAAGGCCGCCTCGCTGCCGCCGTCCCAGGTGCCACGCGGCCCGCCCCCGGTCACCCCGCGCGCCGACCATCTGGCCGGGGAGCTCGACGAGGAGCTTCAACGATGCTCTCGCGGCCTCTCCCTCGAGCATCTCCAGCTCATCCGCACGAACGCGTGGAGCGGCGAGCAGGCCCGCGATGGCTCTCTGTACCAATACCTGAAGGACTGGGCCCACGAGGTCCTCCCGCCAGCCGAGGAGACGCTCTCGAACGCCCACGCGGCGGCGGTCCGGCGATGGCGGTGGGCGAGCCTCGCCGTGCCGCCCGATCTCCTTCACGCGGCCTACGCGGAGGTGCCACCGTCGAGGCCGTGGGTCACCCTGGCTCCAGCGGCGCTCCGCGAGGTGCTTCGACGCGGCGTCGCCGAGACGCACCTGCACCTCGGCGCCGCCGTGAGCTTCACGCAGCTCTGGTGCGAGGCGATGGATCGAGCCGCGTCGCTGATGCAACGTTCGGAGCTCGAGAAGCTCGATCGACATTCACCTCCGTTCGCGTCGGGCGCTGCGTTCGCGACGGCGCTCGGCCAAGCCTGCGTGGCGCGCGTCCTGCTCGCGTGGCGACTGACGGCCGGCCATGCGCTCTCGGACGATGACGACGCGGTGTCGAGCGCTGCCGAGTCGCTCGCGCGCCGCATCGCGCCAGCAAGTGGACGCGACTGGAAACGTACGTTGCCCATATGGGTGGGAGCGCTGGCGCGCGGAGCCTTGGAGTCTGGCCCGAGGAGCGCACTCACGAGCCTCGCGCACGAGGTCCGCAGACGAAAGGGCCTGACCGACCTCTTCGCCGCCACCGGCCGCGGGAGGATCGACGTTCCCGATCGAGCCCGGCAGGATCGGGGCGAGCTTCTGCTGACGTTCTACGGGATGCGCGAGCTCCGGGGGGTCTGGCGCCGCCTTTTCTGGCAGTATCAGCGACTCCGCACGGCGACGTTCGAATGGCTCGTCCTCGAGCCCGGGACGCCCGGACTCGGGTGGTTCGCTCGATACTATCAGCGCATCGAGCTTCTCGCCGACCCGAAGCGATCGGAGCTGAGCGAGGCACTGGACCTCGAGCGCTCGACCGGGCTGCGGCTCGTGGCCCTGGAGGGCAGGAAGGGCTTCAAGCGCTCCCGCTCCGCGTACCGCGGGTTGCTGGCTGACGCCTACGAGCACGCTCCGCAGGTCGAGGTCGGCGTCTCGCTGCATTGGATCAAGGAGCCCGGGCGCGATCTTCCTTCCGACAACCGGCGCACGCTGGTCCGCTACGGGGACTGGGTTCGGGACCAACAAGCGCATCTGGAGGTTCTCGAGCGCGTGTCGAGGGCCGAGCCCTGGGCCGTGCTCGTCCTGCGAGGCGCGGACGTCGCCAGCAACGAGCTCGGGGTCCCGACGTGGGCGGTGAGGCCGCTCTACGCCCAGGCGCGCGAGATCTTCGAGGCGGCGGCGACGTACGTGCGACGGTGTGACCCCTCGCTCGCGCAGGTGGGGCTGGACCGCGGGTTTCGCGCCACCGCGCACGCCGGGGAGGAGTGGTTCACGCCGCACGACGGAGTCCGCCGCCTCGGCGAGCTCTTGCTGGGTGAGCCGAGGCGCTTCACCGGGAGGTCGGGCGCTCACGCGTCGGCTTGGGGACACCAGCCGATCCTGCGGGAGGGCGACAGGATCGGCCACGCCCTCGCGCTCGGCATGCCGCGGGGCGTCTCCTGCGACGAGGACGGTTGCGTGCTCCAGCCCGCCGAGGAGCGCCTCTGGGACCTCTCGTTCGAGCTGGCACTGGTCCGTCGCGGCCTTCTCGAGACCCCCAACACGAGGGTCTTGCGAGTCCGGCAGGAGGTCCGCGAGATCTGGCGAGCGATCGCGTGGGAGGAGATCGACCTGCCAGGAACGGAGCTGCTCGTCGACGTCTACGAGGCGCTCCACAGCCGTGGTCTCGTCGGCCGTTTGGGATACCCGAGGCTCACGCGGTGCATCCCCGCCGAGCCAAAGTGGAAGTCGATCCATCGGCTGCTCGGCGAGGAGCCGATGGCCCGGCGTGCACGCCGCCCGCTCTGGGTTCGGTGGGCGCGCGACGACGAAGACGCCGCGGCGTCTCTCCAGCGCTGCGTGCGCCGCGAGATCGCGGCTCGACGCCTCGTGGTCGAGACGAACCCAAGCAGCAATCTGCTCATCGGTGACCTCGGGCTCTTGGGTCGCCATCCGAGCCGGCAGGATCCGCCGCCGGGCGACGACGCCGACGACCTCCGGCTCAGCGTGAACGACGACGACCCCATCACGTTCTCCACCCGCCTCGAGGACGAGTACGCGTACTGGTGGGCGGGGCACTGTGTGGAAGCTGCGAAGGCCCGGCGCCGAGGGCCGGCAGGGCCGAGCACGGACACACCGGCCGAACGATCGCGCGAAGCCCTGCGCGCGATCGATCTTGCGCGCCAGACCGGGCTCGAGTCCCGATTCACGATCGACCTCAGGAAGAAGGCCGAGCTGCTCGCGCAGCTCCGCCGGGCGAAGCCCGTCCGGTGACCTCGCCTGGGCTCGAAGCGGAGGACGCGGCATGCACGTCCCCCGCGATCGTGCCCCTCGACCGACGGCGATCGCGGCGCGCGGCCTGGCCGCGCGATCCATCGCCAGTCTTCGCGCGCTCACTCCTGGGGCGGGAGCGGCTCGCCGCGCACGAGCGCGAGGATCGAGTCGTAGTAGCCGGACAGGTACGCCTCGATCGTCTCGTAGCCCTGCGCGAGCGCGTCGAGGTGGTACTGGATCTCGAGCAGCGTGACCGAGGGCGCGACCTGCCGGCAGACGATCGGGCCCTCGAGCAGCGAGATGGCGCTCGTGCCCCACACCTTCTGCCAGCGCGTCGCGGTGAGGGTCGGGGCGTCGAGCGGCCCCGAGACGACGTCGGAGCGCCACTCGAGCTGGAGCTCGACGGCCACGAGGTCGGGGACGACGCGGTGGCTGCGGTGGCTCCGGCGGTCGTCGGGGTCGACGCCCTCCTCGAAGGTGATCGTCGTCGACGGGCGGCGGTCGGCGCCGGCGAGCGGGTCGCGGACCGCGGCGAGGGTGGTGGCGACGCCGGCGTGGACGTAGGCACGCGCGTGCTCGCTCGTCACGCCGCCGGTCCAGCGGCGGCGCACGAACGAGCGCTGCTCTCGCGGCGTTCTCCTCCTCGAAGGGCTCGAGGCCGGACGGGAGCTCGGTGGCGACGCTGTCGAAGCAGCCCGACGCCCCCAGAGCGAGCTGATGCTGCGCTTCGGCACGCCGCCGCGCCGGGTCGCCGATCGGGCCATCCGCGGAGGCCGCGCCGAGATCCTCGTCGGCTGGGACGCGCACGTCACCGCCGCGGTCGAGCGCCACGCGCCCGGGTCGGTGCACGCCGCGCTCGGCGCCGCCTACCGCCGCTTCGTCGCGCACCGCTGATCGCGAGCGCGCACCCCACGGTGCGCGCGAGGTGTAGTACGCGGCGCAGGTGGGTCGGGGACGCCGCGGTTGGCATCCGCGGGTGGGGGTTTACCTCTCTCGCCGATGCGGCGCGTCTTCGAGCGTGCGTTCGGCTCGCTGGGCCGCAGGATCGCGCTGCTGCTCGGGGTGCTCGCCGTGCTCTCGTTCGCGCCGTGGGCGGTCTCGCGCTCGGCGCGCACGCACCTCGACGGCGCGGCGCGGCAGCTCGACGCGGTCGGCTCGCTCCGCTACCGCCTGCTCGCGCTCGCGCTCGCGCACGCCCGCGGGGCCCCCGACGCCGAGCTCGCGCGGATCGACGCCGGGCAGCGCGCCACGCTCGCTCGCGTCATCGAGGGCCAGCAGGGGCTGCCCGGCTGCGCGCGCGCGGGCGCGTGCGCGCGGCTCGAGGCGCACCGCACGCGCTGGAGCGGGGCGATCGTCCCCGGCGCGCGCGGCCAGGCGCCGACCGAGGCGTTCGACGCGCTCGTCGCAGACGAGCTGCGTGCGCTCGACGCGACCGTCGGCGCGATGGCGGAGGCGACGCAGCGCGACGTCGACGCGCTCGAGCGGCAGGGCGCGCTCGCGACCGGCGGCGGCGTGCTGCTCCTCGTGCTCGCCGGCCTCCTCGTCGGGGACGTGTTCTCGCGCATCCGCCGCGTGCGCGACGCCGCGGAGGCCGAGGATCCCGGGGCGCAGCTCGGCCCGCTCGCGCAGGGCCCCGACGAGGTCGCCGCGGTCGCGCGCGCCGTCGCGCGGAGCCTCGAGGCGCTGCGCGAGGCCGAGGAGGCGGAGCGCACGCGCGTGGCGCAGCTGCTCGAGGCGGTCCCCGACGCCGTGGTGGTCGTCGGCGCGAGCGGCGTGATCGAGTACGCGAACGCGCACGTCGAGGGGCTCTTCGGTTGGGCGCCGGAGGAGCTCGTCGGCGAGCCGATCGAGGCGCTCGTGCCCGAGGCGGCGCGCGCGCGGCACGCCGGCGTGCGCGCCGAGTACGCGGCCGACCCCCACATGCGCCCGATGGGGCAGGCGCTCGACATCCGCGGCCGGCGCAAGGACGGCACGACGTTCTACGCGGACGTCGAGCTGAGCCCCGTCACGATCGAGGGGCGCCGCGTCGTCGTGGCGAGCGCGCGCGACGTGACCGAGCGGCGCGAGAGCCGCCGGCGCCTCGAGGAGCTCGGGGCCACGCTCGAGCGCGCGAACGCGGAGCTCGAGGCCCGCAACGCCGAGCTCGAGCAGTTCGCGTTCGCCGCCTCGCACGACATGCAGGAGCCGCTGCGCAAGATCATCGCGTTCGGCGGTCGGATCGAGCAGCTCCACGGCGCAGCGCTCGACGAGCGCGGGCGCGACTACCTCGCGCGGATGCAGAGCGCCGCGCGCCGCATGCAGCTCCTCATCAACGATCTGTTGCGCTGGTCGCGGCTGACGACGCGCGCCGAGCCGTTCACGCCCGTCGACCTCGACGCGATCGCCAAGGAGGTCCTCGACGATCTCGAGGTGGCGATCGAGAAGGCGGGCGCGACGGTGGACATCGGGCCGCTCACCACGCTCGACGCCGACGCGCCGCAGATGCGCCAGCTCTTGCAGAACCTGATCGGCAACGCGATCAAGTACCGCGACGAGGCGCGCGCGCCGGTCATCGAGGTGCGCGGCGAGCCGGCCGGCGCCGGCCGCTACCGCCTCGTCGTGCGCGACAACGGCATCGGCTTCGAGCAGAAGTACGCCGACCGCATCTTCGACGTGTTCGAGCGGCTCCACGGCCGCACCGAGTACGAGGGCACCGGCATCGGCCTGGCCCTCTGCAAGAAGATCGTCCGCCGCCACGGCGGCGAGATCACGGTCACGAGCGCGCCCGGCGTCGGGACGACGTTCGTGACCACCCTCCCCCTCACGCAACCCGAGAGCGCCGCATGACCCGACCCCAGACGCGCCCCATCACCATCCTCTACGCCGACGACGACGCCGACGACCGGCTGCTCGTGCGCGAGGCGCTCGAGGAGGCCAAGCTCCGCAACGACCTCCGGACGGTGGCGGACGGCGAAGAGCTCATGGACTACCTCCTGCGCCGCGGCGCGTACACGGACCCGGCGAGCTCGCCGCGGCCGGGGATCATCCTGCTCGACCTCAACATGCCTCGGAAGGACGGCCGCGAGGCGCTCGCGGAGATCAAGTCGCACGAGGCGTTGAAGAAGATCCCGGTGATCGTCCTGACGACGTCCCAAGCGGAGGAAGACATCTTGCGTTCGTACGATCTCGGCGTGAGCTCGTTCGTGTGCAAGCCCGTCACGTTCGAAGCGATGGTCGACAAGATCGCGATGATCGGCCGGTACTGGTTCGAGATCGTGGAGCTGCCCGATGAGTGAGCGCATCGAGGTGCTCCTCGTCGACGACGACGACGAGGACGCCCTCTTGACCCGAGAGCTCTTGAGCGAGGCGACCGAGGCGCGCTTCTCGGTCGAGCGCGCGTCCGACGCACGGAGCGCGCTCACCGCGCTCTGCGCGAACCGCCACGACGTGTGCCTGCTCGACTACCGGCTCGGCCGCGACACCGGGCTCGACGTCTTGCGCGAGGCGCAGGCGCGCGGCTCGGACGTGCCGGTGATCATGCTGACCGGCACGGGCGATCGCAGCGTGGATCTCGCCGCGATGAAGGAGGGCGCGGCCGAGTACCTCGAGAAGGGCACCATCGACGCGCGGGTCCTCGAGCGCGCGATCCGCTACGCGATGGCGCGCAAGGGGTTCGAGCGCGAGCTCGCGGCGAAGAAGGAGCGCCTCGAGCGGCTCGACGCGGAGAAGAACCAGCTCCTCGGGATGGCCGCGCACGACCTGCGCAACCCGCTCGGCGTCGTGTACGGCTACGCGAGCCTGCTCCTGAGCGGGCTCGACACCTACTCCACCGCGGAGATCCGCGAGATGGTCGAGATCATCGCGCGCAGCTCCGCGTTCATGCGCGGGCTCATCGACGACCTCCTGGACCTCGCCTCGATCGAGGCCGGCACGCTGCGGCTCACCGTGCGTCCGACCGATCCGCTCGAGCTCGCGCAGAAGAACGTCGCGCTCAACAAGATCCTGGCCGCCGGCAAGTCGATCGACATCCAGCTCGAGGCGGACGAGGGGCTGCCGCTCGTCGACGCGGACGCGGAGCGCTTCGACCAGGTCCTCAACAACCTCCTGTCGAACGCGACGAAGTACTCCCCGCCGGGCGCGCCGGTGCGCGTGCGCGTGCGCGCCGACGGCGCCGACGTGCGCTTCGACGTCGTCGATCGCGGGCGCGGGATCTCGCCCGAGTTCCTCGCGACGCTGTTCACCCCGTTCGCGAAGGAGGGGACGTCGGGCACGGCGGGCGAGAAGAGCACGGGCCTCGGGCTCGCGATCGTCAAGCGGATTGTCGACGCGCACGGCGGGCGCCTCGCCGTGAAGAGCGCGCCCGGCGAGGGCTCGACCTTCTCGGTGTGGCTGCCCGCGCGCGCGAGCCGGCACGGAGACGCCGCGTGAGCCGTCGGGCGCGCGAGGGAGACCCGCGGGAGGCGGAGACGATCTCCGAGCCCCCTCGCCCACCGAAGGCGCGCGCGGCCGCGATCGCGCGCGGCACCCTCATCGACGGCCAATACCGCGTGGTGAGCGCGCTCGGGACCGGCGGGATGGGCCACGTCCTGCTCGCGCACGACGAGCAGCTCGATCGCGACGTCGCGGTCAAGGTCGTGCACCCCGAGCTCGTCGAGCTCCCGGAGGCGCGCGCGGCGTTCGTCTCCGAGGCGCGCGCGATGGCGCGCCTGGTCCACCCGAACGTCGTGGGCGTGTACGCGGTCGGCGAGCTCGACGGCGTGCCCTACCTCGTGATGGAGCACATCCCTGGCCGCTCCCTCGGCGCGCTGCTGAAGGAGCGCGAGGGGCCGCTCGGGATCGACGAGGCGGCGTTCGTGCTCGACCAGGTGTGCCGCGGGCTCGCGGCGATCCACGCGGCCGGCCTCGTGCACCGCGACCTGAAGCCGGCCAACGTGCTGATCGGCCCCGGCTTCCGCGTCGCGATCGGCGACCTCGGGATCGCGCAGCCCGCGAGCGAGGCGGCGCGCGACGCGAGGGTGACGTCCGGGACGCCGTCGTACATGGCGCCCGAGGTGCGGCTCGGCGCCGGCTCGACGCCCGAGCTCGCGCCGCGCGCCGACGTGTACTCGCTCGGCGTGATGGCCTACCAGCTGCTGACCGGGCGCCTGCCCTACCGGCAGGCGCGCATCGGCGGGCTCACGGAGCCGCCCCCCGCGAGCGGCGAGAACACGAAGCTGCCCGCCGCGGTCGATCGCGTCCTCGCGCGCGCGCTCACGCTGTTCCCCGATCAGCGCACGCACGGGGCCGACGCGTTCCGGCGCGAGCTGCTCGCCGCGCTCGAAGAGCGCGCGACGCGGCCCCGCTCGCCGGGGCGCGTCCTCGTCGCGGACGACGACCCGATGTACCGCGACCTCACGCGGCTGATGCTCGCGCGCGCGTTCCCCGGCGCGACGATCGAGGCGGCGCCCGACGGCAAGACCGCGCTCGCCGCCGCCGAGCACCTGTGGCCCGACCTCGTCGTGACGGACCTCGACATGCCCGGCCTGGACGGCGCCGCGCTCACCCGGGCGCTGCGCGCGCGGCCGCGCGGCGAGACGCTCCCCATCGTGGTCGCGAGCGCCGTCGCGGGCGCGACGGACTGGCGCTTGCTGTGCCGCCTCGACGCCGACGGCTTCCTCACCAAGCCCTTCGAGCCGGCGCAGCTCATCGCGCTCGCGCGCGCGGTGCTCGAGCGCCGCCGCGCGACGCGCGCCGCGTGCTCATGACGAGCGGCGCGCCGCGACGCGGCGGTGGCCTCGTCGCGCCGCCCACGCGAGGGCCCACGCCGCGAGCGCGATGAGCGCTGCGCTCGGCCCTCGCCGTGCGTGGATCGCGCAGGCGCCACATCCGAGCTCCGTGGGAAGTGGCTCACCGGCCGGCCGCGGCGCCGGCGGAGGACGCGTGCTCGCGCAGCGTCGCGCGACGACGCACTCCCCGCGCGCGCACGCGCCGTCCGCGCCGCACTCCCCGAAGACGGTGTCGGCGATCACGCGCCCCTGCACGAGCTGCGGGACCACGCAGAGGCGCGTCTCGCGGCACTCGCTCTCGGGCCCACAGCGCTCGGGATCTCCGCACTCGCGCGGGAGCGTGCAGCCCTCACCGCACGTCCCGTGGCCCACCACGCCGTAGGGGTGCGTGCCCGGCGGACACGCGGGCACCGCGCAGCGCGGCGGCTCGTAGTCGGCCGGCACGGCGTCGGCGCGCGTGATCGACGCGCGGGCGCCGAACACCGCGGCCAGACAGAGCGCGATCCAGACCGCGCGCGAAGGCTCCCATCGCATGCCCCATCGTGCGCGGGCGACCGCGAGGCGCGCAAGGCTGCCCGCGGAGCCTCGGAGTCGGCGAGGTGCCCGTGATCCGGTCGGGGGTGTAGGGTCTCGGCATGACACGCTCGCTCGCGCTCGCGGTGCCTTTCCTGTTCGCCGTCGGCTGCGCGCCGGATGCGCCCTCCGACCCCGCCGACGGGGGCGCGCGAGCGGACGCGGGCCCGAGGCGGGACGCCGAGGCCGCCGCCGACGCCGGGCTCGAGGACGCCGGGCTCGAGGACGCGGGCGTCCCGCCGACCTGCGGAGAGCCGACGAGCGGCCACGCGCTCGACTTCTTGGGGACGTTCAACGGCTCGCACGGGCTCGGCGACGGCGTGAGCATGGGGGTCGCGCCCGCGCTCGGCCTCGCGACGTTCACGCTCGAGGCCTGGATCCGCTGGGACGGCTACGGGACCAGCACCGGCTCGGGAGTCGGCGGCGTCGTGGGAGAGCCGATCGTGGGCAAGGGTCGCGGGGAGTCCGACGGAAGCCGCGTGGACTGCAACTACCTCTTCGTCGTGGACGCCGACGGCAAGCTGGCGGCCGACTTCGAGGACATGGCGTCGGGAGCCAACCACCCGATCCGAGGTGAAGCGACGATCCGCATCGGCGCGTGGACGCACGTCGCCGCCACCTTCGATGGGCGCGAGTGGTGCCTCTACGTCGATGGAGCGCTCGACGCACGGCGCGAAGTGGCGACGGGGGCGGTGCCGAGGCACGACTCCATCCAGCACTTCGGGATCGGCGCGGCCTACAACTCGATGGGCGTCCCCGCCGGGGGCTTCGACGGGCTGATCGACGACGTGCGCGTGTGGGACCGCGCGTTGAGCCAGGAGGAGCTCCGGGCGGGGATGTTCGAGCGCTCGCCGGGACCGCTCGGGCTCGTGGCGCACTTCCCGCTGAGCGAGGGCTCCGGGAGCACGGTCACCGATCGCGTGGCGGGGCTCGAGGGCCAGGTCACCGGGGCGCGGTGGCAGGCGGTGGGGCGGCCGCACCGCGCGAGCGCGGTGCCGACGGTGGAGCCCTCCCTCGCGTCCCCGTCGGGCTCGGAGGTGCGCTTCGACGTAGAGACGACGGATGCCGACGGCGACGCCGTGATCGTCGAGGTCTTCGCGCGGCGGCGCTTGGAGGCGGAGCCCTTCACGATCGTGGTCCTCCCCGACACGCAGGTCTACGTCCGTGACGACTGGAACCACTTCCCGCAGCTCTTCTACGACCAGACGCGCTGGACGGCGGACAACGCGGCCACCCGCAACATCCGTGCGGTCTTCCACCTCGGCGACATCGTGAACCAAGCCGGCGGCGTGAACCGCGTGCTCGAGTGGGAGAGAGCCGACCGCGCGATGTCGACGCTCGAGCGTCCCCTGGAGGGCCACCCGGACGGCGTCCCCTACGGCATCGCGGTGGGGAACCACGATCAGGACTGCAACACGAACACGGACACCGACACGCGCAGCCAGTGCCCGACCACACGCTTCAACCAGTGGTTCGGCGTGGAGCGCTTCGAGGGCCGCGCCTACTACGGTGGGCACGAGGGCACCCGCAACGACGACTCCTACATCCTGTTCGAGGCGGGGGAGCTGAAGTTCCTCGCGTTCTTCTTCAACTGGGACCTGCCTCACAGCAAGCCACATGTGTTGGCGTGGGCGCGGCGGTTGGTGCGGGACCACTCCGATCGCATGGTCTTCGCGAGCATGCACTCGTGTCTGCTCGGCACCTGGACGACGGACGACGCGGGTCCGAGCGGGCGCTCGTTCATGCAGACGCCGTTCTCGACGCAGGGGGACCCCACCTACCGAGCGCTCCGCGGCGAGCCGGGTCTGCGCATGATGTTCGGGGGGCATACGCCGATCCACGGGCGCCGCACGGACGTCGCCGCGAGCACGGTGCACTCGCTCTTGCAGGACTACCAGTTCGACCGAGATCCGAGCTCTCCCTATGCGCTCGCGTCTCAGAACCACCGCACCGGCGGAGACGGGAAGATGCGCATCCTGACGTTCTCTCCACGAGAGAACCAGGTGCGGGTCGAGACCTACTCTCCCTCCCGTGACATGCACTGGCGAGAAGGTCACTACGAGCACACCCTCGAGCTCGACCTGGACCGCGGCGGTGGAGCGTTCGTGCGGATCGGGGTGGCTCGGGTGGAGGCCGGCGCGACGGCGGAGCTCACCTGGTCGGGCGTCGAGCGAGGCACCTATGACTGGTACGCGCGAGCCACCGACTGCACCCACACCGTCGAGTCGCCCCGCCAGAGCTTCGTCGTCGGCGATTGAGTCGGCTCCCTGCGGCGCGGGCGGCCGCGGCGGGCGTCGGGCGCTGGTGCCGGGGGCGCGTGCGCGCCGCGGGGCGCGCCGTCAGAGGGTGCGCAGGTACGCGACGAGCGCCTCGACCTCGGAGGCGGGCAGCTCGACGCTGTGTTCGGGGCCCGCGCACGACGCGAGCACCGTCGACTCGAGCGTGCGGGCGCAGCCGTCGTGCATCCACGGGCCGCGGAACGAGACGCCGGCGAGCGGCGGCACCTGGAACAGGCCGCGGCCGAAGTCGGCGAAGTCGTTGTTCGTGCCCATCGCGCCGGAGTGACACTCGGCGCAGCCCGCGCGCGAGAAGACGGCGAGGCCCTCGGCGGCGAGCGCGCCGGCGGGCTCGAGGTCGGGCAGCGGGACGCGATCGAGCCAGAGGCCCACCGCCTCCATCTGCGCCTCGGTCGGCGAGCCGCCGCCCATCCGCGCGCGGAAGACGTCGTCCATGATGTCGACCATCTCGGGGCGGTCGCCGCTCCAGTGGAACGGCGCGGTGCCGAGCAGGCCGCCGCGCAGCTCCTGGGTGCGGCGCGAGCCGACGCCGAAGAACGACCAGCGCACGCCGTCCTCGCCGCCCTCGGGGTGACACGACGCGCACGCGAGCCCCGAGCTGGTGCCGGCGTGGAAGAGCGCGTGGCCCACGTCTCCGCCGTCCACGGAGGACCGAGGGCCGAGGAACACGATGTGCCCGCCGATCCGCAGGCGAGAGGGGAACTGCGTCTGCACGATCTGCGTCTCGCCCGCGTACGCGAGCGAGATCACCTGCCCCTCGGGGCCCGCGCTGGGCGGCCCGAAGAACGCGCCGCAGCGGACGTCGAAGCCGACGGCGTCTTCGGCCCGCCCCTCGAACGCCCCGTGGATGGCGAGCGAGTCGGCCATGAGCGCCGCCGAGGCGACCATGACCTGCGGCGCGCCGTACAACGCGGAGGAGTACGGGTCGACGGCCAGGTCGACGGGCATCGGCGCCATCGCGTCCAGGATCGCGCGGATCGATCCGTCCGCGCCGACGTGCGTGACCGCCGACGTCACGAGCGGCGGGTGACACTGCCCGGTGCTCGGGTCGAAGCCGCCGTACGCGCCGCCGTTCTGGGCGAACGGGTCCTCGGGCCGCGCGACGGTGGAGACCGTGCGGTTCGTGTGCCGCTGATGCGCGATGAGGATGCCGCCCTCCGGGTGCGGCACCGCGCGCCACGCGATCGACGCGATGCGGTCCTCGCGCGGGGTCGAGATCGCGGGGATGCCGACCTCGCGCAGGACCTCGCCCTCGTAGGAGAGCAGGACGGCGCGCGCGGCGCGGAAGTGCGTGACCCAGAGGCCCTCGGGCTGCGGCACGACGTCGCGCAGATCGCCGGCGGCCAGCGTCGCGATCGTCTCCACCGCGCCGCCCTCGCGCGCGAGGCGCTGGACGCGGCCGTCGAAGCACGCGACGAAGAGCGCGTCGTGCGCAGCGCTCCAGCCGAGGCCGCGGGGCGAGGCGCACACCGCTCGCGTCGTGAGGCCGCGCGTGATCGGATGCACCGAGGCGATGGCCGCGGCGTCGCGCAAGACGACGTGCACTCCTCCATCGCCGTCCGCGACCACGCGGCCGGGCTCACCGCCGAGCGCGTGGGTCTCGACCAGCGAGTGAGTCCCCGACGAGACGATGAACAGGCGGCGCGTGCTCGGATCCGCCGCGGCGATGTCGCCGCTCGGCAGCACCGCGAGGTGTCCGCCGGTGACCGGGGGCGGCGCCTCGTCGGCGCGCCACGTCGTGCCGTTGAAGGGGACGTCGAAGCCGGGCCGGAACGACGGATCGGGCCCCGGAGGAGGCGGGTCATCCGAGTTGATGGACGCGCAGCCCGCGAGGAGCGTCGAGGCCAAGGCGACCCGAAGGGCGATAGACATGGCTCCGAGTCTAGCAACGGACGTCAAGGGGACCAATCGAGCTCGACCCCGACGCTCGGCGCGAGCACGGCGATCCGAGAGCACTCGCCGATCGGACAGACCCGCTGGTAGAAGACGTGCGCGACCCCGGCGAAGAAGCCGAGCGCTATCGAGCCGCGATCGCCCGCCCCCTCGAGGTACGTGCGGAACCCGGCGTCCACGCGCAAGACGCCATGACGGCCGACGTCGGCCCGGAAGATGAGCCGGTGCCCGCGCGTGATCGGCAGCGTGAGGCGCACGCGGCCGGCGCCGAGGTCGACGCCCACGTCGTCGATCGTGAAGAAGAGCTGCGCGGCGAGCGAGGCGCCCTCCTCCGCGCCGACGCGCACGCCGAAGAGCGGCGCGAACGCGGAGGTCGCCTGGCCGCGCGGGCGGTGGTTGATCGTGGTCCCGGCGACGCCGAGCGAGAGCTCGAGCCACTCGAGGTCGAGGCCCGCGCTCGCGTAGCCGAGCATCGCGAAGATGCCGAGCGTGTCGCGCACGCCGAACGCGATGGGCGCGACGCCGGCGCGCAGGACCACCGGCGCGTCGAGGAACCACGCGGCCTCGAGCGCGACCAGGCCGCCGGGCGCGCCGTCGAGCGGGACGAGCGCGTCGAGCGCGCCGCGCAAGAGGACGCGCCCGCCGGTGCGCGGTGGGAACCACGCGCTGTGATCGGTCGCGCGCGTCCGCAGCGCGAGCGCGCCGTCGGGCACGCGCTCGCCGAGGCCGAGCTCGACCACGGCGGCGCCGTCGACGAGCGCGCGCACCGTGCCCGTCGCCACCCGCTCGAGGCCGCCCGCGCCGTCGACGAAGAACGCGAGCGCCTCCGAGGGCGCGAGGCGGACGTGGGGCGCGGGGCGGACCCACGCGCGATCGCGCTCGCTCCGGGCGACGCGACCCGCGCACGTCCCCGACTCCGCCGTGACGCGCACCGGCTCGGCGTCGTCGCACGGCGAGGCGATCCCGGTGGGCGTGATCGCGAGGATCGCTCCGTCGACGCCGCGCTCGACGCGGCGCAGCGCCTCGCGCAGGTCGGCGCGCCAGCGGACCTCGAGCGTCCCCGGCGCGAGCGCGACGAGGCGATCGCGGCAGCCGACGACGACGACGTCCGGTCCCTCGATCACGCTCACGGCGTCGCAGCCCGCGGCGATCGCGCGCGGATCCGGCTCGTCCGCGAAGTGCGCGTCGAACTCGTCGCGCTCGTCGCGCTCGTCGGGCGCGGCGCTCGGCGCGCCGTCTCCGGGCGCGGATCCCTCGAGGTTCGTGCGCTCGTCGCCGCCCGCGTCCGGCGTCGTCGCGGCGTCCTGAGCGCGCCCGACGCCCGCGGCGCTCGCCACCGCGAGCGCGAGCGCGAATCGCGTCGTTGCAACCGAGCGCATCCCGGCGAAGAGTATCCCGCGTGCGGTCACTCGCGACCCTCGGATGGATCCTGTGCGCGGGCGCGCTCGCGGGCGGGTGTCGGTGGCCCGTCGCGCCGGAGGCCTACTCGTCCGCGGTCGCGCACCCCGAGACGGCGGGGTTCCCGGATCCGCCCGAGGCGGTCGGCCTCACGTGCACGAGAGAGGGCTTCACGGTGGTCGTCGGGCCCGAGCCGGGCTGCGCGGCGATCGAAGGCATCGCGGGCGGCGGCGAGGTCCGCTTCGAGTCGCTGTTCACGGACGACCCGTTCTCCCGCTCGAGGGTCTCCGTCCCCGCGTCGGCGACGCCGATCCGCGTCGTGCGCGCCGGAGACCGCCTCACCGACGTCGAGGTCATCGTGCGCTGCCGTCCCTTCTTCAACGACGCGCGCCAGGCGCTCCTCCTCGCGCATCGGAGCACCTGCGCGGTCGCCGACCAGGTCATCGCGACCGACTGCGGCTTCGGCGGGCGCTTCGACGAGACGCTCGACGCGGACGGACTCCTCGAGCTGTGGCTCGGCGGCGACGGGGCCGTCGTGGACGTGCGCGCGTGCGTGCGACCCGATCCGTGATGCGCGCGCGAGCGCTCTTGGCCTCGTGGCTCGTCGTGTCCGCCGCGCTGCCGGGCTCGGCGGACGCGCAGGCGCGCCGCGTGACCGTCTACGCCTGCCCGGGCGGACGCACCGTGGAGATGGAGACGCGGCCGGACGGCAGCGTGTCGTTCCGCACCGCCGGTCCGGGGGACAGCACCTCGATCGACGGATGCCGGCCGGCCGCGTACGACGCGCCGGCCGAGGACGTCGCGCGGGTCGCCTCGCTTGACGGGCGCCGCGTCCGCGTCGCGGGGGGTGGGCTCGCGGACGACCAGCGGGTCGCGTGGATCAACCCGCGCAACGGCGCGGCGGTGGCGGTCGGGCGCGCGCGGCGGTCGGTCGACGACGAGGGCGCGGCGGTGACGCACGTCGAGCTCGGCGTCGGCGAGGTGGTCCCGCGCGACGCGACCGCGCGACCCACCGAGCTGCGCGAGACCGCCGATCCGTGGGCGCCTCCGTGGTACGGCAACGTGTGGCAGGCGGTCTTCGGCGCGCGCCCGTTCCTCGCGGTGAACGACGACCCGTTCGGGCTGCCGCCGTTCGGCTTCGCGCCGTGGACCGCGCTGCGCTACCGCGCGCGCATCCCGTTCTCGATCTCGGCGGAGTGGGATCCGATCGCGCTGACGGGCTCGGGGCTCGGCGGGACGGACGTGGCGACGGTGGCGATGGGCTTGCTCGGGATCGACACGCGGCACTTCGAGTTCGCGGCCGGCCTCGGCATCGCGACGCACCCGCGACAGACCTGCTGCGGAGGCACGTTGCAGTTCGTGATCTCGCAGCGCGTCCGCTTCGGCGGTCTCGACGGGCTGCACGTCGAGCTCACCGCCGTGGAGGGGTTCGACGGTGGCGTCACGCTGATGTCGCTGTCGGGACGTGCGCAGCTCCCGCTCGAGGCGCTCGACGTCGCGCGCGACTGGTGGCTCATCGCGCGCGGCGGCGGGGGCGCGGCGGGGTTCGGCTACGGCGAGGTGGGCGCGCGCGCGCTCGTGCTCGGCAACGGGTGGCAGCGCTCGATCTTCCTGACGTTCACGGCCGGGGTGTTCGGGATGGTGGCGCGCCCGATGTTCGATCGGCTCGCGCTGCGGGTCGGTCCGTCGCTGTCGTTCGAGCTCGAGGCGAGGTTCTGAGCGCCGTAGCGCCGGCCGATCGGGCGCGGGAGGTGGCGCCGCGCTCGGGTGCGCACGCTCGTATCAGCCGGAGCGCCCCGTGTGCGCCGGCCACGCGATCGCGGCCCTCGCAGGGGCATTCCGGGCGGGGCTCGTGCTCCTCGCGCTCGGACGGGCGGCAGAGTCGGCGGAGTCGATCGAGCCCTGGCTCGCGCTCGCGCTCGTCGAGCGTTTCGTCGCGGGTGTTCACGCGCATCTCCGTCTGCTCGCTGCGTACCCCGGCGTCTCGGTTCCCGACGATGTGCTGCCCGCCGAAGACCGGCTCGATCTAGCGCGGATCTTCGAGCGACACGCGCGGGCGCGGGCGCACGCCGACCGCTCGTACGAGGCGGCTCGCGCGCGATGCGTGAGCGCGCGACGGTCTGGATCGACCTCGCGGACAAGCAACGCCCCGCAGTCGTGATCGAGGTTCGCGAGGCCCTGGTGCGCGTCGCGTACGGAACCCGCGTCCAGCCGAGCGCCGACGTCCCCGCCGTGCTCGTCACCGAGCAAACGCGCGCGGGTCGCAAGTTTCCGCTCCGCGAACCGACGTGGTTCGTCGGAGCGAACACGGCCTGGGAGTCTCCGCGAGCACTCGCGCTGGGGAGCGGCGAGTGCGCTCGCGACCTGTTCGAGGAGCACGACGGATTCGCCACTCGCGACGAGTCGTAGCAGTCGGCGTCAGCGGCTACGCCGTCGGTCGGCGGAGCGAGGGTGACTCGTTGCGCGGCGCGTTCCGCCAAGATCCCGGAGCGGCGGGCCGACGTCGCGAGCCGATCGCGACGCTCGCCCGCCCGGCGCAGCCACCGCGAGCGCCAATCGCGCGCCCCCGCTCTCGCGCTATCACAGCAAACTCACTTGCACCCTCGCCCCGAGCGTGCGCGCCTAGCGCGGCGCAGCGCGGGCTCGTCGGCGAGCGCGTCGACGCGCGCGCCTCGAGCGCCATCGGCGCGTTGCCGGTGGGCGCTCGCCCCGGTATGCTCGCCGGTATGACTGCGTCGAAGATCGCCGTCAGCCTTCCCCCTGAAGCGGTCGCGCGTGCGCGCGCGGCGGTGCAGGAGGGGCGCGCGGCGAGCGTGAGCGCCTACGTCGCCGACGCGCTCGCGGAGAAGGCGAAGCTCGACGACCTCGCGTCGCTGCTCGAGACGATGCTCGAAGAGAGCGGCGGCCCGCTCACGACCGCCGAGCGGCGCGAGGTCGACCAGCTCGCGCGGCGCGGCGGCCGACCCAGAGCGCGCAAGGCTCGCGCGCGGCGATGACGGGCTTCACGTTCGACGCGGGCGCGCTGATCGCGTTCGAGCGCGGGGATCGCCGCGTGGTGAAGATCGTCGCGCGGGTCGCGGAGACGGGCGGGACCATCGCGGTCCCGGCCGGAGTCGTCGGCCAGGTGTGGCGCGACGGCCGCGCCCAGGCGCGCCTCGCGCGGCTGCTCGGCTCGCCGGTCGTCCGAGTCGAGGCGCTCGATGACGCCCGCGCCCGGGCGGCCGGGCAACTGTGTGGCGTCGCGCGGACGGCAGACGTCGTCGACGCGTCGGTGATCCTGTGCGCGCGGGGCCACGGGCACGCGGTCGTGACGAGCGATCCCGACGACCTACGCCGCCTCGATCGGAGCGTGCCGCTCGTCGAGCTGTGATCACGGGCTCGCGAGCGCGTCGAGACCGCGTGCGCTCGCCGTCCGGCCCCCCTCGGGGTCTACGAGACGGACGAGCCCGCGGAGCGGGCCCCACAGCGTTCGTCGCGTCGCGTCGTCGAGCTCCACGCCCTCGCACTCGATCTCGACCATCGCCGCCTCCCCCGTGGCTCCCCACCCGGCGACACGGTGCGAGCCACCGAGCGCAGGTAGGCGCCCGCGCGGCGCGCGCCAGGAAATTCGTCCGAGGGGTGGGAGCGGGGACCGCAGCGGAGGACGCCCCGTCCGCGCGGCGATGCGGTACCGTCGCGCTCGACGGAGGGGACCCGCATGCTCGGACACAAGACTCTCACCGCGCTCGCGCTCGCCGCGCTCGCGCTGCCGGCGAGCGCCTCGGCGTTCTGCGGCTTCTACGTCGCGGGCAGCGACGAGGGGCTTACGAACAACGCGTCGATGGTCGTGATGATGCGCGACGGTACGACGACCGTGCTCTCGATGCAGAACGACTACGAGGGCCCGCCGGCCGCGTTCGCGCTCGTCGTGCCCGTGCCCGTGGTGATCCGCGAGGAGCAGGTGCGCATCCTGCCGCGCGACGTGTTCGCGCGCGTGAACACGCTCGCCTCGCCGCGGCTCGTCGAGTACTGGGAGCAGGACCCGTGCGCGCCCATCCCGCCGATGCCGGCGCCGGCGCCGAGCTCGGTGATGCGCTCCGCCGGCGGCGGCGGCCGCCCGGGCGGCGGCGATCTCGGCGTGCGCATCGAGGCGCAGTTCGAGGTCGGCGAGTACGAGATCGTGATCCTCAGCGCGCGCGACTCCGACGGGCTCGAGACGTGGCTGCGGCGCGAGCAGTACAACATCCCGGAGGGCGCCTCGAGCGCGCTGCGGCCCTACGTCGAGCAGGGCACCAAGTTCTTCGTCGCGCGCGTGAACGTCGAGCGCGTCACGTTCGAGAACGGGCGCGCGATCCTGTCGCCGATCCGCGTGCACTACACCTCCGAGACGTTCGCGCTGCCGGTGCGGCTCGGCCTCTTGAACAGCCCGGGCGTGCAGGACCTCTTGGTGCACATCCTCTCGCGCGAGGGGCGCTTCGACGTCGCGAACTACGAGAACGTGACGATCCCGACGAACCTCGACGTCGACGAGAGCGTGCGCGGGCGCTTCGCGGAGTTCTACGCGACGCTCTTCGACCGCACGCTCGAGCGCAACCCGGGCGCGGTCGTGACCGAGTACGCGTGGCAGGCGACGAGCTGCGATCCGTGCCCCGGCCCGGTCGTGACGTCGCAAGACCTCGTGACGCTCGGCGGCGACGTCGCCGCGCCGGACGACCCGAGCCTGCGCGCGCCGGCGGGCGGGGGTCGCTTCGGCGGCATGGGCTTCTTCGGCAGCTCGCCCTGGGTGCTCACGCGCCTGCACTACCGCTACGCGGCGAGCGGGCTCGACGAGGACCTCGTCTTCCGCCGCGCGGCGCCGATCGTCGGCGGCCGCGAGTTCATGCAGGAGAACGGCGTGCTCGAGGAGCGCTCGCGCCCGGCCTCCGACAACAACTTCCAGGCGCGCTACGCGATCCGCCACCCGTGGACGGGGCCCATCGCGTGCGACGACCCGGTGCGCGGTCGCTGGGGCGGGCCGCCGGCCGAGGGACGCGTCAACGCCGGCGCCGGCCCGACCGCCGCGGCGGAGAACACCGCGTACGCGCCGCGCGGCACCCTCCAGCTCGAGCCCGTGCTGCGCACGAGCGCGCCGGAGGTCGGCCTCGAGGCGAGGCTCGCGTCGATCGCGGACATCCTGTCGGGCGCCGCGACCGCGGAGGCCCAAGCCGAGCCAGGGCCCGAGGCGCCCGCCACGCCGGCGCTCACGCCCGCGCCCGCGACGCCGCCGAGCGGCTGCGGCGGCTGCGCGATCGAGCCGCGCCCATCGCCCCTCGGCCTCGGCGCGCTGCTCGCCCTCGCGCTCCTCGCGTGGCGCCGCCGCTGAGCGGTCCGTCTCACCCGATGTCGGCGAGGACGCTCGTTGGCGCTCCCCATCCAGCGCTCGGAGCCGGACCCGCGCACCGCCGCCACGCACGCATCGTAGTGGGGCGGCTCCCCACTCCACATCGGGAAGGCGGTCTCGTCGTCGAGCGCGAGCGACGACCTGCCTTCGTGCACGAGCCGGTTGCGGAGGGTGCAGAGGGTGATGAACCGCGAGGGCCGCCGAGGACCGCAGAGAGATGGGTACTGGCCGGACTTCGTCGTTCCCTCCGCGGCCCTCGGCGGCCCTCTGCGGTTGAAGTCTCGAAGGAACCGCGGGGCGGACGCTCCGTGCGCTGGATCTGGGCCGAGCTGCACCCGGTCACCTGCGCCAATCGCGTCGCCACCGCGATGGGCTCGAGGGGACCCATCACCGTCGCGATCCAGTGAACGGCGCGGCGCGGGACCCCCTCGGCGGCGGCGGGCCAGAGCATGCTCGTCGCGACGGGGCCGTCGAGGTCCGATCGCGGGACCGGAGCGAAGCACGCGGCGCCGCGACCCGCGCGCGCAGCGCGACCCGCGCCGCTCCGGCCTCGGGCGCCGTTGACCTCGCGGCGGCGGGGGTGCGATCCTCCGCGCTCGCTCCGGCTCCGAAACCCTGGGAGGAAGCTTGACCCCGACGCTGCCGCAGGACGCGACGGACGGCCCGGCCCGCCGCGCCGCGCTCGACGCCGCCCGCGCGCGCTACCGCTACTCGTACACGTACCCGCCCGGCGCGGCGTGGGCCGACGAGGTGCCCAAGGGCGAGGGCTATTCCATCCCGTACGTCGCCGACTACCTGAAGATCGAGGCGACGCTGAAGGCGAACCACGTCGCCGCGGATCTCGGCGGGCTCGAGGAGTTCTCGGAGCAGCAGCACAGAGAGGAGCGCGAGGGCTTCTCGCCCGAGCACCTGCGGCACGAGCTCTTCTCGCTCGGCCAGAGCATCGCGGCGCGCATGAGGCGCACGCGGTTCGAGTCCGTGGAGGACTTCCGGCGCTTCTTCGGGATCCTCGAGGAGCCCGCGCTGATGAGCGCGTTCCTGGGCTTGGACGCGGCGCAGGACGAGCTCTTCGCGTGGCAACGGCTCGCCGGCGCGAACCCGATGATGCTCGAGGGCCTCGACGCGCGGCCCGAGCGCATGCCGGTGACCGAGGCGCACTTCGCCGCCGCGTTGGGCGCGATGGCCGAGGGCGACTCGCTCGAGGCGGCGCTCGCGGAGGGCCGCCTCTTCGTCGCCGACTACCGCCACATGGACGGGCTCCCGAGCGGCAAGAGCGGCGACGCGCCGAAGTACCTCTACGCGCCGATCGCGCTCTTCGCGCGGCCCAAGCGCGGCGCCGCGGCGCTGCTCCCCGTCGCGATCCAGTGCGGCCAGGAGCCGGGCGACGCGTTCCCGATCTGGACGCCGCGGGACGGCGCGCGCTGGCGGATGGCGCGCACGATCGTGCAGATCTCGGACGGCAACGATCACGAGACGCGGCAGCACCTCGGCAAGGCGCACGCGGTGATGGAGGCGGTGATCCTCGCGGCGATGCGCAACCTCCCGCCGCCCCACCCGCTCTACGCGCTGCTCACGCCGCACTTCGAGACGACGCTCCAGATCAACGACTCCGCGAAGAACAGCCTCATCGCGCCGGGCGGCGGCGTGGACCACGTGCTCGGCGGCACGCTCGAGACGAGCGTCACGCTCACCGCGCTCGGGCTCGGGGAGTTCCGGCTCGACGAGGGCGCGCCGCCCACGCAGCTCGCGAAGCGGCGCGTGGCCGACACGGGCGCGCTGCCGGTGTTCCCCTACCGCGACGACGCGCTCGACGTGTGGGGCGCGATCACGAAGTTCGTCGGCGGCTACGTCGAGCTCTACTACCCCGACGACGCGGCGGTCGCGGCCGACACGGAGCTCGCGGCGTTCCTCGCCGAGCTCGGCGGCGAGGACGGCGGGCGCCTGCGCGGCGTGCCCGTCGCGCGCGGGCGCGCGCAGCTCGCGGAGCTGCTGTCGGTGATGATCTGGACCGCGAGCGCGCAGCACTCCGCGCTCAACTACGCGCAGTTCCCTTACATGGGCATGATCCCGAACCTCCCCGGCGCCGGCTACGCGCCCGCGCCGACCGCCGCGACGCCGGACGAGGAGCGCTCGCTCGTGGATCTGTTGCCGCCCGTCGACGTCGCGACCGAGCACTTCACCCTCGCCTACCAGCTCTCGAACATCCGGCGGAATTTCCTCGGCGACTACCCGCTGCTCCACTGGAAGCACCGGCCGGCCAAGGCGCTCGCCGACGCGTTCGCGAAACACTTGAAGGACCTCGAGCTCCTCATCGGCGCGCGCGACGGCGGGCGCTTGCTCTCCTACCCGTTCCTGCGCCCGTCGCTCATCGCGGCGAGCATCCACATCTGAGCGCGCCGTGCCGACGCTGTTGCCGCAGAACGATCCGCGCGCCGCCGACCGCGAGGCCGAGCGCGCCCGCGCGCGCGCGACGTACCGCTACACCTGGCACCGGCCCGAGGGCGTCGCGACCGCCGCCGAGGTGCCGCGCGCAGACGCCTTCTCCGCCAGCTACCTCGCGCAGTTCGGCGCGGTGATCGCGCGCATGAAGGCGCACGAGGCCGCGGTGAGCCTGCGAAACCGCGCCGCGCACGCCGAGGAGGCCCGCGCGGCGGCGCCGGCGAGCGAGGGGTGGCTCTCGCGGCTCGTCGGCTCGGTGAAGGCCGCGACGGAGCGCGACGCGCGGCGCCGCGCCGATCCGGCGACCGCGCTGCGCTGGTTCGGACAGGACGTGCCGCCGCTCGTCGCGGCGCGGCACGCGCAGCCCGCGCGCGACGACGAGCTCTTCGCGTGGCAGCGCCTCGGCGGCGCCAACCCGATGAAGCTCCGCGCGGTCCGCGAGCTCCCCGACGCGGTCCCCGCCGACGAGGCGGCCTACGCGGTGGCCGCGGGCGAGGGCGACTCGCTCGCGCGCGCCGCGAGCGAGGGCCGGCTGTTCGTCGCCGACTGGCGCTGGCTCGCCGGCGCGCACACCGGCGCGACGCCCGACGGCGAGGCGAAGCGGCTCGATCCGGCGGCGGCGCTGTTCGCGACCGCGCCGGGCGGCGCGTTCGTGCCGGTCGCCATCCGCACCGCGCCGGAGCGCGCGGTGCTCACGCCCGCGGACGGCGTCGCGTGGTCGATGGCCAAGCTGTCGGCGCAGACCGCGGATCTGCACGAGCAGGCGCTCGTCTGGCACCTGGGCCACTGCCACTTCCTCATGGAGGCGTTCGCGCTCGCGACGCGGCGCGAGCTGGCCGCGGCGCACCCGCTGCGGCGCCTGCTCGCGGCGCACACCGAGTACACGCTCGCGATCAACGCGCAGGTGCGCGACACCCTGATGAAGCCCGGCGGCGACCTCGAGACGCTGCTCTCGGTGAGCCGCGGCCAAGCGCTCTGGATCGTGCAAGCCGCCGTGCAGCGCTTCGACTACGCGGCCGCGCTGCCGCCGCGGCGCGTGCGCGACCGCGGGCTGGGCGATCCGAGGACCCTCCGCCACTGCCCGTACCGCGACGACGGGCTCGACGTGTGGGACGCGATCCACGCGTTCGCCGGCGACTACGTCGGGCTCTACTACGCGGCCGACGCGGACGTCCGCGAGGACGAGGAGCTGCGCGCGTTCTGCCGCGATCTGCGCGGCCACTGGGGCGGCCGGCTCGCGTCGATCCCCGAGGTCGAGGATCGCGACGCGCTCGTCGAGCTCGTGACGTTCGCGCTCTGGTCGGCGGGGCCGCTCCACACCATCTGCAACTACTCGCAGTACGAGATGATGAGCGACTCGACGAGCATGCCGGTGGCGCTCTTCGGGCCGCCGCCCGCGGCCGGGGCGACCGAGGGCGATCGCCACGCCAGCTACCTGCCGGAGGATCTGTCGATGAGCCAGTGGGCCTTCTTCTACGAGCAGACGCGGCTCGACGAGAACCGCTTCGGCGCCTACGCGCCGGGCACGTTCGACGACCCGCGGGTGGGCCCGCTCGAGGCGCGCTTCCGCGAGGCGCTCGACGCCGCGGACGCGCGCATCGTCGCGCGCAACGCGACGCGGCCCTCGCCCTACGAGTGGCTGCGCCCCTCGGTCAGCCGCGCGAGCATCCACTCGTGAGCGCGCCGCCCACCACCCCGGCGAACGACCCGGACGCCGAGGGCCGCGCCCGGACGCTCGAGGCGGCCCGCGAGGCCTACACCTACGACTACTCCTACCAGGACCTCTGCTTCACCGGCGAGCTCCCGAAGAGCGAGCAATTCGACTTGCCGTACATCGAGCAGTCGGTGAAGGCGACGGCCGCGCTGAAGGCCAACCGCGCCGGCGCGTCCGTGGTCGAGCTCGGCGTCGAGCTCGGCGGCGCGCTGGTGCACGAGGTGCCGTCGATGCGCGGGCTCGTCGCCGCGCTCGAGAACGCGGGCGACACCGGCCGCGTGGGCTCGATCGAAGAGTACGAGGGCATGTTCCGCGCGATCCGCCGGCCCGCCTCGATCGACGTGTGGCGCGAGGACTGGGCGTTCGCGTGGCAGCGCGTCGCGGGCGCGGTGCCCACGCTGCTGTGCCGGCTCGACGCGGCCGACGATCGGCTGCCGGTCACCGGCGCGCACCTCGAGGCCGCGCTCGGGCCCGGGCTCACCCTCGACGCGGCGCGCGAAGAAGGGCGCCTCTTCCTCGCCGACTACGCGCGCTTCGACGGGATCCCCTGCGGCGTCTACCCGCCCGACGCGAAGAAGGACGCGGTGCAGAAGCACATGGCGGCGCCGCTCGCGCTCTTCTGCGCGACGCCGGATCGCGGGCTCTTGCCCGTCGCGATCCAGTGCGGGCAGCGGCCCGGCCCGCGCGAGCCGATCTACACGCCCGCCGACGGCGCGCGCTGGCGCCTCGCGAAGACCGTCGTGCAGGTCGCGGACGCGAACCTCGAGGGCATCGTCGTCCACTTCGGCTACACGCACATGATCGTGCAGCGGTTCATCCTCGCGGCGCGGCGGCAGCTCTCGGCGCGCCACCCCGTGCTCGCGCTGCTGAGCCCGCACTTCCGCTACACGCTCGGCGCGAACGACTACTCGAAGAAGGAGCTCGTGACGCCGAACGGGACGCAAGATCGCGTGCTCGCGCCCGCGCTCGAGGCGACGCTCGCGGTGCTGCGCGAGTCGATCCGCGAGGTGAGCTTCGACGATCTCGATCCCGCGCTCGCCGCGGCGGCCGCCGGCGTCGACGACGCCGCCGTGCTCGAGCACCCGTTCCGCGACGACCAGCTCACCGTGTGGGCCGCGCTGCGGCGCTGGGTCGAGGGCTACCTCGCGCTCTACTACCCGCGCGACGCCGACGTCGCGGCCGACGTGGAGCTGCGCGCGATGGTCGCCGAGATCGCGTCGCCGGACGGCGGGCGCCTGCCGCGCCTCGTCGGCGGGGTGCGGCTCGACTCGCGCGCGGGCCTCGCGGACCTCGCGGCGCGCATCATCCACCGCGCGTCGAGCTACCACGCGGCGATCAACTACGACTGGTTCGACTGGATGGCGTTCGTGCCCAACATGCCCGCCGTCCAGCGCATCCCGATGCCGCCGCCCGGCGTCCCCGTGGACGACTCGACGCTCCTCGACATGCTGCCGCCGCGCGGCCTGGGCTGGGAGCAGCTCGCGCAGGTCTACTCCGTCGACTCGATCCACGTGAGCTTCCTCGGCGAGGTGCCCGACGGGCACTTCACGGACCCGCGGGTGGCGCCGCTGCTCGAGCGCTTCCGCCGCGAGCTCGCGGACGCCGAGGCGATCATCGAGGCGAGGAACCGCGCGCGGCGCCTGCCGTACACCTGCCTGCTCCCGTCCCGCATCACCGCGAGCATCAACTCCTGAGCGATGAGCGTCGCGGTCACCGGCTTCTCGGGTCTCGAAGAGCTGCACCGCGGCGCGACCTCGCTCGTGCTGCGCGCGATCCGCGACGAGGACGGCCGGCGCGTCGTCCTCAAGACCACGAACCACCCGCATCCGTCGCAGGCGACGATCGCGGCGCTCGTGCGCGAGCTGCGCCTCGCGCGGCGCGCGAGCGGCCCTCGCACGGTGCAGATGCTCGGGTCGGTCGAGCGGGACGGCGTGCCCGTCCTCGTGATGGAGGACGCCGACGCAGTCGCGCTCGATCGCGTGCTCGCCCAGGACCCGCCCGCGTTCGGCCGCAAGCTCGAGCTCGCCTGCGCGATCGCGCGCGCGGTCGCCGCGGTGCACGAGCGCGGCGTCATCCACAAGGACGTCAACCCCACGAACATCGTGCTGTCCCGCGCGACGGGGGAGGTGCGGCTGATCGACTTCGGCATCGCCACCGAGCTCGAGCGCGAGCGCCCCATCCTCGACGACGTGCACCGGCTCGAGGGGACGCTCCACTACATCGCGCCCGAGCAGACCGGACGCACCAGCCGGCGCGTCGACCGCCGCAGCGATCTCTACTCGCTCGGGGTCACGCTCTACGAGCTGTTCACCGGCCGGCGGCCCTTCTCGTCGCACGACGCGCTCGAGCTCGTGCACGCGCACCTCGCGCGCAAGCCGCTGCCGATGAACGCGCACGACGACAGCCTCCCCGAGGTCCTGTCGACCCTCGTGACCCGGCTGCTCGCGAAGTCGGCGGAGAACCGCTACCAGACCGCCGAGGGGCTCGCGGTGGACCTCGAGGAGTGCCTCGCGCGCTTCCGCGCCAGCGGGCGGATCGAGCCCTTCCCGCTCGGCGCCGCGGATCGCCCGGCGCGCCTCGAGGCCCCCGAGCGCCTCTACGGGCGCGAGGCCGAGGTCGCGGCGCTCGCGCAGGCGTTCGAGCGCGTCGCCGGCGGCGCGCGCGAGCTCGTGCTGGTCGGCGGCTACTCGGGCATCGGCAAGACCTCGCTCGTCCAGGAGCTGCTCGAGCCGGTGACCGCGCGGCGCGGCGCGTTCCTCGCGGGCAAGTTCGATCCGCTGCGCCTCGGCATCACGTACGAGCCGCTCGGGAACGCCGTCGGTCGACTCCTGCAATCCGTCTTGACGAGCGACGAGGCCGAGATCGCGCGCTGGCGCAGGCGGCTCGCGGAGGCGGTCGGCCACAACGCCGGCGTGCTCGCGGAGCTCTTGCCGGAGCTCGAGCTCCTGCTCGGCGGCTCGCCCCCTTCGCCGGAGCTGCCCGCGGGCGAGGCCGAGAACCGCTTCCAGCTCACGTTCCGCGCCCTCGTCGCGGCGATCGCGACGGCCGAGCACCCGGTCGTGCTCTTCCTCGACGACGTGCAGTGGGCGGACCTGCCGACGCTGCGCCTGCTCGAGGGCCTCGCGTGCGACGAGGCGACGCGCCACCTGCTCCTCGTCGGCGCCTACCGCAGCAACGAGGTGGACGACGCGCACCCGCTCACGATCACACGCCGGCGCCTCGAGCACGCCGGCGTCGCGGTGCCGGTGCTCGAGCTCGGCCCGCCGCGCGAGGCGGCGCTGCGCCAGCTCCTGGCCGACGCGTTCGCGCGCGACGACGCGGAGCTCGACGCCTTCGCCGAGCGCTGCATCCACAAGACCGGGGGCAACCCGTTCTTCCTCCAGCGCTTCCTCGCCGAGCTCGTCGATCGCGAGGCGGTGCGCTGGGACGCGGACGCCCGGCGCTGGACCTGGGATCTCGCCGCGCTCGAGGAGCTCGAGCACACCGAGAACCTCGTCGCGTTCCTCGTCGAGCGGCTCGAGGAGCTGCCCGGGCCGACGCGCGCCGCGCTCTCGCACGCGGCCTGCGTGGGCGGCGAGTTCGACCTGCGGGACGTCGCGCCGCTGCTCGGGCTCACGCCGGCCGGCCTCCAGCGCGACCTCGCGCCCGCGGTCGGGGCGGGCCTGGTCGCGCCGCGCGGCAAGGGCTGGCGGCTCGAGGCGACCGACGCGATCGAGGCCACGCCGGACGAGGCCTTCCGCTACGCCTTCGAGCACGACCGCATCCTCGGCGCCGCGTACGGGATCCTCGACGCGGGCGAGGCGCGCCGCGCCCACCGCGCCCTCGGCGAGCGCCTCCTCGCGCAGGGCGGCGAGCGCGCCTTCGAGGCGGTCGGCCACCTCAACCAGGCGCGCGAGCTCCTCGACGGGCCGGCGCTCTACGCGCTCGCGGTCTCGAACCTCGACGCCGGCCGCCGCGCGCGGCGCGCGGCCGCGTTCGGCGCCGCCTCCGTGTTCTTCGAGGCCGGGCTCGCCGCCCTGCCGGCCGACGCCTGGGCGCGCGACTACGCGCTGACCCTCGACCTCACCCTCGGCGCCGCAGAGTGCGCCTACCTCGTCGCCGACTTCGCGCTCTCGAACCGGCGCCTCGAGGAGGTGCACGCGCACGCCGCCACGACCCTCGATCGCGTGGGCGCCTGGCGCGTCGACATCGCCGCGCGGATCGCGCAACAGGACTTGCACGGCGCCATCGCGGTCGCGCGCGCGGCGCTCGCCGAGCTCGGCGTCGCGCTCCCCGAGCACCCGGGCGACGCGGAGGTCGGGGCCGCCGTGGGGCGCGCGATGACCGCGCTCGGCGAGGCCGGCGCCGCGCGCATCGAGGCGCTCCCCGACGCAGAGGACCCGCGGGTCCTCGCCGCGACGACGCTCCTCGTCGAGGTCAGCTCGCCCGCGTACTACGCCCTGCCCGCGCTCTTGCCGATCATCGCGTGCGAGCTCGTCGCGACCTCCGTCGAGGAGGGGCCGTCCGTCGGCACGCCCTTCGGCCTCGCCGTGTACGGCATCGTGCTGAACGCGATCGGGATGCTCCCGCAGGCGCACGAGATCGGCCGGCTCGCGCATCGGCTGCTCGATCGCTGGGAGGACCGCCACCTCGAGGCGCGCACGCGCCTGGTCGTGCACAACAACGTCTGCGTCTTCACCGTCCCGCTCCAGCGCGCGCTCGACGACCTGCTCGACACCTACCGCGTCGGGCGCGCGAGCGGCGACCTCGAGTTCGCGGCGATCGCCGGCCAGGCCTGGGCCACCAACGCGTTCGTGGCCGGCTTCCCGCTCGCCGAGATCGAGCGCACCGCGACCGAGCTCGGCGGCTTCATGCGCAGCTACCAGCAGAACACCGCGCTCGCGCTCCACCGCCCGCTCGAGCAGCTCGTGCGCGCGTTCCTCGGCCACACCGAGACGCCCGCCTCGCTGAGCTTCGACGGCTACGACGAGGCGGAGGCGCTCGCCGCCGCGGAGCGCGCCGGGAGCGCGAGCCTCGCCTTCGTCGTGCTCACCGACATGCTCGTCGCGCGCTACCACTTCGGCGACGCGGACGAGGCGTGGCGCGTCGCCGAGCAGGCCGCGCCGTACCAGGCGGGCGCCGCCTCGACGCACCACCTCACGACCTTCCACACCTACGCCCCGCTCGCCGCGGCGCGGTGCTACGAGCGCGCCGCCGCGGACGAGGCGCTGCGCGCGGCCACGATCGCGCGGATGGACGCGAGCCTCGCGCAGCTCGAGGCGTGGAGCGCGGCGGGGCCAGCGAACTTCCGGCACCGGCTCCTGCTCGTGCGGGCGGAGCGCGCGCGCGTCACCGGCGCGCCGAAGGACGCCGAGCGCCTGTACCGCGAGGCGCTCGACGCGGCCCGCGAGACCGACTTCGTCAACGACGAGGCGCTGATCGCCGAGCTCACCGGCCGCTTCCACCTCGGCCGCGGCGGCGCCGACGCGTCGATCGGCCGCGCCTTCCTCGAGGACGCGCGCTTCGCGTACCAGCGCTGGGGCGCCGCGGCGAAGACCGCCGCGCTCGAGGCCGAGCTGCCGCACGTGCTCGGGCGCGCGCGCGGCCCGCGGGCGGGGATCGACGTGACGCTCGGCAGCGTCGTCGGCCTCGACCTCGACGCCGCCGCGATGGTCCGCGCGGCGCAGAGCCTGTCGGCGAGCATCGAGCTCGACGAGCTCTTGCGCGCGCTCTTCCGCACCGCGGTCGAGGCGGCGGGCGCCGAGCGCGCGCTCCTCCTGATCGAGCACGCGGGCCGCTGGGAGATCACGCTCGAGGGCTACGCGACCGGCGAGCCCGAGCGCGTCGCGCGGCCGCTCGACGACTGCGACCCGGCCGAGGATCCCGTCGGGATCCTCCGCTACGTATTGCGCACCGGCCGGCCCACGCTCGTCGCCGACGCGACCGAGCGCGGCGGCCTCTTCGCGACCGACCCGTACGTCGTCGCCAAGCACACGCGCTCGGTCCACTGCCTGCCGCTCGCGCACCGCGGCGCCACCTCCGCGGTGCTCTATCTCGAGCACGCCAACCTCCCCGGCGTCTTCACCGAGCGCGGCGCCGGCCTCATGCAGCTCCTCATCTCGCAGGCCGCCGTCTCGCTCGAGAACGCGAAGCTCTACGAGGCGCAGCGCCAGCTCACGCGGCAGCAGTCGCGCTTCGTCCCGCACGAGTTCCTCGTCAGCCTCGGCAAGGGCGACCTCGCCGAGGTCGCGCTCGGCCAGCACGTCGAGAAGACCATGACGGTCCTCTTCTCCGACCTGCGCCGCTTCACGCACCTCGTCGAGCGGCTCGGCGCGCGCGCCATCGTCGAGATCCTCAACGACTACTTCGCCGCGATGGAGGAGCCGATCGTCGCGCACGGCGGCTTCATCGACTCGTTCAACGGCGACGAGATCATGGCGCTCTTCGACGGCCCGGCGGACCGCGCGGTCCACGCGGCGGTCGCCATGCAGCGCGCGCTCGCGCGCTTCAACGCGCGCGGCGTCGGGACCGACCGGCCGGCGCTCCAGATGGGCGTGGGCGTGAACACCGGGCCGCTCCTGCTCGGCATCGTCGGCGGCAAGGACCGCATCAAGTGCGGCGTCGTCGGCGACGCGGTCAACCTCGCCTCGCGCCTCGAGCAGCTCACGCGCCAGTACGGGGCCGCCGCGATCGTCGGCGAGGCCACCTGGACCGCGCTCGAGGACCCGAGCGCCTTCGTCGCGCGCCGCATCGACCGCGTCATCGTCAAGGGCGCCGAGACGCCGGTCACCCTCTACGAGATCCTCGACGCCGAGACCGGCCCGATGCGCGAGCTCAAGGAGCGCACGCGCACGCTCTGGGAGCAGGCCCTCGACGACTACTTCGCCCGCGACTTCGAGAGCGCGCTCGAGCTCTGCGGCGAGTGCCTCGCGCTCTCCCCCCGCGACCGCCTGCCGATGATCCTCGCCAACCGCTGCACGCGCTACCAAGCCGAGCCGCCGCCCGAGGGCTGGACCGGCGTCGAGCGCCTCCTCACGAAGTGAGCCCGCCCCCGGGTAGCGGGAGCACTGTCTTCCGACTCTTGCCCTCGTCCTCTGCCGGCGATCGTTCCCTCCGGCGAGACGCGAACCACCGGCCCGACGGAATGCGCCGCCGTCGTCGCGGCGTACACTGGGGCGCCGTGGGTCCGCTCCTCGCCTCCCCGTTCTACCGCATCGTGTCGCCGGGCGCTTTCGTCGGCGCCGCGGGCGCGCTCACGGTCGAGCCGCGGCCGGCCTCGACGCCAGCGCGGGCGCGCTCCTGCGGCGCTTCGCCACGCTCTCGACGCTCGCCTTCGCGGCGCGGACGGTGGCCCGCCGTCAAGTCCGAGAGCAGGTGATCTGGGAGACCCCTGAGGGACGCCGCGCGAACCGCGCGCCTCGTTGGAGCGCGAGGACGAGCGCGCGCTGCGTCGGAGCGGGTGAGGACGATGCTCGGCGGCGAGCAGCGCACGCTCGACGCGCGCGTCCATCTCGGCTCGTTCGTCTGTGCGTCCGGCGCCGCAGCCCCACATCCGGCGCGTTGGTGCGCGACCGGCGTCATGGCAGACTGGGCACGATGGCCGCAGACGCGCAACGGGCCGCCCACACGCTGCGCCTGCGCGAGTCCCGTGCGCGGGAGGCGCGCGAGCGCCGCGCGCGTGCCGCGCGGGAGGAGCTCGATCGGCGACTCGCGGCGTGCCTCCCGGGCCGCGGGGCCGCGTGGCTCATCGGCTCGCTGGCGTGGGGCGGGTTCGGAACGCGTAGCGACATCGACGTCGTGGCCGAGGGACTGTCCGAGGCCGAAGCCGCAGCGCTCGAGCGCTCGCTCGGGGTCATCGAGGGCGCGGCCGTCGAGGTGCTCCGGCTCGAGGAGCTCCCGGCGGCGTTCCAGGAGCGCGTGACGCGCGAGGGGATTCGGCTCGGTGGTGGGTGAGCCGGCGACCCTCTCGCGCCTCGCGCGGCTCGCCCTCGAGCTCGACGTCGAACGCGAGGCGCTCGACGCGCGCCGGGAGGAGACGGCGGAGCTCCTCGAGCGCTGGGAGGCCGAGCGAGGCCTGCCGCGCGCCGAGCTCGTGCTCGTGGCGACGAACGTCCACGGCTACTACACCGCCCTCGAGACGGCGCTCGAGCGGATCGCGCGGGTCGTGGACGACCACGTGCCGGCGGGGCCCGGCTGGCACGCGGAGCTCCTGGCGCAGATGCGGGTCGAGGTCCCCTCGCTCCGGCCCGCGGTCGTCGCGGCGTCGATCCTCCCCGAGCTCCACGAGCTGCGCCGCTTTCGCCACTTCTTCCGCAACGCGTACGTCCTCGAGCTGGACCCGGCTCGCGTCCGCGCGCAGGCGGAGCGGCTCGTAGAGATCCACCCCTCGGTTCGGAAGGGGCTGGCCGATCTGCGGGAGCACCTCGACGACGTCATCCGCGAGCTCACCCGCTGAGCGGCGACGCGATGGTATCTCGCAAGAGGAGTTGCGGGCTATCCGCTGGGTGGTCCGAGCCGCGAGGTCCGTCAGGAGTCGGCGCTCGGGCGGTCACTCCTCTTCTTCGGAGGCGCGGCGCGCGGGACGGCGGCGCGGGCTCGGCTCGGCCCGCGTGGGCTCGGCGCGAAGACGGCGCAGCAGGAGCCCGGCCGCGCCGAGGGCCGCGGCGCCGAGGCAGAGGCCGATCTGAAGGGAGGGCGCGAGGACGAGCGAGCCGAGGAGCGCGCGGAGCGCGCCGGCGCCCGAGCCGATCAGCACCGCGGCGTAGACGGCGCGCGGCGTCACCAGGTCGCGGCGGTCGAGCGCGCGCGCGAGCGCGCCGACCGCGAGGGCCGCCAGCGCTGCGGCGGCGACCTGGACGGCGAGCGCCGCCGTGGACGACCCGGGCTCGACCTCGACGCGCTCGAGGGAATCGAGGACGCGCTCGACGAAGGTGGTGCAGGCCAGCCCGAACAGCGCGAGGGATCCCGCTCGCAGGCTGCGCCGCGGCGCGGGGCTCGGGGTCCGGGCCCACGCGAGCGCCACGATCCCCGCGAGCGCGAGATCCGCCAGGAGCACGAGGTCTCCCGCGCTCGAGTACGAGAGCCAGCGGAGCCACCCGAGCACGACGATGACGAGCTGGCCGCCGAGCCACGCCGCGCCACAGAAGAGGAGCGCCCGCGCGTCCGCCTCGTCGACCCCGCGCTCGTCGGCGAGGGCCGGCTCGCGGTAGGGGCCCATCGAGGGAGCGGCCGCGGCGAGCGGAGCGCCGCTGCGCCACGCATGGGTCGCGAAGAGGCCCGCGAGGAGCGCGAGGCCCAGCACCGGCACGAGGCCGATGATCGGCTCGATCGCGTCCCAGCGCGCGCGGTCGACCGCCTCGGTGAGCTGGTGCGACACCCCGACGTGGACGAGCTCGAGCGCGAACACCGCCGCGACCGCGAGCCGCGTGACCGCTCGGCTCCCGGTCGCGAGCGCGACGAACACGTCGCGACCGGCCACGTCCGCACGACGAAGCCTGCGACGGTCGACACCACGAGCGAGAGCTCGAGCTCCACGAGAACGGAGGCCGCGGCCATGAGCGCGAGGACGCCGCCGGCGAAGCCGAGCCGCAGATCGCGGTGCCTTCGCGCGAGGAACAGGAGCGCCGCGCCGAGCAGCGCGAGGACCCCGTACATCACGAACGTGCAGATCCGGTTGCTCGGCGAGCGCTCCATGACGAGGAGGGGCGGCGGCGGGCTCGGCGTGTCGAACAGCGCGTCCAGATCGAGCTCTGGATCGTCGGCCTCGAGCGGGTCGATGTCGTGCGCCGCCAGCTCCGGCTCGTCGCGCGAGCGCTGCTCCTCGAGCCCGCGCCGGATCAACGCCTCGATGGCGGCCCGGTCCATCTCACGCCGCGAGCTCGGCTCGGCGCCGAGGTCGCGTCCGCCGATCGTGATCGCGCGACCCTCGCGCGCATCGGACGCCTCGTCCCGGTCCGCGAGCTCGCCGCCGTCGTCGTCGTCGTCGTCGCGCCACCCCTCGTCGTCTTCGAGCCGTCCCTCGTCGAGATCCTCGTCGACGTCCTCGGCGCGAAGCAGCGACTCGAGCGACTCCCACCCGTCTTCCGGCTCCTCGCCGTCCCAGAGGTCGAGGTCTTCGGGCGCCGGCTCCCAGAGCCCCTTGCCGCCGGCGAAGGTCCAGCGGACCGGATCGACGACGTCGGTCCAGACCGCGCACCCGAGGACCACGACGGCGCCGGCGGTCATGATCTGCCAGACCCGCCGCGTCGGGAGCCGAGCGAGCGCGTCGTCGCGTCGGGGAGCCAACCGCCGCCCTTCGGCTCGGTGGACGTCGCACGGGGCCCCACGCTCGCTGCGCAACCGAGCTACTCCTTCGCGCGCTCGAGCGCTTGGACGCGCAGCTCGAGGTGCTCGAGGCCCGTGATCGCCAGCGTCGAGCGGCCGAGCGCGCAGAGGATCCCGCTGCCGGCCGCAAGCTCGAGCGCTTCCCGCGACACCTCCTCGAAGGTGTAGAGGAGCCCGTACGAGCCGCAGCCCAGCAACGACAGAAGCAAGCCTACGCGCCCGAGCACCTTGGGATTCTGCATCGTCGCTCCTCCGATCCGCCGCGCTCGATCCTGACCGGCACGAGGCTGGACGCCCATGGATGAGCTCGGCCATCGAGCCGAGCGCTCGTGCGTCACACCCTCGTGCACGGGAGAGCCTACACCGCGCGGACCGCGCGGCCGTCGTCGAATGGGAGCTCCCGCGGCCCGAGCGCGACCGCTCGCCTCGCTCGGCGCCGCCATCGCGCTCGACGCCGTGGACGCCGACCCCGCGGTGCTCACGTGAGCGCGCGACCGCGGCGCGGCCGCGTGGTCGGCGCGCGCGGAACCACGTACGATCGACTGCATGGCTCGTCCCCCGTTCGTCCTCGGCACCCGGTCGCCCGGCGCGATCACCGTCACCCCGCCTCCCGCGCCGGTTCCCAGCACCCCCGTCGCGACCGAGCGGCCGGTGCGCCCGCGCGTCGCCCCGCCCGCC
>JAHBWG010000083.1 GCA_019637095.1 Sandaracinaceae bacterium | reverse complement strand
GGCGACCCGACAGGATCGTCCCCGCGCGCTTCGCGGGCCCTCGCGCGCGTTGCGCCAGGGGTCGTCGGGGGTAGCTTGCGGACGATGGCTCGGCGGACGGTCGCATGACATCGCCGGCGCTCCTCGCGCCGTGGTCCGTCGAGGCCGGCGCGGTGTGCGACGCGCTCGGGACCGACCCGGCGCGCGGCCTGGGCGCGCGCGAGGTCGCCGCGCGCCGGCTCGCGCACGGCGAGAACCGCCTGCGCCGCATCGAGGCGCGCGGCGCCGGGGCGATCCTCCTCGCCCAGCTCAGGAGCGCGGTCGTGCTCCTGCTCGCGATCGGCTCCGCGGTCGCGTTCGCGTTCGGGCAGCCCACCGAGGGCGTCGCCATCGCCGCCGTGGTCGTCCTCAACACCCTGCTCGGGTTCGTCACGGAGCTGCGGGCGGTGCGCTCGATGGAGGCGCTGCGCGCGCTCGGCGAGGTCACGGCCACCGTGCGGCGCGACGGCGTGCTCGCGCGCGTGCGCGCGACCGAGCTGGTCCCCGGGGACGTCGTGCTCGTCGAGGCGGGCGACGTCATCACGGCGGATCTCCGCCTCATCGACGCGTCCGCCCTCGCGGCCGACGAGTCGGCGCTCACCGGCGAGTCCGTCCCCGTCGACAAGTCCGCGCGCCCCGTCGCCGCCGACGCGTCGCTCGCCGATCGCCGCTCGATGCTCTTCAAGGGCACGACGATCACGCACGGCGCGGGGGACGCGGTCGTCGTCGGGACGGGGATGCACACCGAGCTCGGGCGCATCAGCGCGCTCGTGGCCGAGGCCGAGGATCAGACGACGCCGCTCGAGCGCCGGATCGAGACGCTCGGGCGCCAGCTCATGCTCGTCTCGCTCGGCTTCGTCGCGCTCGCGACCGGGCTCGGCCTCGCACGCGGCGAGGAGCTGTTCCTCATGATCGAGTCGGCGATCGCGCTCGCCGTCGCGACGGTGCCCGAGGGGCTACCGGTCGTGACGACCATCGCGCTCGCGCGCGGGATGTGGCGGCTCGCGGCGCGCAAGGTCCTCATCGAGAAGCTCGGGGCGGTCGAGACGCTCGGCTCGACGAGCCTGATCCTCACCGACAAGACCGGGACTCTCACCGAGAACCGGATGCGCGCGGTCGAGCTCGTCCTCGAGGAGGGGAGCCTGCGGCTCGACGAGGGGCCGCTCGACTCGCACGCGGCGGCGCTCGCGCTGCGCATCGGTGCGCAGGCGAGCGAGGCGGTCGCCGGCGAGGCCGCCGTCGGCGATCCGCTCGAGGTCGCGCTCGTCGAGGCGGCGGCGCGTCACGGGGTCTCGCGCGCCGCGCTGCTCGCCGAGGAGCCGGAGCTGCGCGAGCTCGCGTTCGACCCCGTCCGCAAGATGAGCGCGACCTTGCACCAGCGCGCCGGCGGGGTGCGGCTCGCGGTGAAGGGGGCGCCGGAGGCGGTCCTCGCGTGCTCCACGCGCGTGGCGACGCGGGCCGGCGTCGCGCCGCTCGACGCGGCCGCGCGCGCGCGGTGGGAGGAGGCCAACCTGGCCTGCGCCGCCCGCGGCCTGCGCGTGATCGCCCTCGCGCTGCGCGACCTCGAGGCGCCGCGCGAGCCGCTCTACGAGGCGCTGACCTTCGTCGGGCTGATCGGGCTCGCGGATCCGCCGCGCACGCGCGTGCGCGAGGCGCTCGAGGCGGCTCGCGCGGCCGGCGTGCGGGTGGTGATGGCGACGGGCGATCAGGCGCCGACGGCGAGCTCCGTCGCCGCCGCCGTCGGGCTCGCGGCCGGGGAGGCGGCGCAGACGATCGAGGGCGCCGCGGTGCCGCACGCGCCGCAGGACGAGGACGCGAGCGCGCGCGCCCGCGCGGCCGACGTCGTCGCTCGCGCTAGTCCGGAAGAGAAGTTGCGCCTCTTGCGGCTCCACCAGCGCGCGGGCGCGGTCGTCGCGATGCTCGGCGACGGGGTCAACGACGCGCCGGCGCTCCGGCAAGCGGACATCGGCGTCGCGATGGGCAAGCGCGGCACGCAGGTCGCGCGGCAGGCCGCCGACATGGTGCTCGAGGACGACGAGCTCGGCAGCGTCGTCGCCGCCATCGCCGAGGGGCGCGTGATCTTCGACAACCTGCGCGCGTTCGTCGTGTACCTGCTCGGGTGCAACCTCGCAGAGATCCTCGTGATCGGGGCGGCGTCCGCGGTCGGCTGGCCGCTGCCGATCCTGCCGCTGCCGATCCTGTTCCTGAACCTCCTGACCGACGTCTTCCCCGCCGCCGCCCTCGGCGTCGGTGAGGGCGACCCGCGCGTGATGGAGCGGGCGCCGCGCGATCCTGCGGAGCCGTTCCTCACGCGGCGGCACTGGAGCTCCATCGTGGGGCACGCGGCGCTGCTCACCGGGGCGGTCCTCGCCGCGTACGGTGCGGCCCTCGACGCGCACGGGCTCGCGGTCGCGCGCACGGTCGCGTTCGCGACGCTCGGCTTCGGGCAGCTCTGGCACGTGCTGTCGATGGCGGACTGGCGGGCCTCGCCCTTCTTCAACGAGGTGACCCAGAACCCGTGGGTCGGCGCCGCGCTCGCGCTCTGCGTCCCGCTCCTCTCTGCGGGGCTGCTCGCGCCGGGGCTCCGCGATCTGCTCGGCGCCGTGCCGATGCCGGCGGGCGCCTGGGGCCTCGCCCTCGGCGCGAGCGCCGCGCCGTTCGCGCTCGTGCAGCTCGGCCGCCTCGCGCGGCGGCTCGTGACGGGCGGCCACGAGGCCCCCTGACGCGTCGAGCGCGGCGAGGTCGAGCGTGACGTGCGGAGCGTCCGCGGGCGAAGCTCGCGCGGTGAGCCGGGCCAAGACACGTCGCGTGATCGGGATCGCGCTCGCGGTGATCGCGTCGAGCGCCGTGCTCGGCTACGTCGCGGTCCGGCTCGCAGTCGCCGGGCGCCAGCGCCCGTTCGCGGAGGCGTGCGCGGCGCTCGCGGTGGGCACGCCCTGGGCGGAGGCCGACGCCGCGTTCGCCCGCGTCGGCGTCCGGTCCTCCGGCACGACCTGGTACGAGGCGGACCCGCGACCCCGATCGCACACGTTCTTCGTACGCAGCGGCGCGGCGCGCTGGCAGCAGTGCACCGTGGAGGTCGATCCCGCGACGCGAGCGGTGACGAGGACGCGCTACGAGGCGGGGAGCGACTTCACGAGCTGTGCGGACCGCCGCGCCTACCCGCGCCGGTTCTGGCTCTGCGCCATCGCCGACGCGGTGACCCCGTGATCCGAGAGCCGGCTCGTCACTACGGTTGGATGCACCCGACGCGCGCGGTGGCGACGACGACGTCATCGTACGAGAGCGTGCCTTCGCCGGAGCTGACGTAGTTGAGGAGCCACAGGTAGTTGAGGCGCAGCGCCTCCGCGCTCCGCCAGGTGAGGTCGAGGACGTCGCTCATCCGCTCGGCGGGCGGCGGCGCGTAGGGCACGCACGAGTCCGCGTCCGCGTCCGAGGGACAGAACTTGTCTCGCACCCAGTATCCGCGCGGGCCGTCCTCGGTGTAGTGGTAGACGAGCCGGTCGTCGATCCAGAGCGCGAGCTCTCCATCGCGCGCCGAGCCGGGCTCGTTGAGCCGCGCCATCGTCTCGATGCATTGCCAGGTGCCCGGCCGCGTCGCGACCTCGCCGCGGTGCACGAGCGTGTTGCCGTAGTACGCGCCGGGCACCTCCATCGGCTCGGCCATCCACGAGCGCATGCGCATCCAGTAGTTGTAGAAGTCCATGCGGCCCTCGCCGATGGGCTCGAACGCGACGCTGAGGCTGTCGTCCCCGCGCGGGCGTAGCCCCGCGCCTCCTTGGGGCCAGCGCGAAGGCGGGTTGTAGGCGCCGAAGCGCGCGCCGCTGTGATGATAGGACGCGCCCGTCTCGTGCCGCACGTACCAGCGCACGTAGAGCTGCTCGTATCCGTCCCCGGGCAGGAGCTTGTAGAGATCCGTCGAGTCCCCGGCGGCGCCACCCGCGGTCATGCGCACCGACTGCGCGCCGGGGCTGGCCGCGGGCCGGTCCGCCGCGAGCGTCATACCGTCGGTGCGCGACGACTCGTAACGCATCGCGAGCGCGGCGACGCTCGTCTGCTCGAACCCCTCGTGCCACAGGACCGCGGGATCGCTCGCGATCCCCTCGTCGCGCGGATAGCGCGCGGCGAGCGTCCCGCTCGGCGCTGGCCCGGCGTCGGGTCGTGGGCCGGCGTCCGCCCGCGGTCCGGCGTCGAGCGCGCCCGCGTCGCCGGCGCCGGCGTCCAGCGCGCCCGCGTCCCGCCCGCCTGCGACCCCCGCGTCGTCGGGATCGCTCCCATCGCAAGCGGTGCTCGCCACGCTCGCGAGGAGCACGAGGAACGCGCGTGTCGCTCGAGTCATCGCCAGAGAGTAGCGCTCGCGCGGACGGGACGTCAGCCTCTCCCGCCCGAGCACCGTCGGTCCATCGAGCGTCCTCGCCGACTCACGCTCTGCCCGTCTCCCTCGACTTTCGCTCGGCAACCGGTGACCTACACCGATGCGCTCGGACTCTCAGAAGAGCCGCGCTCTCGCGCCTGCGCCGACGGAGAACGTGCGCGGGGAGGCGAGCGGCGCGGACCTGGCGTCGCGGCGGGCATAGCCAACCGACGCCCGCCGATTCGGCCGCGGCCCTCCGCGATGAGACCCCGAAGGCGGTGGCTCAGCTCGCCATCTTCTCGAGGCGGACGGCGGAGACCTTGTACTCGGGGCACTGGGTGTGCTCGTCGGCCGCGCTGCTGAGCAGGAGGTTGGTGCGCGTCTCGGGGAAGTGGAACGTCATGAAGACGGTGCCGGGCTTGGTGGCGCGGGTGACCTGCGCCTCGACGTCGACGTGGCCGCGGCGCGAGACGACGCGGACGCGCTCTCCGTCGGCGATCGCGAGGCGGCGCGCGTCCTTGGGGTGGATGCGGACGCGCTCGCCCTGCGCGCGGTCGAGCTCCATGACCTTGGTGCGGCGGGTCTGGGTGCCGACGTTGTAGTGGAAGAGCTGGCGGCCGGTGGTGAGGTAGAGCGGGAACTCGTCGTCGGGCGTCTCGCCGGGCTCCTGCCACGGGACGGCGCGGAAGCGGGCCTTGCCGGACAGGAACGCGCCACCCTCGTGGACGATCGCGGTGCCGGGGTCGTCGGCGCTCCGGCACGGCCACTGGAGGAACGCGCCGTCGCCTTCGAGCCGCGCGTAGGAGACGCCGCGCCAGAGCGGCGAGAGCGCGGCGATCTCGTCCATCACCTTCGCGGGGTCGGGCGGGCTGCCGAAGCCGAGGTCCACGCCCATGCGCTCGGCGACGAGCGGGTAGATGTCGAGGTCGCGCTTGGCGCCGCCTCGGACGGGGATCGCGCGGCGCACGCGCTGGATGCGGCGGTCGCTGTTGACGAACGTGCCGTCCTTCTCGAGGAAAGAGGCCCCCGGCAAGACGACGTGCGCGAGCTTGGCCGTCTCGCTCATGAAGATCTCCTGCACGACGAGGAAGTCGAGCCGCTCGAGCGCGCCGACGACGTGCTCGGTGTTCGGATCCGACTGCGCGACGTCCTCGGCGGTGATCCACATCGCCTTGAGGCGGCCCTCGTGCGCGGCGTCGAACATGTCGGGGATGGTGAGGCCCTTGTCGCTCGGCGGCTCGACGCCCCAGATCGCGCGGTGCTCTTCGCGCGCGATGGGGTCGCCGACCGGGCGGTAGTCGGAGAAGACGTTGGGGAGCGCGCCGACGTCGGAGGCGCCCTGGACGTTGTTCTGGCCGCGGATCGGGTTGGTGCCGGTGCCCAGGCGCCCCATGTTCCCGGTCATCAGGGCGAGGTCGATGAGGCCGAAGACGGTGTTGGTGCCGTGCGCGGCCTCGGTGACGCCGAGGCCCCAGAGGATGAGCGCGGTGCCCGACGTCGCGTACATCCGCGCGGCGGCGCGGATGAGGTCGGCGGGGACGCGCGAGATCGACTCGGCCCACTCGGGCGTGAACGCGTCGAGGCTCGCGCGGTACTCGTCCCAGCCCTCGGTGTGCGCGGCGATGAACGCCTCGTCGAGGAGGCCCTCCTTCACGACGACGTGCTGCATCGCGTTGACGACGGCGACGTTGCTGCCGGGGTCGAGCGTGAGGTGCAGGTCCGCGAGCTTGGCGAGCTCGGTCGTGCGCGGGTCGAGCACGATGAGCTTGGCACCGCGCAACACCGCTTGCTTGATGCGCGCGCCGTAGACCGGGTGCGCTTCCGTCGGGTTGGCGCCGACCAGGAGGACACACTTCGTGTGCTCGATGTCCTCGAAGCTGTTGGTGCCCGCGCCGGTGCCGAGCGACTTCTGGAGGCCGAACGCGCTCGGGCTGTGGCAGACGCGCGAGCAGTTGTCGATGCTGTTGGTGCCCATCACGACGCGCGTGAACTTCTGCGCGAGGTAGTTCTCCTCGTTCGTGCAGCGCGAGCTCGAGATGGCGGCGAACGCGCCCGGCCCGTGGGCGCTGCGGATCTCGCCGAGCCGGCGGGCCACGAGGTCGAGCGCCTCGTCCCAGCTCGCCTCGCGGAAGGTGCCGTCGTCGTTGCGGATGAGCGGCGCGCTCAGGCGGTCCTTCGCGCCCGCGTACTCGTGCGCGAAGCGGCCCTTCACGCACGCGTGGCCGCGGTTGGCGGAGCCCTTCGGGCTCGGCTGGATCATCGTGACGCGCGCGCCCTTGACGTGGACGTCGAGCGAGCAGCCGACGCCGCAGTACGCGCACGTCGTGTTGACGATCTCGTCGGGCAGCCCGTCCTCGACGACCGCGCGGTCCATGATCGCGCCGACCGGGCACTCGATCGCGCAGGCGCCGCAGCTGCGGCAGTCCGCCTCCTCGAAGCCGGTGTCGTTGCCGGCGATGACCTTCATCTCGAAGCCGCGCCCGGCCATGCCGAGGATGAACGAGCCCTGCAGCTCGTCGCAGACGCGCACGCAGCGCGCGCACGCGATGCACTTGTCCATGTCGAGCTTGAGGAACGGGTGCGAGAAGTCGCGCGGCGGTGAGTGCGTCGCCACCGGCTCGTAGCGCACCTCGCGGAACCCGACCTTCGCGGCGACGCTCTGGAGCTCGCAGCGGTTGTTGGCGGCGCAGCCGAGGCAGTCGAGCGGGTGGTCGCTCACGACCATCTCGACGATCGTCTTGCGCACGCGGTCGAGCCGCTCCGAGCTCGTCGACACGCGCATGCCCGCCTCGGCCGGCGTGTGGCACGAGGCGCGCGGCTTCTGGCCGTCGACCTCGACGAGGCACATGCGGCACGCGCCGTAGGGCTCGAGCGCGGCGCTGTCGCAGAGCGTGGGCACGTAGGCGCCGGCCGCGCGCGCCGCGTCGAGCAGCGTCGCGCCGTCCTCGACCTCGACCTCGATGCCATCGACGATGAGCTTCTTCATCAGAGGGGCCCTCTCACACCACCCGCGGCGCCCTCGCGCCGGGGACGTACTTGTCGAGCTCGCCCACGAAGCGGGTGAGCAGGTTCTCGACGGGGATCGGGATGCCGCCGCCGAGCGCGCAGAGCGAGCCGACGCGCATCGCCTCGTTGAGCTCGCCGAGCACCTCGAGGTCCGCCTGCGTGCCGCGGCCGTCGAGGATCTTGTCGAAGAGCTCGGTCGCGCGGACCGAGCCGATGCGGCACGGGAAGCACTTGCCGCAGGACTCGACGGCGCAGAACTTCACGAGGCCTCGGCCGATGCGCACGAGATCCACCGTCTCGTCGAACACGACGATGCCCGCGTGGCCGAGCATGCCGCCGGCGCGCGCGAGGTCCTCGAACGTGAGCGGCGTGTCGAGCTCCGCGGGGCCGAGGATGCCGCCGAGCGGGCCGCCGATCTGCGCGGCCTTGAACGCCCGCTCGTCCGGGATGCCGCCCGCGAGCTCGAAGATCACCTCGCGCAGCGGGACGCCGAGCTCGACCTCGAAGAGGCCCGGCGCGCGCACGTGGCCGCTCACGCTCAGGAGCTTGGTGCCGCGGCTCTCCCCGCGGCCGAGCGCGGCGTACGCGTCGCCGCCGTGCTCGACGATCCACGGCAGCGCGGCGAGCGTCTCGACGTTGTTCACGACGGTCGGCGCGCCGCGCAGGCCCGCGATCGCGGGGAAGGGCGGCTTGGGCGAGACCTGCGCGGGGACGCCCTCGAGGCTGCGCAGGAGCGAGGTCTCCTCGCCGCAGATGTACGCGCCGTGCCCCTCGACGAGCTTCACGTCGAACGAGAAGCCGCTCCCGAGCACGGAGGGGCCCAGGATGCCCGCCGCGCGCGCCTCGGCGAGGGCGTGCTTCCAGATCGCGATCGCGCGCGGGTACTCGCCGCGCAGGTACACGTACCCCTCGGTCGCGCCGACCGCGTAGGCGGCGAGCAGCGTGCCCTCGAGCACGGTGTGCGGCGCCTGCTCGAGCAGCTCCTTGTCGATGAACGCGCCCGCGTCGCCCTCGTCCGCGTTGACGACGACGTACTTGTCGCCGCGTGCGCTCGGCGCGCCGCGCACGGTGGCGAGCTTGAGGCCCGCGGGGAAGCCCGCGCCGCCGCGCCCGCGGAGCTTGCTGGCCTTCACCTCTTCGATCACGCGCTCGGGCGCGCCCTCGAGCGCGCGGGCGAGCGACGCGTAGACGCCGCAGGCGCGGGCGTGCGCGAGGCCGGCGAAGTCGGCGCCGAAGCGCGAGAGCAGCACGTTCGCTCGCGCGGTCCGCGGCGGGTGCACGGCGTTGACGGGCTCGTCGGGCGCGAACGGCGCGCCCTCGGACAGCGCGGCGAGCGCCGCCTCGAGCCCGCCGCCGGCGAGCGAGAACGGCCGCCGCGCGTGGCCCTCGACGAGCATCGCGTTCGGGCCCGAGCCGCAGTAGCCGAGGCACGTGACCTCCTCGACGCGCACGCCCTCGCGGGCGCGGAGCGCGCCCTCGAGCCGGTCGTGGCACGCCGCCGCGCCGCGCACCGCGCACGCCTCGCCGTTGCACACCCGCAAGAGACGCTGCGCAGGCTCGGCGCGCCGCAGCTCGTCGTAGAACTTCGCGACCGAGCGCACGTGCGCGGGCGGCAGCTCGAGCTCCGTCGCGAGCGCGAGGAGATCCTCGTCCGTGAGCGCGCCCCTCTCCTCCGCGAGCCGGGCGAGCCGGTCGTAGACCGTCTCTCCTCGGCCGAGGAAGCGGTTCTGCAGGGCGATCAGGTTGGCGGACATCGGCGTTCCCCCGCGCCTCGGCGCGTCGATCTCATGTTCGGGGACGCGGAGCCTTGCTGCAAGGAAGCGCCATATCGGCTATGGACGCGCCGATGCCGCTGGACCCCGAGTTCCTGAAGGAGTGTTTCTATCTCCCCGAGGGCTTGTTGATCGACGAGATCCTCGACGTGGACGTCGACGCGAGCCGCATTCGCGTGAGGATGCCCACACACGACGGCCTCCCGCTGACGAACGCGCAGCGCGTGCACCCGGTCCTTCACCCGCGCCACGTCTCGGGCGGGCTGATGATCCACATGACCGGCGTCGCCGGGATGGTGCACGCGTACTACGTGCTCGGGCTGCGCCACAGCGAGGGCTGGGTCGGCTACGGCGGCGCGATCCACCGGGGGCGCTTCAAGAACCTCGCGCCGCCCGGCGAGCCGATCGAGATCGCCTGCACCGCGACGTACGTGCGCCGGCGCGAGAAGACGATCATGGCGCGCTACGACCTCGAGTTCACCCAGGCGGGCCGCGAGGTGTACTTCGGCGACCAGACCGCGATGTGGCTCAAGGTGGACCCGTCGTGACGCACCGCGCGCAGCTCGAGGTCGCCACGCGCGGCCGCGGCACCCACGACATCACGGGCGAGGTGCAGCGCGCGGTCGCGGCGAGCGGCGTGCGCGAGGGTCTCGCCACGGTCTTCGTGCACCACACGAGCGCGTCGGTCGTGATCTGCGAGAACGCGGACCCGTCGGTCCGGCGCGACCTCGACGCGTTCTTCGCGCGGCTCGTGCCCGACGGCGATCGCCTGTTCACGCACACCGCGGAGGGCCCGGACGACATGCCGTCGCACGTGCGCTCGATCCTCACGCAGAGCTCGCTCGGCGTCCCCGTGAGCGAGGGCCGCTGCGACCTCGGGACGTGGCAGGGGATCTACCTCTACGAGCACCGGACGACGCCGCACCGGCGGCGGGTCACGGTCGTGGTCGTGGGCTGAGCGTCGCGCTACGCTCGCGGCGCCATGAAGACTCGACTCCTCGGCCTCGCGCTCGGGCTCGCGCTCGCCGCCTGCGGCGGCGCGCAGACCACGCCGGACGACCAAGCGCGCTCGGACGAGCACGCGCACGACCACGACCACGACCACGACCACGAGCACCCCCACCAGCACGCGGACGGGACGGACCACGCGCACCCGCACGCGCACGGGCACCGCCACGGGCACGCGCACGGCGAGGACGGGGACGAGCCCGGCCACGAGCACGCCGAGGGCGAGCTCGACGATCACGATCACGAGCACTGAGTTCGCTGCAGCTCGATCGCCGTCGATCACCCTCCGATGTGGGCGAGGACGTGCGCGGCGAGGCGGTCGGGCGCGCCGTGGTGGATCATGTGACCCACGTCGTCGAGCTCGACCTCCCGCGCGTCGCGCAGCGCGGCGAGGCGCTCGGCGTGGTCGGCGGTGCGAAAGCCGCGGCTGCCCGTGACGACGAGGACCGGGACGTCGACGCGCGCGAGGAAGGGCGAGAAGCCTCGCGCCGTGAACACGTTGGGGGAGGTCGTGCGGTGGAGCGGGTCGAAGCGCCAGGCGAGCGCGCCGCCCTCGGGGCGCGTCGCCTTCGCGGCGAGCACGCGCGCGAAGTCCTCGGAGAGGTCGCCGTTCTGCGCCGAGAGCCGCGCGACCGCCTCGTCGAGATCGGCGATCGGGCGCGGCGCGCCGCGCGCGTGCCGGTCCATCGAGGCGAGCCACGCGCCGAGCTTGTCGACGGGGTCGCCCTCGTAGCTCGGCGGGCCGAGGCCCTCGACGAGCGTCAGGGTCGCGAGCGCGCCGGGGTGCGTCGCCGCGTAGAGCGTGCACGCCGTGCCGCCCATCGAGTGGCCGAGCAGGTGCGCCGGACCCTCGGGCGCGATCGACGGCATCAGCCGGTGCAGATCGAGGACGTAGTCGGGGAAGTGGTAGTACCCGCCGGCGCCGACGTGCTCGGTCTCGCCGTGCCCGCGCCAGTCGAACGCGACGACGCGCACGCCCGCCCGGGCGAGCTGCTCGGCGAACGGCGCGAAGCTCCACGCGAGGTCGAGGAAGCCGTGGCAGCAGACGAGCGTGGGCGCGCCGGCGTCGTTCCACACGAGCACGTGGTGGGAAAGGCCGTTGGCGACGACGGTGCGCTCGAGGGGGCTCGTCATGCTCAACGCCGGCAGAGTGAGATGCCGAAGCCGGCGACCGGCGCGCAGGTCATGTCGCTCGGGCACAGGCCGTCGAGGGTGCAGAGTCGCGTGCAGTATCCACCCGTGTCGCAGAGGCCCGAGTCGCACTCGCGCCCGCTGCCGCACGCGCCGCCGAGGGCGCGGGTGCCGGCGCGCGCGCACAACAGCTCGATCGCGCTTCCGTCGACCTCGGGGAAGCAGCCGAGGCCGGGGCCGCAGCCGCCCCCCTCGGTGCAGCTCTGCGTGCACATCGGGCCCGTCGGCGCGGCGGCGTTGCACGCGCCCGAGCGGCACGTGTTCGCGCCCGTCGCCGGACACGACGCGCCCGCCGCGTCCGCGCCGAGCACGTCGTCGGGCGGCACGCAGATCGGGTTGGTGGAGCCGAAGGCCCGCTCGCAGCGGTACGCCGGCAGGAACCCGAAGCGGCGCGGGCAGTCCGCGGCGGTGCGGCACTCGGCGGTGCAGCCCTGCAGGCTCAAGCACAGGCCCGTCTCGCACGCGTTCGCGTCGGCGCACGGCTTCTCGATCTCGACGCACACGCGGGCCGCGCCCGCGGCGGCGCACGCGAAGCCCGCCGGGCAGTCGCGCGCGTCGGCGCACTCGCGCGTGCAGTGGCCTCGGCCGGTGGCCGAGTTGCCGAGGCAGAGCCCGAGCGCGCACGCGGCGGCGGCGCCGGTCGTGCACGCGGTGCCGGTGTCGTCGTGGCGGCACGCGCCGCCCGCGCAGACGTGCTCGCTCGCGCACTCGCGGTGTGAGGTGCAAGAGACGCTGCACATGCGCGTGCCGCCGACGTCCTCGACGCAGAGCCCGCTCGCGCAGCCGCTCGGCGCGGTGCAGCGGTCGAGGTAGCGGCCAGTGCCCACCGGCGGCCCCGCGTCGGAGCCGGCGTCGAGCCCGGGCGGTCCCGCGTCGGTCGTCGGCGTCGTCCCGGCGTCGGTCATCGGCGTCGTCCCGGCGTCGGTCATCGGCGTCGGCCCCGCGTCGGTCATCGGCGTCGTCCCCGCGTCGAGCCCGCCCGCGACGCACTGGCCGACCTCGTTGCACTGCTGGCCGGCGTCGCAGTCGACGTCGCGCAGGCAGTCCTGGCGGCAGCGCCCGAACGAGCAGTAGCGTCCCACGCCGCACTGCGAGTGGAAGTCGCACTCTTGCCCCGCGCACGCGTCGAGCGCGAGCGCGGCGAGCGCGGCCAGGAGCGGAACGACGAGTCGGCCTCGCACGAGTGCCGCGATCCTACCCCTGGCGGCCCGCGTCGGGTAGCGCGCCGAAGGACCGAGCGTAGAACGGGCCGATGCCCGCCCTGCCGCGCTGGCTCTGCCTCGGTCTGTTGCCGCTCGCCGCGCTCTCGGACGCGATCGCCTACTACGCGTGCCGCATGATGCTCCCCGTCCACCTGCTCGACCGCGGAGGGGACACCGAGGACATCGTCGCCGCGACGAGCGCGATGGGCGTCGCGAGCCTCGTGGGCACGCTGCTCGCGGGCCTCGCGTCGATCGCCACCGGGCCCTTCGCGCTCGCGCCGCTCGGCGCGCTCGGGCTCGCCGCCTCGGGCGCGCTGCTCGCGCTCGCGCCGGCGGAGCTCGCCGCGTTCCCCGCGGTGTTCCTCGGCGCCTCGCACGGCGTCTTGCGCACCGCGCTGCTGGGCGGCGCGGCGCGCGCGTTCCCCGATCTGCGCACCGAGCACGCGCGCAACGCGGCGTTCTTCGCGCTGTACGGCGTCAGCAACCTCGGCGCGGTGGCGATCCGAGGGTGGGCGCGCGAGGCCGACCCGACGGTCTCGTTCCTTGGCGGGGCGGGGTTCGGCGGGCTCGCGTTCCTCGCCACGCTCGGCCTCGCGATCGCCGTCTGGGTCACGCGCGAGCAGAAGGACGCGCTCACCGAGCCCCCCGCGCGCGAGGGCCACGCGCACCTCTGGGTCGCCGGCGCCTCGCTCGTGGTAGGTGCCCTGGTCTGGGCGCTCTGGCCGTACGCGTTCGAGGCGGTGTTCGACCTCGTCCGCGCGAGCGAGGGCAGCTTCCGCGAGCACGCGGCGCTGATCGACGCCAACCCTATCGTCGTCACGCTCGTGTGCACGGTCGCGCTCGCGGTCGCGCTCGGCCTGCACGCGCTGAAGGTCCGCCCCTTCAGCGTGATCCCGCTCGGGGTCGGGCTGCTGCTCGTCTCGGCGGGTGGTGTCGCGCTCCTGCGCGCCGAGGCGGTGTCGGACTCCGTCGTGTGGCCGGCGGTGGTCGTGGTGTCGCTCGGCGAGGCGATCGCCGCGCCGCTCGTGCTGTCGCGGCTCGCCGGGGACCTCCCGAAGTGGGCGCCGACGCTCGCGATCGCGGCGTTCTACGTCGTCTCCGGCGCGCCCAGCGTGCTCCTGCGGCTCGTCGCGCCGGACCTCGAGCTCACGGTCGCGCTCGGCGCGCCCGGCGCGGCGGCGGCGGGTCTCGCGGGCCTCGCCGCCCTCGTCGCCGGCCTGCTCCTGCTCCGCGTGCCGAGGCCCGACCCGGCGCGCCCCGCCGAATTCTGAGCCGCGTCACCGACGCCGCGACCGGTCGATGCGCGGCGTCTCGCCGCGCCGATCCCACGGGGGCGGATCGAGGAGCCGGCGCCACATCACGCGCCACGTGCCCCACGCGTGGCCGCCGGGCGCGCGGCCGTGGTGGGTCGCCGGGAGGTGCGCGGCGAGGAGCTCGAAGCCGAGCCGCGTTCCGTCCTCGTCGCCGATGCCGAGGTAGAGCGGAGGCATGTCCTCGGGGTGGGTCGCGTAGCCGCGGAGCCAGCGCCAGAGGGCCGCCTGATCTCCGCGCGCGTCGCGCCCGTCCCAGGCGACGAGGCCGCCGGCGGCCTCGATCGAGCGGAGCAGGCGCGTGTCGCCGAACCAGGGGGCGAACAGGACCACGCCGTCGACGCGGTCGGGGTACGCCTGCGCGACGAGGAGCGCGCCCATCCCACCCATCGAGGAGCCGACGAGCCAGATGTCCTCGTAGCCGCGCTGCTCGGCGACGACGAGGACGTCCTCGCCCACCCGGCGCGTGAGGGTGCGCGCGCGGTAGTAGCCGTTGTGCGCGTCGAGCGCGACGAGGTCGCAGCGCCGCGAGGCGGCGAGCGCGTCCTCGACGAAGCCGTGGTCGAGGTACGCGTCGGGGAGGTTGAGCATCCCGGGCATCAGCACGATCAGGCAGCGCTGGCGCACGTGGGGGTCGACGCGCACCTCGAGGCCGAGCATCGGCTCGCGCACGTCGCGCATGAAGTAAGCGCCGTACTGGCACCCGGTCGCGAGCGCGACCGCGATCAGCCAGCCGAGCCAGACCTGCATGCCCCTCACCCGCTCGGCATGGGAAAGGGTGCGGAGCATCCGACGCACCCCTGGGCGAGCTCACCGCAGATCCCAGAGGTCGCGGCCCATCACGATCACGAGCACGCCGAGCAGGAGCAGCAGCCCCACGGTGTGGATCGCCGCCTCCACGCGCTCGTTCGCGCGCCGCCGCGTGATCACCTCGTACCCGAGGAACGCGAGCCGCCCCCCGTCGAGCGCGGGCACGGGCAGCAGGTTGAACAGCCCGAGCGCGATCGAGATCAGGATCAGGTACCAGACGTACTGCTGCGGCGCGATGCGGATCGAGTCCGACAAGATCTTGGTCATCCCGACGACGCTCTTGACCTGCTCGTGATCGCGCCGCCGGATCACCTCGGCGATCCCCTCGAGGTTCGCGACCGTGAGGATCAGCGGGTAGGTGACCGCGCGCCGCGCCGCCTCGTCCATCGAGTGGGTGCGGAAGACGCGCTCGGACACGAGCTGGATGCCGATCACCGGCCGCGGCCCGTCGGCGAACTCGCGCATCGTCGGCGTCAGCATGACCGAGACCCGCTCGCCGTCGCGCAAGAGGATGTACTCCGTCGGCTCGTTCTCGCGCCCGCGGTTCGCGCGCACGAGGTCCTCGTAGGACTCGACGCGGATCCCTCCGACCTCGATCACGCGATCCTCCGGGCGCAGCTTCGCGATCTGCGCGGGGCTGCCCTTGGAGACCATCGCGACGCGGTTCGTCGTCTCGGGCTCGGGGAGGCCGCCGATCTGCGCGAGCCCGAAGATCATCGCCGAGGCGGCGAGGTAGTTCGCGAACGGTCCGGCGAAGATGGTGACGATGCGCGCGAACACGCCCTTGTTCGGGTAGAGCCCCGGGTCCTTGGGGTCGACCTCGTCGGCGGGGTTCATGCCGTCGATCTGCACGTACGCGAGCAGCGGGACCATGCAGACCTGGAAGGTCGTCGGGCTGCCCTTGGGCTGGTACTTCCAGAGCGGCTTGCCGAGGCCGATGCTGAACTTCAGGACGCGCATGCCGAACGCGCGCGCGGCGAGGTAGTGCCCCGCCTCGTGCACGATCACGAGCAGCGAGATGCCGAGGATGGCGAAGGTGACGTTCAGGGGCGTGAAGTCCATGGCTCGGCGCGTCCACTGTAGCGACAACGCTCGGGGCCAGCCATGCTGTCGTGCGATGCGTCGGACTCCGCCCGCGGCGATCCTCGGGCTCGTGCTCGTGGCCTCGCTCGCGCGGGCGGACGAGCGGCCGGTGCGGCACGAGTACGTGCCGGACCTCGGGTCCGACGAGGGCATGCTGCTCGTGTCGTCGGGCGGCACCGTGCCCGGCGCGATCGTGTACGACGGCGACGTCCTGCCGCGGCCCGAGCTCGCGCGCGCGGGCGGCGGCGAGCCGCCGATGGTCGCGGGCGCGGGGGACGGACGCGAGCGCGAGGAGCCGGGCCGACGCTCGCCGAGCTTCCGCCCCGACCGCGTCACCCACCTCGACGGCACCGTCGGGTACTCGGTGGTCTTCAGCCCGCAGATCGCGCCCTTCAAGCGGGTGACCGCGCTCGATCGCGTCGAGCTCGCGCCCGACGGGACACCGACGCTCTCGATCGCCGACCCGCGGCGCGAGCGCGTCCCGGTGATCGGCGCGGTCGGTGAGGCGCCCGACGGCCTGCCGCGCGACCGCTTCTGGGGCAGCGTCGCGCTCGACTTCCGCGAGGGCGCGCTCGTGCCGCTGCCGAGCGTCGCGCCGACCTCGCGCATCCTGACGCTCGAGGCCGAGCCGCCCGTCGTGGTCGAGGTGTGGCGCGACGGCGCCGACAACTTCTACGCGAGCGCGCCCGAGGCGGGCGACGGGCAGGTGCGCGTGGTGTTCCTCACGGACGCGCCGCGCTCGTACTTCGGTCGCCCCATCCCCGACGCGCCGGTCGACGTGCTCGCGCATCGCTTCGCGCGCCTGCCGCCGTCGGTCCAGCGCGACGCCGAGGTGTTCGCCGCGGAGCTCACGCTGACGCGCACCGCGCGCTTCCGCACCGCGCTCGAGACGTTGACGCGCTACTTCCGCTCGTTCGAGGAGTCGGAGCGGCCGCCGGAGAACCGCGGCAACATCTACCTCGATCTCGCGCGCGGCCGCCGCGGCATCTGCCGGCACCGCGCGTATGCGTTCGTGATCACCGCGCAGGCGCTCGGGATCCACGCGCGCTTCGTGCAGAACGAGGCGCACGCGTGGGTCGAGGTGGAGCTGCCGGCGGACGGCGGGTGGCTGCGCGTCGATCTCGGCGGCGCGGCGACGGGGCTCGAGGCGCGCGGCGAGCAGGCGCCGGCCTACCGATCGGCGGCCGAGGATCCGCTGCCGCGCCCACCCGAGTACGAGGCGGCCTACGAGGCGGCGCGCCGGATGAGCGGCGGGGCGAGCCGGCCGCGGCCCGGCGCCGGCGACGGGGCCGGGGGTGGTGACGGCGCCTCGGGCGGCGCGAGCGCGCCGTCGAGCGTGCCGCCGGCGCCGGGCTCGCCCGCGCGCGGGGCGCTCGTGCTCGAGCTCGACGCGCGCCGGTTCGACGTGTTCCGCGGGCGCGAGCTCGAGGTCACGGGGCGCGCGCGCGGAGACGGCCGCGGCGTCGCGGGCCTGCGGATCGAGGCGCTCTTGCGCGCGTCGCGCGTCGAGCGCGAGTGGCTGCTCGGCGTGACGGTGACCGACGAGAGCGGCCGCTTCCGCGCCGTGGTGGGCGTGCCGCCCGATCTCGCGGTCGGCGAGTACCGGCTCGTCGTGCGCACCCCGGGCGACGCCGTGTGGTCCTCGGCGATGGCGCGCTGAGTCGGCCGAGGCCCGTCGCGCTCGCGACGGGCTGGCCTCGATGGCGCGGTCGGCCGCGTGCGCGCTCGCTCGACGGATCGACGGTCTTCGAGGCCGTGTGTCCCTCACTCCTCGGCGAAGAGGGCCTCGAGCGACGGCGCATCGAAGAGCGCCGCTCCGATCCGCGCGAGCGTCTCCTCGGACGCGACCTCGAGGCGCGCGCGCGCCGCGTCGGGGAGCGGCCCGAACCGTTGCGCGAGGAGCGCGGCGAGGAGCTCGCGCCTGCCCTCCTGCCTGCCCTGTCGCAGGCCCACCGTGCGGCCCTCTTGTCGAAGCTTCTCGGAGTAGGCCTCGAAGTACTCCCTGGTGTTCATCAACAGCTCCTCCTCCTCGGGGCTCGACGCGCCCCGGTGCTCGATCCGCGTCGCCCAGCGGAGCGCCACCGGCTCTAGTATAGGCCACAGCAGCGGGTCGTCTTTGACCTCCGCGAGCGCGCGAGAGAAGACGCGCCGCCGTCCGAGCAGGCGCAGGATCCGCGTCTCGGGCGTCTCGGGCAGCTCCGAGAGCACCACGAGGCGGAGCGGGATGCGGACGGCGATCCCGAAGAACCCGGCGGGGAAGTCGCCCTCGAGCGGCGCCGCGCCGAGCGCGTCGAGCGCGCGACGCGGGCGGCCCGCACACAGGACCCAGAACGGCGGGAGAGCGCGCTCGATCGTCGTGCGCTGCGCGCGGGCGCGCAGGTGCGCGACGCCGAGCTGCTTGCGCAGGCACCCATAGAGCTCCGGCACGCCCGGCGCGCGGCTGTACAGCTCGAGCCCGCAGGGCTCGCGCGTCATGTGTGCGAGCAGCGCGATCGACGGGTGCGAGGACTCGGCCTCCGGGCGCGCCGCGCGCGGCTCGAGCCAGAGATCGATGGACTGCGGCTCCGGGCCCACCTCGAGCTCGGCCTGCGCGACCGCGAGCGCCTCGGTCGCCCCGAGCAAGAAGTCCTTCCCGAACGCCTCGTGCGGTCGTGTCATCGCGGCCTCGCCCTCGCGGGGCTCATCGGAACCTCGGGGCGCCGGTTTCGCCGCTTGCCGTGCTCGCGCGCGCGCTCCACGCTCCGGCGCATGAGCCTCGCCGCGACCCTCACGAACGCGCTCCCCTTTCCGTCGATCGAGAAGCACGGGAACTTCATCCGGGACGCGTGGGATCGGCTGCGCGCCGTGCCGGGCGGGCGCACCGCGTTCAGTCGGCTCGTCGGGCTCGCCGCGCCCTACACCGGCACGATCGGCGCGCGCGTCCTCGAGCTGCGCCAGGGCTACTCGCGCGTGGAGCTGCGCGATCGGCGCAAGGTCCGCAACCACCTCGACTGCGTGCACGCCGTCGCGCTCGCGAACCTCGCGGAGCTGACCGGCAACGTCGCGGTCGCCTACACGCTGCCCGACGACGCGCGCTTCATCGTCAAGGGGATGTCGATCGAGTACCTGAAGAAGGCGCGCGGCACGATCCTCGGGACGAGCACGTGCCCGCCGATCGACGACGCGCGCGAGCGCGAGCTCGAGATCGAGGTGAGCCTCACCGACGGGAGCGGCGCCGAGGTCGCGCGGGCGACGCTGATGACGCTGGTCGGTCCGAAGAAGAAGCGGTGAGCCCCAGGGCTCGGCGATCGGCTCACGGCTCCTGCGCGTCCTTCTTCTCCTTCTCGGCCTTCGCGAGGGCGGCGAAGCGCGCCTTGAGCCGCGAGGCGTAGCCCTCCTTGTTCGACTGCCGGATCCGTCCGACCGCGAGCGCGTCCGGCGGCACGTCCTTGGTGACCGTCGTGCCCGTCGCGACGTACGCGCCCGCGCCGACCCGCACCGGCGCGACGAGCTGCGAGTCGCTGCCGATGAAGCAGCCCTCCTCGAGCACGGTCTGGTGCTTGCGGAACCCGTCGTAGTTGCAGAAGATCGTGCCCGCCCCGATGTTCACGCGCGGCCCGACCGTGCCGTCGCCGAGGTAGCTCAGGTGGTTGGCCTTCGCGTCCTCGCCGAGCGTCGTCTTCTTCATCTCCACGAAGTTCCCGACCTTGGCGCGCGGCCCCATCACCGAGCCGGGCCGCAGGTGCGAGAACGGGCCGACGTGCGCCGCGGGGCCCACGCGGCTCTCGGTCACCACCGAGTACGGCTCGAGGTACGCGCCCGGCTCGAGCACCGAGTCGGTGACCACGCAGCCGACGTCGACGTGCGCGCCCGCTCCGATCGCCGTCGCGCCGCGCAGCACCACGCCTGGCTCGATCACCGCGTCGGCCTCGATCGTGACCTCCGCGTCGATGTCGACGCGCGCGAGGTCGCGGATCGTGACCCCGGCGCGCGCGTGGCGCGTCGCGATGCGCCGCCGCATCACCGCCGCGGCGTCGGCGAGCTGCGCGCGATCGTTGACGCCCGAGAGGCTCTCGAGCGCCCACGGCACCGCGCGCGCGCCGCCGCGCGCGGCGGCCGCCGCCACGATGTCCGTCAGGTAGAGCTCGCCCTGCGCGTTGTCGTCGGTCAACGCGGCGAGCGCCTCGCGCAAGAACGCCGCGTCCGTCGCGTAGACGCCGGGGTTGATCTCGTCGATCGCGCGCTCCGCGTCGGAGCAGTCCTTCTCCTCGCGGATGCCGACGACCGCGCCGGTGCCGTCGCGCAGGATGCGCCCGTAGCCGGTCGGGCTCGAGGTGCGGCACGTGAGCAGCGAGAGCGCCGCCGCGCCGCGCGCGCCGACGAGCGCCTCGAGCGCGCTCGCCTCGAGCAGCGGCACGTCGCCGTAGAGGATGACCACCGTGCCCTCGAAGCCCTCGAGGCTCGGGAGCGCGCAGCGCACCGCGTGCCCGGTCCCGCGCTGCTCCGCCTGCAGCGCGGTCTCGACGCGGCCTCCGGCGAGCTCGAGCGCCGCCTCGACCTGCGCCTTGCCGTAGCCGAGCACCACGACGACGCGCGCGGCGCCGGCCTCGAGCGCGGCGGCCACCGGCCAGTCGACCATCGGGCGGCCGGCGATCTCGTGCAGCACCTTGGGCAGCGCGCTCTTCATGCGCGTCCCCTGACCGGCGGCCAACACCACGGCGGCGAAGCCGCCCACGTTCGACGTCATGGCGCCCCCATACCAAACCCGAGCCCCGCGCGCAGCCGGGACCGCTGGTACCATGGGAGGCGATGCGTCGTGTCCTGGTCCTCGCGTCGGTGCTGTTCGCGTGCGCGACCTCGGCGCGCGCCCAGGACGATGGGCTCGTCGTGCCGCCGCCGCCCGGGGCGGCGCTCGCCGCGCCCGAGCCAACCGCGCCCTCGCCGCCGCCCCACGTGCCCGAGCTCGTCGTCGAGCCGCTGCTGCGCGCCGCCGAGCAGGACCTCGCGGCCGGGCAGGCGGCGCTCGCGCTCGCGCGCGCGAGCCTCGCGTCGCAGTCGCTCCCGGAGCGCTCGCCCCTGCGCGTGCGCGCCGACGGCCTGTGTGTGCTCGCCGAGCAGCGGCGGGACCCGAACGCCGACGTGCCCCCGGCCGACGAGGTGCTCGCCCCGATGGTCGTCGAGGCGGAGCTCGATCTGCGCGCGGGCCGCGTGCCGCTCGCGGTGCCGCGCCTCGACTTCGCGCTCGCGCGCTTGCCCGCGGGCTCCGCGCTCCGCGGGCGCGCGGAGCAGCTGCGCGCGATCGCCGTCGCGAGCGCGCCGTCGCCACCCGGGGTGCCCCCCGCCATGTACGCGCCTGCACCGCAGCCCATGACCTACGGCCCGCCCGTCGCGCCGCGCGCGCCGCGCGACCCGGACGCGCGCGGCGTCGGTGAGGCCGTCGAGCTCTACATCACCGGTGGCCTGCTCGGCCTCTTGACCGGGGCCTACATCCCCTGGGTCGCCTCCGAGCAGACCGCGGGGACGGTCGCGTACACGCTCTCGATGGTGGGCACGTCGGCCGTGTTCGTCGTCGGCGTGATCTCGCTCGACCTCACGGGCGCGCTGCGCACCGGCGTCGCGCCGACGATGAGCGCGGCGATCCGCTTCGGCTTCGCGAACGGGATGCTCTCGTGGGGGCTCGCCGTCGCGGAGGGCGTCGACGATCCGGCCCTCAGCTTCTCGCTCGTGTGGGGCGGCGCCGCGGTCGGCGCGCTCGTCGGCGCGGTCGCGGGCTTCGGCGCGCAGCCGCGCGTCGACGAGGCCCGGCTCGTCGAGTCGGCCGGGATCTGGGGCGGCCTGCTCGGCACGTCGATCGCGATGATCACCGACTACCAGAGCCCGACCGCGGGGCTCTTGCTCTCGCTCGTCGGCCTCGACGCGGGGCTGCTCGCGGGGATCGCCGCGGTCGCGGGCGGCGGGCGGATGCCGGTGGGCCGCACGCTGTTCGTCGATCTCGGGTTCCTCGCCGGCTTCGGGGTCGGCGCCGCGCTGCCGATGCTCTACTACTACGCGACCCGCGAGACCCCGGAGCTGCCCGCGCTCGGCGTCGGCTCGCTGATCGGGTCGGTGGGCGGCTGGGCGCTGCTCTACCTGCTGACCGACGGGTGGGAGGGCGCGGACGAGGCGCCGCCGGTGCACCTCGGCGCCGCGCCGATCGAGGGCGGCGGCCTCGTGACCCTCGGCGGCAGGATCTGAGTTTGCGGAGGGGCTGTTCGAGCGATGGGGCCCCCTCGGCCAACGGCCATCGCTGCGCGATGGCCTGGCCTCGAACGGCGCCGTCAGCCGCGTGCGCCCTCGATCAATCGACAGTGACTCGAGCCCGGCTACGCGCGCTCGATCGCGAGGAACGCGACCATCAGCGTCAGCGGGTCGAGGCACGGCGGCTCGTCGCGGGTCGCGAGGCTGACGGGGACGCGGCCCGCGCGCCCGAAGAGCGCCGCGCGCAGCGCGTCGGCGACGCGGCACTGCTGCGTCGGGCCGACCGCGTGGTGCACCTCCTCGATCAGCTCGATCAGCGCGCGGCCCACGCGCTCGTAGCGCGGGATCAAGGCGACCTCGCGGAGCGCCCCGTCCGCGGCGCGCGCCACGAGCCCACGGCGCGTCGCCTCGAGCTCGTCCGCCCACGCGCCCGCGCCGACGAGCGCGAACCACGCGTCCGGGTGCGCGCGCACCTCGGCCGGCACCGCGCGCTCGAGCGCGCTCGCGACCGCGTACACGCGATCGAACCCGGCCGCGCCCGTGAAGGGGCGCACGTCGACCGGGTGCGCCTGCGCGGCCCACCACCCCGCGAGGGGCGCCGCCCACGGCGCGCCGTCGCCCACGCACGCGAGCACCACCTCGGTCGCGCGCCCCTCGAGCGCGAGCGCGACGACCGCGGCGCCGACCAGCTCCTCGGCGCCGAGCGCCACCACCAGCGCCCGGCCGGCGCCTTCGATCGATCGCGCGTACACGTCGCGCCTGTTATACCCGCGCGATGTCCTCCGCGAACCCGCTCCTCGACCTCGGCTTCCACATCCCGTTCGATCGCATCGAGGCGGCGCACGTCGAGCCGGCCGTCGACGCCCTGCTCGAGGGCGCGCGCGCCGCGATCGCCGCCATCGGCGCCTCGACCGCGCCGCCGACCTACGCCAACACGCTCGCGGCGCTCGAGGACGCGCTCGATCCGCTCGACCGGGCCATGAGCGTGGTCGGCCACCTCGAGAGCGTGGCGACGACGGACGCGCTGCGCGACGCGTACAACGAGGTGCAGCCCAAGGTGAGCGCGCTCTACTCGGCGATCCCGCTCGATCCGGCGCTCTACCGCCGCCTCGTCGCGTTCTCCGAGACCGCGGAGGCCGAGGCGCTGTCGCCGACCAAACGCCGCTTCCTCGACAAGGAGCTGCGCGCGTTCCGCCGCAACGGCGCGGACCTCGACGAGGCGGGCAAGACGCGCCTGCAGGAGATCGACGTGGAGCTCTCGAAGCTGACCACGAAGTTTGCGCAGAACCTCCTCGACGAGACGAACGCGTTCGAGCTGGTGATCGACGACGAGGCGCGCCTGAGCGGGCTGCCCGAGAGCGCGCGCGCCGCGGCGCGCGCGTCCGCCGAGGCCAAGGGCGTCGAGGGGTGGCGCTTCACGCTGCAGGCCCCGAGCGCGTTCCCGGTGCTCAGCTATCTCGACGACGCGCAGGTCCGCGAGACGGTGTGGCGCGCCTACAACACGCGCGCGAGCCGCGGCGAGAAGGACAACTCGCCGCTCATCGGGCGCATCCTCGAGCTGCGCCGCGAGAAGGCGGCGCTGCTCCGCTACGCGACCTTCGCCGACTACGTGCTCGAGGAGCGGATGGCGCAGAACGGCGCTCGCGCGCGGCGCTTCGTGGACGATCTGACGGAGCGCACGCGCGCGTTCTTCGATCGCGAGACGGCCGAGCTCGAGGCGTTCCGGCGCGAGCTCGAGGGCGCCGGCGCGCCGCCGCTCGAGCCCTGGGACGTCGGCTACTACGCGGAGAAGCTGCGCCGCGCCCGCTACGACTTCGACGCGGAGGCGCTGCGCCCGTACTTCGCCGCCGAGGCGGTGCTCGACGGCCTCTTCGCGATCGTCGGTCGCCTCTACGGCGTGCGCGTCGAGCCGGGCGAGGCGCCCGGCTGGGATCCGGCGGTCCGGTTCTACCGGCTGCTCGAGGGCGACGCGCTGCGCGGCGCGTTCTACGTGGACCTCCACCCGCGCGAGAACAAGCGCGGTGGCGCGTGGATGAGCAGCTTCGTCACCGGCGGTCCCGAGCATGGGCCGCACCTCGGCCTCTTCTGTGCGAACGCGACGCCGCCCGTCGGCGATCGCCCCGCGCTGTTGACGCACGACGAGGTCGAGACGCTCTTCCACGAGTTCGGCCACCTGATGCACCTGCTCCTGAGCGACGTCGAGGTGCGCAGCCTCGCGGGCACGAGCGTCGCATGGGACTTCGTCGAGCTGCCCTCGCAGGTGATGGAGAACTGGACGTGGGAGCGCGAGGCGCTCGACCTCTTCGCCCACCACCACGAGAGCGGCGCGCCGATCCCCGACGACCTCTTCGAGAAGATGACGCGCGCGCGCACCTTCCGCGCGGCGAGCGCGACGATGCGCCAGCTCGGCTTCGCCAGCGTCGACCTCGCGCTGCACGTCGACTACGACCCGGCGCGCGACGGCGAGCCCGTCGACTACGCGCGGCGGGTGATGGCGCCGTTCGCCGCGACGCCGTTGCCCGACGACTACGCGATGATCTGCGGCTTCGGGCACCTCTTCCAGGGCGCCGTCGGCTACGCGGCGGGCTACTACAGCTACAAGTGGGCCGAGGTCCTCGACGCCGACGTGTTCACGCGGTTCGTCGAGCACGGCATCTTCGACGCCGAGGTCGGCGACGCGCTGCGCCGCAAGATCCTCTCGCGCGGCGACAGCGCCCCGCCCGAGGAGCTCTTCCGCGACTTCATGGGGCGCGAGCCGAGCGTCGACGCGCTGCTCGCCCGCTCCGGGCTCGTCTGAACGTTCGAGGCGGCCCTCGAGAGACCTTCAGCGGCGCATGCGGTAGGGCCGCGCCTGCAGGATCACGGCGCTGCCGTCGGCGAGCAGCGCGAGCTCGACGTCGGCGGCGTCCGCGCGCTCGCCCCAGAGCGCCATCATGTGCGCGTGCACGCGGTCGAGCCGCTCGCGCAGCGGCCGCATCGCGCCCTCGGTGAGCAGCGGCCGCCCTCCGCTCTGCGTGCTGCGCGAGATCACCTCGGGCTGGCTGTGCCGATACAACAGGATCTGCTCGGGCAGCTCCTCCCCCGCGGCGGCGGTGACGCTCGCGCCGCGCGGCGCGAGGTCGACGAGGATCCCGCTCCGCACGCTGGAGAACGGGTTCTCGGTGATCGCGACGCCCATCGCGACGACCTGGTCGAGGAACGGCTGGACGAGCACCGCCATGGCCACGCGGTCGTGATCGAGCCGGTAGTGCTCGCGCTCGTCCCACGCGCGGCGGGTCCACACGCTCGCCCACACTTCTCGGAGCGCGCGGGCGATCTGGGCGGGGCTCGGGTCGGCGGGCGTGACGACCGACTCGTAGAGCCCCGCGCCGCTGAAGCCGGGGAGGTCCTCGGCGTTCGTGCTCGATCGGAAGATCCAGCGGCGCCCGCGCACCCGCCGGACGCGCGCGCCGATCGCGTCGAGCAGCGCGGGATCGAGCTCGGCGTTCTCGATCTGCGCGCGCAAGCCCGAGAGCGCGGCAGCGCGTGCCGCCCCGTCCTCGGCGAAGCCGGGGCTCGCGCGCAGCGTGGCGGCGGACGCGTCGATGCGGTGACGCGTCAGGTGCGCGAGCGCGTGGTGCAACGGCACGACGAACCCGGCGGACGTCGGCACACCCGCGGCGCAGACCTCGCCGAGCTGCGCCGCTTTCGATCCTGCCCACGCGGCGTCGGCGAGCCGCAGCGTGCACGTGTCCGCGAGCGCCTCACGCGTCGCGTCGAGCGCGGGAGGCTCGACGGGCGCAGGACGGCTCGCCTCGAGCGACGCGCGCAGCGCCTCCGCGTCCGCGGGCTCGAGCGCGAAGTCGTCGGCGGCGACGCGCAGGCGGACGATGCGCTCGTCGAGCGCGCGCAGCGGCCCGTCGAACACGCCGCGCAGCGCCATGTTCGGCGTGCCGCGCGACTGGCTGAGGACGGCCACGTGCGCGAGCGGCGCTTGGAGCTCGGCGGTGACGATGCCGGCGCAGAGCGGCACGTCGTCCGGCACGTGATCGAGCACCAAGATCTGATCGGGCACGACGCTCGACGGATCGAGCGCCCCTCGGACGAAGCGCAGGCGGCCCACGCTCTGGCCGAGCGTGATCGGCTGGTAGCGCGCGCCCGCCCAGAGCTCGTTGGGATCGAGCGCGCGGACGGCCGCGCGCACGCGACGGATCCGGCGCGCATGCAGCTCGGAGCGCGGGCGATAGTGGAGGACGTCGCCGAAGAAGACCGCCGCGCGCACGCGCTCGAAGAGGCGCAGGACGCCTTCGCCGTCGAGGTCGTCGGCGGGACCGAGCTCGAGCGTGAAGCGGTCCGCGTCGCGGTAGCGCACGAGGCTGGCGAGCTGCATCTCGCGCTCGGCGCCGAGGTACTGGCGGCGGTTGAACGTGCGCCGGTCGCCGAGCGGCCGCTCGCCGGTCGCGAGGAACCGCACCGCGAAGTCGTAATGGAGGGGCCACCGCTCGGACTGGCAGAACCAGAGCCGGTCGGTGCGATGGTCCCAGAGGAGCTTCACGACCTCGGTGCGCGCGAGCGCGTGCTCGTTCGACGGCGCGCGCAGGAGCGCCCACGCGGCCTCGTCCTCGATCGCCTCGAGCCAGTCAGGGCGTGTGTCCGCGGGCGCGGGCTCCGCGACGACGGGCTCGGGGCCGGGTGTTCGCGGGGCCTCGAGGGGCGCCGTGGGTGTGGGCGGCGACGCCGGCTCGGCGCAGGCGAGCGCGACGGCACCCAAGAGCGCTGCCCACCGCGTCGGCGTCACGCTCATCATCCCGGGAAGGCCAGCGCGCGCCGCGGCGGGAGCGGGTGGTCCCACGGGGCGTCGGCGTGGAGGGCGCGCTCCCACGACAAGACGTCTTGCCAGCTCGGTCGCGCGCTCCAGACGCCGGCCGCGGGCATGCCGCGCAGGAACGTGTAGAGCAGCCCGCCGAAGCGCGCGTCGTAGTCGGCCTCGTCGTGGATGCGCAGCGCGCGCACCGCGCCGAGCGTGTAGAGCCGCGCCTGCACGGCGTACTCCGCCTCGACGTGTGCGCCGAGCGCGTCCGCCGCGTAGCTCGCGAGCCGATCGGACTTGTAGTCGACGACGTAGTAGCGGCCGGCGTGGCGGCCGACGAGATCGATCACGCCGCGCAGGAAGCCGCGCTCGATGGCGAGCGCGGGGCCGTCGGCGCGCGGGCGGCCCGCGTCGAGCGGCGGGTGGCTCGGCTCCGGGATCGGCAGCAAGAACGGGAGCTCGCGCGCGCACGCCTCGAACGCGGCCATCCCGCCCTCGAGCCGGCGGCCGTCCGGGAGCGCGAGCGGCGTCGTCAGCGCGTCGCGCACGAGCGCGGCGGCGATCGGCACGAACCGCTCCGCGACGCCGTTGTGGCGCGCGCGCGCCGTCACGAGCGCGACGAGCGCCGGGTCGGTGAGCCACGCCGCCTCGGCCGCGCCCTCGAACCGCGCGTGCTCGAGCACCTCGTGCAGGAACACGCCGACCGCGCTGCCGCCCGGCAGCTCGTCGGGCGACGGCGGCGCGCCGACGTCGGGCTCCGCCGCGCCCGCGAGCGCCTCGAGGCCCTCGTCGTAGCCGGCCTCGCGGCGCTGCCGCTTCATGCGGGTGTAGCTCGTGATGTCGAAGCCGGCGCGCTCGCGGCGCGCGCGCGCGAAGCGCAGGTCGTCCTCGTCCGGCTCGCGCACCGCGTCGAGGCGCACGCCCGAGAGCACGGCCGCGATCGGCCGACCCGCGCGGCGCGGCGGCCGCACCTCGACCACCGTGCGCTCGAACCCGGGCGCGGTGATCGCGCCCTCGGCCACCATGCTGCCGAGCCGCTCGTTGAGCACGCGGTACGGGCCGCTCATCGCCTTCAGGCGGTAGTCGGGCGGGTCCTCGGCGGGGGCGCCCGGATCCTCGAGGTCCAAGGCGAGCTGGCGCTCGGGCGCGGGCGGGGGCGGCTCGTCGGCGAGCTCGTAGCTCGCGCCCTCGACGGGCGGCGCGTCCGCGGGCGGCGCGCCGAAGTACGGCACGTACAGGCGGCTCTTGGCGCGGGTCATCGCCACGTAGAGGAGGCGCTCGGCCTCCTGCCGGCGCTCCTCCTCGACGCGCGCCGCGAGCGGCGCGGGCGGCTCGCCGAGCCACGCGAGGCGCGTCCCGTCCGCTTCGTGCACCACGCGCGGGGCGAAGCGATCGGGGGACGGCTCGCCGAGCCCGCCGACGAGGAACACGACCTCCGCCTCGAGCCCCTTGGACTTGTGCATCGTGAGGATCTGCACCGCGTCGTGCTCGCTCTCGAGGCGCTGCACGTCCCCGCTCTCGCCGGCGGGGAGCTCGCGGCCCGCGATGAACGCGCCCAGGCGCGTGACGAGCTGGCCGAGCGAACGGCGCCCGCGGTGCGCCTCTTCGAGCAAGACCTCGAGGACGTGCTGCGTGTCGGTGAGGTCGCGCTCGCTGCGGCCGGCGAAGAGCTCTCGGCGCACGAGCCCGCTCTCGGTGAGCATCGAGCGGAAGAGATCCGCGAAGCGGTGTTGGTCGGCGAGCGCGCGCCACGATCGCAAGGTGGCTTGCAGGGGATGGTCGCTCGGCACGTCGCGGCACTCGTCGATGCGCGCGAGGGGCACGGCGAAGAACGGGGTCAGCCACGCGCGCAGGCGCCGCACGCGGTCCGACGGATCTTCGACCGCGCGCAGCACCTCCCACACGTGGCGCGCGGCCGGCGTCGCGAAGAGCCCCTCCTGCTTGTAGAGCGCGTGCGGGATGCGCGCGCCGGTGAGCGCGCGGCGCACCGCCTCGGCGTCCGCGCCGCTGCGGCAGAGGACGTGGACGTCGCTCGGCAGGATCGGGCGCGGTCCATCGCCGCGCTCGACCGAGAGCGCGCCTGCGAGCAGGCGCCCGATCTCGCGCGCGACGAAGCCGGCGAGCGCGCGCGAGATCCAGGCGGCGCGCAGGGCCGGGCGGCCGACGAGGTGCACGAGCGCGATCGGGGGCGCGTCGTCGCCGCGCGCGTCGAGCAGGCGGCGCGCGGTGCGCCCCGCGCGGACGGGGTGCGGGTACTCGTTCACGCCGGTGAAGAAGCCCCTCGTGAGCACTTGGTTGAGCGCGTCGAGGAACGCGGGGCTCGAGCGGTAGCAGGTCTCGAGCGGTACGACGTCGCCGCCGCGCGCGACGAGCGCGCGCTTGGCGGCGAGGTAGGTGTGCACGTCCGCGTTGCGGAAGCCGTAGATCGCCTGCTTCGGGTCGCCGATGACGACGAGGCGCTCGTCGCCCTCGTGCGCGACGAAGAGCGTGGAGAAGACGTCCCACTGCACCGGGTCGGTGTCCTGGAACTCGTCGACGAGCGCGTAGCGGTAGCGGCGGCGCAGCTCGCGCACGAGCGCGTCGCCGCCCTCGCCGTGCAGCGCGTCCGCGAGCATCGAGAGCATGTCGTCGAAGTCGAAGCGGCCGCGGGCGCCCTTGTCGCGCCGCAGGCGCGCGACGACGCGCGGCAGGAGCTCCCCGACGAGCACGCTCGAGGGCGAGCCGGCGGCCTCGACGAGCGCGCGCGCGCGCGCGGCGAGCGGCGCGAGGCGCGGGGAGCGCCCGAGGTAGTGGAGCACGTAGCTCGCGTTGTCGTGCCCGCTCGTGCGGGGCGCGCCCGCCCACGCCCAGTAGTCGAGGAGCGCGTCGAGGATCGGGCGGTCGGCGCGCACCGCGTCGACGAGGGGCGCGAGCTCGCGCAGCGCCTCGGGGACGGTCTTCTTGGGCTGCCGCGACAGCTCGTCCTCGAGCAGGCGCGCGACGAGCCCGCCCGGCGCGAGGTCGCGCCGCGTCGGCATGGCGGCGAGCGCCTCGCGCGCGCGCTCGCGATCGAAGCCGGGTCGCCACGCGCCGCGCTCGACCGACCAACCGTAGAGGATCGTCTCGAGGCGCTCGGCGCCGCCGAGGCGGTCGAGCGCGCCCTCGATCACCGGCCGCAGCGGGTCGTCCGCGGCGAGCGCGCGGCGCAGCTCCTCGCGGAACGCGCGCCCGAACGCGTCGCGCGAGTCGACCTGCTCTTGGCGCAGCAGGCGCGCGCAGTCGAAGGCGCACTCGCTCAGCACGCGCTGGCAGAACGAGTGGATCGTCGAGATCGGCGCGCGATCGAACACCGCGAGGGCGTCCCTCACGCGCGCGCGGGCCGCGTCGTCGACGAGCCAGTGGGCCTCGCCCGCCGCTGGCTCCGGGCCTTCGTCGAGGACGCGCCGCAGGGTAGCCCGCACGCGCTCGCGCATCTCGCGGGTGGCCTTGTCGGTGAAGGTGACGACGAGGATCTGCTCGAGCGGCGCGGCGCCGCGCAGCACGAGGTCGGCGACGAGGTGCTCGAGGACGTAGGTCTTGCCGGTGCCCGCGGAGGCCTCGAGCACGAGGTGTCGAGCGGGGTCGATCCGCTCGAGGATCGCGGGGCGAGCGACGCGGGCCACCAGCTCCTGAGTACCACGGGGCGCCGCACGAGCGCGCCCGTCGCGTTCGTGCGCGGTCCCCGGCGATCGGGGCAGCTTGCGCGCCCTTGCCCTTGCCCTTGCCCTCACCAGCCTGGGAACCAGATCCTTCACCGGTTCGGCAGTCGCCTGGACCCGCGGCTCGGGGACCTCGCGACGAACGCCGATGAGGTCGAGCCACGCCGCGATCTCGGTCGCGGAGCGGCGAGCCCTTCCGTAGAAGCGAGCCTTCTCCTCGGGTCGGAGCTCGCCGGCGCGCTCGGCGAGGTTGGCGACCACCGATCCAGCCGCTCGAGCTCGGTGGTAGACATCCAGCTTCTCGTGGTCCAGCAGGTCATGCTCGGCGTCGGCCGTTCGACGAGCCCGTTGCGCCGCAGGGCGAGGGCAGGGGCGAGGGCAACCCACCCGCCGTTACGGCATCACGATCGTCTTCGCTCGGTGCCCCGACTGACGGATCCGCGACGCGCTCGCTGCGCGAGCTGCGCAGCGGCGGCACGCGCTGCTGGCCCGTGTACCGCTCGCGCTCGATCCGCGCGACCGCCTCGACCCGCCGTGCGACCGTACGGCGATGCTGCTCTCGCGCCTCCTGGCCCGCAAACCGATCGCCGCCCTGCGCGACGACGAGGACCCCAGCCCGCACGCCCTGAAGCGCTCGCTCGGCGCGTGGGACCTGATCTTCCTCGCGATCGGCGCCGTGATCGGCGCGGGCATCTTCTCGTCGATCGGCACCGCGATCGCCGGCGAGGTCCGCCCCGACGGCGAGGTCGTGCGCCTCGGCGCCGGCCCGGCGGTGGTCGTCTCGTTCATCCTCTTGGGCGTGGTGTGCGGCCTCGCCGCGCTCTGCTACGCCGAGCTCGCCGCGATGATCCCGCACGCGGGCAGCGCCTACGCGTACGCGTACGCGACGCTCGGCGAGGTCGTCGCGTGGATCATCGGCTGGGACCTCATCCTCGAGTACGCGGTCGGCAACGTGGCCGTCGCGATCGCGTGGTCCGGCTACCTCGACTCGCTCCTGTCGGGCGTCGGGATCCATCTCCCAGCCTGGCTCGTGCACGGCTACTTCGACGCGGCCGCGTCGAGCGACCCGGCGCTCCACGGGCTGCTCGAGACGGCGCCGCGCCTGCTCGGGCTGCCGCTGATCGTGAACCTCCCCGCGTTCCTCGTCGTCGCGGCGGTCACCGCGGTGCTCGTGCTCGGCGCCAAGGAGAGCGCGCGCGCCAACGCGGTGATGGTGGTGCTCAAGCTCGTGGTGCTCGGCCTGTTCGTCGTCGTCGGCGCGATGCACGTCGAGCCCGCGAACTACACGCCGTTCGCGCCGAACGGCTGGACCGGGATCCATCAGGGCGCGGCGATCGTGTTCTTCGCGTACATCGGTTTCGACGCGATCAGCACCGCCGCCGAGGAGACGCGCGACCCGCAGCGGAACATGCCGATCGGGATCCTCGGCGGGCTCGCGATCTGCACGGTGATCTACGTGGTCGTCGGGATCGTCATGACCGGCCTCGCGCCGTGGGAGACGATGCGCGTCTCCGATCCGCTCGCGCACGCGCTGACGACGGCGGGGCTGCCGGTGGTGCAGTGGCTCGTCTCCGCGGGCGCGGTGGTGTCGATCACCGCGGTGCTCCTCGTGTTCCAGTACGGCCAGCCGCGCATCCTGCTCGGGATGGCGCGCGACGGCCTTCTGCCCTCGCGGCTCGCGAAGGTGCACCCGCGCTTCAAGACGCCGAGCACGCTCACCATGCTCACGGGCGCGTTCGTCGGGATCGGCGCGCTCTTCGCCGACGACGACGCGACGTACGACCTGACGAACATCGGGACGCTCTTCGCGTTCCTGCTCGTGTGCGTCGGCGTGATGGCGCTGCGCGTGATCGATCCCGCGCGCGAGCGGCCGTTCCGCGTGCCGTTCGTGTGGGTGCTCGCGCCGCTCGGCGCGGCCGCGTGCGTGTGGACGATGGCCGGGCTGCCGCCGAGCGCGTGGGTGCGCTTCGGCGTGTGGCTCGGGATCGGGATGCTCGTCTACTTCGCCTACGGCTACCGCCGCTCCGTCCTCGGCCGGCGCGCGGCTTGAGGCGTGTCAGCTCCGGGACCGCTCGATCATCGCGTCGAGCGCGCGCGCCATGTCGTCGACGAGCGTCTCGGGCTCGATCGCGGCGAGCTCGCGCAGCGAGCGGCCGCGGTGGATCCGGCGCACGATCTCGAGCCCGAACCAGTAGGCGGAGCGCACCGGACGCCGGCCGAGCGAGGGCGCGGCGCGGCCGAGGAAGAACATCGGGTAGTCCTCCTCGCTGCCGTCGCCTTCGCGGCTGCGCAGGCGCGCGCGGAGCATCGGGCCGAGCTCGCCGACGAGTGCGGGCATGACCGCGGCGAGCGAGACCGCGCGCTCGGGCGCGGCGAGCTGCGGGTCGTCGGGATCGTGGACGTGCGAGACGGGCAGGGCCTCCGCGTCGGCAGCGCCCGGGCTCAGCACGAGCGAGGCGTACGTCGCGAGCCCCTCGACCCACATCGCCTCGGCCAGGTAGGTCCGCGCCTGCGCCTGGTACATGTGGAAGAGCTCGTGGTGGAAGAGGATGGTGAGGTTCGCGTCGGCCTGGAGCCGCGCGATCACGTCGAGGCCGAAGAGCAGGGCGGGCTCGCCCGCGACCATCCGGCCCGCGCCGTTGAACGCGTCGACCGACGCGAAGAGGTAGACGCGGCCGCGCCAGTCGAAGTCGGGCAGCGCCTCGACGAAGCGCGCGCGCGCCGCGTCGAGGTCCAGCGAGAAGTCGGCGTGCAGGCGGCGCATCACCGGCTCGACCTCGCGCAGCCACGGGACCCAGCGCTCGACGCGCTCGGAGAAGCCCGCGTCGTCCGCGCCGGCGGCGCCGATCACGCGCGAGGCGAAGACCTCCGGGTGCGCGCCGACGATCCGCTCGACGAACCCGGCCGCGAAGGCGTCATCGGGCACGTCGCGGTGCGTGTCGCAGAAGGCGAAGAACGCGGGCATGAGATCGACGACCTCGATCCGCGGGTTGCCGGCGACGGGCTCGTCGGCGCCGAGCGGGCCGCCGCAGCCGAGCGCGCCGAGGGCGCCGAGCGCCGAGCCCGAGGTCACGAGGAACTCCCTGCGTCGCATCGGCGCGAGCATGACCCATCAGACGAAGGCGCGCGCGGTGCAAGCGGCTCATGGTCGCCGCGAGCGACGGATCGGGCAGCGACGCCGCGCTCCGAGACGGCGAAGACGCGGCGCGTGCGTTTTCGCAGCGGCTCGACCGGAGCGGTGAGTCCTTACGGGGGGCGTCCGCGCTCTCTCGACCATGCGCGCTCTCTCCTTGGCCATCGCGCTCCTCCTGCCCACCTCGGCGCTCGCCCAGGCGCAGGACGAGCCACGCCTGCTCGTCGGCTCTTCGAGGGCGACGTGCTCTTCGCGGTCGGCGCGCCTCAGGTCGACCGTTACCTGCCCGGCCCGTCGCTCGCCGCGTCGCTCCAGCTGTCGCTGACGAAGTGGATCATGCCGGTCCTGCGTGTCCGCGGCGGCTTGCTCTCCGCGGGGAGCGGGCAGCCCGACCTCGCGACGCTGGGCAGCGTCGTCGCCGGCCTCCGCTTCCGGCCCCGCGGCATCGCGCACCCCGAGGAGGTCCCGCGCGCCACCTGCATCTGGGCCGAGGTGGACGCGGGCGTCGGCCTCTGGAACGGGCTCGTCCGGCCGGCGTTCGAGGCAGCGATCGGCTTCACCTTCGAGGCAGGCGACGTGGGGCTCGGGCCGGTGGTGCGCTTCCTCCACGTGCTGCCCGCCGACGCGAGCGACGGCCCGGACCCGTTCCTGATGACCCTCGGCCTCGAGGTGCTCTTCGGCGACGCGCGCTAGCGATCGAGCGCGGTCGACGCGCGCGGTCACGTCCGGGGCCGCACCTCGCAGTGCACCTCGTTGCGGCGGAGCGGCCCGAGCACCCAGGGCGGATCGTACTGCGCGAGGCTCGGCTCGCCCTCGGGCTCGAAGCCGCGCGCGCGCGCGTGCTCGAGGAGCGCGGCGGTCTCGCGCCGGCTCGTCGCGGCGTCCGCCCGCCCGCGGAAGGAGAGGACCGCGACGGTGCGCCCGGGGACCTCGCGCAGCGTGACGCGCGCGTCGTTCGGGCGCGGCAGGGTCGCGAGCGAGCGGTCGCTCGGCATCGTGAACGCGACGACCCAGCCCTCGGGGCTCGGCGCGCGCTCGACCGGAGTGGTCATGTCGATCGAGGTCCCGCTCGGCGCGCGCTCGACCGGGGTGGTCATGTCGATCGACGCGCCGCCGTCGTTGCCGCCGAAGATGTAGCCGGCGAGGCGCCGGAAGCCCTCGCGGGTCGCGTCGCGCTCGCTCCCGCCGACCACCGTCTCGGCCACCACGCGCGGCGCGTAGCGCCGGACCTCGAGCGGTCCGGCGGAGGCGATCACCTCGTAGGCGGGCTCTTCGTACCCGAGCCGGACGAGCTGGAAGCCGGTGGCCACCGCCACCAGCCCGCCGCCCAGGCCCCACAGCGCCCGGCGCGCGAGCGTCTTCTTCGATCGTGTCTTCATCGTGCGCGCCGATCTGTAAGCCCGCCGCGCAGAGCGTCGAGCCCGCCGCGGTCGCCTTCGCGAGTCGGCGAGCTCAACGCGCGAGGTCTCGGATGCGGAACGTCCCGATCCGCGCCGGGGGCGCCTGGTGGCCCGCGCGGCGGCTCGTCACCGCGTGGCCGGACGCGTCGAGCCGCACAGTGACACCGTCCGGTTGCCGCTGATCGCACACGAAGCGGCTGGTCACGAACGACGCGACGCGGATCTCGCACCCGTCCGCGAAGACGACGGCGGTGGCCTCGTGCCGGGCGTCCATGACGCCGTCCATGCGGCCGCACGTCGCGTCGCCGGTCCCGGCGACGCGCACGACGACGCCGTCCACGTCGCCGAGCACGCGCGCGGTGGCGCGCTCGATCCCGAGCTGGCCGTAGTCGTCGAAGCTCGCCGCCGTCACGACCGCGGCGCGCGGGACGCCGCAGAGGCGCGCCACCGCGACCACCGTCGGCTCCTCCATCCGTCGGCTCGGCACGAACGACCATTGCACCCGATCACGGGTGCGCGCGCGCGTGAGCGCGGGCGCCGTGTCGTCGAACGCGAAGCCGTCGAGGGTGGCGGCGAACGCGGCGAGCGCAGGCGGCGCGCCCGGCGCGAGCGCGGCGAGGCGCGCGGCGACGGTGTCGTTGGGGCGCAGGTCGAGCGAGTCGGCGTAGTCGCCGATCGCGCGCGCGTTCGCGTCGAGGCCCTCGTGGGCGCGGCCGCGGTTGTAGAGGCACGCGCCGAGCACCCGCCGCGACGTCGCGTCGGTTCGCGCTCGCAGCGCGTCGATCGCGGCGCTCGCGGCCTCCACGGCCTCGCGGTGGCGCTCCGCCCGCACGAGCGCGGACGCGAGCTCGCACCGGTGTCGCGGCTCCGACGGCGCCGCGTCGACGGCGGCCCGGAGCCGCTCGAGCGCCGCGTCCTGCGCGTCGAGCGGGGCGGCGAGCGCGACCGCGAGGACGGCGAGGGCAGGTCCGACGTGGCGCACGCGGGACGAAGTACCGCACGCGCGCCGGTCGATCCAGCGCGCTCGTGCCGGCACCGCCGCCGCCGTCTCGGCTTGTCCCGCGGGCGCGCGGGCGCTAGGGACCCCAGTCTCGGCGCGGCGGCGCAGGCCACGCCCCGAGGAGCGCGCCGACGACGGGACGGGAGAGACTGGAGCCATGCAGCGTACTTCGACGATCCTCGCGATCGCTGGGATGTGGGCCGCCCTCGCGTGGGGGTGCACCGGGAGCCTCGGGCGCGTCGACGACGGGGAGCCGCGCGGTGAGCCCGGCCCCGGCGAGGGCGAGGGCGGCGAAGGCAGCGAAGGCGGCGAGGGCGGCGAAGGCGGCGAAGGCGGCGAAGGCGGCGAAGGCGGCGAAGGCGGCGAGGGCGGCGAGGGCGGCGAAGGCGGCGAGGGCGGCGAAGGCGGCGAAGGCGGCGAAGGCGGCGAGGGCGGGCCGACCGGTTCCCCGACCGATCTGCCGCGCAAGACGCCGTACGCGCTGAGCGTGCGCCAGATCCACTCCGGGCACAGCCTCACCGATCCGCTGTTCCACCCGTGGCCGGGGCAATACGTCTACCTGCTCCACAACCACCTCGGGGCGCCGTTCGACAACATCGCCAAGTCGACCATCCCCGGCTCGCCCCTGCGCTGGCGCTGGGACCACGACCACGAGACGCGCCCCTCCGCGCGCCACGACATCCGGAACTGGGAGCTGCTCGTCATCACCGAGGGCGTGCCGCTCCACTACGAGGGCGGCGGGAGCGAGGGCTGGTACCTCACCGGGATCCAGGACCAGCGCCGCTACCTCTCGCTCTACGTCAACAACGCGTGGACCCACGGGAACGGCGGTCGCGGCGCGCCGACGCTCCTCTGGACGACGTGGACCAACATCGACGACTCCGACGGACCGTGGCGACAGCTGCTCGACGTCTACGGCGCCGAGTGGGAGCGGATGCAGGACCACGCCAACGCGAACCGTCCCGCCGGCGCGACCCCGGTGTACATCATCCCGGGCCACCGCATGATGGCGCGGCTCTACGACGACATCCGCGCGGGGCGCGTGCCGGGGATCACGAACATCTCCCAGTTCTTCTCGGATACGATCCACCTGAACGACCTCGGCGCCTACGCGATGGCGATGATCCACTACGCGTGCCTCTTCCATCGCTCGCCGGTCGGGCTGCCCGCCAACCTCTTCGGCACGAGCTCGGGCACGCGGCCGTCGGCGGCGCTGGCGGAGTACCTCCAGACGATGATCTGGGACGTGGTGACGAACTACCCGCGCGCGGGCCTCTGAGCCCGGCGCGAGCGCGGCGAGCCGGCTAGCCTTCCCGGCGTGGACTGGCTCGCGCACGACGAGGTGGAGCTCGACACGCTGCCCGCGTGGGCGGCGGCGGCGGCGGACGTGCGGCGGCTGCGCGGCCTCGAGGTGCGGCTCGCGCCCGAGGGGCTGGTGCTCGTGCGCTCGCGGCGCGCGAGCGCGATGCGGTGGGAAGACGTGCTCGTGCTCGCGCGCCCCGAGCACGCTCGCCTGCTCGTCGCGGCCGCGCGCAAGCCGCCGCGGCCTCCGTGGTTCGAGATCGCCGATCGCGACGTCGACGCGCTCGCGACCGCGATGCGTGCGCGGCTCGAGGCGGTCGACCAAGGCGGCTATCGACAGCCGAGGGCGCGGCCGGCGACGATGTCGGACGAGCAGGTGCTCGCCGCGGTGCTCTCGCGCGCCCCGCTGCCGGGCGCCGTGGAGATCGCGGCGCCCGCGCCAGGGGTGTTCACGAGCGCCGCGGTCGGCGGCGCCGTCGGGGCGATCGCGCTCTCGTTCTATGGGGTGATCCTCGGGCCGGTCGGGCTCGGCGTCGCGGCGGGCGTCGGCGCGCTCGGCGGCGGGCTGCTCGTCGGCGGGCTCCAGCACCGGCGCAAGCGCAAGGCGGGGCGCGTGCTCGTCCTGACGCCGGACGGGTTCGTCGGCGGGCTCGACGGCCAGGCGGTCCGCGCGGTGGGGTGGCGCGCGGTGGGGCGCTTCGTCGAGGGGTACGATCCGTTCGGGGTGCCCGCGCTCGTCGTGCTCGACCGCGAGGGCGGGGTGCTCGCGCGCGTGCCCGAGCGCTACTTCGCGATGCCCCTCTCCGTGATCGTGGCCGTGGCCGAGGCGTACCGCGTGCGCGCGTCGCCGGCTTGAGACGAGGGCGCTCAAGCGAACGCGTCGAGGACGGCTTGGCCCATCGCGTGCGGGCGCAGGAGCACGGCGCTGACGTGGCCGTCGTCGATCCAGCGCACGGGCGCGCCCCAGTGGCGGGCGATCGCGCCGGTGTCGGCGGGCGGGACGATCGCGTCGCCGCGCGTGCCGACCAGCCGCGCGAGCGCGGGGGCGTGCGGCGGCGGGAGCTCGAGGAGCGAGAGGCGCTCCATCGCGTCGCGCAGGCGCTCGAGGCCGCCTTCGCCCAGGGGCGCGCGCGCGACGTCGGCGCGCAGCGGCCCATCGAAGAAGACGCGCGCCGGCGAGAGCGCGCTCGCGACGAGCACCGCGCGCACCGGCCACGGGACGAGCGCGGCGGTCATTCCCGCGAGCTGCGCGCCCATGCTGAAGCCGGCGACGCCGACGCGCTCGTAGTGTGTTCGCGCCCACGCGAGCAGCGCGCGGGCCTCGAGCACGGTCGCGCGCCCCATCGCGAAGAAGTCGCTCGCGTAGAGGAGGCGCGGGCCGGTCTGGCCGACGCGGCGGCGGCGGCCGTAGAAGGGGTTCTCGAGCAGCAGCACCGCGAGGCCGCCGTCGAGCGCGCGCGCCAAGAGCCGCCGGCGCGCCGCGAACGTCTCGTCGCCCCAGGCGGCGAGCCCGACCACGAGGCCGCGCGCCCCGCCCTCGCGCGGCGAGAGCAGCAGGACGCGCGCGAGGCGCGTCTCGGCCGGGAGCGAGTCGTCGGGGCTCTCGAGCTCCCCCTCGCGGATCGCGAGCCGCCCGTGCACGCGCGCGCGCGTCCACCGGATGGCGGCGGGGTCGGGCTCGCGCGCGCGCAGGCTCGGGTCGAGCCCCGCGACCAGCGGCAGCTCGCCCCAGCCGAGCTCGAAGACGCGCGCGCGTGGCGCGAGGCGTACGTACAGCGTGTCGAGCCATCGCATCGGCGCCGGATGGTATCAAGCCGCCGCGCCCTCGCGTAGGATGGAGGGTCGGGATGGTCGCGGCCGCGCAAGGACAGATCCGGATCTGCACGAAGTGCCGCGCCTCGTACCGCGACCCGCACCTCGGCGCGTGCCCGCGCGACGGCGGACCGCTCACGCCGTGGGAGGAGGATCCGCTGCTCGGCGAGGTCCTCGGCGGCTGCTATCAGATCGTCGAGCCGCTCGGCCAAGGGGGGATGGGCTCGGTCTACCTCGCCGAGCGCCTGCCGGACGAGCTCGAGGTGGCGATCAAGATCGTGCGCCAGGAGCACCGCCACAACCCCACGGTGCACGAGCGCTTCATCCGCGAGGTGCGCCACACCACGTCGATCCACAGCCCGAACGTGGTGCGGATCTTCGACACCGGGATGAGCCCCGACGGCCGCGCCTTCATGGTGATGGAGCTCCTGACTGGCGAGACGCTCACCGAGCGTTTGCGCCGGCCGCCTGCGCTCGCGCCGTACGACGCGCTCCACGTCGCGCGCGAGATCGCGCGCGCGCTCTCGGCCGCGCACGCGGCGGGCGTGATCCACCGCGACCTGAAGCCCGACAACATCTTCCTCTGCAGCGACGGCGCGGTGAAGGTGGTCGACTTCGGGATCGCCAAGGCGTTCGCCCACGAGGCCAAGCGGATGGTCGACGAGCCCTCGCTCACCGAGGCGCACCGCGTCGTCGGTACGCCCGTCTACATGGCGCCCGAGGTGATCACCAAGGCGGGGCTCTATCCGTCGAGCGATCTGTACGCGCTCGGCGTGATCCTCTACGAGATGATGGTCGGTGAGCCGCCGTTCTACGAGAAGGACGCGATCGGCACGATGTACCGGCACCTGCACGAGCAGCCGCAGCGGCTGCGCGAGGTGGACGAGCGGCTGAACATCCCCGGGGGGCTCGAGACGCTCGTGCGGGACCTGCTCGAGAAGCGGCCCGAGGATCGGCCGGCGGACGCGAGCGAGGTCGGCCGGCGCCTCCATGCGCTGATGCAGATCGTGCGCGACAACGAGCGGCGGCTCGAGCCCCAGACGAGCGGCGAGCTGACGCGCGTCTGGTCGCCGAAGGAGCGCGAGTCCAAGCCGAGCGGGCAGGTCGCGCTCGGCGGCGCGCCGAAGAAGACGGGCTTGCCGGCGCGCAAGCGCGCCTTGCTCCTCGCGGGGGCGGCGGCGCTCGCGCTGGTGCTCGGGTTCGCGGCGACCGCGGCGCTGATCTACGTGCTGAACCCGCCGACGCCGCAGACCGTCCTGCCGCCGAGCCGCTAGCCAGCCTCGGCGCCGTGACGGAGGCCGGCGCCTCGGCATGCCGATCGAGCACCTGTACGCACACCGTCAGTCGAGTGGACACGGCGGAACGATCCGGGCGAGGAGCGGACGGGCGCCGTTCGAGGACGGTCGCGCGTCGATGCCGTAGCGCTCAGCCCGCGGCGAGATCGCGGCGATCGCCGCGCCG
>JAHBWG010000082.1 GCA_019637095.1 Sandaracinaceae bacterium | reverse complement strand
GGGGGGCGTGGCGGGCGTGGCGGTGGCGCCGGACGCGCCGGACGCGACGGGCACCACGAGCGGCGCGGCGCTCACCGCCGCCGACGCCGGCGCGCCCCCGGCGGCGCCGCTCGAGTACCAACCGATCCCACCCGACGTGCTCTCGAACGACGATCCGCCGCGGCTCGGCGACGTCATCGCGCCCGACGGCGAGCCGTGGGTGGAGATCTCGTCGATCCACGACGACCCGGAGGTGGCGCTCGCCCGCGCGGTGCGAACGCTCGAGGACACCCCTCGCGAGCTCGACGCGTTGGTGCTGCGCGCGCACGCGCTGTTCGCGCTGCGGCGCAACGACGAGGGCCTCGTGGCGCTGCGCGCGCTCGAGCAGGCGCACCCGGACGAGCCGACCGCGCTGAGCGCGAGCGGGTACGTGGAGATGCGTCGCGGCCGCCTCGACGAGGCGGACGCGCGGTTCACGCGCGCGCTCGAGCGCGATCCGGCACACGCCGGCGCGCTCCGCCACCGAGGGATCCTGCGGGTGCGCCGAGGGCGGACGCGCGACGGGTACGTCGATCTGCAGCGCGTGCTCGCGCTCGATCCCGACAACCTGCACGCCCTCGCGGAGATGACGCAGATCTACGAGCACGCGCGCCGGCCCCTCGACGCGGTGCCGTTCCTGCGGCGCATCCTCGCGGGGCACCCGCGCAACGCGACGGGCTGGGTGTCGCTCGGGATCGCGCTGTCGTCCTCGGAGGCGCGCGCCGACGTCGAGGAGGCGATCCAGGCGACGGAGCGCGGGCTCGAGCTGAACCCGACGCACGAGCAAGGGCTCGCGCTGCGCTGCACGCTGCTCAGCCGCCACGAGCGCGCGGGCGCGGCCGCGGCGTGTACCGAGGCGATCCGCGTGCGGCCGCGCGATCCGGATCTGTTCATGGCGCGCGCGCTCGACCTCGCGCGGCGCGGTGAGCACGTCCCCGCGCTCGCGGACGCGGATCGCGCGGTCGAGCTCGCGCCCGATCTGCCGCGCAACTACGCGAACCGCGCGATCCTGCGCGGCCGCTCGGGGGACGACGGCGGGGCGTACGCGGACCTGCGGGTCGCGTGTCGGCTCGGGCACCCGCGCTCGTGCGCGCAGCTCGTGCGCGCGGGCGTCGATCCGTGAGCGGCGCGCTCGCCGTGACGTATCCTCGGCGCACGATGGCCGCGTGGTTCCTCGAGGTGTCGGTGCAGGGCCGCGCGGCGGCGCGGCTCGAGGTGACGCGCGCGCTCTCGTCGGTCGGCTCGGACCCGGGCGCGGACCTGCGCGTGGACGGGACGCCCGAGCGTTGGGCCATCGTGCGACGCCTCGACGCGGGGCTCGAGGTGCGGCGGATCGGCGTCGCGGGCGCGCGCGTCCTCGGGCTCGGCGAGCGGATCGAGCTCGATGGGATCGGGCTCGCGCTCGAGGCGGGCGCGCCCGCGCCGCGCGGGCTGCCGGTCGAGGCGCTCGCGGAGGCGCTCGCCTCCGCGGAGCGACCGGCCGACGCGCTCGCGGCGCTCGTCGAGGGGCTGCTCGAGGCGACCGGGGCGACGATCGGCGCGGTCGTGCTCGCGGGCGAGGACGGCTACGAGATCCCGATCGCCCGCCGCGATGGGCGCCCGCTCGAGGGCGCCGAGGCGCTCCTGAGCGATACGGTGGTCTCGGACGTGCTCGGTGGCGCGACGCCGGGCGTGTGCGTCGAGGACCTGTCGGCGAGCGCGCGCTACCGCGCGGTGCCTTCGGTCGTGGCGCTCGCCCTGCGCTCGGTGCTCTGCGTCCCGATGCGCCTCGGCCGGCGCGTGCTCGGCGCGGTCTACCTCGGGCACCACGACCCGCGCGCGCGCTTCTCCGAGGCGCACGCGCACGATCTGTCGCTGCTCGCGACGATGGCGCTGCCGCTGCTCTCGCAGCTGCGGCGGCGCGCGGCGGTCGCGCCCGCCGGCGACGAGGTGGTCGGCGAGTCCGAGCCGATGGTGCGCGTGCGCGAGCTCGTGCGCCGCGTCGCGCCGAGCGACCTGAGCGTGCTCGTGCTCGGCGAGACGGGCACCGGCAAGGAGGTGACGGCGCGCGCGATCCACGCGGCGAGCCCGCGCGCGGGCCGGCCGATGGTCGCGCTCAACTGCGCGGCCGTCCCCGAGTCGCTCCTCGCGGTCGAGCTGTTCGGGTGCAAGAAGGGGGCGTACACGGGCGCAGTGAGCGATCGGCGCGGGCGGATCGAGGCGGCCGACGGCTCGACGCTCTTCCTCGACGAGGTCGGGGACATGCCGCTCTCGATGCAAGTCGCCTTGCTCCGCGTGCTCGAGGAGCGCGCGGTGGTGCGCGTCGGCGAGAACGAGGAGCGCCCCGTCGACTTCCGGCTCGTCGCGGCGACGAGCCGCGATCTCGACGCCGCGGTCGAGGCGGGCGCCTTCCGCAAGGACCTGCTCTATCGCCTGCGCGAGCTCGCGGTGCACTTGCCGCCCTTGCGCGCGCGCGGCGAGGACGTGCTCCTGCTCGCGCAGCTCTTCTTGCGTCAGACGGAAGGCTCGCTCGGCATCGCGCGCCACGAGCTGTCCGCCGCGTCGCGCCGCGCGATCCTCCGCCACGCGTGGGAGGGCAACGTGCGCGAGCTCCGCGCGGTGATGCGGCGCGCGTCGATCCTCTGCGACGGCCGCGTGATCGAGCCCGAGCACCTCGCGCTCGACGCGCCCGCGCCCGCCGGCGAGCCGCTCGGCGCGCTCGATCTGCCGCTCGTCGAGGCGCGCGAGCGGTTCGTGACACGCTACGTCGCCGCGGTGCTCGACCGACACGGGGGCAACCGCGAGGCCGCCGCGGCCGCGCTCGACATCAGCGTCCGCAGCCTCTACCGCTACCTCGCCTGAGCGGCGCCTCGAGGGACGAATCGAGAGCCTGCAGGTGGCTTCGCCGCAACCTCAAGTCGCGACGAGCATCGCCCACAGACCGGCGGCGGTGCCGAGCAAGAGGATCGCGATGACGAAGAGCGCCGCGGTCGGGACGGCGGGCGTCTCCTCCTTGGGCGGGCGCGGGAGGCGCAGCGTGGCGCGCTCTTGCGAGGGGGCGGTGGGCGTCACCGGCGGCGTGATCGGGGCCGCCGCGACGTCGGGGCTGACCTGCACGCTCGAGAAGCCGGCCGACTCCGTGATCAGCTTGCGCTCCGTGGCGCTGATGACCGCCGAGCTCGGCCCGGTGCGCTGGCGCGCCATCTTGCGGGTGACCGTGATGTCGAAGCGCACCGGATCGGGCGGCAGCGCGCGCAGGGCCTCGAGCATCTCCTTGGCGCTCTTGAACCGCTTGCCCGCGTCCTTGGCGAGCGAGCGCTCGATCAGCGTCGCGAGCTTCTCGTGCACCCACAGGCCGTCGCGCGCCTGGGCGATCGGCTTGACCGGCTCGAGCAGGTGCGCCCGCAGGAGCTCCGAGCGGCGCTCGTAGAGGAAGGGGCGCCGGTCCGCGAGCAGCTCGTAGAGCATCACGCCGAGCGCGTAGACGTCCGCGCGCACGTCGATGAACACGCCGGTGATCTGCTCGGGCGCCATGTACGCGGGCGTGCCGACGATGCGGCCCTTGCGCGTCAACGTTCCGTCCTCGCTCGCGGTCTCGTCGATCGAGAGCATCTTCGCGAGCCCGAAGTCGAGGAGCTTCACGCCGCCGTTCTTCTCGAGGAAGACGTTGGCCGGCTTCAGGTCGCGGTGGACCACGTCGTGCTCGTGCGCGACGGCGAGCGCCTCGAGGATCGGCTCGTAGATGCGCAGCGCCTCCTGGGGCTCGAGCGGGCTCTCCTCGAGGCGCTCCTCGAGCGTCTGCCCCTCGAGCAGCTCCATCGCGATGAACGTCCGCCCGTCCTCCATCCCGAACTCGCTGATCTCGACGATGTTCGGGTGCGAGAGCTTCTTGAGGACGCGCGCCTCGCGCTTGAACCGGCGCTCGAGGCCGGTGATCGAGCCGAGGTTGTCGTGCAGCACCTTGAGGGCGACCGGCGGCCCGCCCGCGTGCGGGGTCGCGCGGTACACGACTCCCGTCGCCCCCGAACCGATGGTCACGTCGATCCGGTAGGCGCCGAGATCCTTGCCGAGCAAGAAGTCCCCCGCGGCCATTCGGTGAGGATACCAGCCCTCGGCCTGGATCCAGCGCGAATCGAATCGCTCAATCGAGCGAGAGCAGCGCGCCGAGGCGGACGAGGAGGGGCAGCCCGGCGGGCAGCCCGTACACGCGCAGGCTCCCCTCGCGCAGCGCGCGGGCCATCGCGCGGTTCACCTCTCCGTCGGGGTCGGGCAGGCCGAAGCGCCCCGTCTCCATCCGCGAGAGATCGGCGATGGCCTCGGCGGAGCCGCGCACCGTGAGGTCGGGGATCCCGACGATCCCGTCGTACACGACGGCGCGGCGCTCACCGAAGCGCATCGTCAGCGCGACGTCGGCGTCCTCCGCGATGATCGCCACGCGCCCGGTGAGCCGCTCGAAGATCGCGCCGCGCTCGGGGTGGTCCTCGAGGTTCTGGCTCAAGAGCGTCGCCATCATCACGGCGAGCCCGTTGTCGTTGGCGCCCGGCGCGAGCTCGACGGCGGCCATCGCTCAGCCCGGGTAGTCCGTGTCGATGGTGCACGCGGAGCGGACCAGCTCCTTGCTCGCGAGCACGTACTTCACGATCGTCGGCAGGTGGCCCTTCTGGAGCTTGAGCTTGTTCTGCATCATCGCCTTGGTCGGGTCGACCTCGCCGCTCAGCACCTCGCGCCAGCGCTCGTACTCCGCGAAGATCACGAAGTCGGAGTCGCCCGCGGTCTCCGCGTCGGTCAGGACGGCCTCGCGGCAGCGCCCCTCGTGCAGGTCGAGCACCATCGCGGTGTCTCCCTCGATGCCGAGCTCGGGGCGCGGCGCGACGACGTAGGCGACCTTGCCGTGCGTCCAGCCCGCGCCGTGCTTGGCGTACTCGGGGTTGGCGTTGATGGCGTCGCGGAACGCGGCGGTCCACTCGGCGGAAGGAAACCGGATTCCCATGGGCGCCCTCCTTACCCGTCGCCGCCTTCGTGCGCAATCGCCTGTGGCCGGCTACCCTCTGGCCGACCGACGGTCGCGCGGGTGGATCCGCACGTTCCGGGGGCTCGCGCGTCGTAGGTGCTGGGTTCGATGAAGAGTGTCGGTTTGGCAGGGATCATCTCCCTCGGCGTCCACGGGGTCGTCGGGCTGGCGGTGGTGCATCTGCCGGCCGCCTGGTTCACCACGCGCCCGATGGTCGACCCGATCTCGTTCGAGATCATCGAGTCCGACCTGCGCGCCGCCGAGGCCCCGCCGGACCGTCAGATCGATCCCGAGCCGGAGCTGCCGCTGCCGCCGCTGCCCCCCGAGCCCCACGACGAGCCCCCGCCGCAGCTCGCGGCGGCCACCCTCGAGCCGCGGCCCGGGCCGCCGGGCCCGCCCGATCCGACGCAGACGAGCGTCGTCGATCCGGGGCCCGCGCTCCCGGTGCCTCCCGACATCGACGTCCCGTCGGTGAGCCGCGAGGAGCCGCCGCGGGTCGACCTGCGCGATCGCGGCGCGATGCAGGCGCTGCTCGACCCGAGCCGCGTCGCGCGCGACGGGTTCGTCCCGACGGGTCCCGGGCCCTCGCAGCGCGGCCCCGCGGCCGGCATGAACGGCGGGACGGGCGGGCCCGACCGGCCGAGCGTCGCCGACATCGAGCGGCAGCACCAGGAGCACCTGCGCGGGCAGGCGATGGCGCGGCCGTGGCTCGCGCGCACCGAGCCGCAGCTCCGGCGCCAACCCGACGGCTCGCTCCTCTACGACGGCCACCGCTTCCGCGCGCGCATCCGGCAGGACGGCAGCGTCGACTTCGAGGACCACGGCAACGCGTCGACCAACGGCTTCAGCGCGAGCGGGAGCTTCGACCTGACCGACGCGATCATGGGCGCGGCGGGGCAGGATCCCCACGCCGCCGAGCGCGACTGGTTCATGCGCCGCACGCGCGACGTGCGGCACCGGCTCGAGGCGGAGCACCGCGCGCGCGAGACGGCGCAGGCGCTGGCGCGGCTGCGCGGCCGGCTCAACAACGTGTGGGCCACCACCTCGCGCACGCCCGCCTCGCGCCGCCGCCGCATCTTCCAGATCTGGGAGGAGATGGCGGACGACGACGCCGGCCGCCGCGGCCGCGAGGTCGTCTACGCGTTCATCCGCGAGGTGCTGCCGCAGGGCGGCGAGGACGCGTTCACCGACGCGGAGCTCACGCGCTGGAACGCGTCGCGCGCGAGCGGCGCGCGCTTCGAGCCCTACTGAGCGCCGAGGGAGATGGAGCGCGTGAACGACGAAGGCCTCATGGACGTCGCCGTGGTGGAGCTCGCGGTCTCGGACGCCGCGCGACCGGCGATCCAGGCGGCGATGGACGCGATCGCGAGCCGCGGCGACACGAGCTCGCCCGCGGGGCTCGTCGCCATGCTGCGCGAGGCGATCGGGGTGCTGCGCGTTCACGGCGGCGCGTGGACCCACGCGGCGGCAGAGAACGCGTCGCCGATGGCGCCCGCCGCCGCGGAGGCGCGCTTCGTCGCGGCCGCGGACCGCGCACGCGCGCGCTTCGACGTCGAGGTGGTGCGCAACTTCCGTGGCGTGCTCGAGCGGCGCGACCCGCCGCCGCTGGCGCCGAGCGAGGCGCCGGGGCTCGTCGTGATCACGCTGATCGTCGCGGCGCGCCGCGCGCTGCGCGACGCAGAGGAGCCGACCCGCGCCGCGATCGAGGCGGTGCTCGCCGATCTCGAGGGCCTCGCCTCCGCGGACCTCGTCGCGCTCGACGTCGTCTGGTCGCCCGCCGATCCGGCCGATCGCATGAGCGCGGAGGCGATGCACGAGCGCTACCCCGAGCTGTTCGCGCTCTCGGCGGCGCCGTGATCGTCCGCTCCGCCGAGCTCGCCGCGCGCGGCTTCGCGCACGGCTTCTCGACCCGCGAGGGCGGGGTCTCCGAGGGCGCGTTCGCCTCGCTCAACCTCGCGCGCACGGTGGGCGACGATCTCGCGCGCGTCGCCGAGAACGGCCGGCGGTTCGGCGACGCGCTCGGCGCGCCCCGGCTCTACGAGGTCTCGCAGGTGCACGGCGCGGCGATCGTCGAGGTCGGCGCGGCGCCGGTCGAGGACGTCCGCCGGATCGAGGCGGACGCGCTCATCGCGCGCCGCGCGGGCGACGCGGTGGCCGTGCGCACGGCGGACTGCGTCCCGATCCTGCTCGCCGACACCGAGCGCGGCCACGTCGCGGCGGTGCACGCGGGCTGGCGCGGCGTCGAGCAGCGCATCGTCGAGCTCGTGGTCGCCCGCCTCGGCCCGCCCGCCGCGCTCGTCGCCGTGATCGGCCCGCACATCCGGCGGGACGCGTTCGAGGTGAGCGACGAGATCGCCGCGCGGATCGCGGCCGTCGCGCACGGGGCGCCGGTGGTCTTGCCGCGCGCGCCGCGCCCGCACGTCGATCTCGCGGCGGCGGTGATCGCGCAGCTTCGCCACGCGGGCGTCGCGCGGATCGACGACGTCGGCGGCTGCACGCACGCGGAGGCGGACCGGTTCTTCAGCCACCGCCGCGACGGCGGCCACACCGGCCGTCACCTCTCGGCGATCGTCGCGCGCTGATCGGGGCGGACGAGCGGGTCCATCGCGGCGCGGAACCGCTCGCTCCACGAGCACGGCCGATCGTCGGCGGGGTCGAGGCGGACGAGCCGGGTCTCGCCGACCGCGAAGACGGTGTCGCCGTGCATCCCGCGGACGGCCGCGGAGAGCAAGAGGCTCGAGCGGCCGAGGTGGACGGGCGTGAGCTCGACGAGCACCTCGCCCTCGCCGCGCACTGGCCGCAGGTAGCGGATCTGGTGGGAGGCGACGACATGGTACTTGTCCGGGTTGATCTCGACCGGGTCCTCCCAGCGGAAGCCGAGCGCGTTGAACAGCTCGCCCCGCGCCCGCTCCATGAACAAGAGAAACCGCACGTTGTGCAGGATGTTCAGGGCGTCGAGGTCGTCGAAGTAGACCCGCTGGGTCGTGCGAAAAGGGGACCGTACCGTCATGCTCGGGTGCTCAACGTAGCGCGCTCGTGCTAACTCGCCGACGTGGCTCTGTTCGGCAAGACCAAGGCGGACGTCGACGCCTCCGAGAAGAAGACGCTCGGGCGCGGCGTGTTCCGCAAGTGCGACGCCTGCAACGTGACCCTGCGCGCGGAGGACTTCACCTCCAACCACGAGGTCTGTCCCGCGTGCGGGCACCACTACCAGCTCAGCGGCGAGGCCTGGGTCGAGCTGCTCGCGGACCCCGGCTCGTTCGTGGAGCTCGACACCGGGATCCTGGCGAAGGACCCGCTCGCGTTCACCGACGAGAAGCGCTACCCGGATCGGCTCGCGGCGAGCCGCAAGAAGACGGGGCTCGAGGACGCGATGCTCGTCGGTGAGGCGACGCTCATCGGCCGCCCGATCCAGCTCGGGACGTTCCTCTTCCGCTTCATGGGCGGCTCGATGGGCTCGGTGGTCGGCGAAAAGATCACGCGCATGCTCGAGCGCGGCGCCGAGAAGCGGCAGCCGGTGGTGCTGTTGACGGCGTCGGGGGGCGCGCGGATGCAGGAGGGCGCGCTCTCGCTCATGCAGATGGCCAAGACGGTGGCCGCGCTGCGCCGGCTGCGCGACGTGAACGCGCCGTTCGTGAGCGTGCTCTTGAACCCGACGACCGGCGGCGTCGCGGCGAGCTTCGCGCTCTTGGGCGACATCAACATCGCGGAGCCGCGCGCGCTGATCGGCTTCGCGGGCCCGCGCGTGATCGAGAACACGATCCGGCAGAAGCTCCCGGAGGGCTTCCAGCGCGCGGAGTTCCTGCTCGAGCACGGGATGGTCGACGTGATCGCCGAGCGGCAGGAGATGCGCGCGACGATCGCGCGGTTCCTCTCGCACCTGCTCGACTGACGTGGGCGCGGCCGGCGACGACGCGGCGTGGCGGGCGCTCCTCGAGGAGCTCACGCGGGCGGTGCCGCGCGGGATCGTGCCGGGGCTCGCGCGGGTGCGGGCGGCGCTCGCCGCGATCGGTGAGCCCGCCGGCGCCTTCGACGTCGTGCACGTCGCCGGCACGAACGGCAAGGGCAGCACGTGCGCGATGATCGCCCACGGCGTGACGGACCGGCGCGTCGGGCTCTACACATCGCCGCACCTGCACTCGCTGACCGAGCGCTTCCGCGTGGACGGTGCGCCCCTCGCGCGCGAGCGCGTGCGCGAGGCGTGGGAGGCGATCCGCGCGCCGCTCGCTGCGCTCGATCTCACGTTCTTCGAGGCGGTGACCGTCCTCGCCTTCGAGCTGTTCCGCCGCGAGGGCGTCGCGCTCGCCGTGCTCGAGACCGGGCTCGGCGGGCGGCTCGACGCGACCAACGTGATCGCGCGGCCGCTCGTCACGGCGCTCACCCGGATCGCGCTCGATCACCAGGCGTGGCTCGGCGACGATCTCGCTTCGATCGCCTTCGAGAAGGCGGGGATCCTGCGCGCGGGGGTCCCCTGCGTGGTGGGCCTGCAGGCGCCCGCGGCCGACGCGGTGATCACGCGCGTCGCGCAGGAGCTCGGCGCGCCGCTCGTGCGCGCGCGCTGCGAGGGGCCCGCCGAAGCGCTCGTCGTCTGCGCGGGCGCGCGGTCGTCTCCGCCGCTCGCGCTCGGCCTCGCCGGCGCGCACCAGCGAGAGAACGCGGCCGTCGCGGTCGGTGTGCTCGGGGTCCTCTCGGAGCGTGGGGTCGGGGTCGATCTCGCGCGCGCGCTCGAGGCGTCCTGGCCGGGCCGGCTCGAGCGCCTCGCGGGCTCACCCCCGGTCCTCGTCGATGGCGCGCACAACCCGGACGGCGTCGCGGCGCTCGGGGCGCACCTCGACGCGGCGGAGCCCGCGCGTCCGCGCGTCCTCGTGTTCGGCGCGATGCGCGACAAGGAGTGGCCCGCGATGCTCGGCGCGCTGCGCGAGTCGACCGAGCACGTCGTGTTGACGCGCGCCGCGCTCGCCCGCAGCGAAGATCCCGCCCAGATGGCGGCGCCCGGGGATCACGTCGCGCCGACGGTCCCCGAGGCGGTCGCGCTCGCCCGCGCGCTCGCGGGCCCCGAGGGGCTCGTCGTCGTCGCGGGCAGCCTCTTCGTCGTCGCCGAGGCGCGCGCGGCGGTGCTCGGGATCGAGGGCGATCCCCCGGTCGCGCTGTAGCGCGCGCGTTCACTCGACGCGGAAGGCGAGGAGCCCGATCGTCGCGCGGCGCGGCGGCGCCCACGACACGACCGTCGAGGGGGTCACCGCGCCCTCGACGCGCCCCGTCGCGAGCGCGAGGGCGCGCGCGGCGTCCGCCTGTTCTGTCGGCAGCGGCGCGGTGATCGCCTCGTCGAGCCCGTCGAACGCTACCTCGGTCGACGTCCCGTCGCGCGCGCCGAACACGCCCACGAGCAGCGCCTCGCGCGCGTCGAGCGGCCCGAGCGCGGTGTCGAGCGAGGTGACGCGCTCGTCGTCGCTGCTCCGGCCGACGCTCGCGAGGAACGTCGCGGTGGCGCCCGCGGGGACGCCGATCTCCACGATTAGCAAGGAACATTGACGGCCCGGCGACCACTGGAGGCGGACGTCGCGCGGCTCGCCGGCCTGGGCGATGCGCGCCCAGACGGTGATCCCGCGCCGGTTCATCTCCGACGTCCGGAAGAAGTGCTCGAGGCGGTGGTCCCACCCGTCGATCTGCGGCGCCGCGTGATCGAGGCGGTGGAAGCCGACCGCGAGGAGCAGGCTCCCCTCCGCCGGCGTCGCGGGGAAGCTCGCCGTCGGGTCGGTCCCCTCGACGAACGCGGACTGCACGATGCGGCCGAGCGGGGGGCGCGGGGTCGTGAGGCCAGCCGGCGGGGAGTAGGGGCCCGCGCCGGCCGCGTTCGACGCGCGCACGCGGTACCAGTACGTCGTGCCGGCGGCGAGGGGCGCGTCGGTGAAGCTCGTCGCCGTGAGCGCGGCGGCGATCTCCTCGAACGTGCCGGGGCGCTCTCCGTCGTCCGGCGCGCGCTCGACCGAGTACGTCGCGACCGCGCCGCCGCCGACCGGCGCTCGCCACTCGACGCGCACGGTGTCCTCGCCGATGTCCGCGAACGTCGGCGCCACGAGGGGACCCGGCACCTCGAGCGGCGCGCCGCCGTCGTGTGCGCCGGCGTCGTCTCCGACGTCGCCGGCGTCGAGCCCCGCGTCGCGGCGGAGCCCGGCGTCGATCGGCCCGGTCCCGCTGCGGTCGAGCAGGCAGCCCGGCGCCCCGAGCGCGAGGAGCGCGAGGGCCGCCGTGCTCGCGATCGCGCGTCCCGTCCGGCGGCTCACGGCGCCAAGCTAGAGCACCGCCGAGCGCGCGACAACTGGCGGAATCGGCCAGATGGCGACACCCTCGCGCCATGCCGGTCGCGATGCCGTCTGCGCGCCGCGCCGTTCGCGCGATCCATCGGGCCGCGCTGCTGCTCGCGCTCGGCTGCCTCGCCGCGGCCGTCGCGCGCGGGCGCGCGCAGCCGGCCGCCGCGCGGCGGGTGGTGATCGGCGCGAGCGGCGACGTGCTCTTCCACACCCGCGTGGTCGCCTCGGCGCGCGCGAGCGGCGGGTTCGACCACACGCTCTCGGGGCTGCGCTCGATCGTGACCGACGCGGAGATCGCGTTCGCGAACCTCGAGACGCCGCTCTCCACGGAGCACGCGCCGATGCGCGGAGACCCGCCGCGGCTCGGCGCGCCGCCCGAGGCGGCGGGCGCGCTCGCGCGCGCGGGCATCGACGTGCTCAGCGTCGCGAACAACCACGCGTGGGACCAGCGCGCGGAGGGCCTCGTCGAGACGGTCGCCGCGCTCGAGGCCGCGGGCATCGCGTCCGTCGGCGCCGCGCCCGACGAGGAGGACGCGCCGGGCCCGATCGTGATCGAGCGCGCCGGCGTCCGCGTCGCCTTCGTCGCGTTCACCGACGTGCTGCAGGGTCACCCGGGCACGCGCCGGCCGCCGCTGCGCGTCGCGACGTGGGACGAGCGGCGCGCGCGCCGGGCGCTCGAGCGCGCGCGAGCGCGCGCGGACCTCGTCGTGGCCTCGATGCACTGGGGCCTGGGCTACCGCCACGACGACCGCAGCGAGCAGCGCAGCGCCGCCGCGGCGCTCGTGCGCCACGGCGCCGACCTCGTGCTCGGCCACGGGCCCCACGTGCTCCAGCGCGTGGAGCGCGTGTCTTCCCCGCGCGGCGAGGCGCTCGTCGTCTACAGCCTCGGCAACCTCGTCTCGAACCAGGGCTACCTCTACCGGCGCGGGGTGCGCGAGCGGTCCGCGGAGCTCCCGCTGCGCGAGCCGGCGACGCGCGACGGCGTGTGGCTGCGCGCGGGCCTCGAGCTGCGCGACGGCCGCGTCGCGATCGGCGGCGTCGAGGCCATCCCGCTCTGGACGCACAACAACCACTGGGACGTGGAGCGCCGCCGCGTGCCGCCCGACGTGCGCGTCCTGCCTCACCGCGACGTGGACGACGACGCGCTGCGGGCGGAGCGCCGCGCGGCGATCGAAGCGGTGCTCGGGCCCGTGGTGAACCTGCTGTAGAGTCCCGGCGATGAGCGCCATCCAGGACTCCGTCTTCCTCAAGGCCTGCCGCCGCGAGCCCACGCCGTACACGCCGATCTGGCTGATGCGGCAGGCGGGGCGCTATCAGGCCGAGTACCAGGCGATCCGCGAGAAGGTCGGCTTCCTCGAGCTCTGCCGGCGTCCCGATCTCGCCTGCGAGGTCACCGTCCACGCGGTGAACCAGCTCGGCGTGGACGCCGCGATCCTGTTCGCGGACATCCTCTTGATCCTCGAGCCGCTCGGGGTCGGGTTCCACTTCGACGCGGGGCACGGCCCGGTGATCGAGGAGCCGGTGCGGACGAACGCGGACATCGACGCGATCGCCGCGTCCATCGACGTCGGCGCCTCGCTCGGCTACGTGACCGACGCGGTGCGGCTCATCGTCGCGGAGCTCGAGCCGCGCGGCGTCCCGCTCATCGGGTTCGCGGGCGCGCCGTTCACGCTCGCGTCCTACGCGATCGAGGGCGGGGGCTCGCGCGACTACCGCTTCTGCAAGGGCCTGATGTACGGCGACGAGGGCGCTTGGAACGCGCTCATGGCGAAGATCTCCGGCGCGGTGGCGGACTACCTCGAGGCGCAGATCGACGCGGGCGTGCATGCGGTGCAGCTCTTCGACTCGTGGGTCGGCGCGCTCGGGCCGGCGGACTACCGCCGCTACGTGCTCCCGCACGTCGCGCCGATCTTCGAGCGCGTGCGCGCGCGCGGCGTCCCGGCGATCCACTTCGGGCAAGGCAACCCGGCGCTGTTGCCGCTCATCCGCGAGGCGGGCGGCGACGTCGTCAGCGTCGACTGGCGCATCGGGCTCGACGACGCCTGGTCGCGCGTCGGCCACGACGTCGGCGTGCAGGGCAACCTCGATCCGCTCACCGTGCTCGCGCCGCGCGAGGTGATGTTCGAGCAGGCGCAGGCGGTGCTCGACGAGGCGGCGGGCCGGCCCGGACACGTGTTCAACCTGGGGCACGGTCTCTTGCGCTGGTCCGAGGTGCCGCAGGTCCAGGCGCTCGTCGACTTCGTGCACGAGCGCTCCCAGCGGTAGCCTTCCCGTCACCGCCCGTCCTTCGCGCGCAGCGCGACGACGACCATCGCGGCGGGGACGAGCGCGAGGACGGCGAGCGCGCTGGCCGATCCGGCGCGATCGACGAGCAGGCCGAGCGCGAGCGGCGCGGCGAGCTCGAGCGGGGAGCACACCGCCACGAGTCCGTTGACCACGCCCGGGTGGCCGGGCAGGGCCGCGTAGGCGCGCGCGTGCACGATCGGGTAGTAGGTCGAGACCGCGGCGCCGAGCACGGCGAGCGCGACGCACGCCCAGGCGAGGTCGCGCGCGGCGAGCAGGGCGGCGAACGCGGCGAGCCCCAGCGCGCCGGTGACGAGCAGCGCGCGCATCGGCGCCACCGGAGCCGCGCGCGCGAGCGCCCGCTCGAGGATCGCGACGCCCGCGAGGCCCCCGGCGATCCACGCGCCCGCCGCGACCGCGAGCTCCGCCGGATCCCGGGTCACGTGCGCGTAGACGTGCACCGCGGTGAACGCGGACATCACCTCGTCCATCAGGTTCGTCGCCGCGCTCGCGAGCACCCAGCCCGCGACGCGCGGATCGCGCGCGGCATCGCGCAGCCGGGGCGGGTCGGGCGCCTCGTCCTCGTCGTCGTCCGCGCTCGCGACGCGGCGGTCGAGCGAGCGCGCGTGCCAGAGGCCGACCGCCAACACGACGGCGACGGCCGCGGCGAGCGCGTGGGCGCCGCGCCAGCCGCCCCCGAGCGTGGCGAGCGCGGCGAGCACCGCGGGCACCGCCAGGTCGCCGAGCCCGCCCGCGAGCATGATCCGCGACATCGTCCGCTCGCGCGCGTCCGGCGTGGCCTCGACCAGCGTGCCCTCGGCGACGGAGGTCACCGCGCCCGAGACGGGGCCGTAGAGCGCCAGCACCACGAGCAAGAGCCAGTAGCTCTGCGTGAGCGCCGCGCCGAGGAGCACCGCGCCGAGCGCGGCGAGCCACGCGACGAGCCAGCGCCGCACGCGGAAGCGCTCGCTCCAACGCAACAGCGAGGGCTCCACCAGGAGCGCGAGGCCGTAGAACGCCGCCAGCAATCCGCCGGCGCCGCGGCCCGCGTCCACGCCGTGGTCGAGCGTGATCAACGGCGCCGCGGCGGGCGCGAAGCCCGAGCCGAGCTCGTCGAGGAAGAACACCGCGAGGAGCGCGAGCCCGACGCGGCGCGCGGCCCTCGGTCAGATTCGTTCGGTGAAGTGCATCACGCGCTGGAGTATGGGGGTGAAGCCCGCGCGCGTCGAGGGGCGCTCCAGGCGGGTCGAGGCCAGCTCATCGCGCAGCGATCGCGGTTGGCCGAGACCTCTCGGCGACTTTCGCGGCTTCGCGCGATTCATCTCGGTGGCGCACGGCGCAGCCCCTTTCGAAGACTCATCGCGGGAGCGGCGCGTCGGGGACGTACGCGGTCGGGACCCGCTCGCCTCGCGGCGGCAGGTACGCGCGGCGCGACTCCACGAAGTCGAGGATCGTCGAGGAGGGCGCGGGGAGCGCCTCGGGCAGCGGCCCGCGCGCGAGCGTGACCTCGCGCGCGAACGCGCCGACGAGCTCGGGCGCGCGCGCGATCGTGCGCCGGTGGTCCGCGGTCAGCGCGAAGAGCCAGAGCTCCGGCGCCCGCCGGCTCTCGGGGGCGAGCGCCTCGAGCGACGCGGCCGACCAGAGCGGGACGATCGCCGAGGGCAGCCGCCCGCGGCCCGCGGCGACGAGCGCGCCGCGGCACGCGCGCGCCAGCGCCTGCGCGAGCTCCGCGTGCGCGTCGTCGATCGCCACGACGCGGCGGGGCGATGGTACGAGGCGCTCGAGCACCGCGCCCGCGTCGGCGATCGCCTGCGCCATCCACGCGGCGTCGGCGTCGAGCGTGGCGTAGCGGCCGCCGAGCGGACCCGCGCCGTCGAGCAGCACCCCGCCGTGCTCGACGAAGTAGTAGTCGCGCGCGTCGTGCATCAAAGGGCCGGCGCGTGCGCGGTCGAGCGCGAGCTCGAGCTTGTGGCGGAGCACCGGGGCCCCGTGGAGCTCGTGGCCTGCGCGCTCGGCGGTGTCGAGGTCGCCCTCGAGGAGCGAGGCCCACGCGAGCTCGAAGAGCGCGCCCGGGTCGTCGCCGAGGCAGGGGTGGAGCGCGAGCGTCGCGCGCACCTTCGCGGGCCGCCCGCTCCGCGCGTGCGCGAGCGCGAGCTCGCTGCGCACGACCGCGTCGAACGGGGCGAGCGCGAGCGCGCCCTCGAGCACCGCGGCCGCCGCCTCCGCCTCGCCTTCGGCGAGCAGCGCGCTGCCGAGCTCGAAGCGGCGCTGCGGATCGTGCGGCGCGTCGGCCGCGCGATCGAAGAGCTCGCCGACGCGGCGCGCGTCGCCCGAGAGGAGCGCCCGCCCCGCGACGCGGTAGAGCGCCTCGTCCTCGGGGTCCTCCTCGAGCGCGGCGACCAGCGCCGGCCAGACCGCGTCGGGGCCCTCGGCGTCGAGCGCAGCCTGCAACGTCTCTTGCTTCTTGCGGCGCGCCTCGCGCCGACGGCGCGAGCGGAACAGGATGCCGTCGAGCCAACCCACGGGGCTCAGAAGCGGAAGGTGACGCCGGCCTGGCCGCGGATCTGGATGCCGACGGCGTCGCCGGTCTCCTCGAACGAGACGGTCCCCGCGTCGGCGGGATCGATCGGCTCGCTCAGCCGCTGGCGGCTCATGTTGAGGATGTCGAGGCCGAACGCCGCGCCGATCGAAAACCACTCGGCGAGGTAGATGTCGAGGCCGGCGGCGCCGGTGAACGCGAAGCCGAACACGGTGGTCTGGCTGTTCGCGGGCGCGCGGAAGTCGGAGTCGCCGTGCCAGCCGAGGCCGAACCCGACGCGGAGGTACGGCTTCACGACCGGCGTCGGGAGCATGAGCGTGATCTCGCCGACCGCCGTGCCGACGTCGAACCCGTCGCCATAGTGCGCGAGCGTCGCGCGGACGCCGGCGGCGAAGAACGAGACGCGGAACCCGACCGCGAGGCTCCCCGCCGGACCCATGCCGGAGAGCCGCACGAACTCGGGGTAGTAGTTGTCGGCGTTCAGCGCGCGCAGGTCCACGTACGAGAGCGCGCCAGACAGCTCGATCCAGAGGAAGTCGTAGGGGTCGTCGTCGCTCCGCCGCCGCGCCGGCTCGTCCTCTTCGCGCGCCGCGGCTCCGTCGGCCGCGCGCTCGCGCGCGGGCGGTGCCGACGCGGCCGGCGAAGATGCCGGCGTCGGCGCCCGCGACGGGCTCGATGCGCTCGAAGCGCTCGTAGCGCTCGAGGTGCTCGACGCGCCCGACGCGCTCGATGCGCTCGAGGTGCTCGACGCGCCCGACGCGCTCGATGCGCTCGAGGTGCTCGACGCGCCCGACGCGCGCGATGCGCTCGACGGCGGGCTCGCGTCTTCGTCGCCGCTCGCGTCCTGCGCGCGCGCCGAGGTCGCGCCGGCGAGTGCCGCCAGCGCGGCGAGCGCGGCGAGCGCGAACGAGACGGTGAGCCGGCTCACGGTTCGTCCCTCGCGTCGAGCTCGCCGGGCGTGGTCCCCTCCGCGGTCTCGGCCGGGATGCGGTAGGCCTCGTCCAGCCAGCTCCCCAGGTCGATCAACCGGCACCGAGCCGAGCAGAACGGCGCGTGAGGCGCCTCGCCCCGCGTCTCCGCCGGGCGCCCGCAGCTGGGACAAGCTCGCATGGCCGCGATCGTAGCACCGTCTGGGTTTGTGCTCGCGGGGCTCGATGGAATAGGCTCCGGTCCCCATACTCCGATGACTCGTATGACCAAGTCCAAGTCGCCCGCGCTCGCGGCGCTCTCGATCTCGGTGGCCCTCGCGCTCGCCTTCCCCGGGTGCGGCGGCGGCAACGTCCGCCTCACGCCGAGCTTCGTCGCCGTGCACAACACGATGACGTCGATGGGCCTCGCGCAGAGCGTCGAGATCGAGGAGGGCTCCATCGGCGAGGGCGAGTCGCGCTTCGTGCGGCGCCGCCTGCGCGCCGGCGACTGCTACACCCTCGTCGCGTTCGGCGCGGACGGCGTGAACGACATCGACCTCGTCGTGAAGGACGAGCGCGGCGAGCCCGTCGCCTCGGACAACACGAGCGGCTCACAGGCGTCGGTGCAGTTCTGTCCCGAGGCGGACGGAGAGTACGAGATCGCGGTCCGCATGGCCTCCGGCGGCGGTGAGTTCGTGCTCACCGGCTGGTCCGGCATGCCGCGCGGCGGCGCCGGTGGCGCGCTCGCCGGCGGCACCGGGCGCGGGTCCTGCAGCGCGCCGATCGCGCTCGAGATCGGCGCCGTCGTGAGCGGTGACACGTCCCGCGGCAGCCACTCGATGACGGGGAGCTGCATCCGCGGCGGCGAGGCGCCGGACGTCGTCTACACCGTCACGCTCCAGCGCCGCGCCCAGCTCTCGGTCACGCTCACCTCGGCGTACGACGGAGCGCTCTACCTCCTCGGCGCGTGCGGGGACATGCGCTCGGAGATCGCGTGCAACGACGACGCGCCGAACACCTCGCGCTCGTTCATCGAGGCGACGCTCGATCCGGGCACCTACTACGTCGTGGTCGACGGCTACGCGAACGAGGCCGGCGCGTACGAGCTCACCACGCAGGTGACCGACCTGCAGAACCTCGCGCAGGTGTGCGCGGCGGCCGAGGCGCTGCGCCCGGGCCAGGCCGTGACCGGCAGCACGTCGGGGCGCCCGAACTACTTCACCGCGACGTGCGCGGGCGGCGCGCGCTCGCCGGATCGCGTCTACACGCTCGACGTGCCCGCGCGCTCGCGGATGCGCCTGCGGATGCAGAGCAACTACGACGGCGCGATCTACGTGCGCTCCGACTGCCAGAACCCGAACTCCGAGCTCGCTTGCAACGACGATCACCGCGACACGCGGCACTCGATGCTCGTGACCACGCTCGACGCGGGCCGCTACTTCGTCTACGCGGACGGCTTCTCGGACGGCCAGTCCGGCGACTACTCGCTGCGCGCCGACCTCGTGCCGGTCACCGGCGGCAACGCCCCCGCGGACAACTGCACCGCGCCCGGGCAGGCCGCGGCCGGCCAGGACATCGTCGTCGACACGTTCGCGGCGAGCGACGACCTCGCAGGCAGCTGCGGCGGGCAGGGCGCGCCCGACACCGTCTACCAGCTCCAGGTGCAGAACCGCGTCCGCATGCGCGCGCGCCTCGCCGAGGGCGAGTTCCCCGCGGCGATGTACATCCAGCGCACCTGCGGCCAGGCCTCGACCGAGGTCGTCTGCGCGAGCGGCGGCCCGGGGCAGGCGGAGCTCGACGCGAACCTCCAGCCCGGCACGTACTTCCTCGTCGTCGACGGCGCGGCCCAGGACGCGTTCGGCGCGGCGCGCGTCGAGGTGCAGTTCGACGACCTCGCCGCGCTCGAGCGCGCGTGCCAGCAGGCGCCGCAGATCCGGCCCGGTCGCACGCTCACCGGCGACACGAGCGGCTCGAGCGATCGCTTCCAGGCGACGTGCGCGGGCGGTGCGCGCAGCAACGACCTCGTCTACCGCCTCGTGCTCACGCGGCGGCAGCGGGTCCACATCCAGAGCGAGCAGCAGTACGACGGCGCGATCTACATCCGCCGCAGCTGCGCGGACATGTCGACCGAGGTCGCGTGCAACGACGACCACGGCGACAACCGCCACTCGCTGATCGACACCGTGCTCGACCGCGGCACGTACTACGTCTTCGTCGACGGGTTCGCGAACAACTCGCAGGGCTCGTTCACGCTCGACGTGCGGCTCAGCGCGCCCTGAGCGCCTCGGCCTCCGGGAGCTCGACGCGGATCGCGTCGAGCGCCGCCTCCGTCTCGCGCCGCAGGGCGTCGATGTCGACGGCGGGCGGCGCCGGGGGGCTCGCGCCGCGCACGTACCGAGGCGCCTCGCCGGGCCCGCTCTCGTCCACCCAGTAGTGCGCGCGCTCGCGCACGTCGACGTGGACGAACTCCGAGCGCGGGTAGAGCCCGAGGCCGGTCGCGTCGAGGCCGGCGAGCACGTCGCGCACCTCCTCCGCGCTCGCGCCATCGACCCGGAGGTCGATGGCGCGCGCGTGGTGGTGGCGGCTCGTCGGCGAGGCGTCGGGGCGGTGTCCGCTCACGATCTCGATGCGGTGCCCGTCGAACGCGTCCGCGATCCGCTGGACGCGCTCGAGCAGCTCGCCAGGGACCTCGCGCACGCCCTCGGCGACCCAGCCCGGGCGCGCCGCGCGGTCGAACGCTGCGAGCGCCTCCGCGCTCGGGGCGGGCTGCGTGCGCGGGCGGGCGAGCACGCTCAGCGCGATCAGTGCCTCGGGGCGCGGGCGCCGGTCGCAGTCGAGGAGCGGGCCGTGGAAGGAGTCGTCCCCGTCCCCCATCCTGCGGGTGATGAGGGCCGGCCGCGGGCACGACGCCTCGGGGCGCCGCCGCGCGGCGGGCGGCCCGTCGGTCGGCGACGACGCCGGCGAGGCGGGCGCCGGCGAGGCGACGGAGGCGGCCGGGCTCGCCGGGGACGGGGAGGGCGCCGGCTCGACCGCCGCGCGCCGCGTCTCCGACGCCGTGCTCGCCGCCGGCGCGACGCCGGAGGCGGCGAAGAGCACGGTCGTCACCGGCGCGTCCGCGCGCGCGGGGCTGGCCGCGAGCGCTCCGAGCGTCGCCGTCACGCAGGCATACCACCTCAGCATACATAGACTCATAAATGCACACAGTGGACGACGTCAAGGAATCGCCCGGGCTGGCGTCGCGCCGCGCTCGTGGTATGCAGCCCTCGCTCCGAGCCTTCGGGGCCGGGCCTCGTCGAGGTCCGAAACCACTCACACCCCCTGCTCGAACGGACCGACCCGGTGCTTCTCCTCTCGAGGAGAGGTCGTCGGCCGAGGGGGTGGCGGAACAACCGGAGAGGAAACGAGCGATGACCGAACCCACCGTCGAGCCGGCGGACGCGGATGCCTCCGCGGCGCCTCCCCCTGCCCCCCCCGCGCCCGAGCGCTTCGAGCCGGACGCCCACCCCGCCGCGAGCGGCGAGCTGCCGATCGGCCTGCGCGCCCTCATCGACGCGGGCGTGCACTTCGGCCACCAGACGCGGCGCTGGAACCCGAAGATGCGCCCGTTCATCTTCGGCGCGCGCAACGGCATCCACATCATCGACCTCGACCAGACGGCGGTGCTGTTCCGGCGCGCGTACGAGTTCGTGACCCAGGAGGTCGCGCGCGGCGGTCACGTCCTGTTCGTCGGCACCAAGCGCCAGGCGGTCGACGTCGTGCGCGAGGAGGCCGCGCGCGCGGGCCAGTTCCACGTCACCGGCCGCTGGCTGGGCGGGACGCTGACGAACTTCCGCACCGTGAAGGGCGCCATCGAGCGCCTGCGCGAGCTCGAGCGCATGTTCGACGACGGCACCGCCGAGCAGCTCCTCAAGAAGGAGCAGCTCCGCATGCGCCGCGAGCAGGAGCGCCTCGAGAAGTTCATCGGCGGCATCAAGCTCATGAACTCGATCCCGAGCGTGCTGTTCGTGATCGACCCGCACCACGAGCACATCGCGGTGAGCGAGGCGCGCAAGCTGCACATCCCGATCGTCGCGCTGACCGACACGAACTGCGATCCGGACCTGATCGACTTCGTGGTCCCGGGCAACGACGACGCGATCCGCTCGATCAAGCTGTTCACCTCGCGCATCGCGGACGCCGCGATCAACGGGCAGTCGCGCCGCTCCGACTTCGACGGAGGGAGCTACGCGGCCTCCGGCGGACAGGGCGGCGACGTCCAGGTGGAGTTCTCGCGCGGTCGCCGCCGCGGTCCCGGTGGCGGCGGTGGTGGCGGTGGCGCGGGTGGTGGCGGCGGCCGCGGTCGACGCTGAGAGAGGAGCTCACAGTCATGGCAAACGTCAGCGCGCAGGACGTGAAGGTGCTCCGCGACCGTACCGGTGCGGGGATGATGGACTGCAAGAACGCCCTCGTGGAGGCCGAAGGCGACCAGGAGAAGGCGGTCGAGATCATCAAGAAGAAGGGCCTCGCGAAGGCCGCCAAGAAGGCCGGCGCGATCGCCGCCGAGGGCGTGATCCACGCGTACATCCACGCGGGGAGCCGCATCGGCGTGCTCGCCGAGATCAACTGCCAGACCGACTTCGTCTCGCGCAACGAGGAGTTCCGCTCGTTCGTCGAGGAGGTCGGCCTCCAGATCGCCTCGTCCGCGCCGCTCTACGTGCGCGCCTCCGAGGTGCCCGCGATCGACCTCGAGAAGCAGCAGGCGCTGTTCCGCGGTCAGCTCGAGGAGGAGGAGAAGCAGACGGGCAAGAAGCGCCCCGACGCGGCGGTCGCCAAGATCCTCGAGGGCAAGCTCCAGAAGTGGCTCGACGAGGTCTGCCTCGAGAACCAGGAGCTCGTCACCCGCGAGGACAAGAAGACCGTCGGCGCCGTCTCCGACGAGCTCACGGCGAAGCTCGGGGAGAAGATCTCCGTGCGCCGCTTCACCCGCTACGAGCTCGGCGAAGGCATCGAGGTCGTGAAGAAGGACCTCGCCGCGGACGTCGCCGAGACGCTCGCGAAGGGGGCCTGAGCGCCCGATGACGGACCTCGCGATCCGCCGGATCGTCCTCAAGCTCTCCGGGGAGGCGCTCTGTGGTGACACGGGCTACGGCGTCGACCCGGCGACGCTCGCGGCGATCAGCGGCGAGATCGCGGAGGTCCACGCCCTCGGCGCGGAGATCGCCCTCGTCATCGGCGGTGGCAACATCTTCCGCGGCCTGCGCGGCAGCGCGCAGGGGATGGATCGCTCGAGCGCCGACTACATGGGCATGCTCGCGACGGTCATCAACGCGCTCGCGCTGCAGGACTCGCTCGAGAAGCTGAAGGTCGAGACGCGCGTCTTGAGCGCGCTCTCGATCCGTCAGGTCGCCGAGCCGTACATCCGGCGCCGCGCGATCCGGCACCTCGAGAAGCGCCGCGTCGTGATCTTCGCGGCCGGGACGGGGAACCCGTACTTCTCGACGGACACCGCGGCGGCGCTGCGCGCGATGGAGATCGGCGCCGCGCTCCTCATCAAGGCGACCAAGGTCGAGGGCGTGTTCGACAAGGACCCGGCCAAGCACGACGACGCGACGCTCCTCACCCGCCTCAGCTTCGACCGCGTGCTCGCGGATCGGCTCGGCGTGATGGACTCGACCGCGATCACGCTCTGCCGAGACAACGCGCTGCCCATCCGGGTGTGCTCGCTCAAGCGCCGCGGCAACGTGCAGCGGGTCGTCCTCGGGGAGGACGTCGGGACGCTGGTCACCGAGACGGGGTGAGCGAACGGGGGTGACCTTCGCCCCGAGGTGGACTACACAGGGCCACCATGATCGACGACGCCCTCGAGGAGCTGCGCTCCGCCATCACCGCGGCGCACGACGCGCTGAAGCGCGATCTCGCCAAGGTCCGCACCGGCCGCGCGAGCCCGGACATGCTCGACTCGATCCGGGTCGACTACTACGGCACGCCCACCCCCATCAACCAGCTCGCGAGCGTCTCGGTGCCCGAGGCGCGCATGATGGTCGTCAAGCCGTGGGATCGCTCGACGATCTCGCTGATCGAGAAGGCCATCATGACCTCGTCGATCGACGTGAACCCGCAGAACGACGGAGAGATCATCCGGCTGCCGGTGCCGCCGCTCACCGAGGAGCGGCGCAAGTCGCTCGTGAAGGTGGCGCGCGAGCACGGGGAGAAGTGCAAGGTCGCCATCCGCTCCGCGCGCCGCGACGCCAAGGAGTTCATCGACACCCTCAAGAAGGAGGGCGAGGTCGGCGAGGACGACGCGGACCGCGCGCAGAAGGAGGTCGAGGCGCTCGTGCAGGCCGCCGGCACCCGCGCCGACGAGATCGTGGCGAAGAAGGAGAAGGACGTGATGGAGATCTGAGCGCTCGGCCGCTCAGAACGGCACGCCGATGTGCCCGAAGAGCTGGTCGATGCCGCCCTCCATCAGCCCGCGCGCGTAGCCCACGCGCAGCGTGAACGGCAGGAAGTAGCCGAGGGTGAAGTCGAGGTGGAGCGAGGCGCCGACGCCGACGCGGAACCGCTCGAAGTCGAGCGGCCCGAAGAACGCGTCGCCCGCGTCCGCGAACACCGTCGCGTGCAGCCGGTTCAGGTACACGGGCAGCGTCGAGATGCCGCGGTTGATGCGCCAGATCAGGAACCGGTACTCCGCCTGCACCAGGTGGTACTGGTCGCCGCCGCGATCGAACGCCGGGTAGCCGCGCAGCGCCACGCCGCCGAAGATGGTGCCCGCCACGAGCCCGTCGATCGGGTTGCCGTCCGGGAAGCCGCCGAGCGCGAAGTTGCCGCGGCGGCCCGGATCGCCCGCGCTCATGCCGCCCGTGTACGCCAGCGCGAGCACGTGCGACTCGAGCCACGGGAGCGGGACGTACTGGCGCACGTTCCAGGTCATCTCCACCGTGGTCCAGCGGCTGCCGAAGAGCGGGTGGGCGAGGGCGACCTGCACCCCGAAGCTGCGCCCGGCGCTCGGGCTGATGTCGTAGCCGTAGCGCTCTACGTCGGAGTAGCTCCACGAGAGCCGCACGTCGGAGCGCAGCCCGAGCTCCGGGAAGCGCGGCGGCGGCTCGTTGGGATCGAGCCGACCGGTGAACGGCTCGACCGTGTCCACGTACGTTGCGCGGTACCGCGCGTCGATCCGGTGCGCGTGGAACAGCCCGGGGAAGCGGTAGCCGACGTGCGCCTCGCCGCCGACCACGTGCTCGATCCACCGCTCGTCGACCCCGTTGATCACGAGCCCGCCGCGCGGGGCGACGCGGCGGAACACGCTCACGTCGAGATCTACCGGGGTGCGCCGGTACGAGTAGACCGCGTCGAAGTTCACGTCCCCGCGCGTCACGCCCACCATCGCCCGCAGGTCGTAGCGGTGCCAGCCCGCGAGGTCCTCGCCCGAGAGCGTGATCCCGAGCGCGGGGCCGAACCCGTCGTTCGACAGATCCAGGAGGTAGGAGCGCGGGTAGAGCGTCTCGAGCGGGTCGTAGTCGCGCGTCGGGCCGGCCCAGAGCGCGTCGTCCGCGACGGGCGGCGGGCGGCGATCCTCGTAGGGCCGCGCCGGGCGGCTCTCCACGCCCGACAGATCGAGCGCGAAGAGGTCGAAGCCGAAGCTCGTGTAGCCGACGTAGACGAGGTGGCGGCCGTCCGGCGAGATCGCGGGCTGGTACGCGCCGCCGAGCACGTTGGTGATCTGGCGCAGCGTCCCCGACGCGAGCCGGTAGGCGTAGATGTTCGCGATGCCGGTGCGATCGGAGGAGAAGTAGAGCGTCCGTCCGTCGGGCGACCACACCGGGTTGGTGTCGAGCGCGCGGTCGCGCGTCACGGCGGTCACGCGCCCGCTCTCGACGTCGACGAGCTGCACGTCGCGGTAGCCGCCGTGCTGCCAGCGCGAGATCGCGATCGTGCGCCCGTCCGGCGAGAAGCGCGGGTCGAAGACCTGGTCGAAGCGCTCGCTCTCGAGGAGCGCCCGCGCGGTGCCCGCGACGTCGCGCAGCTCGGCGATCCAGAGGTGCGTCGTGCCCGCCTCGTTCGTCGTGAACGCGACGCGCCGCCCGTCCGGCGAGACGTCGGGCTCGCGCGCCCGCAGCCCGTCCGTCAGCCGCTCCGCGGCGCCGTCGTCGCGCGGCTGCCGGACGAGATCGTGGAACGCGTAGATGTCGCGGTGGGGGAGCGGCGCCGACAGCACGAGGTAGCTCCCGCTCGGGTGGAGCGACCAGCCCGGGTCGCCCGTCACGCGCGCCCACGTCTCTTGGTCGTCGGGGCGGTCGAGGTCGAACGCCACGACGCGCGGCCGGCTCCGGTTGTCCGCGCGCCAGTACGCGACGCGCCCCGGGCCGACGAAGCGGGGGAGGCGCGCGATCTCGCCGTGGGACGTCAGCCGCGTGCCCTCGACGCGCCCGGCCGCGACGACCTCGTCGCGCTGCGCCTCGTAGCGCGCCCGCGTGTGCGCGAGGAAGTCGTCGTAGAGCTCCGTCCAGCCCCGCCCCGTCGCGCGCCGCGCGACGCGGTTCAGGCCCCACGGGATCACGGCGTCGCCGTACTCGCGCGAGATGGTCGCGATCGCCTCGCGGCCGTAGCGGTCGGCGACGAACTCGATGAAGCGCGAGCCGTAGAGGTACCAGATGTTGCCGTGCGGCCAGCGGTCCGCGATCGTCGTGAGCTGGTCGAGATCGAGGAAGCGATCCTCGAGCGCGTCCATGCGCAGGTACATGTCGAACATCGTCGAGCGCAGGCGCCCGCCGGCGGTGCGCTGGCTCTCCTGCCACGTCGCGATCCCCTCGACGATCCACCGCGGCTGCACGTGGTTGGGCGCGTAGACCTTGCCGAGCAGGAGGTTCACGAACGCGGGCAGCCCGCTCCACTGATCGAGGTGGACGATGTGCGTGTGCTCGTGGACGGTGAGCAGATTCAGCCAGTCGTCGTAGTCGCCGAGCGGCGTCATCGACTCCGGCGCGGTCGCGTTGAGCCGGATCACGTTGAACGGGATCCCGATCGCGGAGCCGTTCGCGCCGTCGGTTCCGTCCGTCAACGCGATGTGCGTCCTGCGGCCACCCGTGTAGCCCATGACGTCCGTGAGCATCGTGTGGGCGCGCTCGGCGACCACCGCGACGCGGCGCGCCAGGACGCCGAGGGGCACGTGGTAGTGGATGGTGAAGTGCGGCGTGTCGAGGGTACGCCAGTCCATCGTCGGGTCGCGCGTCTGCCCCGCGGCGCCGCTCGGGGCCGAGACGAGCAGGAGGAGCCAGGCGATCCGTCCGAGCCGCACGGCGAGGCGACACGGTCCCACGCTTGCGTCCCCAGGGCCAGCGCGGCACCTTGATCGAGGTGTGAGATCGCCTCTTGCTTGACCCCCGCTTGGCGACACTTCTACTCTAGAGCCGCTCAGAGTTGAACGATTCCGGGGGGAACACCCGAGAGACGAGAGATGGAGCCGTCGGTCCCCAAGATGACCCCGCCCGCGAGGCCGGCGAAGCAATTCGCGCTCCGCTTCATCTCCGGCAAGTACCAGGGAGGCGAGTTCCCTCTGCCCGCCAGCAAGGAGCTGGTGGTGGGGCGTTCGAGCGAGCTCGACATGGTCCTCGTGGAGGACATGGTCTCGCGCCGCCACGCGAAGATCACCGTCACCGGCGACCAGATCTTCATCCAGGATCTCGGCTCGACGAACGGGACCTTCGTCAACGGCGAGAAGATCAAGCGGGCGCGCCTGCAGGAGGGCGACCGCATCCTCATCGGCACGAGCATCATCAAGCTCGTCGCGGCCGACGCGAGCGGCAGCGGGGTGGCCGCCGCGGGCCCGAACCTCGAGGACGTCGCGGCCGGCCGCCGGACCTCGCAGGTCCGCACGATGAGCGGCTCGATCGCCGAGATCCCGCTCCCCGACCTGATGCAGCTCTTCAGCGCCAGCAAGAAGAGCGGCGTGCTCGTCGTCCGCACCGACCAGGACGTCGGCAAGATCTTCTTCGACGGCGGGCAGGTGGTGTTCGCGACCGTCAACGACAAAGGCGAGGTGCAGCCGCTGAAGGCGCTCTACCGCATCCTGACGTGGACGGACGGCACCTTCGACATGGAGCCGCCGGAGGAGCGCGACTTCCCCGAGCGGGTCTCGATGAGCACCGAGGGCATCCTGATGGAGGCCATGCGGCAGCTCGACGAGGTGCGCCGCCTCGGCGACGACCTGCCCGCGATGCACGCGACGATCGCGCTCGCGATGCCGATGATCCCGCCGCTGCGCCAGCTCTCGCAAGAGGAGCTCGACGTGCTGCAGCTCGCCTACAACTACGGGCACACCGAGACGATCCTCGACCGCAGCCTCGCCAGCGACCTCGACACGAGCACCATCCTCGTGAAGCTCCTCAAGGGCGGCTACCTCCGCGTGGAGTGAGGAGCGCTCTGGCGCCGGCGTCGGCGCGAGCTCAGGACGCGAGCTCAGGGCGCGAGCAGGTCGTTGCCGCAGAGGTCGGTGTCGGGGTCGTCGTCGCACACCGCGCGCTGGCAGCGCGCGGGCCCGACGCAGCCCGCGCCGCCGCAGCGCTGGCAGCAGATCAGCCCGGGCATGCACCGCGCGTCGCCGTCGCAGATCTCGCCTTCGCGGCGCGCTTCGAAGCAGCGCGCGCGCGCGACGCAGCCGTCGGTCTCGAACACGCGGGCCGGGCCGCAGTCGCACGCGGGCGCGAGGCAGTCGTCGGCGCACGGCTCCCCGCACTCGGAGTGGCAACAGAAGCTGCCCCACGTGCCGCCGGTCGCGAGGCACGCCGCCTCCGGCTCGCGGGCGGGCGGGCCCACCGGGCAGGTGTGCTCGACGCAGCCCGCCTCCTCGTCGAAGCGCCGGCGCGGGCCGCAGTCGCAGACGGGGAAGGGCGCCTCGCAGATCGCGGGCGGCTCCACCCCGCAGACGAAGTGCCCGCACGCGGGGCCCCAGAACCGCCACTCGCCGCCGGTGCCGCGGCAGCGCGCGGGCGCGCAGTCGGCGTGCGCCGCCCAGCAGGCGTCGCGCGAGCTCGTGGCGCGCGCGCAGTCCTCGCCCACGCACGTGCCGCACGAGATCGGGACGCAGTCGTCGCCGTTCCAATGCCACGTCGGTGGCCCGTCGCACTCGACCTCCGGGCACAGCGCGGCCGTCGCGTCCTCGGCGTCGCAGGGCGCGCGCGCGCCCCCGTCGCGGCCGCCCGCGTCCCGCGCCGTGCCGCCGTCGGCGCCGCCCCCGTCGCGCGCGGACCCGGCGTCCGCGCCGCCGCCGCCGTCGTCCTCGCGTCCGTGGGTCTCGTTGCATCCCGCGAGGCATCCCGAGAGCCATCCAGCGAGGAGGAGGGCGCGCGCGCGGCGTGCCAGAGCGTGTCGTGTCATGTCGATCCGCGCAGGCACGCAACGTGCGCGCCACGGCGACGTCACTCTTCGTCGCCCAGCGCCTCGAGCAACCCGCGGTAGGCCTCGCGCAGGCCCGCCGCGAGCTGCGTCGCGACGCGGCGCTTCTCCGGGTCGGGGTGTCGGTCCGGGTGGTACTTCTCGCTGAGGCGCACGTACGCCACCTCGACCTCGTCGCGCGACGCGCCCGGGGCGAGCTCGAGGTTGCGGTACCACTGCCGCACCTTCCAGCCGGGGTGGCGCCCCTCGCGGCGCGGCGGCGCGCGGCGCGGGGCCGCCTCTCGGGCGCGCTCGGTCCGGGCCGCGGGCTCCGCGCCGACGGGCTGCCCCCGCGCCCGCCGCCGGCGCCGGAGCTCCTCCTCGAGCTCGCGGTCGGACAGATCCTTCAGCGGCTTGTCACCGATCCGCATCGCCCGAGGGCCGCACGGTGAGCAGCCGGTCGATCAGGTGTTGCGAGTACTGGCTGAGCTCGGTGAACACCACGCCCATCCCCGGCGGATCGTCCTGCACCCGCACGACCTCGCCGATCCCCTCGATCGTCTCGATGTCGTCCATGATCACGGTGAACTTCAGGTTCACCTTCGTGCCGACGGAGAGCGGGTTCTTGCTCTTCACGAACACGCCGGTGCGCGAGATGTTGGTCACGTACTCGTGGATGAACGCGTCGAACGACTCGAACTCTTTGTTGATCGTGACGCGCTCGTCGCGCCGCTTGTCGCTGTCGTTCTCCATCGCGATCTCCTATTGACCCGCCAGGTCGAACTGCTCCAGGTGGTAGTCCTTCCGGGCTTGTAACACGATCTGCCGCGCGTAACGCGCGCTCGCGCGCGCGAGCGCCCGCTTCTCCTCGCGCATGAACATGTCGCAGATCGCCGGGTGCGCGTTGACCACGACCTTGAAGCCGGGCAGCGAGTCCTTCTCGCGCCGGATCTGCCGCAGGATCTCGTGGCAGACCGTGGTCTTGCTCATGAGGCGGCCCGTTCCGTCGCAGTAGAAGCAGCGCTCGTAGAGCGTCCGCTCGAGGGACTCGCGCGTGCGCTTGCGCGTCATCTCGACGAGGCCGAGGTCGCTGATGCGCACGACGGTCGTCTTGGCCTTGTCGGTCTTCAGGACCTTGAGGAGCGCGCGGTACACCTTCTCGCGGTGCCCGGCGCGCTCCATGTCGATGAAGTCGAGCACGATGAGCCCGCCGATGTTGCGGAACCGGAGCTGGTAGCCGATCTCCTTCGCGGCCTCGAGGTTCGTCTGGAAGATCGTCTCCTCGACGTCCTTGCCGCGGCCGGTGAAGCGGCCCGTGTTGACGTCGATCGCGGTGAGCGCCTCGGCTTGATCGATGATCAGGTACCCGCCGGAGGGCAGCGGCACCTTGCGCGCGAGCGCGCGCGCGACCTCGTCCTCGAGCCCGAACGCGTCCATGATCGGGTCGCCGGCGTCGTAGAGCTCGACGTCGTTGATCCGCTCCGGCATGAACGCGCCGACGAACGCGCGCAGCCGCTCGTACTCCTCGGCGTCGTCGATGATCAGCTTCTGCACGTCCTCGGTGAAGAGGTCGCGCGCGGTCCGCAGCACCACGTCGAGCTCGCGGTAGAGGAGCTTGGGCGCGGACTTGGTCTTCTGGTGGGTGGCGACGACCTCCTCCCACGTCTTGACGAGGTAGCCGACGTCGGCCTTGAGGCCGCCCTTGGTCAGCCCCTGCGCCACGGTGCGCACGATGAGGCCGCCCTTGTCCGGCTTGCACGAGTCGACGACCTCGCGCAGGCGCGCCCGCTCGCGATCGTTGCCGATGCGCTTGCTGACGCCGACGTGATCGATGGTCGGCATGTAGACCGCGTAGCGCCCGGGCAGCGACACGTGGCTCGTGACGCGCGCGCCCTTGGTGCTGATCGGGCCCTTGCTGACCTGCACGACGATGTGCTGGCCCTCCTTGAGCACGTCGCGGATGGGGGTCTTGCGCGTCACGCGGCCGCGCTTGTCGACGCCCCCGTTCTCGCCGTCCTCGCCGTCCGACGCGGCGTCGTCCTTGTCGGCGATCTTGTCCGGGTCCTTGGCGGGCAGGACGTCCTCGACGTGCAGGAACGCCGCGCGGTCGAGCCCGATGTCGATGAAGGCGGCCTGCATCCCGGGGAGGACGCGGGTCACCTTGCCGAGGTAGATGTTGCCGACGGGGTTCTGCTCGCCTTCGCGCTCCACGTAGAGCTCGGCGAGGATCCCGTCTTCGAGCGAGGCGACGCGGATCTCTCCGACGTCGACGCTGATCACGATCGTATTGTTGGCCATCGCGCCCTCGAAAGCGCGCGACGAGCCGGGCCCCAGTACGCGAAACAGGGGCTCGCCCCCGTCGCGCCGCCAGCGTCAGTTGGTCTCGAAGATCTTCTCGATCTCCGCGACGACCTTCTCTTCGCTGCGCCGGCGTGCGACGGCGATCTCCTTGACGATCAGCGAGCGCGCCTTCTCGAGCATCTGGCGCTCCCCGAACGAGAGCGACTTCTCCGCCTTCAGGCGGTAGAGGTCGCGCAGCACCTCGGCCACGTCGTAGACCGACCCGGTCTTGATCTTGTCCATGAACCCGCGGTAGCGGCGGTTCCAGGTCTGGTTGTCGAACGCGATGGTCTGTTCCTTGAGGATCTCGAAGATGTCGTTGATCTCCTCCTCGGAGATCGGCGCCCGCAGGCCGATGTTCTTCGCGTTCGCGACCGGCACCATGATCTTGTGCTCGGTGTCGAGGAGCCGGAGCACGTAGAACTGTAGACGGTTGCCGGCGATGTCCTTCTCCTCGATGGAGACCACCTCGGCGACGCCCTTGGCGGGATAGACCGCCTTGTCGCCGACCTTGAATTGCTGCTTGCGAGCCTGCATCCGGAACTCCCTGGTTCGACGGTTCGTGAATCGATCCGAGGACGTCGGCGCTCGGGGCGTTCTCCCGCTCTCATTCTCCGCCGCGAGCCCTCCGGCCCGCTCGCGTCGCGACAAGGCCCGCACCGACCGATCGTCGGCGCGGGCACACTCGAGACAGCGCATTCGGCGGCGTTCGAAGAGCGTCGGGGGCCCGGGGCACCTCCCACCGTGGATCGATCGAGAGCCTCCGCGTCGACCTCGACGCGGCCGCCGAGCATAGCACGTTCAGCTGGCGCCTTCCATCAGGGAGGACAGATCGGGCAGCTCGTCGAGGTTCGGCAGGAGGATGATCTCGATCCGGCGGTTCTGGGCGCGCCCCTCGTCGCTCGCGTTCGAGGCGACCGGCTGGGTGTCGGCGTAGCCCGCCGCCGAGACGCGGTCCGCCCCGAGGCCGTTCTCGATCATGAACCGCACGACGTTGACCGCGCGGGTGGTCGAGAGCTCCCAGTTGCTGGCGAATCGCGCGCCGCGGATGGGGATGTTGTCGGTGTGGCCGGCCACCTGGAACTGTCGGTTCTCGATGGAACCGAGCACGCCGACGATGTCGCGCAGGGCCTGCTCGCCCTCCGGCTGGAGCTCGGCCCGCGCCGAGGCGAACAGCACGTCGTTCTGCAGCTCGATCACCATGCGGTTGCGGACGATCCGCACGCGCAGGCGGCCCGCCGCGATCATCGAGGCGAAGCGCTCGAGCATCTGGCGAAAGACGGTGAGGCGCTCGGCCTGCTGCCGCTCGCGCTGGCGCAGCTCCTCGAGGGCGCGCCGCGTCTCGGCCAGGCTGGACTGGAGGTCGCCGCGCTCGCTCTCGAGCCCCTCGACCGTCTGGCCGAGGGATCGCAAGCGCTCCCCGAGCTCGGCGTTTTGTGCTTGCAGCGCTCGAATCTGGTCTTGACGGCCCTGGCTCTCCGTCTCGGAGTCGCGCAGCTGGCGCTCGAGCTCGTCGATCCGCTGGATTCTCGCCTGCATTTCGTCCTCGGAGTACCCGCAGCCGACCGCCGCGAGGGCACCGAGGAGCATCGCCATCCGTCGCATCGGGCCACCGTAGGCCGCCCGAGACCGGCATGTCAACGCCGGTCAGATCGCGCGATCCAGGGGGCCGGCGACTTTTTTCAAGGGTTCCGAGGGGGTACGTGGCCATACGTTTTTGATCAATGATCACATGCTCTTAGGTGTCGTGATGGGTCAATTTAGGATCTTTGATGCGAAACTTAGATATAAATTATGTGTTTTGGCTGCTTGACACATTGCATGACGTGACAATACGGTACGCCAGACCTGAGACCCCACGGGAGGAGTCCAACATGGCGAAGAAGAAGACGACGAAGAAGGCGCCCGCGAAGAAGGCGGCGAAGAAGAAGGCCCCGGCGAAGAAGGCCGCCAAGAAGAAGGCCGCCAAGAAGGCCCCGGCGAAGAAGGCCGCCAAGAAGGCCCCGGCGAAGAAGGCCGCCAAGAAGAAGGCTGCCAAGAAGGCCCCGGCGAAGAAGGCTGCCAAGAAGAAGGCCGCCAAGAAGAAGGCCAGCAAGGCGGCGCCCGCTCCGGGCAGCAAGAACCTGCTGAGCTGAACGGCAACTCCCCCGTGAGGCCGGGCACCCACCTCGGTGGGTGCCCGGCGGCCGAGGGGGAGCGAGGCTCGTCGCCCCGCGAGCTTCGAGGTGACCGCGCCCGGTGACGGGCGCACCAGGGGCCCATGGCCTGCCCAATACACCCGGGTCATGGACTTGTGAGGAGCTCGCCTCCAGGTGACGAGCGGTTCCGACCCGCTTCGATTGACATTCCGATCGCTGGCCAGATCCGAGCGCGTCGATCTGCGCCCGCGGCCAAGAGCTCGCCCCGAAGGCCTCCGGTCCTCGGGGCGTCCTCGTTCCGTCACCGAGAGGGTCGCCGTGAGTCTCAGCGCGGCGGGGGCTTCTCGCTCGCGAGCAGGCGGGCGAGGCGCTCGGGCTCGAGCCGGAGGACGACCACGCGCTCCCGCTCGACGCGCACCGCGCCCGGGGGCGACCCCTTGGGCTTGCGGACGTGACGGCGGGCGCAGCAGGTGATGTCGACCCGCGCCTCGCCGCGGGCCTCGGAGAAGTGCGCCGCGAGGTGCGCGGCGTCGAGGCGCAGCGGATCGGGGCACTCCTCGGCGCGCTCGAGCGGCACGACGACGTGCGAGCCGGGCACGCCCCGCGCGTGGAGCCACTCGTCCCAGGGCCGCGCCCCGAGGGTGAGCGCGTCGTTCTCGCGCGCCGAACGGCCGACGAGGATCGTCCGCCCGCCGGTCCCGACGAACACGCGGTACGGCGCGCGCGGGCTCGGCGCGCGCGCGCGCCCCGGGACGCTCGGCGTCGCGATCCCGAGCGCGGCCGCCTCGGCCTCGAGGGCGTCGAGCGCGTCCTCGTCCGCCGCTTCGAGGCGCGCCAGGAGCGCGTCGAGCCGCCCGAGCTCCCCCTCTGTGAGCGCGCGGCGGTCGCGCGCGACGAGCCCACCGCGCTCGACCTTGCGCGCGCGCGTGAAGAGCGCGTCCGCCTCCTCGCGCGGCGTGCGGCCGGCGCGGATCGGGATCGCGATCGGACCGCCGCCGCTCCAGTCCGGGACGAGCGCCTCGGTCGCCCCGCGCGGCACGTGCGCGAGGTGCGCGAGCAGCCGGCTCGCGCGATCGCGCAGGAGCGCCGCGTCCGCCTCTCGCGCCAGGTCGCCGTCGATCGCGGCGAGGCGCTTCCTCAGCCGGGCGGCCTGACGGCGCGCCGCCTTCAGCAGCGGGGTGCGCCGCGCCTCGGCGTCCGCGCCGGTGCGCGCCGAGAGGATCGCGGGGCCCGCCCGTGTCAAGGCCGCGAGGTCGCTCGCGAGGGCGGGCTCGCCCTGCGGCGGCGCCGGGAGGGGCGCGCCGCGAGCGAGCCCCGCCGCGGCCAGCGCGTGGGGGTCGAGCGCGTGCGCGATCGCCCCGTCGAGCTCGAGGACGAGGTTCGGCGGCGTGCGCAGCAGGTGGAGCCGCGCGCGCGACTCGCCGCGCGCGAGCTCGATCGTCCCGCCGGCGGCGTGCGCGACGACCTCGAGCACGCGCGCGTTCTCGAGGTGCTTGCGCAGCAGCCGCACGAACGAGGACGCCGGCTCACCCCGCGGTCGCGCGTCGACCCAGCCCCAGGCGACGGGCTCGGTGAGGGACAGCAGCAGCCACCCCGTGCCGCCCGGGCGGTGCAGCCCCAACACGAACAGCCGCGGGCGCGGCCCGTCGACGCGCTGCAGGCGCGCGCCCGAGAGCTCCTCGATCGCGGCGCTCACCTGCTCAGCCCGCGAGCTGCGCGAGCCGGCTCGCCTCGCGGAACGAGGTCGCCGACTCGATCGCGACGTAGGCGTCGGCCGCCTCGGTCTCTTCGATCGCCTCGAGCGCCTCCTCGAGCCGCGACTCGTCGAAGCGCGTCCGGGTCCCGATCGCGCGCAGCCGCGCGTAGACCACCTCGCCCACCGGCACGGCGTCCGTCTCGAGCGGGTCGAACGCGTAGAGCACGCCGAGCTCGGCCGCGAAGGGGATGGCGCGCTCCGCCTCCCACAGCCCCGTCGGCTGCCACACGATCTGCCCCGCGTCCGCGCCCCAGCGAGCGACCCACTCCGTGAGCAGCGCGCGGTCGCGCGGGCCCGTCGTCACGTCGGCCCCCGTCGAGAGGACCGCGAAGCGCGCGCCGAGGATCTGAGCGGCCTCGCGAGCGCGGGCGAAGGCGTCCGTCATCGCGTCGTCGAAGCGGAGGGGGCCGCGGCTCGAGCGCGCGGCCGTGGCGGGGACGACCCACGACAGCGTCAGGCCCTCGGGCAGCTCGGAGCGCCAGCGGCGCAGCGTGCGCTCGGTCGGGAACGGAGACGGAGGCGCGAGCTCCGCGAAGTCCAGCGCGGCCGCGTACTTCGGCCCCGGGGGCCGATCGAGCGTGGCGCCGGCGTGGATGCGGGTCATGGCCGCGAGGTATGGCCCGGTTCGATCCGCGCGTCGACCGCCGCGCGCCCCGGGGTTCGCATCGACGCGCGGGCTCGTGATACCTTGCCCCCGTGCCGCGTTTCGCCATCGCTTGCTCGCTCGGCTGCGTGCTCGCCCTCGCTGCCGGGTGCGACGAGACCCCGACTCCGCCCGATCCGCCGGACCCCGACGATCGGCGCGAGTGCGTCGAAGGGGGCGGCTCCGCGCCCTCCGACGGCGCGACGAGCATGGACGGCGGCGCTGGCGCCGCGCGGGGGTGCGCCTCCGGCGAGGTCTGCGTGCAGGGCCGCTGCTACCAGCCGTGCAGCGCCGACGCCGACTGCGGCCCGCGCGAGGAATGCGGCGCGGGCGTGTGCCGCCGCCGCGCGGGCGCGGAGCCCGACGCGTCGATGCCCCCGCCCCCGGACTCGGGGCCGTCGGACCCGTGCGCTCTCGTCACCTGCGACGGAGATCAGGTCTGCCACCCGCTGTCCCACCGCTGCGTCGACTGCACCGAGGAGTTCGTCGCGATGATCGGGGTGCCCGGCAACTGTGGGACCGTGCGCCCCGTGTGCGATCTCGCCAACGGCACCTGCCACGGCATCCGGCAGACGCAGTGCGCGCCGTGCAACTTCGACGAGCAGTGCGTGTCGCTCGACGGGAGCTTCGTCGGCACGTGCGTCACGCGCGACGTGATGGGGTGGCGTGAGCAAGTCTGCTTGCGTACGTGCAGCCCCGAGACGCCGTGCCCGCCCGGCCTCGACTGCAACGCGGCGGGGCAGTGTGAGCCGCCGATCGCGCTCTCCTGCACGACGTGGGAGCGCGCGGTCGAGCGCGCGATGTGCCTCTCGGACGACGACTGCAACATCACGGGGACGCGAGGGCAGAGCGTGTTCTTCGTCGGCACGTGCGAGGGCGCGGTGGTCCCGATGTTCCCCGACGCCGGCCCCGAGTTCGATGGTGGCGACGAGTTCGACGCCGGCGCGCTCGACCCACCGACGCCGGGGCGGTGCCTGCAGCCGTGCGGCACGGCCGCCGACTGCTTCGACCCGACGGGCGGGCAGTCCTGCACGGACACCGGGCGGGGGCTGACCTTCTGCATCCCGTGAGCGCGCGGCGGCGCGGCGTCCGGCGCCCGTTATAGTGGAGGCCGTGGCGCGCTGGCTCGGTTGCGGGGTGCTCGCTCTGGCGCTCGTCGGGGTCGCGCCGCCCGTGCGCGCGCAGGACGACTGGGGCCTGACTCGCGAGCGGCCGGGGAGGGCGACGCCGCCGGGGCGGCCCGCGCGGCCGGCGGCGGGTCGTCCGCGCGGACCGCGACCGCCGCGGACGGTCAGGGCGGCGCCGCAGGCGCAAGAGACCCCGGGCGAGGAGCGCGACGCCGTCCTGGTGGGGCGCTACCTCGCGATCCTCGAGCGCGACCCGAGCGAGGGCTTCGCCTTCCGGCGTCTCGTCGAGCTCTACCGCACCCGCGACGGCACGGTGGACGGGCTCGCCCGGACGCTGCGCGAGCGGCTCGCCGACGACGAGGCGGCCTATGCGCCGCGCATGCTCCTCGGGCACGTGCTCAAGGGGCAGGGCCGCCACGACGAGGCGCGCGCCGAGTACGCGCGCGCGGCGGAGGGGCGCCCGCGCGAGGCCGCGCCGCGGCTCGCGCTCGCGCGGCTCGAGCGCGCGGCTGGCCGGTTGTCGCAGGCGCGCGCGCACTACGCCGAGGCCCTCGAGCGCACGCGCGAGCGCGTCGCGCGCGAGGAGCTCTCGCGCGAGGCGGCCGCCGCCGCGATGGAGGCGCGTGACTTCGACGGCGCGCGCGCGCACTTCGAGGAGCTCGCGCGCGGACCCGGCGCGAGCGTGTACTCGCGCACCGAGCTCGCCCGCGCCTTGGTCGCCGCGCGCGAGTGGGATCGCGCGGTCGAGGAGTACCAGCGCGTCCTGCGCGCGCTCGGCGGCGACAACCGCGTGCTGCCGCCGGTGCTGCTCGAGCTCTCGCGCGCGCAGCTCGAGGCCGGCGCGCTCGAGGACTCGCTCGCGACGCTCGATCGCGCGCTGCGGCTCGCGGGCGGCGAGGCGGGGATCCGCGCCGAGCTGTACGAGCAGATGCGCGTCGCGTACCGCCAGGCGGATCGCTTGCCCGAGCTCGCCGAGCGCCTGCGACGCGAGGCGCGCGGCGGCTACGAGGCGAGCGCGCTCCTCGCCCAGATCGAGGACGAGCTCGGCAACGACGAGGCGGCCCTCGCCGCGTACCGGCGCGCCCTCGCGGCGCGCGCGCGCGACATCGACGCGCGGCGCAGCGTCATCCAGATCCTCATGCGCTCGGGCCGGCTCGACGACGTCGTCACCGAGTACCGCGCGCTGATCCGCGCGGCGCCGCGCGAGCCTCGCTTCGTCATCGAGCTCGCGCAGCACCTCGTGGAGACGGACCGGCGGGAGGAGGCGCTGCGCCTCGTGCGCGAGGTCGGCCAACGAAACCCGCGCGACGCGGCGCTGCACGGGCAGCTCGCGCAGCTCTACGCGCGCTGGGGCGAGGACGAGCTCGCGAACCGTGAGGTCGAGCTGCTCGCGCGGATCGACCCGCACGACCCGGCGCACCTCGTCGCGCTCGGCTCGCAGCAGCTCGCGGCGGGCAACCGCGACGCGGCGCTCGCGACGTGGCGCCGCGTGCTGGAGGTCGAGCGCGATCGCCCGGCGGCGCACGCGACGCTCGCTGGCATCCTCGCCGATCACGACCTCTTGCCGCAGGCCATCGAGGAGTACCGGCGCGCGGTGGAGCTCCGACGCGACGAGATCGCCTACGTGCGCGGGCTCGCGGTCGCCCTCGAGCGGCACCACCTCGAGGCGGAGGCGGAGGCGAGCTGGCGGCGCGTGCTCGAGCTCGCGGGCTCCGACGCGGTGGCGCGCCGCGAGGCGCGCGAGCGCATCGTCGGGATCTGGGGGCGCACGCGGCAGATCACGACGCGGATCGCGGAGCTCGAGGCGCGCTTCGCCGCGGAGCCGCCCGACGTCGACGCGGGCCGCTTCCTGGCCGAGGCCTACCGGCGCCGGGGCGCTCCGCACCAAGCGGCCGCGGAGCGGACGCTCGCGCGCGTGGTCGAGGCGGCCCCCACGGACGTGGAGAGCCTCACCGCCCTCGAGCGCATGCGGCGGCAGCGCGGAGACCTCGCCGGCGCCATCGAGGTGCTCGCGCGCCTGCGCGACGCGGATCCGCACCGCGCCTCCCGCTACCTCGCCCAGATGGCGGAGCACGCGCTCGCGCTCTACCGCGACGCGGAGGCGCTGCGCTACGCCGCCGAGGCGGTCGAGCACAACCCGGACGACGCCTCGGCGCATCGGCGCCTCGCCGAGCTGTACCGCGCGCGGCAGGACCCGGAGCGCGCCATCGCGAGCTACCGGCGCGCGCTCGAGCTGAACGATCGGCTCTATCCCGTGTACTTCGAGCTCGCGGAGCTCCACCTCGCGCGGGCCGACGGGCCGCAAGCAGACTTGCTTTATCGACGGCTGCTCCGCATCACGCCCGACGACGACCTCGTGGCGCGCGCGGTGCGCGCCTCCATCCAGATCAACCTCGGCGCAGGGACGCTCGGCGTCCTCGAGCGCGATCTGTTGCCGCTGGCGATCGGGCACCCCGAGCGGCCGGTGTTCCGCCGGATGGCCGTCGAGCTGTACGACGCGTACGCGGGGCCGCTCGCGCGTCGCGTGCGCCGCGGCGGCGCCGGGGCCGACGAGGCCGGCGAGGAGCTCCGACGGCTCGGCGGCCGCGCGATCAAGCCGCTGCTCGAGGCGCTCGCCGACGCGGACCCCGCGCAGCGTCGCGTCGCGCTCGAGATCCTGGGCGACCTCGGCAACCCGAGCGCCGCCGCGCCGCTCGTCGCGGTCGCGGAGAACCGGAGCCTGGATCTGCGCGAGCGGATGCAGGCGCTGCGCGCGGCCGGCGCCATCGCTCCGCCGGCGCTCGCGCCGCGCCTCGCCGCGCTCGCGGAGGGCCCCGACGCGCGGCTGCGCGCGCTCGCCGCGTGGGGCCTCGCCCGCGTCGGCGGTCGCGACGCGCGCCGCGCGTCGGCGCGGCTGCGCACGGCGACGGATCCCGCGGTGCGCGCGTACGCGCACATGGGCGTCGCGCTCGAGCCGAGCCGCGCGGTCGCCGCGGAGCTGGCGCGCGCGCTCGAGACCGAGGGCCACGAGGACGTGGTCCTCGCGCTCGTGTGGGCGCTCGGGCGCGCCGGGGGCGCCGAGCACGCCCCGCTCGTCGCGACGGTGATGCGGGCGCGCGGCGGCGCGTACGCGACGATCGCCGCCTCCGCGCTCGGATCGCTCGGCGGCCCCGCGGCGACCGAGGCGTTGGTCGAGGGGCTCTTCGAGCCGGACGAGGCGGTGCGCGTGGCGTCGGCGCGCGCCCTGCGACGCGCGCTCGCGGGGTCGGCGGTCGATGGGGGTGCGACGCTGCCGCCGCCCGAGACGTTCGAGCGCGTGCGCGACTACCTCGAGCGCCTCGCGGCGGGCGCGGATCGCGGCCCGCCGATCGACGACCTCGCGGCGCTGCGCCCCGCGCTCGAGGCGGCGGCGTCGGCGGCGCTGCGCGGCCCGGTGGAGCGCGCGCTGCCCGCGCTCGCCGCGCTCGAGGAGCGCGGCGGCGTCGCGCTCGGCGCGCTGACGGAGGACCTCGACGCCTGGCCGGCCCCCGCGGCGGCGCGCGCGCGCGTCGCGCTCGCGTCGCTCGGCGACGGGTTGCTCGACGAGCTCGTCGACGCGGCGGCGCACGACGACGCGGCGGTCCGCGTCGCGGCGCTCCGGATCCTCGTCGGGCGCGATCGCCCGGAGGCGGACGCGGCGGTCGCCCGCGCGCTCGCCGCGCCCCCGGTCTCCGTCCAGCGCGCGACGCTCGACGCGCTCCACGCGGTGGGGCGCGCCCCGGGCGAGGCGTCGAGCGAGCGGCTCGCGGAGACGCTGCGCGCGCACCGCGACTGGTCGATGCGCACGCGCGCGGCGCGCGCCCTCGGTCGCGCTCCGACCGACGCGGCGCGCGCGGCGCTGCGCGAGGCGCTGCGCGCCGACGCGTATGCGTTCGTCCGCGAGGCGGCGGCCGAGGCGCTCGCGACGAGCCGGGCGCCTGAGGACGTCGCGGCGCTCGAGCGGGCGCGGGACGCCGATCCCGAGGCGCGGGTCCGCGAGGCGGCGGCTCGCGCGCTTCGTTGACCCCGGGCGCCCGGTTGGCTTAGAACAGGCCACGAGTCGCACTGGGCATTGGTAGAAGAACGTCGTCATGGAAGAGGACCTCGGGATCGCGTGTGGCGCATGCGACACGTTCAGCCCGATGGGCGCCAACTGGTGCCCGATCTGCGGTCACGACCTGGCGCTGTTCCCGACGCCGGCCGCGCCCGCCGCCGCGGCCGAACAGGAGGATGAGATGGAGCAGTCCCGCTACTACGTCTGCAAGGAGTGCTCGACCCCGGTCCCGAGCGGGCACAAGTTCTGTGGCGCCTGCGGCGCGACGGTGCCGAAGGAGATGCTCGAGAAGAAGGTCGAGTTCTTCGGGAGCATGCAGGCGCCGGGCAAGGCGCGGCTGATCCTCATCAGCGGGACCGAAGGGGCGGACGGTCTCAGCTACCTCCTGCAGGGCACCGAGCACGTCGTCGGCACCACCGACGCGCAGATCCCGTTCCCCACCGACCCGTGGGTGAGCCCGCGCCACGCGAACTTCTTCTACCGCAACGAGAAGCTCGTCGTGCGCGACGAGAAGAGCCTCAACGGCGTGTTCGTGCGCGTGAAGCAGCCGACGGCGATCGCGCCCGGCACGAAGTTCCTCTGCGGCAAGCAAGTCTTCCGGCTCGAGGCGACGCCGAAGGACACGTCGGGGCCCGACCCGGACCAGACGTACTTCTACTCGTCTCCGAAGCGACCGAGCCCGTTCCGGGTCGTGCAGATCCTCGAGGGCGGCGCCGACGGGATGGTCTACTGCGCGCGGGAGAACTCGGTGCAGATCGGGCGCGAGGGGAGCGACATGAACTTCCCCGAGGACGTCTTCATGTCGGGCACGCACGCGAAGGTGGAGCTCGCCGCGAACGGCGCGTTCTCCCTCGTCGATCTGGGCTCGCGCAACGGCACGTACGTGCGCATCGACGGCGAGCGCGAGCTCGGCCACGGCGACTACCTGTTCGTCGGCCACCAGCTCCTGCGCGTCGAGCAGACGACCTGATTCGCCGAGCGGTCGTTCCAACGCTCCGACCCTCCTCGTCTCCTCGTCTCTCTTCGTCTCGCTTGAATGAACGGGAGGCGTGGAGACCCGGAGGCGAGGACCCCCACCCACGACGAACGGGGTGGCGACGCGATCGTGGTTGGCGACGGCTTCGAGGGCACTCCCTCGTGCGCGACGCCCGTCGCCGCGCGCTCTCGCCCTCGAGCGCATGCCCGCTCGATCCATCGACGGGCTTCGGGTCGCCGAGCCGCCGTCAGCCGCCGTGCGGGGCGAGGATGCGCTCGACGATGGCGCGGTCGGGTGCGTTCGGCGCGAGGCGCAGGTACCGGCGATACGCGGCGACGCCGCGCTCGACGTCCCCGGCGCGCATGTACGCGCGCCCGAGCTGCTGCTGGACGACCGCGTGCGACGGGTTCGCGCGCGCGTAGCGCTCGAGGTGGTCGATGGCGCCGCGCAGATCACCTGCGATCATCGCCTCGCGTCCGCGGTCGAGGTCCGTCGCGGTCGGCGCGGCGACCGGCGGCTCCGGCCGGCGCGCGCGCCGGCGCGGCGACTC
>JAHBWG010000081.1 GCA_019637095.1 Sandaracinaceae bacterium | reverse complement strand
TCGGCACGGCCGGCCGCGGCGCCACCGGCGCGCCGCTCGACGCCGCCTCCACGAGCGCCAGCGTCGCCTCGTCGGCGGGCGCGTACGCCAGCGCGCGATCGAGCTTGCGGATCGCCTCGAGCGGCTCGCCTCGCCCGAGCAGCGCCTCGGCCTCGGCGCGCAGCGCGGCGACCACCTCGCCTGCGACGCGCCGCTCGAACGCGCCCGGATCGCTCAGGACCGACACCCGCAGGGCGCGCCCGTCGCCCGCCGGCGTCATCGGCCGCAGCCGATCGAGCAGCGCCCGCGCGTCCCGCGGCCGCTTCCACGGCTCGTGCGCCAGGCACACCCCGATCACCCAGTCGAGGTCCTCCCCGACGCGCCGATCGACCTGCCCGAGCGGCGTGAAGCTCCCGCTCAGGATCGCGGCGACCTCCTCGCCCGCGCGCGCCCGCTCGAACGGCCGCCGCCCCGCGATCAGCTCGTAGAGCATCACCCCGAACGCCCACACGTCGGCGGTCGCGTCCACGTCGCGCCCCTCGATGCGCTCGGGTGACAGGTACGGCACCGACCCGGCCACCTCGCCCTCGCGCGTGTGCCGCGTGTCCGTCTCCGCGAGCGCGAGCCCGAGGTCCACCAGCGTCAGATCGCCGAGCGGGCTCAGCATCACGTTCTCCGGCTTAACGTCGCGGTGCACCAGCCCCTCGGCGTGCAGCGCCGCGAGCGCCTCCGCGAGCGGCGCCAGCAGTACCAGCGCCGCCTCCGGACAAGTCGACTTGCCCGCGAACAGATCGCGCAGCGTCATCCCGCGCACGAGCGGCATCGCGAGCCACGGCCCCCGCTCCGCGTCGATCCCGTGATCCACCACGCGGATCAGGTGCGGATGCTCGATCCGCTCGGCGGCCCGCACCTCGCGCTCGTAGCGCGCGAGCTGCTCCTTCGTCGCGCTCGCGCCCCCGTCGAGCAGCTTCACCGCCACCTCCCCGGCCGGGCCGATGGCGCGGAAGACCTGCGCCATCCCGCCGCGACCGATCGGCTCGGCGAGCTCGTACGGACCGACGCGCGTCATCCGCTGCGCAGCATAGCGTGCGCGGCGCGCCGGTCCGCTCCGCTACGCCGCGGCGAGCTGCTTGCGCGCGCGCAGCCCCGCGAGCGCCCCGCCGACCCCGCCGGCTGCGCTCACGAAGAACGTGATCACCGCCACGAAGATCCCGATCGCCGCGCCGAGCGCCCCGCCCGCCTCCGCCGCGCCGAGCGCGCTGGTCGTCTCGGCGACCGCCTGCATCGTCACGACGTAGTAGCTCGCGGCGCTCAACAGCGACGCCAGGAGGAACGCGCTCAGCGACAGCAGCGCCTTGGCCTTGGTCAGCGCCGTCGCCGCGAAGCCCGACGTCAGGAACACGCCGAAGTACACCGCGCTCGACACCTTGCTCCCGAGCCCGGCCGTCGCGTACGCGGCGCCGACGCCCACCACGACCGCGGCGAGCGCGAACAGCCAGACCCAATGCGCGCTCAGCTTCCCGATCTTCTCGTTCATCTCCATGACCTCTCGTTGGGGTTCGTCTCGCGAGCCCCTTCACCACGGCGTGTGCCAGCCGCCGTGACCCTCGAGATCCTCGGGAGAACCGCGCGCTCCCCCTCGGGCGCGCCAGCTCTGTCCGCCACGCGCGCCGAACCTGTCAGCGCGCTCGCGCGTATGCTCGACGCCATGCGACGCGCGCGGCTCGTCCTCGTGATCCTCCTCGGCGTCCTCTTCGTCGCCGCCGGCGTGAACCACTTCGTGAACGAGGCGTTCTACGTCTCGATCATGCCGCCGTGGATCCCCTGGCACCGCGAGCTCGTCTGGCTCAGCGGGGTCGCCGAGATCGTCCTGGGCGTCCTCGTCCTCGTCCCGCGCGCGCGCTCGCTCGCCGGCTGGGGCCTCGTCGCGCTGCTCGTCGCCGTCTTCCCGGCGAACCTCCACATGGCGCTCGCCGACGAGGGCACCTACGACGCGCCGGCGTGGGCGCTGTGGGTGCGCCTGCCCATCCAGGGCGTGCTCATCGCGTGGGCCATCTGGGCGACCCGCCCGAATCGTGATTCCAACGCTTGACTTCACGGGCGCTGCGGCTAACTTCTCGCGCCCACCACGCGGAAGTGGCGGAACTGGCAGACGCGCCAGACTAAGGATCTGGTGTCCGAAAGGACGTGGAGGTTCGAGTCCTCTCTTCCGCAACGAAGCCCGCCGCGAGGCGGGCTTCGGCGTTTCGAAAGGTCGCCTGTCAGTCCGGGGGCGCTCGCGCGTCGGAGACGCATGGCCACCACGAGCCGCTCTCGCGCCGCGCCCCGAGCGCTTCACAACCACATGGTTGCGCTCACCGCGGGCGATCGGGTGTACTCGGACCTGGGCGGGTCGGGTCTGTGGGCGGGACTCGAGGCCCGCCATCGAGCCGTGGGGAGGCACGGATGAGCATCACGACCCTCCTGCGCCAGGTGCGCGAGAGCTCGGGAGTCGGCCGCGACGAGAGGGCGCCGCTCTGGCGCTATCGCGTCGACGAGGCCACGATGGACGAGCTGCAGCGCCTCCTGCGGGTCGCCTTCGCCACCGGCGACCACGAGCCCGGCCACGTCGCCGCCGCGTTCTGCCTCTTCGCTGCCACCCACTTCTGTCGCACCCACGAGGGCGGCCCGTGGAGCTGGTCGCCCATCTTCGAGGCCACTGGATGGCCTCACGGCGTCGGCGCTCGCCTCTACGACATGGTGCGCCGGGGCCTGGATCACTGGCGCTGTGGCGACGTCCTCGTGCGCAAGGACCGTAGCTACTACCACCGCACGCTCGCGTGCCAGGGCGGGCTACCGCTGCGCCTGCTCACGGGAGAGAACGCCAACGGGCTCTCCGAGTACTTCACGCGCCTGCTGCGAGCCGCCGAGGAGTATGAGCAGCCCGCACACGAGCTCGCGCCCCTGCTCGACCGTTCGTTGCCTTCGACCCTGCGCAACGACCTGGTCCACGAGCTCGCCGCCACGCTCGTGGACGCCATCGTCGCGCTCCGACGGTCCACCTCGGACGACGAAGACCCGGTCGCCGCCCTCGACGCACGGAACCCCGAGTGGCGCGCTCGCGTCCCTCTGCGCATCGACGACACGGTGGCCGACCGCCTCCTGACCGTTCTCTTGCGCGCGCCGCGATCGAGCGGGCGCGCGCAACGCGCCGATCCCATCGAGATCCGCCTCGTGCTTCGCACCACCGGCACATCGTTCGCGTTCGAGCGCGCCGCGATCCTGGAACCGGCCGTGGCGGAGAGCGCCCTCGCCTCCATGCTCGGCCTGCAAGACCTCCCCCCGTTCGTCCACCTGGCGCTCCTGTTGCCCGACGGCACGCGGCGTTGGGTCGCGACGGCGACGCGCTATCAGGGCACGGACCGCTTCGCCCTTCGTCCCACGACGCCACCGCGGCCCATCCACCGCGGACCGGGCCTGTTCGGCGCGGTGCGCGTGGTGGCCAGCGTGGGCGCCGAGGACATCGGGATCGCCGAGGTCACCGGAGGCGCGCCCATCGCCGACGATCTGCCGTGGGTCCTCGAGGGCGGACGCCTTCGCGAGCACAACGCCGTACGAGCGTTCGGCTCCGCGCGCGCGGCGGGCGACGCGATGCTGCTCGTCCTCCCGTGCGAGGGAGCCCTCGCGTCGGACGAGACCGCAACCGTGACGGCGATCGCCGAAGGCCTCGAGGGCGGGCGGCGGCTCGTGCAGCTCTCCGGCACGGCCACGTGGACGAATGGAGACGACCGCTGTCGCTTCGCGACGAGCGCGCGTGAAGACGAGACATCCCCGTTCTCGCTCCGCGGTCGCTTGCGCACCTTTGGTTTCGCAGGCGCAGAGGTCTGGATGGGCCCGCCCAAGCTGGTCCGTCTCCACGACGGCTGCCAGCGTTCGTTCCCTTCCGACCGGGTCGAGTGGCGCCCTGAGCGCGAGCGCGACTGGCGAGGCGGCCTCGAGAACGCGCACGGGAACGTGCTCCTTCGTGTGCGCGAGGAGGGCGAGACGATCTTCCGAACGCGGGCCACGATCGTACCGAGCGATCTCACCGTCGAACGCGCCACGCCAGCGCGAGGCGCCGGCGTGCTCACGGTCGCCAGCGCGCACCTCCGCGGATTGCGGGCCACGCTCGCCGAAGGGCTCATCGCCGAGTCGAGGCCGCTGGCGCCGGGCCGGTTCTCGGTCGAGCTGAAGACCGCGGAGGCGCCGCCCACGACCGTGCAGCTCCGTCTCCTCCTCCGGGAGGGAGCGGAGGCAACGCTCGACGTGGCCTGCCCGATCCAGTTTCGCCGCTTCGTCGGCTTCGACGGTCGGAGCCTGCCAGCGAACGAGCTGCGCGCCGCCGATCGCCTGGGGACCGTTCGCGCGCGTTCCATCGAAGACCGCCACGAGAGGATCAGCATGGAAGGGCGCGTCACGATCAGCGTCAACGGGCGCGTCGACCGTGGCGAGTGGCACCTTCTCGCGGAGCTGCCCGATCGAGGCCACCACCTCTACGAGCTTCCGCTCGACCGCGTCGAGCGGTCCGTCGCGACCATGCTCGCGAGTAGCCCCTGTCTCGACGCGTCTGTCGAGCTGCGGATGACGGCGCTCGGAGGGACCCCTCGCGACGCCTCGCCCTCGCTGCACGTCGGCCGCTACGACACGCAGCTCGAGCCCGTCCGCGGCCCGGATGGTACCCCCCGCAGCGTCCGGCTGTCCGAGGCGTCCGTGGCGCTGCTGGGGCCACAGGGGCTCGACCGGATCCAGGTGGACGCGCGGCCCCTCGACCGGCCCGACGAGCCCCCAGTCCCGTTTGGCCGAGTCGGGCAGAGCGAGTGGGAGATTCCTGCTGGGCTCACGCCCGGCCCCTGGCTCGTCCTCGGATGGCAAGACGACTGGGCGCGACTGCGCCCCCTCTTGCTGACGATTCGCGCCACGACGGCGGAGACGGTCGAGACACTCGACGAGCTCCGCGCCGCGGTTCGGATCGAGGACTCGACGCGACGTACGGAGGCGCTCGATCAACTCCTCGTCACCATGGCGAACGACTACGGCCACGAGCGCTGGGCGACCGTCCTTTCGTTTGCGCGGACGCTGGGTACCCTCCCGGCGACGACGTTCGACGTGATCCGTCGGGTCGCGGCGCGCCCCAACGCCGCGGTCGTGTTCGCGCTGCACACCCACGACCTCCCGGCTGCGTGGTCCTCCCTCGAGGAGCTCCCCTTCCTCTGGGCAGCGCTCCCGCTCCGCTCGTGGGTACGTGGCGCGCGGCGCCTACACGACTGGATCCGCGCGACGCCTGCCGTGACCGAGCTCTACGGAAGCCCTGCCGCCGCCACGAGTGCGCTACTCGGCGAGCCCCTGGGCGCCCTCCAACGCCGGGCCCCCTTCCTGGAGATCGTTCGAGCGGTCGTCAGCCTCTCGCTCCCCGGCCTCGATGCTGAGGCGCTCGGGCGCATCGCTGCCTATGCGGCCATCGGTCACCAGCAGTGGGAGCCAGCGGCCGCGCAGATGCGAGCGCGGTCCGCGACACGGCGGTGGCCCGAACCTGCGCTCGACGACTACGTCGCCCAGCGTGCGGTGAGTCTGGCCCGGCGCTTCAGCTGCGCGCCGAGTCGACCGTTCGAGGAGGCCGTGCTGCTCGCTCCGGCGCTCGTGGCTGCCGTATCCGTCCTCGGCGAGACGCTGCCGGAGGAGGCATTGTTCGCAGTGCGCCGCGTCGCCGACTTCGATCCGGACTGGTTCCAGCACGCGCACTGTCTCTCACTCGCCGGCATGATCGCCGCCGAGCTCGCCCGCGACCCGGAGGCCTTCGATGTCACCCACTGACCAGCGTCACTTCTCTCGCCTCGCCGAGGAGCTCCGTCGGCGCACGAGCCGGGCGACGGTCAGCCAGACGAGCCCCGCGAGCGACGGTCTGCGACGCCACTTGCTGGACGTGTTCGGCTCCGACGCCGACGGGCCCGAGAGCTTCCTCGCCCCTCCGCTCTTCGAAGCGCTGTTCGAGTGGGCTCGACACCCTGCGCCCCTGTCGGAGTGCGAGCTCCTCCACGACGAACTGAAGCGCGCCATCTCGGCCCCGAAGCAGGCCTACGCCGCGGAGGCGTTCCCGCTCACGCGCGCTCCCTACGTCCATCAGGTCGACGCGTGGCGCACCCTGATCGAGGACCGCAAGTCGATCGTCGTCACGACGGGGACGGCGAGCGGAAAGACGGAGTGCTTTCTGGTCCCCATCCTCGACGACCTCGCGCGCGAGCGGGCGGCGATCGGGGCGCCGACCTCGCTCTCTGGCGTGCGGGCCCTGTTCCTCTACCCGCTCAACGCCCTCATCAACAGCCAACGGGATCGGCTGCTCGCCTGGACGAGCGCGTTCGGCGACTCCATCCGCTTCTGCCTCTACAACGGGAACACGCCCGAAGACGTGAAGCCGTCAGCAGCGGCCGCTACGCCCAACGAGGTCCGCTCGCGCCGGGCGTTGCGCCGGGACCCACCGCCGATCCTCGTCACGAACGCGACGATGCTCGAGTACATGATGATCCGCGCGATCGACGCGCCCATCGTCGAGGGGTCGCGCGGGCGCTTGCGTTGGATCGTCCTCGACGAGGCGCACACCTACCTCGGCTCGGCGGCCGCCGAGCTCTCGCTCCTCTTGCGGCGCGTGATGCACGCCTTCGACGTGCGACCGGAGGACGTCCGGTTCGTCGCGACGTCCGCGACGATCGGAGAGAAGGACGCCGAGCCGAAGCTCCAAGCGTTCCTCGCCGACCTCGCGGGCATCCCAGTCGATCAGGTCCGGGTCGTGACCGGACAGCGGCTCGCACCGCCGCTGCCCGAGGAGTGCCTCGCGCACGAGGAGCCCTTGCCGTCGCTCGAGGGCGTGCGCGCGCTCGACGACGAGGCGTGCTACCCGGCGCTGGCGCGCTCGGCGCCGATGCGGGAGCTGCGCGCGCGCGCGAACCGCGGCCCCGTATCGCTCGCCGACGCACGGGAGGTCCTGGGCACGGCGACCCCATCCGAGACCCTCGCCTGGTTGGACGAGGCGAGCCGAGCGACCGAGCGCCTCCCTCCGGGCGCCTCGGGCGAGCCGCCAGACGAGCACGCGTTCCTCCCGCTTCGCGGGCACTTCATGACGCGCTCCCTCACCGGGCTGTGGGCCTGCGTCGACCGCGGCTGCGGCGCCGTCGCGGGCACGACGCTCGCCGGCACGGATTGGCCGTTCGGAGCGGTCTACCGCGAGCGTCGGACGCGCTGCGCCTGCGGCGCGATCGTGCTCGAGGTCGTCCTTTGCAACGGCTGCGGGGAGGCATACCTGGCCGCCGCGGTGCGTGGGGACCGGTTCGAGCCGTGTGCGTGGGAGCCGGGTACCGCGCTCGACGATGACGAAGCCGACGACGACGAGACCGACGAAGAGGGGAACGCCAGAGCTCTCCGGCCGACGCTGTTCGCGGGGCCCAACGGCGCCATGCGTGACTCGGCCACCGACGCAACCGCTGCTCCGGTCCCCCTGGAACCGCGCGAGGGGAGCTTCGGCACGGGCTCTGGGCACGCCTACGTCGCCGAGATGGACGAAAGCAACTACCGTTGCGGCCGTTGCGGAGCCCTCGACGCGTACACGGGCCGCACCCTACGCGCGGTGCGCCTCGGCGCGCCGTTCCTCCTCGGCGTGGGCATCCCGGCGGTCCTCGAGCAGTTGCCGCCCGATCCGAGGAGCGGCCCCGCCCATCGCCTTCCGGCGGAGGGACGCAAGCTCATCACGTTCACCGACTCGCGCCAAGGGACCGCGCGCTTCGCGCTGCGCGGGCAGCTCGAGGCCGAACGCAACTTCGTGCGCGCCACCGTCTATCACACGCTGTGGGGTGAGGCGAAGCCCGCCGCGCCAGACGATGTCACGAAGCTCCGACAACAGCTCGACGCGCAACGCGCCGCAGCCTCCCAGCTTCCGGCGCAGGCGCACCTGTTCGAGGCGACGATCGCGAAACTGGAGCAAGAGATCGCGGCGGTCGAGCGCGCCAGCGCGCGCGGCGCACTCCCATGGAGGACTCTCGAGAGCCGGCTGGCGGCACGAGAGGAGGTGCGCGGGTGGATGCGTGCGAGCTTGCGTGAGCGCTACGCCGCCGCGGACCTCACAGCGCAACAGATGGCGCGCGTACTCCTCCTCCGGGAGCTCATGCGCCGGCCGAAACGCCAAGGCTCACTCGAGACGCTGGGCCTGGTGCGCTTCGCCTATCCGAGCATCGACGCGATGAGGGAGGCCCCTGGCGTCTGGCGGGAGGCCGCAGGCGCGCTCGGCGGCGACGTGACCGAGCGATGGCGTGAGCTCCTGCGCGTGAGCCTGGACTACTTCGTCCGCAGCCTCGGCGCGGTCACGTTCGTCGACCCGGACATCCGTCGCTGGCTCGGCGTCCGCATGAGCCAGCCTGCGATCGTCGACCCTGACGGGACCTCGGTGAAGAACCGCCTCTATCCGTGGCCCAGGGTGCCCGAGAGGGGGCGACTTCCCCGCCTCGCGCGCGTGCTCGCCCGGGCACTTCGGCTCGATCCGACCTCGAGCGCAGACCGCGCGCAGCTCGACGAGATCCTGCGCCGCGCGTTCCGCGCGCTGGTGGAAGCCGGCCCCCTGGCGGCCGACGGAGATGGGTACCGCCTCCCACTGCACGGCACGACCACGGACGAGGTCCTGCTCGAGACGGTCGACTCCGGCTTCGTCTGCCCGATCACCCGCCGCGTGCTCAGCCGCACGCTCGAAGGTGTCTCGCCCTTCGCGACGGAGGAGGAGGCGACCCCGTGCGACCGCGTCGAGATGCCGCGCCCTCGGTTCGTCTTCGGGCGCCATCGCGGCGGTTCCCCTGCCTCGCTCTCGGACATCCACGCGTGGCTCGAGACCGACCCCCGAGTTCGCGCGCTGCGCGAGCGCGGCCTCTGGACCGAGTTCTCGGACCGAATCGCGAGCTTCTCTCCGACGCTCTACCACCAGAGCGCGGAGCACTCCGCCCAGGTCGACAAAAACCGCCTCATCCAACTCGAGAAGGCGTTCAAGGAAGGCCGCGTCAACGTCCTGAGCTGCTCGACGACCATGGAGATGGGCGTCGACATCGGGGGCCTCGCCGCGGTCGCGATGAACAACGTCCCGCCCGGGCCCGCGAACTACCAACAGCGTGCAGGCCGCGCCGGGCGCCGAGGTGAAGCGCGCGCCACCGTCCTCACGCTGTGCCAGGGCTCTCCCCACGGCGCCGCCGTGTTCGCCAACCCCAGCTGGCCGTTCACGCACCCCGTGCACGTCCCGGCGGTCTCTCTCGGCTCCGAGCGCATCGTGCAGCGCCACGTCCACTCGGTCCTGCTCGCCGCGTTCCTGCGCTCGATCGGCGCGGCGGACGCGCACACCATGCGCTGCGACGCCTTCTTCCTCGCCTCGCCGCCCGCCGAGCCGCGCTTCGCCGACTACCTGCGCTGGCTCGACGACGACGCGAGCGACGACTCGCACGTCGCCTCGGGCCTCGAGCTCGTCACGCGCGGCACGGCGCTCGCTGGTCGCCCTGGGCCTCGGCTCGAAGATGCGCGCCGGCAGCTCCGACGGATCGCCGACGCTTGGCTCGACGAGCACGAGGCCCTCACCGCCGAGCTCGATCGCGCGGGCGGTCGCCCGGAGGCCGGCCAGCGAGCGCAGCCCGCCCAGCGGGCCATCTGGCTCCAGGTCCGCCGCATGCGCGAGGAGTACCTCCTGCGGACGCTCGCGAGCGGCGGCTACCTGCCATCGTACGGCTTCCCGCTGCACGTCGTCCCGTTCGTTTACCTCACGATGGAGCAGATCGAGGCCGAGCGGAACCCGCCGAGCCCCGAGCCCGAGCGCGACGAGGGGTTCCAGCGGGCCCGTGGCTTCCCGTCGCGCCAGGTCGAGCGGGCGTTGCTCGACTACGCACCGGGCAGCGGCGTCGTGATCGACGGGATGGTCTACGAGTCACGCGGGGTCACGCTGAGCTGGCAGCTCCCGACGACGGCCAACGGCGAGTATCGAGAGGTGCAGAGCCTTCGGTACGCCTGGCTCTGCAAGGAGTGCGGAAAGGCAGGGGACCGCGCTCAGCGCGTCGAGCATTGCGCGAGCTGCGGTTCTTCGAGGCTCGCCGCCCACCGATACCTCGAGCCTGCGGGCTTCGCCACCGCGATCGCCGCGCGCCCGGACAACGACCTCTCCAAGGAGCGGTACGTTCGACGCGAGCCCTCCTGGATCAGCGCGGGTGGGGCCCCGTGGCAGGTCCTCGCGGACCCTCGCGCCGGTCGCTTCCGGTACGATCCCGACGGGTACGTCCACCATCACTCGGCCGGCGAGCACGGGGGCGGGTACGCCGTCTGCCTCCATTGCGGCTACGCAGAGTCACAAGCCTCCGGTCCGGCGACGATCTCCGCGACCTTCCGCAATCACCGCCGGCTCCGGGGTGGTGGGGAGCGCGGAACCCTCTGCGAGGGTGCCGCTGGCGACTTCGGCGTCGTCGAGCACCTGCGGCTCGGCGCTTCGACGCGCACGGACGTGGTCGAACTGCAGCTCGACGACCCGAGGACGGCCCATCCGATCGAAGAGCACACGCAGTGCGTCTCCATCGCGGTCGCGCTGCGCGACGCCCTCGCCCGGCGGCTCGGCGTGGATCCGCGCGAGATCGGCTGGGCGATCGGTCGCTCGGCGCACGGAGAGGGGCTGGCGCGCCCGAGCATCGTGCTCTTCGACGCGGCGCAAGGGGGGGCTGGGTACGTCGCGACGGTGGCCTCCGACCTCCACGCGCTCCTCCAAGATGCACGCGCCTTGCTCGACTGTCCGCAGCGGTGCGACGCGGCCTGCCACGGGTGCTTGCTCTCCTACGACACGCAGGCCCACGTGGAGCGGCTCGATCGCCATCGCGCGCGTGAGGCGCTCAGCGAAGATCTGGTGGACGCGCTGCGCCTCCCCGAGGCGCTCCAGGCCTTCGGCCCCGAGACCCGTCTCGAGACCCTGTCCCTGCGCGGCGCGCTCTTCGCGCATCGGCAGCGCGCCGGGATCGAGCGCGTCCGCGTGCACCTCGGGGGCGCGACGGGGGACTGGGACTACGACGCCTGGAGCCTGCGCGACACCCTGCGCAACCTGCGGGGCGAAGGCGTCGAGGTCACGGTCGTCGTCCCGGAGCGCGCGCACGCGGAGCTCCCCTGGGACGAGGCGAACACCCTCGCGCATCGCCTGGAGTCCGACGGCTTCCACGTCGCGCTGAGCGCGGGGGATGGGGCGCGAGTCGGCGAGGCCTGGTTGGTCCTCGAGGCCGAAGGCCCGCGGTCCGCGCGGTGGGCGGCCACCGATCCGGTCGGCCTCGCCCCCAACGAGCGCTGGGCCGGGCCCGGGGAGGCGGGCGAGAACGCGCGCTACGTCGGCGCTCGCCTCGACGGCCCGCTTCCCCCCCTCGAGCTGCGGGAGGCGAGCGCGAGGAAGCTCCTCAAGCCGGTCCCCAACCAGTTCGTGGAGATCGCGATCACCGGCCAACTCAACGGCGCCGTCGCCGCGCTGGGCGGCCGGTTTTGGTCGCACCTGACGCGGCGCGCGACGAACCTGCGCGATCGACTCGCAGGGAAGGCTCGCCTCGTCGAGGTCGAATACACGGACCGATACGTCCACCGTCCGGTCGCCGCGCGCGTGCTTTACGAGGTGCTGCGCGCGCTACGAGACGACCCGGGCGGGCTCGACGAGCACACGGTCATCCGACTCCGCACCGCCGCAGTCGCGACGACCGACAAGTACCCGGACTCCTTCGCGCACGACTGGCGCGAGGAAGCGGATCAGCGGCGAGTGCTCGAGGCGTTGCTCGCGCAGGTCGGTGGGCGCCCCACGGTCGACGTACAGAGCAAACACCAGCTCCCGCACCACCGCGAGCTCGTCCTGCGCTGGAGCGACGAGAGCACGCTCCGCGTGCGGCTCGACCACGGGCTGAGCTTCCTCGCGCCAACCCTTGCGCCCAAGCTCGACTTCCGCCTCGACGCGGCGGAGCAGGCTCGACGCATTCTCGCAGCGGACTTCGAGGTCCATCCGCTCGCCGCACCCGTCATCGTCTACGTGAACTGAGCCGGAGCGCCTGCCGTCGGCAGCGGAGCGCCTCGTCTGCGGAGGCGCGACGATCACCGTCGGCAGCCGGACGCCCGCATCTCCTGCGCGTAGATCGCTGCGACCGGCGGGTGGGTCAACCGGATCGCGCTCCGCCCGAGCGAATGGCCGGGGGCGAGCGGCGAGACTCGCAGCCGGGTCTCGCCGCCGACCGCGTCGTCGGGATACTCCCACACCCGGCCACGTTCCTCCGTGCGGTGCGGCGGACCGAGCCGGCGTTCCGCGAAGGCGGCGAGCTCGGCGACGTCGACCCCGCTGTAGACCATGACCTCGAAGAGCCCATGGGTCCGATGAAACGCGACATGCGTCCCGGTGTGCGACGGGATCGGCCACGCCGGCGCCCAGGTCGTCGAGCGGATCTCGACGAGCGCGGTTCGACAGCCGCCTGGGTCGACGACGAGGGTGGCAGGGCACGCACGGGCCAGCGCGCTCGGCATGGCGCGCCACTCGAGCGGGGCGCCCGTCAGCGCGTGCGGGAGACCGGCGGGAGGGCGGCGCTCCGGTCCCGGGGCGGTGGGACAGGTCGACGCCCCCGGCGAGAGCGCGATGGCCCCCGACGCTGGCGCGGGAACCACCACCGGCTCGTCATCGCGCATGCGCCACGAGCCGACCGCGACGAAGAGGACCGTCGCGAAGACGAGGGCCGCAACGAGCACGGCGCCAGGCCAACGCCTCCGGCGAAGTGGCGGCTCGACCGCATCCGACCACTCGGAAGCCATCGCCGCGCCCGCAGTCTGGCGGGACACCCCGAGGCTCACGGGCGCCCGCCGCGTGCCTGCATCGCCGGTCGCGATGCGGGGCGCCTCGACGTCAGGCCACACGTCGCCGAGCGACGCGGGCGGCTCCAGGGCCTGGCGGGACGCGAAGTGACGCAGGACCCCCTTGGCTCCCTTCACCTCGTCGAGCACGTACAGCCGCTCGTCGCGCACCACGAAGAACGGATGAAGCGCGACGGGATCCACCAGCTCACCGTGGTACACCCGGCCCGGGACCACTCCAGGCCTGGTCGGCTGCCACTGCCCACGTCGGAACCGCGCCATCTTCGGGCCCCAGAGCGACCACGCGCGCAGCTCCTCGGTGCCCTCACTCGTGCGGCGGACTTCGTCCACCCAGTAGAGCCGCTCGGTCAGCGCAGGGCACTGCCTCAACAGCCAGAAGACCGCTCGCTCGAGACCTCGCGTCGCCTCTTCCCGCGCCCCCAACCGGCGGTGATGACTGTCGTTGCGGAGCTTCACGATCGCGGCGAACAGGTCGCGCACCGTCGGACGTCGAGGCACCGACTCGGGATTGACGAGCTCGATCAGCGCGCGCTGCGACTCGGCGCTCGCGCGCGGGTCCCAGCCGCGTGGCGCCCCGTCGGCGAGGAGCCACAGGAGATCCACGCGCGCTCCGAAGCTCGGCCGACTCGAGAGCTCGAGGGCTCGGGCGCGCGTGCTCGCGGCGCGGGGCTCGAGCCGCACGAGCGAGAGCGCGACGACGAGGACGACGGCGTCCTCGACGAGCTCGAGCAGGCGCAGGAAGTAGTCTTCCTGGCCCGCGTCGAGCCGCAGGCCCAGCTCGGAGAGCGGCAGCGGCAGGTCGCTCCAGAGCTCCAGGTCCGCCCCGGTGAGGGTCAGCGCCCGAGGCGCCTCGCGGGGCGGTCCACGCATCCTGCGTCGAGCATAGCGGGCAGGCAGCTCGGTGCGCGACGATCGACGCGAGTCACTCGAAGAGCTCGGCCACCGAACACCGGAAGCCGGGCAGCGCGTCGCCACCGTCGAGCACGTCCTCGGCGCCGAGCACGGCCACGCTGCTCGGCGGCGTGTACACGACGACGCGGCGCGGCCCAGGGTCGACGACCCATACGGCCCGCGCGCCCGCGGCGAGGTACTCGAGCGCCTTCTTCGCCAGGTCCGAGTGCCCCTGCGCGTCGCCGACCACTTCCACCGCGACGTCGGGCGCGCCATCCAGCCAGCCCGCGGCACCTCGGCCAGCCGGTCGCCGCTCCGCGCGGACGATGCCCACGTCCGGACCGCGGAGCGTATCGGGATCGTGCGTGAGCTTCGCGCCTGGATCGCCCGCCGAGACACTCCAGCCCGCGTGCTCCCGGGCGTACAGACCGAAGAGGAGGGTCACGCGTGCGACGACCTCGCCGTGCCGCCAGGTGTTGCGAGTCACCGGCACGAACCTCCCCCCGTCGAGCTCGCCGCGCACCTCCGGCGCCGCCGCGGCGGCCTGCTCGAAGGTGAGCCGAGGGATCTCTCGCGCCGGCTCGCTCATCCTCCAGAGCGTAGCACGCAGCCATCCATGGCTCGACGCAGGCGAGCGCGCCGCGCCGCGCTCGTCCCGCTCACGCGAGCACGCTCAGCGGGCCTTCTTGCGAAGGACGTCCACGAGCACGTTCACGAGGGCACGGAGGACGGCCGCGCCGACCTCGATCGCGATTCGCTTTCCCATGAGGACCGTCACCTCCCTCCCGTCGCCCTCGCGCGGAGCCGCGACAGCGCCATGACGTACGCAGCGCCCCGAACCTGACAGCGCCGAGGCTGCTGCACCGCGATCCCGAACGGGCCGGTATCCTCGAGCCCATGGTCTCGACCCTCGTGCTCAGCGTCGGCGGCTCGCCCGAGCCGCTCCTCGGACACCTCAGCGCCGCGCACTGGGACCGCGTCGTGTTCGTCGCCAGCGACGACGACCCGGTCTCCGGCAAGCCCGGCACCCACGCCGCCGTGCCCGCGCTGGCCGCCGACGCCGGCCTCGACGAAGCGCGGTACGCCGTGGTCCGAGTGCCCGCCGACGAGCCCGGCGCGATCCTCGAGCGTTGCCTCGCGTGCCTGCGCGCGGAGCGCGCGCCGGGGGCGCGCCTGGTCGTCGACTACACCGGCGGCACCAAGTCGATGAGCGCGATGCTCCTGCTCGCCGCCTTGACGACGCAGGCCGAGGTCGAGGTCGTCCTCGGCCCGCGCACCGATCATCACAAGGTCCGCTCCGGGACGGAGCACATCGTCTCCATCGACACGAGCGGGCTCGAGAGCCGCTTCGCGCTCGACGTCGCGGCTCTTGCGTGGGGCCGGTTCGACTACGCCGCCGCCGTCGAGGCGCTCGGCGGCCTGCGCCGGCCGAGTCCCGAAGCCTCGCGCGCCCTCGCGCTCTCGCGCGGCTACGCCGCGTGGGCCGCGTTCGACTACGCAGACGCGCGTGAGCGGCTCGCGCCCCTCGCCCGCTTCGTCCCTTCGATGCCGTCCCTCGGCGCGCTCGCGAGCCCGCCGTCGAAGCGGTCGGACGCGGCGCGCGCGTTCGACCTCTGGCTGGCCTCCGAGCGGCACGCGCGGGCGACCCGCTACGACCTCGCCGTGCTGTTGGTCTACCGCGCAAACGAGGCGATCGCCCAGTGGGCGCTCCGGTGGGAGCACGGGATCGATCCAGGCGACGTCGAGCCGAGCTCGCCCGTCGCCGACCTCACCACGCCGAGCTACGACGACAAGCGGGTCCTCGGACAGCACGCCGCGTGGGAGGCCCTCGACCGGCTCGAGGGATCGCTCGCCGCCGTCGCGCGAGAGACGGCGCGCCCGCGGCTCGATCTGTCGAAGCAGCGCAACGGCTCCGTCCTGGCCCACGGCCACGCGCCGCTCAGCGCCGAGGCCCACGCGCGCGTCCGCGACTGGTTCGCGCAACACCTCTTGCCCTCGTTCGTTCAGGTCGCGTTCCCGAAGCAGGAGCCACCGACCCAGCTCCCCGACGCGCTGCCGGACCAGGAGCTCAGAACGCGATAGCGGCCCGTCGGGTAGGCCTCAGTAGACCAACCGGTCGAGGGCGGCTTCTCCGGCACCTTCGCCCATCACACGAATCCAGACCGCGCGCAGCCGGGGCTCGAGCCCGGGCGGCGCGCCGCCGCGCAAGAGCGCCTCACCGGCCGCCGCCGCGGCCACGCGCCGGAGCGCGCCCCCGGTCGACTCGGCCTCGGCCACCTCGCACGCGTCCTCGAGCCAGCGCCGTCCGTCGCCCTCGCCGAGGCGCTGCTCGATCGCGGCCAGGTAGCGGAGCGCCCCGAGCGCGGGGTACGTGTGAGTCCCCTGCGCGTCCACCAGCGCGAGCAGGTCGTCGCGCGCAGCGCGGAGCTCCTCGCGCGCGAAGCGCACGCGGCCTCGCTCGTAGCGCGCGTAGAGAAACGAAACCGCGCTCTCCTCCTCGTGGGCGTGCGCGTCGATCGCGGCGAACGCCTCGCCGATCGCGTCGAGCGCCTCGTCGAGCCGCCCGGCGCGTCGCAGCCCGGTCGCGAGGTAGATCGCAGAACGCGCGAGCTCGCGCCCGAGGTGCTCGCGATGGTGCGCCGCCCCCGCCGCGAGCGGCTCGATGGCTTGCTCGCTCCGCCCAGCGTGGACCAGCGCCCGGCCGAGCGTGCCGTACGCGCGCCCGAGCAGCTCGGCGCGGTCGTCCCCGCGGAGCGTCTGCGCGTCGGCGAGCGCCTCGCGCGCGAGCGCCACGGCGTCGTCGTGACGGTCCCGGTCGATCGCCGTCGTCGCCAGGACGATGCGCACCCAGACGCGCGCGCCGTCGGAGAGCGCGTCGAGCTCGCGCCCGCGCAGCTCGTGCGCGATGCCGTTCGCGTCGTCGAGGTCGCCTGCGTGAAGATGAAAGAGCGCGGCCCACCCGAGCGCGCGCGTCGTCTCCGAGGCCGACCCGCCGCTCGCGCAAATGCGCGCCCGCATCGCGTGCTCGCGCCACGTGCCCGCGTCGTAGCTCGGCACCTGGATCGTCGCGAGCTCCTCGAGCATGCGCTTGCGCTGCGCGGACGGAAGCGGCGCGCCTTCGATCGCGCGAACGTCGAGCCCGAGCACCTCGAGCGCGCCCCCGAGCGTCGCCGCGCGCGTGAGCGCGACCGCATCGATCGCGTCGAGCGCGGGCACTTGGTCCGCGGCGACGAGCAGCGCGCGCACGTAGGGGTAGCGCTCGCGCAGCGCGCGCACCTTGTCCTCGATCCCGTCGACGGCGACGAGCCCGCCCTCCCGCGTGACCCCGGCGCTCGCGGCCACCTCGGCGCGCGGCGCGCGGCCCGACCAGCACGAGACGAACGCGGCCGCCGCCGCGAGCCCGAGCGAGCGCCCGTCCACGCGCGTCCCATCGGGCGTCCACAACTCGACGACGTGCCCGCGCGCCCGCGCCTCCGGGACCCCGCGGCCCGCGCGCGCCACCGCCGCCGCGGCCGCGTCGAACGCCGCGCGGACCTGCATGCTGGCCGAGGTGCCGATGCCGTCGCCGACCTCGACCCGATGGGCCATCCCGCCGCGCCGCACGGTGAGCCGGCCGGTCGACGGCCCGCACGGGCTCGTCAATGCGACGTGCATTTCTCCAACACCTGGACGCCACTCCACCGCGAGCGCCTGGTCGAGCGCGCCACCCAGCGCTCGGATCCGCGCACGCGCGCGCTCGTCGGGCGGGTGTGCGCACGCCTGCTCCCGCAGCCGATCGAGGTCGAGGCGGCGCTGCGCAAGCGGACGGTCGACGTCGAACGCGCCTCGGATCAGCGCGTCGACCGACGCGCGCTCCGTCACTCGGGCCCCGGCGTGAGCCTCAGCGGGCACGCGAAGCGGCGGCCGGCGGCGTCCTCGACCACGAGCTCGCCGACGTCGCCGTCGCTCCACGGCACCTCGAGCCGCCACTTCTCGCCTTCGTCGGTCGCCGCGACGCCGCCGAGCGAGACGTGAACGAGCGGCGTCTCACCAGCGACCGCGTGCAACGTCACCCGCTCGCCCGCCACCGTCATCCGCGCCGCCGCGTCCGTCGGCGACAGCACCCCGAGCAGGAGCTCGATCGATGCCGCCCGTGGCGCGCCATCGTCCGCCGCAGCCGCGACGGGGACCTCGATCTCCACCGGCGCTTCCCGCGACTGGCGTTCCCATTGGCGCGCGACCAGCGAGATCGGCTCGCCCTCCCCACGCAAGAGCGCCACCGTCTCGGCCAGCTCCTGCGCGAACCACGGGTCGCTCGCCGCTGCCGCCTCGACCCAGCCCTTGTGCAAGCCGTCTTGCACGTATGCGACCACCACCGCCGCGGACGGAGGCTCCATCCGGCGTGGCGCGAGCCCCTCGACGACCTCCTCGACGATGGCGTCGCCTTCGCCCTCTGGGAGCACGTCCGTCCAGGCCGGGGGCGCGAGCAACGCCCGCCGGATCCCGAGCGCCTGCTCCACCTCGTCACGCGTCACGGTGCGAGCGAGCCACGCGTCGAGCTCCTGTTGCGCCGCGACCAACCGCTCGAAGCCGGGCACCGCCGTGAACGCGCGCCCCGTCGCGAGGCACGCCCGCTCCACCCCGAGGCGCGTGCTCTCGGTGCGGTCCCGGGACACCGCCGCGACCACGAGTTCGTCCGAGACGCCCGGCTCGCTCGGTGCCGGAGCCTCTGCGAGCAGCTCGACCGCGTCCTCGATCACCTTCCCCAGCTCCTCGGAGGTCCGACGCTCCAGCCAGCGACACCACCCGCGCGGCAGCCCGAGCTCGGCGCGCAGCGCGTCGCCGACTCGCTCCACCACGAGCGCGTGCGCGTCGAGCGCGTCCGGCGGCACGTCCCACGCCTCGAGGGCGGCCTCGATCATCTCCGTGAGCGCACACGTCGTCATCGCGAGTCTCCTCGCCACCATCGACGCGGGACCACCGCCATTCCTGACAGCGGCAGGCTCGGCAGTGGCTGCATCACGTCGAGCAGCGCGCTGATCCGGTCGTTGGCCGTCCGCGCCGGCTTGCGATAGGTAGTCCACCACTCGAGCCGATCGCGCCCCACGAGCGCCAGCTCGACCCGCACCCCGTTCGGCGCCTGCACGCGCGCCCCGGCCCCGCCGGCGCCGCGCCCTACCGACAGCACCACCGGGAGCGATGCCTCCGGCGCGCCGAGCTCGCGCTGCAGGCGCAGCGCCAGCTCATTGCGCGGCACCGCCTCCAGCGGAGCGAGCTCCGCCAACAGCCGGTCGACCCAGCTCGCGTAGCGCTCCCCGACCGACCGCGTGATCTCGCCGCACCGCTCGGCCAGCGCGCACTCGTAGCAGGGCGTGCGCTCTCGCCGCGGCTCCCCGCGGTACTCGGTACGCTCCAACTTGTCCGCGCGACAGCGCGCTTCGCCCTCGTGCAGCGCGCCGATCGCGGCGGTCAGGCTCGCCCGCTCGCCCTCCTCGAGCACCGGGGGCGCCACGCGGTCCCAGCCCTCCGTGTTCCAGCGCCGACTGCCGCTCCACGCACCCCACATCGCGCCCAGCCCGAAGGGGTGCTTGATCACGTGCGCCTGCCACGGCCGCGCGGGTACGACGCGCGGCTCGACCACCAGCCCATCGGGCAGCGGGTACGCGCGGTCAGGAACCCTCATCGAGCCCCTCCTTCAACCGACGCCGCGTCCGCGACACGATCTGATGCACGTTGGCCTCCGAGAGCGCCTCCGCGCGCGCGACCTCGGGCACCGGCACGCCGAGCACGGCCACGGCGGAGAACACGCGCCGATCACGCGGGCTCACCAGCGCGGCGAAGCACGCCTCGACCTCCTCGAGCCGCTCGCGCGCCTCGGCGGTCTGGTCCGGCGGCGCGTCGCCGCTCGCGTGCAGGTCGGGCGCCTCGAGGCTCGCCTCGCGCTGGCGGCGCCGGTGCCGACCGACCGCATGATTCGTCAACAGCGTGAGGAACATCGCGCGCGGGCTCTCGGCGGCGAGCACGTGAACGAGCTTGTGCGCGAGGACGTCGTGGACGAGGTCGCGCGCCTCGGCGGGCGAGTACTTCCACTTGGACGCGAGCACCCTCACGCCATCACGCACCGCGAGCTCGTAGAACGTACGGAAGTGAGGGCCCGCGGCGCCGCCGCTCTCGACGACGCGATCGCGCGCAAGTCGCCACTCTCCGCTGACGCCCACCGCCGCCGAGGCTATCGTGAGACGCCGGCCACCGACAAGACGGTTTGGCTCAGCTCACGCCTAGCACGAGCTCCAGGCGACCGAGGCCGAGCGCCGTGCCCTTGCCGACACCGAAGCGAAGCGCCTGTGCGAGGAGCGGGACGTACGGCTCCGCCGTACGGTCGAGCCGAAGCGTTCCGAGGACACCTTCGACCGGGTGCAGCCGCCTCTGCCGCTCGGACCAGCGCTCGCCATGAAGCCTAGTCCAGTCGCCCCCGGGAGCAGCGGCGAGCCGCTCGCTCGCGGCGTGCTCGAGCTCACGCAGGTCACACGTCGGCCCCACCCCGTACGTCCACGCGAGCGACAGGAGCCTGCGCGCCGCCGCGACGACGACCTCGGCGGCGCGCGGGTGCTGGACGAGCTCGCCCCTCCGCACGAGATGAAGTGGTGTGGTGGCACGCAAGGTCCACGGTCCATCTCCCCTCGCCGCCGGGGCCACATCCACTTCCGGGGTCGCGACGACCCGTCCCCCCTCCCATGTGGGGCGGCCGCCACCGTCGTCCACGCGCTCGAGCGCGAGCCGGCCTCGACCACGCCCGAGCCCTCGACGCCCCATCGCCTCGAGCGCCGCGAGCAGCACGCCGACGCGGCGTTCGTCCGGGGCGACGAGCAAGACCGCGAGCTCGAGCGGCGCGCCGGGCTCGAGCTCCCGAGCCGGCGCGATCGCGGGAGGGATCATCACGCAGGGCGGCGGCACGCCCGCCCGCACGAACCCCGGCGCGTCCTCGGGGGCGGGCGGCGGACCGAAGAGCCCGATCGCACCCACGGCGTCGAGCGCGTGCCCGAGCGCGCCGTGCATCGTGCCGCCGAGGAACGCAGGGAGCGAGACCGTCTCCGAGGCTCTGTAGCGGGCGCGCAAGGTGACCGACGCAGGTACGCCAGCGACGATCGCGTCGAGCTCGCTCACGCCCCCGCTCCGAAGGAGCGTGCGATCTGCAGATCCTCCAGCTCGCCGACGGTCGTCTCGATCGATGCGCGGGCCGCCGCGAGGTCGAAAGCCCGCCCAAAGGCGCGCTCGACAGCCTCGACGAAGCGCCCGCCCGCGTCTACCTCGAAGAAGCGCTGGACCACGCGCTCGTCGACCTCGCCGACGCCGTGCATCAAGACGTTTCGAGTCGGCCGGACGGTCTCATGACCGAGTGCGGCTTCGAGGACGTCGCGGCCGATCCCTTTCCACGAGGCGGCGACCTCCACCTTCTTGTCAGGAGGCGGGCTCCCGTCGGCCAAGATGGCTGCGATCGCGTCCCCGCCGACCTTCCTGAGGAGCTCGTGGTAGCTCGTGACCTTCTCGCGCTTGACCAGGTTGTGCGCCAGCAACGCCATGACCACGCCATCAGCGAGCGCGTCACACGCGGAGAAGGCGATGAGGAAGGCCTCGTGCGCGTCGCCCTGCCGGTAGAGGCCGGACGCGTGGACGAGCCGGTGGAGGGTGTACGCCGAGAGCAGCCGGCACTTGTCGACCCTCGCGCACGCGTCGAGGTCGAACCGCTTCGCTGCGTGCTTCGCCCACTCGCGCCCAAACGCTCCGAGCGGATCGGGGGCTCCATCGAGCTCACTCATCCGTCGCTCAGACCACGCGCGGAGCCATCGCAGTCTTCGAAGGTCGCCTTCGAGCGCGTCGCGACCGACGGCGAGGTTCTGCTCCAGCAGCTCACCGAGCAGCTCCTCCGCCGCGGCGTATCGCCCGCGCCGCGCGAGGTCGACCACGCGCCGGAGCTCACGCACCCGGTACGCGGCGATGGGGTCTCCGAGGCGCTCGAACACGGCGGTGCCGGGTCGGGGCATCCGGACGCGCTCGTCGTACTTGCCGTCGATGTAGCAGGATGACAGGCCGAGCTCCGAACAAACGAGGTACGCGGCGGCGACCATCGTCTTCTTGCCGCCGGTGATGTCCACGAGGATCCGATCGGTCGCGATGCCATACGCGGCCTGCGTGCTCCGGATCGCGTCGGCCAGAGAGCGATACGCCGCGACCGGATCGCTCGCCGCCATGAAGTGAGGGTCCAGGCGCTCCAGCCGAAGGTCTCGCTGCGCTCGCTCGACCTCGCGCAAGCGCTCGTCTACCTTCTCGACGGCCTCACGCCCCTTGCCATCGATAAGGTCGGAGCCGACGAGCATCACACGTCGCGGCCTGACGAAGCTCGTACTCAGCAAGAGCGGTTGCGGGCTCATCCCGCACAGCAAGACGAGGAGCTCGACGTCGACGGGGCGCGCATGGTCGGGGGTGCGCCAACGGAGACAGCCGAGCTCGGTCTCGAGCGCGCGCTCGACGTAGTCCCGCGCGAAGCCGGGCTCTTGGCACCCGAGCTTTCTCGCCTCCTCGTCGAACTCACGTTCCAGCTCGTCGCGCCGAGCCTCGAGATCCTCGGGCAGATCACCGCCGTCCACGGCCCGGCCTTCCTTGCTGCGATCCGCCGCGTCCCTCACGCGCGAGCCCCGTCTTCTCGGCCAGGGTCATCAGCCGACGCGCCCAACCCAACAAGTACGCGAGCTCCTCCGCGTCGGCGACCTCGCGCGCGAGCGGCTTGACTCGCCGCTTGACCTCCTCGAGCTGAGGGCCCGCGCTGCGCGACGCCTTGCGCAGGTACGAGCCCGGCAGGCGATCGAGCATCTCGCCGAGATCACCAGTCCCGTTCGCCTGCACGAACCGCTGCACCTCGGCGAGCCGCGACGGGTCGACCGGGTCGCCGCTGCCCTGGGTCTTGAACTCGCCAAGCTGCTGAGCGAGCCGCTCCGCTCGCTGCACCAGATCCTTCTTCCGAGGCCCGGCGATCATCGCGCACCTCCGAGCGCCTGACGGATGAGCCGCAGGGGCTGCTCGGCGTCCTTGGCGAGCGTGCGCTTCGCGAGCGCCTCGGCGACGAGCTTGCGCGCCGCTTCGGCGTCGAGGCGCTCCGGGCGCGGCCGCTCGTAGCCGCGCCGGATCGACCCACCCACGGCCTCCACCCGCACGCGCCCCAGCCCGGCGAACTTCCCGCCGCCGACGCGCAGCAGGAACGTCCCATCCATACCGAGGCACGTCAGCACGGCCCCGAGCTCCCCCATCGCCACGTTCACCAGGTGCAGCCGCGTTCCAAACCGCTCCTTGGGCGCGGTGACCTCGTAGGGCACCTCCTTGGCGAGCGCCCCGACGGGCGGCCCGTAGAGCCGCCGCCCCCCTGCCTTACGCGGCTGGTAGGGGTGAGGCAGCTTCGTCAGGCCCATCGCGGGCTCTTCGGCCAACGGGAGCGCGTCGTCGAACCCGATCCGGCCGAGGAATGTGTCGTTGCCCGCGACGTAGCCAAAGAGGCTCCCGACCGCGGTGCTCGCCACGTCGCGGTCGTCGGGCGAGCCGCCGCCGAGCACCAGCTCCGCGAGGTTGCGGACGGCGCCCTTGAGGGATGCGCCCGGGATCACCGGGGCCACTCCCCCATCCTCGTCGAAGGTCACGACCGTCGCGCGCGCGAGCTCCTCGTAGAGCACCGGCGCGCCGGCCCCGACGTGGACCGCGTCGACCGCGGTGAGCTCGAGCGCAATCCATCCGCTCATGCGTCCGCTCTCGAGGCGGTGGTGCCCGGGCTTGTCGAGCCGCACCGCCTCGCGCGCAGGCGCGATGGCGCGGTAGTTCACCGGCGCCGGTTCACCCCCGCCGCGCGGCGGGCCGCGACGACCGTCCCTCACGCCGCCGCTCCACGGCGCTTCAGGAGCGTCGGCCACGCCCGCTCCACGACCTCGTCGAGCGCGCGGCGACAAGCTTCGTTGCCTTTCCACACGAGGCGCTGCCCCAGCGCCGACACGCGGGCCTCGCCCGACGGGCCGCGCAGATCACGCTCGAGCAGGTCGTAGGAGTCGACGAGGTCGGAGCGGAGCGTCCCGACGCCGGCGAGGCCGCCGCCCGCACCGATCTGGTCGACGACCAGCTCGCTCAGCGCGACCGACACGCGGCCGAGGCCCCGGGTCTTCGCGGAGCCGAGCCGCACGAACCCGTCGTCGAGATCGGCGAGAACCACCCCGACGAGCCCGAGCTGCCAGAGCTCGAAATTGGCGAAGTGGATCGACGTCGCGAAGTCACCGCCGACCACGACCTCGAGCTCGAACAGCTTGCCGCGCGCCGGGCCCCCGGTCATGCGGTCGATGCTCACGCCGTTGCGCGTCTCGGTGTGGTTGGCGCGCGCGTGGCTCTGTTCGGTGGGGTACGCGTCCGCGAACGACACGCGCGACGCGATCGCCTGGCTGCCGAACGACCGGCACGCGAGGCACAGCATCCCGTGGACCTCGCCCATCGGGTGCGACCCAGCCGCCTCGCGCCCACGCGCGATGGCGTCGCCGCGCTTGCTCGCCTCGTCGTGGCACCGCGACTTGTGGTTCATCGGATCGCAGCACGGGAGCTCGAGCGAGCGCAGCACCCGCTCCGCGGCCGAGCGCACCACCCCCTTGAGGCTCGAGCCGGGGACGTACACCGTCTCGCCGCGCGCGCCGTGGTGCGTGCGGACGCACATCAGGTCGGGCCGCTCGGGGTGCAGGAGCTGCGCGCCCTTGTCTCCGCTCTTGACGAGCAGCGGCGTCTTCGGAGTGAACGCGAGGTCGATCCGCGCGCGGTTGATCGTCAGCTTGTGCATCAGGCGGCTCCCTTCGTCGCTTCGCCCGCCCACCTTCGGAACGCGGCGAGCCGCGAGCCGTGGAACTCGTCCCACGTGTGCTCGAAGCGCTCGAGCGTCGGGCCGCGCAGGCCGCTCACCTCGAGGTCGACGAGCTTCACGAGCCCGAGCCCGCGCGACTTGAACCCCCCGAGGCGCGCGAAGCCCTCGTTCAACATCTCGAGCCCCGCGACGACCGCGCCCTCCTGGCGCTCCTCGAGGCCGTCCATCATCAGCTCGAGCGTGAACCGCGACCCCGCGGCCACCACCTCGAAGTCGTACTTCTTCGCGCCGGACACGCGGCCGAGGTCCCGGTCGATCGCGACCCCGTCCCGCACCTCGACGGCGATCTCTTGGCCGGGCACCGGGTACGCGTCCGCGAACCGCACGTGCGACGCGAGGTTCGGACGGCCGAAGATCCGGCTGGCCTCGTCGGCGTTCTTCGCGATGTCGTCGCGAACCTCCTTCGCCTTCTTCGCGGCGCTCCCTTCCCCGGCGCGCGCGCGCTCCTCATCCGATCCGCCCTGCTCGAACGGATCGCCGGCCCACGACTGATTCATCGCGCGCAGGAGCGCCTCGACCTGCGAGCGCACGACACCTTTGATCGACGCGCCGGGGATCACCGGCACCCCGCGCGCGTCGCGCAGGATTGGCAGGTCGGTGCCGAGCGCGTCGCTCGAGCGGCCGACGCCGATCCGCAACGCGCTCACGCACTCGATCACGCCGCGCACGCGGGTCCGATGACGAAAGACGTGGAAGAACGGATCGCTCATCGCCGCCCCCTCTTGTCGCCCTGTGGCGCTCCGCCGCCCGAACGCCGGGAGGCCTCCTCTTCGTGGGCGACCTTGTGCATCCGCACGATGAAGCCGAGCTGCTGCGCCGCCGCCCGCGCCTTGGGCTCGTCGGCGTCCTGACCGGCCGTGCGCTCGACGCCTTCGCCAGCCTTGCGACAGAGCTCGAGCAGGCGATCGACGAGCTTGCCGTCCCACTTCTCGCGCAGCCGCGCCGCCTGGTAGCGCAGGACGACCTCCTGCTCCTCGAGCGAGCCGGCCTGCTCGAACGCCGCGAGCACCGTCCGCATCTGCGTCGGGTCGACCGCGACGAAGGCGCTCCGCAACGACCCTTCCTTGTAGAGATCGAGCGCACGCCGCGCCATGTCCGCCTGATTCGCCATCACTCCCATCCCTCCATGAGCGCATGCGGCGCGATCGCGAGCCGGCCGAGGCCCAGCTCGCGGTCGTCACCGACGCCTTCCACCTCGAGCCGCGCGAGGTACTCGTCCGACGGAGCCTCACCCTCGGCGGCGAAGAGCCACGCCGAGCCGGCCGACACGACCGGCCGGAGCGCCCGCGGCCCCGGCGTGCGCTCGCACCAGCCCGAGCGCACGCCGGCCGCCTGCGCGACCGCGAGCACGCGGAACGGCACCTCGCCGAAGAGCGCGCGCCCGACGCGCTCGGGCGCCGCCTCCGGCGGCAACGCGACGTCGGTCCGCGCGACGACGGCGAGCAAGCGATCCGCGTCGGCGACCTCCGCGACGCCCAGCACCCTCGCCACGTCGAGCAGCGGCTTGGCCGCCTTCGCGAGCTTGGCGCGCCGGCTCTGCACCGCGCCGCGCCCGAGGTGCGAGCTCTCCTCGAACGTCACTTCGACGGTGCCGAGCCCGCGGTTGCGCAAGCCACCGACCCGCACCGGGGCGTCGATCCGCGCCAGCAGCCGCCGGGCCGCATCGCCGAGCCGCGCGACCGTGCCCACGAACGTCGCAGTCGGCTCGATCTGCACCGTGCTGTAGAGCAGGCCGGGCGAAGCCGCCCCGGTCGCGACGTCACGCCCGAGGCGTGTGACCACCCGCCTGTCTGGGTCGACGCCCCCGACCCAACCCTTGGCGCTGGTCAGCGTACGACTGCACACCGGGCAGACGAACGGCGCCACCGTCCCCCCCTCGCGCAAGAGCAGGCCCGCGAGCCAGCCGCTGACCAGCGTGTCGCGCGCGACGCCGTTCACGTTGCGGTGGTCTCTGTCACCCGCGTGCTTGCACGCGAGCCGCGAGCGCGGCGCGGGCAAGGGAAGATTGCGCTCGCTCTCCGTCGCCGGGAGCGCATCCGAGAACAGGATGCACGTCTGCGGGTCCACCAGCGCAGCCCGGAAGTCCTCGTAGGTCTCGGCGATGCCCGAGCGGAGCGCCGCGTTCGCGATCGCGCCGCGCAGCACCGCGCCGCTGACGAACGGGAGCGACTCGCGCACGTTCGTCGGCGTAGGCAGCCCGCCCAGGAGCAGCGGCTCGCGCGCGACGATCCGAACGGCCAGCTCCGTGCGGTTCGAGCGCAGCTCGACCGAGCGCTTCGGGATGGGTGCGGTTGTCGCCTCGATCGACGCGCACACCGCGCCGAGCCCGCGGCTCTGGCTGTTGCCGACCCCGGTGACGAGCGCGATCGCCCGCTTCAACAGATCGATCGCGGGCTCCGACGCGCGACACTCGAGCGGGGCCGAGAGCACGTCGCCGGGGCCGCCTGCCACCTCACGCTGGAAGTGGACCTCCGGGCGCGCCGCGCCCGTCCATCGGTCGACACCCACGCCGTGCCGCACGGCCGCGTGCATGGTGTCCCGCGCCACCGCGTCGCCCACCCGCAGCTTGCCCGACGTCCCGCCCGCGTCACCCGAGTGGATGGCGATGTCGTCGCCGGTCCCCTCGGTGAGCTTCGGGCGGTCGGCTCCCGGAGCGCCGAAGAGCTCGCAGGTGAGCGGGCCTACCGCCGTCTCGGCAGTGGCGCCGTCGGTCGCCGCGTTCTCGAGGCGCGTACACGCCTCGCGCAGCGCGCCGCGGAGCGCCGAGGCGGGAATCACGTAGTCGGCTCGCTTCGCGCTCGTCGCGTCGACGTAGCTCGCCGGCGATGTGTGGCCGCCGACGAGCAGCGGGCTCTCGAGCGTGAGCTGGAGCGTGGCGTGGAAAGTTCGTTGCGTCATCGGCGCCTCATCAGCTTGGTGACCTCCACGAGGTCGCGCAGGCCCGTAGCCCAGACGCGCTCGGGCTCCGAGACCTGACGCGCGATCCACTCGCTCGGCGCGTCCGGCTCCAGGCTCGTCACCCCGAGCGCCTCGCGTACGTGCCCCGTTCGGTCGCGCGCGAGCTGATAGTAGACGTCGATGAGCGCCGTGTTCAGCTCCCCCTGCTCCAGCGCGCGCGTGTACGCGGCCAGGGTCGACTGCCCCACCTTCGCCTCGTGCAGCGCCTCGGCCACGGCCAGCAGCCCCTCGAATCGCCCGATCGCGTAGGGGCACTGCGTGTCGCGGAGCATCGCGCTCTGCCCCATCTTCGGGAAGCTGTCCGTCGTGCGCTCGCGCGCCTCGCGCAGGCTGGCGATGCTCGACGAGAGTGGCGCGCCCGCGAGCACCACCTCGAAGTCCACTCCCGACCGGTCCACGTCGTCGATGGCTCGCTTGGCCGAGTCGCAGAGCGCGCGCGCGTAGTCGAACGCGATCCGCGAGGGCAGCCCGCCGCTCGTGATCAGCACCCCGGCGCCGACGCCGACCTTCCCGTCCCGCGGGCCGTCCGCGAAGGCACCTTCGATCCGGCGCGCGATCCTGCGCGTCAGCTCGAGCGCGTTGGGCCGCTCGCCACGCCCCTCCGCGGGCACGACGAGCAAGAGGTCGTCCCCGCCGGCGAGGATCACCTGGTGTTCGCGAGGGCGGATCCCGAGCTCGCGCTGCACGTCCTCCAGGAGCACCGACGAGAACGCGTCGTCGAGCGTGCTCGAGAGCCCGACGTACTCACGCAAGCTCGTGAGCCCGGTGAGCAGCGTGCCGATCTTCGCGCCGTCGATGCAGATGAAGGCGAGCCGGCGGGCCTTCGCCCGCTTCAACAGGTCATCGAGCGACCGAGCCTGTTCGTCCGCTGCCTTCTCCTTCCGGCCCGCCTCGCGATGTCCCCGGGCGAACTCCGACACCGTCCACGGGTCGCCCTTCGCGTCGTGTCCGGGCGCGCGCGGCCGATCCCCCGTCTCGGCACACCGGGCTACGCTCGTCGCCTCGGTGACGTCGAAGTGCGCGCGCGCCGCCGACTTGGCCGTGCGCAGCGCGAACGCGAGGTTCGCCATGCAACCGCCGAACCCGCCGCCGCCCGGACGGAGCCCGAGCCGCGCGAGCCCGTCGACCGGCGGCGTCAACGCACGCGGCCCCGAGACCAGCTCACGCGGTGAGACCGCGACGTGCGCCGCCGTCGCCCGCGCGTGCATGCGCTCCGCGTAGGCCCGCTCGAGCTTCGCGCCCAGGCTCGCCGCCGCGCGCGCCGGGGCGAGCACCACGGCAGTGCCCCCGCCCGCGAACAACACCGTCGCCTCCGAGGGCACGACCTCGTCGTGCTTGCGCAGGTCGCGGTCCCACTGCTGAAGCGTCGCGCTCGCCCCCGCGATGGTCACCGGCCGGGGCGACGCGAGGAGCGTCCGCTGGACCGCGTCCGCGTCGATGGCGACGAGCGCGAGCGAGCGCTCGTCCGACAAGCCCTCTGCCCGCTCCTCGAGGACGGCCTCGGCCTGTGCGCCGGGCGCTCCCGCTGCCTCGAAGGTCGCGCGCAGACGCGCGTCGTCGATGGTTCTCTGGATCCCCACGCATCCTCCCCTGAGCGCGTCACGCCCTACGCGACGCCCACCCTACCATGGCCGCTGCCGCCGGTGGTGATGACGACGCCGATCCGACGCACACCTGCGCGACTTCTGACATCGCGTCGCCCGAAATCACGCGGTTGACCTGCCTCGCCCGGCGCGACGATACTCGAGCCGGTCGTGGGTGGGGACACGAGCAGCGAGTTCGATCGCGTCCTCGGCAGCGCGAATGCGCTGCGTCACACGGCGCCGAGCTTCGTGGCTGGGGCCTTCGACGAGCTGCGCGCCGGCTCGTGGAGTAGCACGGAGCGCGACGATCGGCTGATCGATCTGGCATACTTGGTCACGCGCTATCTCGTGGCGACGAGCACGTGCGCTCTGGGTCTCGGTGAGGAGGACGTGGTCGAGCTCGGGGCTCCGCGCGTCAAGTCGTGGCAAGACGCGCTCGAGCCCGGCCCAGGCTTCTTCGGCAAGCTCGCGAAGCGCGCGCAGGGCCGAAGTGAGCCGTTCACGCCCGTTCGGCTGAGACAGATCGAGCAGCTCCTCGAGCCGATCGCCGAGGAAAGGAACGCCAAAGCCCACCGGCGAGCGCCGGTGGCGCGCGGGAGCCTCCCTGCGCTCCTGGATACTATCAAACCGATCCTCGAGCTGCAGATCGTGACGCTGATCGGAGGCCCATCGGAGGAGGAGGGGTGGTTGAGCTGGGAGGCTCGATGGCACTACGGCGTCGGCCGTCCGCGAACGACGATCGAGCAGGCGCCCGAAGGGACGGTCCAGAGCCACGGCCCCCTGCTGCTGCTCGGCGACCAGTGGGTCGACCTCCGACCGTGGATCGTCAAGGTCGAGCCGCCCCCATCGCCCTCGGGCCATCCACCCGCGCTCGTCTGTGAGATCGGCCTACGGGTCCCGAGCCCTGAGAGCGCGGCGCAGCTCTACGTAGGATCGATCGCTGGACAAGCCGGGGCTCGCGCGGCGAAAGATCAGGACAAGTGGCCCGAGCGACGCCGTCCTGAGCGCCCCGAAGGATGCTGCCAGCCCGCCTCGCGGCGCGAGCAGGACCGACACGTGCGTGCGTTGCGGGACGCCGGCTGGACGGTGAGTGACCAGATCGGCAGCGGGAGCTTCGGGACGGTCTTTCGGGCGCGCCGCGACGGCGACGCGCGCGAGTACGCCGTCAAGGTCTTCCACGCCCACGCCATGCTGCTCGACGAGCGGGAGCGCTTCGAGCGGGCGATCGCGCGTCTGGGAGGCACCTCCATCCACGGCGTCGTGCGCTACCACGAGGCGCTCTGCAACGTGGCGCCCGCGTGGGTGGTGATGGACTTCGTCGAGGGGCAGACGCTCGACGCCCACCTGCGCGGCACCCTGGAGGATCGCCAGGACCTCGCGCTGGCGATCGTCCGGGCGGCGGCGCGCCTACACCGCGTCGGCATCGTCCACCGCGATCTGCGTCCGGCCAACCTCGTGGTCGGGGAAGACGGCTCGCCGACGATCGTGGACCTCGGCCTCGCGCGCTTGCACAACGGCGCCGGCACGCGATCCAGCGCGACGCTCGGCGGGCTCGGGTTCGGCCAACCGCCGTACGCGGCCCCCGAGCAGCTCCGGCCTCTGGGCGGAACGGTTCGAGACCCACGGGTCGACGTGCACGCCCTCGCGTACGTCGTCGGCGCCCTCCTCGAGGCCCGAGAGCTCGACGATATCGACCAAGTGGCGGAGGACCACCCCTGGCGGCCGATCCTCCTCGAGGCGGCCTGCCGAGATCCCGCTCGCCGTCCGAAGGACGCCATCGAGCTGATGCGGAGGCTCCAGCTCACCCGCGAAGCCACCGCTGGACAGGTCCTCGGCCGGGTGTTCTGGCCGAACCGGCCCGAGCTCTACACCGTGCGCGCTGCGCCACCCCACGACGGGCTGCGGGTTTGGCGCGTCCCGCTCCATGGCGACGACGAGGACGCGCGCAAGGCGCTCGGTCGATGGTGGGCGCAGTGTTGCGCGGAGCGGCCCGAGCGTTTCGTGAGCTTGGTCGCCTTCGACGCGAGGCGAGCGGAAGCGACGGTCCTCGCGCCGCACCCATCGATCGAGCCGCTGGACGCGGAGCTCGTCGCGGGCCTGCCGCTGCGAGCGGTCGCGACGCTCCTCCTCGACCTCGTCGAGATCGTCGAGACGGCGCAGCGGCTTCGGGCCGACGGCCGCGGCACGGCGCCAATCTCTCCAACCGATGTCGCCGTCTCGCCGCGGTCGGGCGCAGCGAGAGTCGTCGTGCTCGGCGGCACGGCGTCCTGGCAAGCGCTGCTCGACGCCTTGCGCAAACGGCTTCGCTCGAAGTCGTCCGACCGGCTCGTGCAGCCCGCCACCACACGTCACGAGGGCACGCTCGACGCCGCGGAGTGGATCGAGCGCGACCTCTCTACCTACTTGCCGGCGATCTTTCGAGACCTCGAGCTCGCGGTCCGTGGCGCCACCCGCCACGATCCAAAGCGGGACGTCGATCGCGCGGAGCTGCGGGCGCTCATCTCCCCGGCGCTCCTGCTCGCCTCCGAATGGGTCCGCGACCCCAAACCCCGCTCGGCCGAGGAGCTCGCGCGGCTGAGGCACGAGCACGCCGAGCAAGAGCGACGGGAACAGCACCAGCGCGAGGAGCGGCGCCGGCGCGCGCAGTTCGACGCGCGGCAAGAAGACCGTCGGCTCGAGCACGCGCGGCTGACCCGCGAGGCCGACGCGCTCCGCCGGCTCGCCGAGGGAACCAAGGACGAGAGGGAGCGCGAACGACTGTACCATGAGCGTGACAGCAAGCGAGCCGAGGCCGAACGGCTGCGAGAGCCGGAGTCGTACGACGAGCCGCCGTTCGTGCCACGAGACTTCGACCCGACCGAGTACCAGCTCGAGCGCGAGACGGGCACGGTCGAGATCCGCTGGGAGTCGCGGATCACCGACCTCGAGCCGGCGGGCGAGGACGCCCGGCCGCTCGTTCACGAGCGCTTCGACGCACGCCTGCGGGGCGTGACCGACGCCGCGCTCGCGGGCCGAGGCGACGCGTGGGACCGCGACGCCCGGCTGCGCTTCGTCCCCGAAGCGCTTTGGGTCATCATCGGCGCGGAGCACGACCCGGACGCGAAGCCGGAGACGATCGCAAAGAAGATTGAGGAGGTGCGCGCGAAGTCCTGCACCTGGCGGCCGTTCGGGCCCTTCGAGCGGGCGTGGCTCGAGGGCGAGCTCCACCGCAACCAGATCCCCTGGCGAGGCCGGCGCGCCGAGCTCGCACGGCTCGTCGCGCGCGTGGAGGATTATCTCAACGAAGGCGGGCTCTCCAACGTCGGCGAGGAACAAGCCTTGGCCGACGGAGAGCGCGCGCTCTTCCAGCTCCTGCGTGACATGCTGGGGAGCTGCGCGCTCGTGGTGGGCAACGACGCGCGCCCCCTCCTCGCGTTCGCCGAGACGTCGCTCCCGCTCAACCCCGATCTCTTCCCCTGCCGCGCAGATGCCCACGACCAACGCGCGCGACCAGGGACGCGCCGCGCCGTCTCACTCGATGCCGTCGTCGGCTGGCCTCACGGGCTCCGCGAGGTCGACGAGCGCTGGGAGCTCCGAGTGGGCGCGCCGCCCGCGCTCCCGCTTCGTGCCCTCCGCCCCCCGGCGGGAGCGCGCTCGTGACGAGCACCTGGACCTTCGGCCTGGACGAGTCCGGCGACTTCGAGGAGGAGCGGCGCGGCGGCCTGGTCGTCGGCGGCCCGCTACTTCCCGCCGCCGCCAGCGACTTCGAAGCAGACCTGCGCGACCGACTGCGCAAGTTCACGAGCCCCCTCCCCTACCCACCGCACGCGAGCGAAATGCGCGTCGAGGATCGAGAGCAGCTCCTCTCCTTCGCGGCGCGCATCGTGCGCGAGCTGAATGGCCGCTGGCTGTTCGTCGTCGCGCGGCCGACGGCGAGCTCGCCGCGGGAGCGGCTGGGCGAGTACGTCCGGTGGCTGGGCACCGTCGTCGATCTGGCTGCGCGCTTCGCGGCGCTCGGTGGCGCGCGGGCGCTCGACGTCATCCCGGCGCAGCGCAGCGTCCCGATCGATCCGAGCCTCGAGTCCGACGCGAAGCGCGCCGGTCGGATCGTGGAGACCGAGGAGGGCACACGCGTCCGCGCCGCCTCCGAGATCGAGGTCCGCCTGACGCTCGACGCGCTGCAGCGCGAGGCGCACGGATGGTCTGCTCCCCACCCAGGCCTCGGCGAAGTGAGCGTTCGCTCCGCGAGCGATCCGGGCGCTCATCCCATCGTGCTGCTCGCCGATGTCGCCGCCAACGCGCTCTATCGGGCGACGACACGACGCGCCGACATCGAGCGCGTGGTGAGCGCGCTGGGCGAGACGCGCTCCTTGCTGCTCGACGCGCCCGCGGCGACGCATCTGCGGCAGATCGACCGCGCCTTGCGCGAGTCGCCGCCCGACCTCGTGCGCGCGGCGCGCCACGTGGAAGACCTGCGCGGACGCAGCGCCGCGGACGACTGGGAGGCCGGCGTGCGAGCCCACGGCGGCCTCACGGCGGAGCGCCTCTTCACCGAAGGCCTCTGCGCGCTCGAGACGACGAGCCGACGGTCACCGGCAGACACCGTGAGCTCGGCTCGCGCGCTCGCGGGGCAGGCCGAGGCCGCCCTCGCCGTGAAGTCCGGCGCTTACGACGCCGTGTGGCGCGCGCTCGAGGCGGGCTGGGCGGGTGACTCGGAGCTCGCCCGCCGCGCTCGCGCGTGCGGCGACCTCGAGCTCGGCGCGCGCTTGTGGCGCTTGACCGCCGAATGCGCCAACCATCGCGGAGACGTCCGCAGCGCGCGCGCGGCCATCGACCACGCAGAGGGCATCTTCGCGCGAGCGCGCTCGTTCCGCCTGCGCGCCGAGCAGCAGCAGGTCGAGAACCTCGCGTGCGGAGCGCTCCAAAACGAGCTCCCGGCGCCCGACGACGCGGTGTCCGACATCGTCGAGGCGCTCCGCGTACACGCCGAACGGCTCGTCGAGCTCGCGCACGACGCCGGGCAGATCACCCGCCGCGACGGCGACGACGCGGCACCGCGCGCACCGAGCGAAACAGCCCCCGGTGAGGTGGAGCTCTGGCGGTCGTTCGGCTGGGACGAGCCGGCCTTCGATCTCCCGGACATCGAGCGCGGCCGCATGCTCGGAACCGCCGCGCGCAGCTTCGCGTTCGCCGGCGAGCTCGACCGCGCCGCCGACCTCGCCATCGAGGCTCGCTCCCTCTTCTCGGGCTCGGCGTTCGACCTCGCGTTCAACGCCTCGGTGTTGGCTCGAATCGAAGCGGAGCGAGCACGGCTCGGAGACCCGCGCGCCGATCGCCTCGCGGCCCTCCTGGCGATGGCCGGCGTCGACGCACCGCGAGCGCTGCGCGCCGCCCTCGAGCGCGGCGACCTCGCCGCACGGTTCCGGTTGGACCTGTCGCTGCGCGCGATGCTCTGGGCCCCCACGGTCGCGCCGTGCGACCGGTGGCTGGACTCGTTGGGCGCGGACTGGCTCTTTCTCGCCTCGTCGGAGGGCGAGCAGCGCTCGCACCCGAGCGAGCTCGTCGCCCGACACGCCGGCGAGCTCCTGCGCCGTGAAGGCCGAGAAGCTCCGGCTCGACGCTGGCTCGCCCTGTCGGTGACCCTCTGCGAGGCGGCCACGGACGGCAGCACGCTCCACCGACTCGGGGCGATGAGCCGTGCCCTGCTGAAAGACGATGCGAGCGCGGGAAGGGGCCGGCCAGGCTCGCTGCTCAACCCGACGTTCGAGTATCGCTGAGCTACCCTTTGCCCATGAGCCGCGCCGCCGCTCGCTCGCACCCCGCGACCCTGGCCGACCTGCTCGCGCGCCCGGAGGGTGACCGCTGCGAGCACGTCGCCGGCGAGCTCGTCCCGAAAGAGGCGAGCAGCGCGCTGCACGGCGTGGCGCAGGGCGCGCTCTTCGCGCAGCTCGCGCCGTTCCGCCGGCGGCCTGGTGGGCCGCCCGAGCGCCCGGGCGGCTGGTGGTTCGCCGTCGAGGCGCTCGTCGAGCTCGCGACCGACGAGGTGCGGCGTCCCGACGTCGCGGGCTGGCGTCGCGAGCGCCTCGCCACGCTCCCGGCCGAGGCACCCGTGCGCGTCGTTCCGGACTGGATCTGCGAGGTACTCTCGCCGTCCAACGCCAGCACGGACACGATCGAGAAGATGAGCCTGTACCACCGAGCACGGGTCGGGCACCACTGCCTGCTCGACCCACGCGATCGAACGCTCGCCGTCCACCGCTGGCACGCCGACGGATCCCTGCGGGTGCTCGGCGCGCGCGCCGGCGAGCGCGTCCACGCCGAGCCGTTCGAGGCCATCGCGCTGTCGATGGACGCGCTCTTCGGCGACGAGGAGTGAGCGTGCGACCCCGCGACACCTCGCCCGAGGCGTGGGCGATGATGGAGGCGGCGTATCGTCGGATGACGCCGCGCGCGCGCGTGGAACACTCGGTCGCGCTCACGGCGCTGACGCACGCCATCGCGCTCGCGGCGCTGCGACAGCGGCACCCCGAGGACGATGAACGGACGCTTCGCCTGCGGCTGGCGGCCCGAGCCATCGACGCGGCGACGATGAAGGCGGCGTTCGCCTGGCCGCCCGCGGCCGGCGACTGACGAGCTCACCGCGACGCTCCCTGGCCGCCAACGCGAGCCTCGAGCGCGCAGGGCTCACGCCCAGTCGAAGCGGGCCCAGCGCTTGTCGAACGCGGCGGTGGGGTTCTTCACGTCCCCCGAGTGCGGCAGGAGGCGGCGCGCCACGAGCCAGCGCCACGCGTCGGCCTTGGACTCGTTGGCCTGCATCGCCTCGAGGAGGTAGCGCGCCTCCCAGCGCTCGAGCTCGCTGAGGCGCTCGAGCGCGCCCCGGCGCAGGACGCGCTCGAGGTCGGCCCAGGCCTCTCGCGACGCCCCCGCTTCGCGGGGCGGCCACCGAGCCGCCAGCTCTTCGAGCTCCACCCGCAGGAGCTCCTCGGTGATGGTGATCGCTTCGTCATCCGTGCGGGGGCCGTGCGCCGCGAGCGCCCGGGTAGCGAGCCGCTCGGCCGAGCCGAGGACATCGCGGTAGTTCCCCCGCCACTCGGTCGAGGGCTCGAGCGCGTAGCGGACCAACCGATGCCACGCCGGACGCTCGATCACCAGGGTCGCGGGCCCTCCGACCGCTTCCAGGCCCTCGAGGTATGCGGCGAGCGCAGAGACCGGACGCTCGGTGAGCGATGGCAAGCGAACTTGCCACGTCGCGATGCGGGCGAGGAGGTCCTCGCGCAAGAGCCCGGCGTCGACGAGGTCGCACGGGTCTCGGTTGGTGGCGAGCACGAGGCGCGCGTCGGTGGTGCGCTCTTCACCACCCACCGGCGTGAAACGACGGACGCCGCGTTCGTCCGTGTCGAGCGCGGTCAGGAGCTTGGCCTGGATCACGAGGGGCAGCTCGCCCACCTCGTCGAGCAGGAGCGTACCCCCAGCCGCTCGCTCGAACGCCCCCCGATGCTCTCGCGTCGCGCCGGTGAACGCGCCCTTCGCGTGCCCGAAGAGCTCGGACTCGACGAGCTCACGGGGGAGCGCCGCACAGTTCACGGCCACGAACCGCTCGCGCGGCTTCCCCCAGACCTCGGCGTGGAGCCGCCGCGCGAAGCGCGTCTTGCCGGCGCCGGTCGGGCCGAGCAGCAAGACGGCCCGCCCGGGAGGCAAGTGCGCGAGCTGCGGGACCAACGCTTCGGGGTCGGTCGACAGGGCCAGGTGGCTCGGCCGGCGCCCCCGGAGCCTCGCGTCGAGCACGCGGGGCGCGGCGCCGTCGAGCCACACGAGGTCCACCCGCCGTGCGCCTGCCTGAGCCAACCCTTCGGTCAACGCGACCTGCTGCGCGGGAGTGCCGGTCTCGATGCCCACGAGCGCGTCGAGGGTGTCCCGCGCGCCGTGGCGCGAGAGGATCGCTTCGACGACCGGCGCCAGCATGCCCCGCGCGACCCCGACGCGGTGCGCCGCGACGGACGCCTCGATGCAGCCGGCCTCGCGCACGCGTGCGCGCTTGCCAATCTCCGCCGCGAGCTGGTCCGCGAGCGCCGCGTTCTCCAGCGAGGGATCGGCGATCAGCTCCACCTCGTGCGCCACGCGTCCGTCGAGGCGGGCCCGCGCGAGGCGGAGGGCGGGACGGTCGCGGCCACGCCCAGCGTTGCGACGGGACCCGACGAGCTGCACGAGGACTACGGACACGACTATCTACGAAGATAGCCTACCTATCATCGCGGGGGTACAGAATCGCTCCGCCCTTCCCGTCTAGCGCGATCGAGCGCCATCTCTCTTCGCTGGCACGGTAGCCGCAAAGGCCGATGAGCATGCACGACGTCACTCGCGGCTCACGATCCCGACACCTCGAGCAGCAGATGACGCGCCGCCGCATCCGGCAGCGCGACATCGAGCTCACCCTCCAGCTCGGCTACGAGCACCACGCAGCCGGCGCGACCTTCTTCGTCCTGCGCCGCCGCGACATCCCGAAGGAGCTGCTCGATGACCCGCTCGTCCGGCGGGCCGAGGGCACCACGGTCGTGCTCGAGCGCGGCCGCATCGCGACGGTCTACCGGAACCGTTCGATCCGCCACCTCTTCCGCAAGCCGCGGCGCTCGACCCGACCGCGCCGCTGTCAGGACAGGCGCGCCACCGCGTCTGGGCACCGAGGAGATGAGTGACATGAGCATCGTGGACGAGCTCGATCGCGGGCCCGCGATGCGACGGGGCGGAGCCGCGCGGGCGCTGCCCGTCGACGGACCGACGTGATAGAGCAAATCGAGTGGACAGATGGAGGATCCCGTGTCGAACGAGGAGATGAAGAGGTCCGCGGAGGAGGCGCTGCGCAGGCTGCCGGCCGAGCACCGGCGCCGCGCCGTGGCGGCCAGCGTGGGCGCGGCGAGCAGCGCCGCAGTGGGCTCGCTGCTCGGCGGGCCCATCGGCGCGGTGATCGGCGCGGGGCTCGGCGGCGCGCTCGGCGTCGCGGCCGGAGAGAGGCTGGAAGGAGGGAATCGATGAGTGCTCTGGCGAACTGGTGGGACCGGCGCTCGACCGGGGAGAAGATCGCGCTCGGCGTCGCCGGCGGCGTGCTCACGGTCGCGACGGCCGGCGCGGTCGGCTACGCCATCGCGACGGGCGGCGGCGCGGCCGTCGTCATCGGCGAGGTGATGGTCGCCGTGGGCCCCGCCGCGGTGGCGGCCGCCCGGGCGCGGCGCTGAGCTCGACGGTCAGCTCTCGGGCGCGGGCTCCGGTGCGACGAGTCGATACTGCCGCTCGACGATCGCCGCGATGCTCGGGCCGCGCCAGTGCGGCGAGACCCAGCGCGGGCGCTGATCGCGGTACTGCCTGGCCGCGCGGCGCCAGTGCCCGCGCACCATGCACCGCTGCACCTGCGTGCGCTCGAGCTCGCCGCGGCGCACCGCCTGCAACGCGCGCAGCGCGCCGATCTCGATCTTGCCCGGCAGGTGGAACACGGTCTCGCCGCTCAGCGGTGGGATCGCCTCGTCGCGCTCCGCGTGCTTGCCACCCTCGCGCGGCGGCGCGACCTCGCGAACCTCTGCGTCGGCGCTCGTCGCGTAGAGGATCGCGTTGACCACCAGCCGCACGAGATCGCGCAGCGCGAACGAGCGGAACATCGACGGGACCTCGTCGAGATCGGCCCCGCCGGGGAGGTGGCTGTCGACGATGCGGTCGAGCCGGTCCTCGGGGCCGTAGCGCAGCTCGCGCACCAGGAGGTAGGGCCAGCCCGGGTCGAGCGCGTCACAGGCGAACGCGATGCGGAGCCCGCCCTCGCGCGCCGTGACGTACGCCGTGACGACCTCGAGGAGGTGCCCGCGCAGCCGGCAGGCTGGCTCGCGCGCGAGCGCGCGCTCCGCCAGGCCGAGCGCGTAGCGGTCGGTGAACGCGATGGCGAAGCTCCCGAAGGGAAGCCGCAAGAGGTCGCCCTCGACGTCGAGCCGGGTCGCGCCGAGCATCCAGGACACGCTCTCGCCGACCCAGAAGACCTTGCGGTGGTGCAGCTCGAGGTTCGTCGCGACCTCGAGGTGCGTTGCGAGGAGCTCGGTCTCGCTCGAGGCCGTCGCGGGGTCGGCGTGCGCCTCGACCTCGTCGCGGGTGTGCGTGCGCAGGAAGCGCACGAAGCCGAGGTCGTGCTCCAGCTCGCGGCGCGAGACGGTCCGCATCGCGTCGTAGCCCGGCTCGGCGCGCACCCGCGCCGCGATGTCGCGCGCGAGCGCCGCGAGCTCCGGGGCCAGCTCGGCCATGCGCTCGTGTGCGAGGGCCGGGAGCTGCGACGGGTCGCGCCGCAGGCACCCGTCGAAGACGCCGAGCTCCTCGCGCACCCACCGAGGATCGGCCGCGGGCGCGCCGGTCGCGAGGGCGCGCTGGTACAGGCGGTCCCCCAGCGCCAACAGCTCGACGAGCCGCGGGCGCAGCGCGGCGTCCTTCGCGGCCTCGCGCGGGCTCGCGCCGTCGAGCGCGGGGATGGCCTCGTCGAGCCACGCGCGCTGGTGGCGCGCCAAGAACTGCTCCGCCTCCTCGTGCAGCGCCTCGCGCGTCGTCGCGTCGAGCCCGGCGAGCGGATCATCCGGCCGGGCCCCCTCGCGCATCTGCTCGAGCACCTTGCGCATCACGTCCTCGTGGACCGTCGAGCGGTGGGCGATGGCCTCGCCCGCGAGGCTCTCGAGCAACGCGCGCCCGCGCTCCCCGCGCGGGACGGAGTTGGCCTCGAGCACGGCGCGACCCTCCGCGTCGAGCGTCACGCGCCCGAGCACGACGAGCTCCTTCTCCTCGGTGCCCGTGCCGGACCACACCCAACAGGCCTCCCCTTCGCTCGCCCGCTCCATCGCCGGCGCCGCGTCGAGCGCCGCCTCGAGCGCGCCGCGATCGCGCACCTCGAACGTCACGCGCGTCCGCGTCAGCGCGTCGCCGTCGTAGTTCACCGGCGTGGGCAGGCGCGACGTACGCCACTCGAGGTGGAACAAGAGCGGCATCTCCTCCCGCCAGCAGAAGTCCTCGTCGAGCCCCTCCTCGCGCAGGTCGGCGAGCAGCTGGCGCGCGCCCGCGAGCACGGGCTCCCGCTGGAGCTCGCTGTAGTTGAAGAAGCCGCCGTCCGCCTCGGGCTCGCCGGACGCGCCGGGCCGCATCACCCGCGTCGCGATCAGCGCCCCGGGCTGCAGGGTGCGCGAGCCGCTGCGCTCGCGCAGCGTGACCTCCTCCCCGCCATCGAGCGCGTCGCGCACCGTGATCGTGAAGCCCGGCGCCACGCGCGTGATCTCGTAGAGCCGCATCCGCGTCGCGCGCATCGCGCGCAGGAACGCCTTCTGCCCCGCGGGTCGCCGCGGCTCTCGCAGCATCACGTCGGCGAGCGGCGGCGCCGGCTCGAGCCGCGCGTCGAAGCACATCCAGAAGAGGAACCCCAGGTGGCTGACCGCTTCCTCGTACGCGCGGTACGCCGCGTCCCCGAGCGCCTCGCCGACCCCGTCGTAGTACGCCTCGACGAGCGGCTCCACCAGCTCCGCCGCCTCGGGGTTGGCCGCGATCTCCTCGAGCTCGAGGAGGACCGCCGCCCGATCCGCGGTCGTGTAGCGGACCGCGCGCGCCGCACCGCGGGAGAGCTTGGTGCCCTTCCTCTTGATCTTGCGCGCCACCGTGGAGCTCCTCGCGCGCGACTCTACCGCACCCCTCGGGGTAGACCACCCCGGTGGCCCCGACCGCGCTCCACTTCCTCGTGCTCTGCGTCGCCGGGTGGCTCGACCGCCGCCAGGCCGACGTGATCGATTATCTCCTCGAGGAGAACCGCGTGCTGCGCGAGCACCTCGGCGATCGCCGTCCTCGGTTCACGGACCGCCAACGGCGCGGGATCGCCGAGCGGGCGGCGCGCCTCGCGCCGGACCGCCTGCGCGCCCTGGCGCGCATCGTCCGTCCCGAGACCCTCCTGCGCTGGCATCGTCGCCTCGTCCGCGACCGCTACGACGGCGCGCCGAAGCGCGGCGCCCGGCGCACGATCTCACCCGAAGCCCGCGAGCTCGTCGTGCGCATGGCGCGCGAGTGCCCCCGCTGGGGCTACCTGCGGATCGCGGGCGCGCTCGCCGCCCTCGGCCACCCCTCAGCGCATCGAGCGTGCGCCGCATCCTCGCGGCGGCGGCGATCTCGCCCGTCCCTGAGCGAGGCGGCTCGACCCGTTGGAGCGACTTCCTCCGCCGACACTGGGACGGGATCGCCGCCGCCGACTTCTTCACCGTCGAGGCGCTCACGCTCACCGGGCTGGTGCGCTACCAGGTCCTCTTCGTCATCGAGCTCGCGACCCGCCGCGTCCACCTCGCCGGCATCGCTCACGACCCGGGCGAAGCCTGGACGCTCCAAGTCGCCCGGAACCTGACCGACGCCGTCGACGGCTTCCTCACCGGCAAGCGCGCCCTGGTCGTCGACCGCGACCCGCTCTTCACCGCCGCATTCCGCCGCCTCCTCGCGGACGCCGGGGTACGCGTCGTTCGGCTCCCCGCGCGCAGCCCGAACCTCAACGCCTATGCGGAGCGCTTCATCGGCTCGGTGCGCAAGGAGTGCCTCGACCACCTCGTCATCCTCGGCGAGCGTCACCTCCGCCAGGTGCTCCGCGACTACCTCGAGCACTACCACACAGAGCGACCACACCAGGGGCTCAGCAACGTACCCATCGAACCGCGAGCCGGGCCCGCGAACGACAACGGCGCGATCCGCCGCCGCGACCGCATCGGCGGCCTCTTGCGCCACTACCATCGCGGCGCCGCGTAGCGCCGATCCAAGCTGACACACCACGGGGTTGGGTCCATGCGGACAGGCCATGGACGCAGCGCTGGCGCGCTTGCGTGACAAGGGTCTCAATCCCCTGAGCGGGGTTGGGTCCATGCGGACAGCGGCATCCGCTGCCCGTCGTCGAGGCGCTGATCGTGTCTCAATCCCCTGAGCGGGGTTGGGTCCATGCGGACGAACACCCCGCGAATCGCGTCTCACAGTTCAACTGAGCGTCTCAATCCCCTGAGCGGGGTTGGGTCCATGCGGACGCGCATCCGCCCGGCGATCTCGCTCTCCTTCGCGGAGAGGTCTCAATCCCCTGAGCGGGGTTGGGTCCATGCGGACACGATCGTCTGCTCCTCGTTCGCAAGTAAGCGCTTGGGTCTCAATCCCCTGAGCGGGGTTGGGTCCATGCGGACACTACATCCTCGCTCTCGGCTCGTCGGCACTCGACGAGTCTCAATCCCCTGAGCGGGGTTGGGTCCATGCGGACGTACTACATCTCGGCGCAGGGCGCGTTCAGCGTCATCGCGTCTCAATCCCCTGAGCGGGGTTGGGTCCATGCGGACGGCGACTGGCTCCTCTGGCTCGCCGCGCGAGCCGGCGTGTCTCAATCCCCTGAGCGGGGTTGGGTCCATGCGGACAACAGGAATCGCGAGACTTCTGTGATGAAGCCACGACGTCTCAATCCCCTGAGCGGGGTTGGGTCCATGCGGACAGCGACG
>JAHBWG010000080.1 GCA_019637095.1 Sandaracinaceae bacterium | reverse complement strand
TGGCGCGGCGATCGCCGCGATTCCGCCGCTCGACCGGCACCGAGAGGCAGGAGTACGTCAGGAGATCTGGATTCCGACCGGGCGCGACCATCGACGCGAGGCCGCCCGGGGGCGTACGCTCGGCGACATGCAACGACTCTTCCTCGCCATGCTCGTGCTCGTGGGCCTCTGCCTCGCCGGCTGCGGCCGCGAGACGTGTCGCGGCGCAGACTGCCGCTGTCCGGCAGGCGCGAGCTGCGCGTTCGAGTGCGAGGGGCGCGGGTGCGACTTCGTGTGCGCCGGCGAGTCGCGCTGCGATCACGCCTGCCCCGAAGGTGGCTGCCAGATGCAGTGCGACGACGCGGAGCGCTGCGAGATCGACTGCCCCGGCAACGACTGCCAGGTCCAGTGCTCGGGCACGTCCGTCTGCCGGCTCACCGGCTGCACGCAGAGCTGCCAGCTCCAGTGCGGCGGCGCGGCGACGTGCGAGAGCTCCTGCACGGCGGCGAGCTGCCAGACACAGCCCTGAGCGCGCCGGAGTTTGCCGGCAAGGTTTGCTCTCCCTCGACCCCGACCGGCACGACTCCCCCGCGCCAGGCGCTGGCACGCATCGCGTATGGAGGGACCGCGCGGCGGAGATTCGACTCCGGTCGCGAAAGGAGATCCATGCTCGAACCGCTCGCCGGCGCCGCCCGCCTCGCCCTCTCGTCGCTCTTGCTCGTCGCCCTCGGGTGCGACGGCGATCCCGCCGAGGGCACCGACGCCTCGTCGCCCGCGGACGCGGGGAGCGAGCCGGGCGCGGACGCCGCGACCGACGCCGGCCCGACCACGAGCGGCGCCCGCCCGTGGCTCTACGTCGTGAACACGAACGACGACCTGACGAGCTTCGCCGCCGCGAACACCGCCGACGGCCCGGTGACGCCGCGCACCTCGCAGCCCCTCGGCGCCGCGACCGGGCTCTTCCAGCCGCGCGCCATCGCGATCACCACGAGCGGCCGCCTGCTCGTCGGCCGACAGAACGGCGGCATCATCGGCTGGGACTCGCTCGCGAGCGCGGACGGAGAGACGCCGCGCGATCGCGAGGTGACCGATGGATCGCTCTCGACCGTGGTCGCGTTCGGCTACGACGCGAGCGCCGACCGGCTTTACGTCGGCGTGCCGATGGCCGCGAGCGGCGTGCTCGTGTACGACGACGTCTCGGGCGCGGCCTTCGACGGAGCGCTCGCGCCGTCGCGCGCCTTCGGCCCGCCGGATCGCGCGCCGCACGCGACGAGCGGCTCGCTCCGCATGAGCGTCGACGCGTTCGCGTTCGACGCGACGGGCGCGCTCTACGTCGTCGACACCTCGGGCGCGAACACCAACCACAGCCGTGTCCTGGTGTTCGACGCGCCCGGCACCGCGGACGGCGAGACGACGCCCGCGCGCATCTTCGAGAGCGACGTGTGGAACGGCCTCGCCGACATCGCGATCGACGGCGCCGGCAACCTGCTCGCCGTCGACGACACGGGCACGATCTACGTGGTCCCGAGCGTCGCGAGCGCGACCGGATCGGTGACGCCGCAGACGATCGCGGTCAGCCCCGAGCGCGCGAACCTCGCGGGGATCCTCGTCGGCGCGGACGGGACCGTCTACGTGAGCGACCGACAGAACGCGGACCTCTACGTGTTCGACGCGCTCGTCGGCGGGACCGGCGCGCCGAGCCGCACGATCGGCGGGACGCCGACCGGCCTGCGCGGGCCGCGCCACATGTTCCTGGTGGAATGAGCCGGAGCGATCACGGCTCGTCGCAGGCGCCGTCGCCGCCCGCCGCCGAGCGGTCGGCGCACTCGGTGGCCGGCTCCGGGAAGGTCTCGTAGCAGGCTCCCCCGCCGCCGGCGCAGGGCGCGCCGTAGCACGCGGACAGCGTCACCGCGGCGCCCGCGCCGCCGACGAGGACGGCGGCGCGGCGCAGCCAGCGCGGGATCGCGCGGGCGCAAAGCGCGCAGGAGGGCGCGCCGGAGGGCAGGAAGGCGGGGCAGCAGGGACAGCGGCGGAGGTTCATGCGCGCCCAACGCGCACCGCGGCGCGCGCTTACACCCGCGCGGGCGCGCTTGCGGGCCGCGCGCGCTCTGGTAGGCCACGGCGCGATGCGCTCGTTCGCCGCGGCCCTGTCGCTCGTGCTGGCCTCCTGCGGAGCAGAGCGCGAGGGGACGGCCGACATCGAGGCCGCGGCGGTGTCCGCGGCCGATCGCGCCGAGGCGGCGCTCCCGCCGGAGGCGACCGAAGAGGAGCGCGCGGCGGCCCGCCTCGACGCGGAGTACCCGATGCACGCGGCGTTCACGGGCATCGTGACGACGATCCGCACGCGGCCCGACGAGGGCGCGCCGGTCGTCGGGTGGCTGCGCACCGGCGCCCGCGTGCGCCTCGCGAGCGAGGCGACGCGCGGCCCGGGCTGCGCCGCGTGGCGCCGCGCGCACCCGCTCGGCTACGTCTGCGACGACGACGCGCTCGAGGTGCGCGAGCAGCCGATCGAGCTCGAGGAGCCGACGCTCGAGGGCTGGAAGGACGGGCAGGTCGAGGCGGCGCGCGCGCGCGGCGCGCTCGTCTTGCCGCCGATCGCGCGCGACGCGGCGCTGCCCTACGACTACTGGTACGTGCGCGAGTCGACGGTGCCCGAGTACCACCGGCTGCCGTCGCGCGACGAGCAGCGCGCCGCCGGCGCGAAGGCGGACCGGTTCCGCGAGCTGCTCGCGATCGACGAGCGGCGCGCCCGCCGCTACCTCGCCGGCGAGAGCGACGACGGCCCGCGCGGCACCGCGGTCGTGAACCGCTACCTCGACCGCGGCTTCTACGTCGCGTCGAGCGGCTTCGAGCTGCGCGCGTTCCGGCGGTTCGTGCGCACCACGCAGGGCCGCTTCATCAAGCAGGCGCAGCTCGAGCCGCGCAGCGGCCACACGTTCCGCGGCGTCGAGCTCGGGCCCGAGCGCACGCTGCCGATCGCGTGGACGGTGCGCGCCGCGCGCCCGATGCGGCTCGGCGACGACGGCGCCCTCGTCAACGACGACGACGCGCCCGCGATCGAGCGGCAGACCTGGCTGGAGGGCTGGGAGGGCCGGCGCAACGTCGGCGGCCAGCTCGTGCACGTGCTCGGGACGAGCGCGGGACCGCGCTACCTGCGCGCGTGGTTCGCGTCCGTCGCCGAGCGCATCGCGCGCCCCGACGGCGTCGCGCCCGACGAGCCCTGGGTGCACGTCGATCTGAGCGAGCAGACGCTGGTGCTCTACGAGGGCGACACGCCGCGCTACGCGACGCTCGTCTCCACCGGCCTCGAGGGCCACGCGACACCGACGGGGATCTTCGAGATCCGGCGCAAGCACGTGACCGACACGATGAGCAACCTCGGCTCCGACATGACCGACGATCGCTACTCGATCGAGGACGTGCCGTGGACGCAGTACTTCGAGGGCGCCTACGCGCTCCACACCGCGTTCTGGCACACGGGCTTCGGGCTGCCGCGCTCGCACGGCTGCGTGAACCTCACGCCGCACGACGCGCACTACGTGTTCGCGCGGACGTGGCCGCGCCTGCCCGACGGATGGCACGGCGTCGCGACGGAGCAGACCGAGCTTCGCGGCAGCCACGTCGTCGTGACCGAGTGATCACGGCGCCATGATCGCGTCGCGGACCCGAGCGAGCTCGCCGTCCTCGAGCACGCCGTCACCCGGTCGCACGCCGAGCCGCCTCAGCAGGCGGTCCGTATCGGGGAAAGAACGTTGCGCCGTCCAGCGCGCGCCGAGCGGCGCGAGGAGCGGCGGCGCTGCCCCGTCGAGCGCAGCGAGGAGGCGCTCCGCGTCCCAGATCGTCGCGTCGCCACGCCACCGCGGCGCGGCGCGGCGCAGCGCGTGGTCGAGGGAGCTGCCACGGCCGCGCAGCGCCACGTCCGCCTCGAGCGCGAACGCGGTGCCCGCCCAGTAGACGCGCTCGAACCCGCGCGTCTGCATCATCGCCGCGGAGGCGTCCCCGAGCGGCGTCGTGTCGGCGCTACGCGCCCCGCGGCGGAACCCTTCCGCGAGCGTCGCCCAGGCTCGCTCGGGCGGCTGCACGCCGCGCCGCGCCGGCAGCACCTCCTGGTAGTAGGTCGCGAGCCCCTCGTAGAGCCACGCGTCGCGCGACCGCAGCGCGGGGAGCAAGAGGTGCGAGAGCTCGTGCCAGGTGACCCAGCTCCGCCGCAGCGTCTCGCGCGTCGCGTCGCGCCCCACGAGGTAGAGCGCCGCGTAGCCACCCCCGCGCCGCACCATCCCGAACGCGACCTGGTCGCCGTGCGCCGGCACCAGGATCACCAGCAGATCCGAGACGGGGAACCTCCCGCGCACGCTCGCGACGCCGTCGATCGTCTCGGCGAGCCACGCGGCGAGCGCGTCGTCGTCGAGCGCCCAGCCGTCGCCGAGCGGCAAGAGACGCGCGCACACCCCCGCGCGCTCCACCGCGCGCGGCGCCCGCCGCCCGAACGCGACGAACCCCGGCCGCGTGAACGCGGTCTGGGTGAGCCGCAGCGTGCGATCGGGACCCGATGGCCACGGCGTCGAGACGACCACGCCGCGGGGCAACGAGAAGCGCAGCGACGCGCGCGGCGGCGCCGCGCCCGCGTCGCGCCAGAGCCACACCCCTTGCGTGCTCACGTGCTCACCGCCCGCGCTCACGGCGAAGCGCGTCGAGCGCATCGCCGCCCCGAGGTCGACGCGGTAGCGCACGCATGAGCCCGGCGGCAGCCCCGCCGTCTCGACGATCCCTCGCCGCGTCGCGATGGGGCGCCCCGCGTCGTCCGTCGCGTCCATCAGCGCGACCGCCGCCTCCGGCACGCCGGGCGCGAGGCGCGCCGGCGCTCGATCCGCGAAGCACAGGCGCGCGCGCAGGATCTCGAGCGCCTCGTCGACCGACACCTCGTAGCGGCGCGCCGGCTCCGGCGGCCGATCGCCCGACGCCGGCGCGACGGCGAACAGCGCCACCAGGAGCGCCCCAGAGGGAGCCGTCGCGCGCGCCCGCACGCCCGTCACTGTCGCGGCTCCTGCCGCGCCCGTCCAGCCCGAGCCGAGTCGGCCGCGCGGCGATCGGGCGCCGCGCTCACGCCTTCGTCGCGACCGCGAGGCGCTCCTCGATCGTCAGCAGGCGCCCGTAGCCGAACCGACGGCGCCAGTCCGCGGGGCCGCTGTCGTGCTCGACATGCCAGCCGGTCGCCGCGAGCAGCCCCTGCATGCGCTCGACGGTCGTGAGCCCGTGGAGCGGCTCGCCGAGCGCGCGGAAGGCGAGGTGCACCGGCGCGCCGAGCCGCGCGAGCCAGAGCGCGTCGTCACGCGTCCCGTAGGTCACCGCGAGCCCGCTCCCCGCCGCGGAGCGCGCCGCGAGCGTCGCGAGCGTCGCGCGCGTCACCTCCTCGGGCAGGTACGGCACGACGCCCTCCCAGATCCAGAACGTCGCGCGCGTCGTGTCGTGCCCCTCCTCGGCGAGCCGCACGCCGAGGTCCTCGCGGGTGAAGTCGACCGAGACGAAGCGGAGCTCCGAGGCGAACGGCGTGAGGCCCTCGACGCGCCGCCGCTTGAAGCGCTGCGTCGCGGGGTGATCGACCTCGAGCACGCGCCGCCCCGCGAGCTCCGGCACCCGGAACGCCCGCGCGTCGAGCCCGGCGCCGAGCAACACGACCTGTGGGACGTCGCGCGCGCACGCGGCGCGCAGGGCCGCGTCGATGGCGGCGGTGCGCAGCGCGAGGTGATCGACGAGCCCGAGCGAGGCGAGGCGCAGCGCCCACGAGACGGCGGGCGTGAACGCGGCGATCGGGGCGAGCCCGTCGAGCGCGCGGCCGAGCAGCGGATCGAGCAGCCGCGCGGCGAGCGGATCGGGCGCCGGTGCGCGCCGCCCCCCGGGGAGCGAGGCCACCCCGCGGGCCAGGGCCACCGCGCGCGCGGTCAGGCTCGGGACGTCGTCGCGCACGTCCTACGCTAGCACGCTGGCCGCCTCCGAGTGCGTACCGCGGCTCAAAGCATCGGGCAGGCGCCGCGCGCGCCGATGTCGACGCCCGCGGCGTTCGCCATGCACTCGTTGCCGTGCGTGCGGCCGTCGCAGCCGCACACCGGGTCCTCGAGGAAGGTGCAGTCGACCGGGCGCGGACGGCACCGGCCGAGGTCGTCGGCCGCGCCGCAGCCGGGGCGCCCGGGCCCCGACTCGTAGTCGCACCACTCGTCGGGGCGGCAGACGAAGCCGGCGAAGCCGCCGCACTCACCGCCGGGCGCCCGCTCGCAGCCGGCGTAGCGCGCGAGGCACTCTTCCTCGGTCATCGCGAGGCTCCCACAGTCGCGCCCCACGCAGTTGCAGCCGGACACGCCGAAGCAGCTCATCCCCGTCCACGCGTACCCGAAGAACCCGTCGCAGAGGCCCTCCCCCGAGGCGTCCTGCGGCGCGCACGAGCCGTTGCAGGCGCCGTCGCTCGCGACGTTCACCCCGAGCGAGATCGCCATGGCGTCGCACCCGTACGTGACGCCGTCGCAGCCGCAGACGGGCGGGCCCGGATCCGGACAGGACCAGCCCGGCGGCGCCGGCGGGACGCACGTCCCGGGCCCGCCGCACGCGCCGCGCGGGGTCTGACACCACTCGCCCATCGGGCAGTCGGCGGAGGTGGTGCACCCGGGGGGCGGCCCGAAGCAGTGCTGGTGCGCGACCTGGCAGGCCATCGGGTCCGGCCAGCCGTTGTCGCAGTCGGCGCCGAGGCACCGGCACCCGCTGATCGTGCGGCAGGCCGTCCCGTCCCAGTACGTGCCGAGCTCGGCCTCGCAGGGCCCCTCTCCGCGGAAGTCCTGCGGCGCACACGAGTGACAGCCGGCGCGCGCGACCTCGCAGTCGTGAAGCGTCGCGTAGGTCGCGCCGCAGTCCGCGCCCACGCACGAGCAGCCGCCGATGTACGTGCAGCGCGCGCCATCCCACACGATGCCGACGATCGCCGCGCAGTCCCCCTGGCCCCGCGCGTCCATCGGCGCGCACGGGCCGGTGCAGGCGCCGGCGTGCGCGACGACCGCGCCCGACCCGCTCGCGAAGCAGGGGTTGTCGTACGTGCGCCCGTCGCAGCCGCAGACCGGCGAGTAGTACTCGGGGCACGCCTCGGGCCGGGGCACGCACACGCCGTCGCGGCGCCCGTCGGGGCAGTGCGAGAGCGCGCAGTACTCGTCCGGCGCGCACTCCGCGTTGCCCGCGCACTCGGTGGTGCACGCGATCTCGACGCAGGTGCCGCCGGGCGCCGTGCAGATGCCGCAGCTCGCGTTGCAGCAGACCTGCCCCTGCTCGCACGTCACCGGCCCGCAGCGCACGCGCTCGCCCGCGTCCTCGGCGCCGCCGTCGTGCGTGCCGACGTGGACGCGCTGGCAGCCGGCCAGCGACAGGAACAGGAGCCCGAAGAGAAGAGAAGGCGCGACCGCGCTCGGACGGTTCATGCCGGGTGCGTGGCCGGGGCGCGCCGGATCCGTCACGGAAAAGCGACGCGCGCGATCTCGCGCGGTGGGAGCCCGTGGCAGCCGGTCGCGTCGATGGGCTCGCGCTCGGTCCCGTCGCCGCGCAGCCGCCGGATCACGCTCGCGCCCGCGTCGGGCAGGAGCAAGAGATCGTGCGCGGCGTCGTAGACGCCCTCGCCCAGCGTGAACGGCGCCGCCTCGAGCCACACCTCGGCCTGCCCGCGCGCGATCCCGAGCGCGCGATCCGGCGTGCCCGCCGGGATGTCCCCGAACGCGACGGTGAGCCAGCGGTCCTCCGCGAGCGCGATCGTCGGCCCGGTGGGCACGGGCAGCGACGGATGCTCGGCCGCGCGGAACGCGGCGCGCTCCACGAGGCCTCCGGCGCCATCGAGGCCGAGCGCGACGACGCCCGCGCGCGCGCGCCGCGCCGCCGCGTCGCCGAACGCCTCGCCCTGGCACGTCACGACGACCACCTCGCCGATCGGATCGAGCTCGCCGCAGCCCGACAGCCCCGCGATCGGCACGAGCCGCGCTTCGAGGGTGCGCGGATCGACGAGCGCGACGGCGCCGGGGCCGGTCCGCATGAAGTCCGCCGAGAGCCGCCCGAGGCCGACCACCACCTGCTCCGCGCCGGCTGGCCCGATGCGCGCCATCCGATCGGGGCGGGCGAACGTCTCGCCGTCGTCGGCGAGCGCGCCCAGATCGATCCGGCGCGCGATGCGACCGCCTTCGACGACCACGACGTCGTTGCCGCGCTCGATCGAGTCGGCCGCGGCGCCCAGGCCCACGCCGTAGCGGGTGACCCACGCGGCCGCGCCGACCCGCAAGACGTCGTGCGGGTTCGAGGCGAGCGATCGCCCGACGTCGAGCTGCCCGCGCACCGGCTCGCCGCCGCACGGGTCGAGCCAGCTGACCACGTCGGTGCCGAACCGGTCGACGAGGACGACCGTGCACGGCGCGAACGGCGCGGTCGGCAGCACCACGTCGCCGCTCAGGGCCGCGACGACCCCCGGCGGCCGCGCGCCGGAGTCGAGCCACGCCGCTGTGATCACGGAGCCGTCGGTGTCGAGCAGGCCGATCGCGCTCGAGGAGTAGTCGCTCGCGACGAGCGCGTAGGCCGGCGCGCGCGGCGGCGGCGCGAGGTCGGCGCGCGCGCAGTCGCCCGATGGCGCGGTGCATCCGCACGCCAGCGCGAGCACGAGGGCGACCCTCACCACGCGCTCACGTAGCGCGCGTAGACGCCGTCGATGTCCGGCCCGTTCGCGACGGGATCGCGCGGGTAGCGCGCGCCCGTGCGCGGATCGACGTGATCGTGGGCGGCGCGGATGCGCACGAGCGCGGCGCCCTCGCGCCGGATCCGTCCGGCCTCGCCCTCGTCGGGGAGCGTCGCGAGATCGAAGCCGTCGCCGCCGGCCGCGCTGACATCGAACGGATCGACCGGGTGATGCTCCTCGTGCAGGGTCACCGGCGTGACGCCCGCGAAGCCTCGCCAGTCCGCGCCGCGCGCGGAGTACACGCTCGGGTCGTCGGCCGCGTACTCGTGCGGGAGCGCGACCCACGCCTCGCCGTCGACCGAGACCTCGACGATCGCCGGGTCCATGAACGTGAGCCCGTCTCCGTAGTGGAACGGGTTCTCGAACACGACGAGGTCGACGCCCGGGCCGTCGAGCACGCGGCGGCCACCCCATGACAAGACGAGGTGCGTGCCATAGTCGATGGAGTACACGTCGAGGCTGCCCGCGCCGAGGCCGCCGCCGCGCACCCCGTCGATCGCGCGGCTCGGGTCGCGGAACGGTCCGGCGCCCGCGCCGGGCGCGTCGACCACGGTGTCGGCGCGGGCGACGGTCGGCGGGCCGGCGTCACCCGTCCCGGGCATGGACACGCCGTCGCAGCCGGCGAGCGAGAACTGGAGCGAAACCAACGCGAAGAAGATGAGAACGGTGTGGACCGAAGCCATCTCGGAACCTCCCCTCGGGATCCCGAAACCGCCGCGAACGATAGGAAACGCGGCATCCGTGGCAGGTCTTCGGACTCGCGGACACGCCTTCGACGAGGCACCTAGTAGTCACCGCTTCCCAGGCCGAGGCCCAGTGCACGATGGCGACGGTCGTTTCCGCTCACCGCTGCGGGGCAGTCCCGGACTCTCACCGGGTTCCCTCTTCGCCGCCGCGCGAACGCGGCAGAACCACGAACGCCGGCAGCCTGGCCCGAACCGCGCGTGAATGCAACGGCTCCGCCGCGTCACGAGTGGAGGGTGACCCGATCTCTCTCCCTCGCCTCCCTGTCCCTCGCGCTGTGCCTCGCCTGCGGCGCGCCCTCCGCCCCGATCGTCCTCGTGAGCACCGAGAGCCCCGCGCCGACGTGGACCGACGATCACCTCGATCGGCTCGATCCCGACCTGGCCGTGACCGTCCGCCGCGGGACGGACGAGCGGCTCGCCGTGAAGGTCTTCTTCCACCGCCGCCCGCCCGGCGACGACGTCCTCTCGTCGCTCCTGCTCACCCGCCTCGGGCTCGTCGCCGTCGGCCAGGTCCAGATCGCGACGCTCCATCGCATCGCGAGCCGCGACGACGTGCGCCGGATCGAGGCGCTGCGCGACACCGGGTATTGACGGTCTGCCGAGGGGTGCTCGCGCGCGTCGAGCTCGCGCCGCGCGGTCACTCGGCGCGGTCGTCGCGACCGCGCGGGAGCAGCGCGCCCACGGCGATCGCGAGCGCGCCGACCAGGAGCGGCACCGCGGAGGCGAGCCCGCCGAGCCAGAGGTTGTTCGCTGCCTCGGAGAGCCCGCGCTCGCGCATCTCCGCCACGAACGCCGCGTCGGCGGCCAAGAGCGCCTGGTCCACGGCGCGCACCCCGAGCCAGTAGCCGAGCACCCCGACCCCGAGCGTGCCGACCCCGGCGAGCAGCGTCGCCGCGCCCACGCCGATCGCCGCGGCGCGCTTCCTCGCCACGAGCACGCCCAGCGCCACGAGCGCGAGCGTGTTCCCGAAGCTCCCGCAGCACAGCGCGGCCCACATCGACGCGCCGCCCTCCGCCATGAAGTAGCCGAAGCTGAACCCGCCGTCGTCCATCCTCACTCCCGCGCCCGAGCGTACCTCGCTCACGCTGGTACGCCCCGCCCGGGCGCACCATCCCCTCCCGAGGGCCGGCGCGATCGCGACGCGCGCCCGTCTGCGCTATGGGGCCGCCGTGCACCGCGTCTCGGCGATCGCCCTGTCCGTCGTGCTCGCGCTCGAGGCACGCGCGGCGGCACAGGACGCCCAGGACGCCCAGGACGACGAGGAGGAGCTCGGCGTCACCGCCGAGGTGCCCCGCCCGATGGCGCGCGCGGGGGGCGACGATCCGAGCGCGAGCGCGACCGAGATCGACGCCACCGAGCGGCCGACCGCGCTCGACACGCTCGCCGACGCGGTGCTCGAGGCGCCCGGCGCGCGCGCGCTGCGCTCGGGAGGCTTCGGCAGCCCGACCACCCTCTCGCTCCGCGGGAGCGAGGCCGACCAGGTGGAGATCCTGTTCGGCGACGTCCCGCTCACGACCGCGGACGGGAGCCCGTTCGACCTCTCGTCGATCCCGCTCTGGGTGCTCGACCGCGTCGAGGTCTACCGCGGCGGCGCGCCGAGCTGGCTCGCGCGCTCCGGGATCGGCGGCGTCCTGCGGCTCGTCCCGCGCGAGGCCGGCCGCGGGCCGGCGCTCGGCGCGGCGGGCGGGCTCGGCGCCTACGGGCTCGCGCACGGCCGCGCGATGCACGCGGGCGCCCACGGCGACGCGGCGTGGCTCGTCGCGGCGGGCGCGACCAGCACGCAAAGCGACTTCCCCTATACCGCGTCGGTCACGCTCCTCGACGGCGCCGACGAGGTCGAGCGGCGGCGCGAGAACGCGTGGCTCAGCGAGGGCGCGGGCCTGGGCCACCTGACGCTGCGCCTCGGCGACGGCGTGCTGAGCGCGCTCGTCCTGGGCCGCGGGCGTCAGGGCGGCGTGCCCGGTCGCGCGGTCCAGCCCGCCCTCCACACCCGGCGCGCCGACGGAGAGGGGCTCGCCGGCGTGAGCTACGCGATGAGCGAGGGCGGCCGCGCCGACGACGTCGCCGCGTGGCGCCTCGCGCTCTCGGTCGCGGCGGGCGTACGGCGCCGGACGCTGTCGGACCCGCTCGCGGAGATCGGCCTCGTGCCGGTCGAGGCCGACGACCTCGCCGCGCGCGCGACCGTGCGTGTCGCCGCGGCCGGCCGCGCGCTCGACTGGCTCGAGCTCATCGGCGCGGCCCTCTACGTCCACGAGTCGCTGTGGCCGACGGATCGGCTCGCGCGCACGCCGAACCAGGACAGCGCGCGCGACGAGGGGAACCTCGCGCTCGAGGCGCGCGCGTTCGGCGCGCTCGACGGAGTGCGCGCCGAGCTGCGGCCGTCGGCGCGGCTCGCGCTCGTGGGCGCGCGCCTCTCCGATCTGCGGCCCGATCACCTCGGCGCGCCCGCCGCGAGCTCGATCACGCTCGCGCCGACCTTCCGGCTCGGCGGCGCGCTCGAGCCGGCGCGCGGCGTGACGATCGCCGCGAGCGTCGCGAGCGCGACCCGCGTGCCCAACCAGGTCGAGCTCTTCGGCGACCGGGGCTTCCTCGTCGGCGTCGCGACGCTCGCGCCGGAGCGCGCCGAGACGATCGACCTCGGGCTCGTGCTCGCCGGCCAGAGCGGCGCGCTGCGCGGCCGCGCGGAGCTCCGCGGGTTCGTCACGTTCGCGAGCGACCTCATCCGTTACCGGCGCAACACGCTCTACCAGGCCGTGCCCGAGAACGTCGCGAGCGCCACGCTCGCCGGCGCGGAGCTCGGCGCGCGCGTCGAGCTCGAGCGGCACTTCACGCTCGTGACGGCCTGGACCCTCCTCGGCACGTGGACCGAGCACCTCGGCCGCGAGCGACAGCTCCCCTTGCGCCCGTGGCTCACCGGCTACGCGCGACCCGAGGTGCGCGCGCTCGGCGTCGGCCCGCTCGACGTGCTCGGCGCGTTCGTCGACGTCGAGCACGTCTCGGAGACCTCCTGGGACCCGGCGAACACGAGCGCCCTCGCCGCCCGCACGCGCTTCGGGGTCGGGGTCACGCTCGCGGTCTGGGATGGCCGCCTGCGCGTCGACGCGGTCGTGCGCGACGTCTTCGACCAGCGCGGCTTCGACCTGCTCGGCTTCCCGCTCCCGGGGCGCACGCTCGCGATCGACATGGTGCTCGCAGCGCATTGAGCCGACGCGCGCGACACCGCGCCGGAATCGCGCGCGGCCCGAGGTCTGTTGAATCTTTGCATCGCGGCCCGGATGTACGCAGAACTATGGGTGAGAATGGTCCAGCACGCGACGAGCTCCCGATCCCACGCCCTCGCGATCGCGATCGCGCTCGGCTCGTGCGCGGGGCCCTCGGGGCCCGCGCAGCCGGTCGGACAGACGCACGAGGCGCGCGTGACCGAGGGCGGCAGCGACGAGGCGCGCGCGGACGCCGTCGGGGTGGACGAGGAGCTCGACGAGACCGGCCCGCCGGGCGACATCCCGTTCTGGACGGACGGCCGAGCGCGCCGCCCCGTCACGCGCGAGCGCGCCGAGCGACGCGGGCTCGCCCTCGTCGACCTCGGCGAGGCCTGGGCGCCCACGATCTTCACGGAGGACCCCTCGCTCGGCGCGCGCGGCCGCCAGCCGTACCGCCGCGAGTTCCTCCGGCTCGCCAACGAGCAGCACCGCCGCCAGCGCGACCCGATGGAGCGGCACCTCGAGCTCTACGGCATCTTCCCCACGCTGAACGTGGTGCGCGCGCGCCTCGCGGACGAGGAGCGGCACCGCTGCCACGACGCGGTCGACGACGCGGCGATCGCGTCGCTCGACGACACGATCCGCCCCGGCTCGGACCCCACCGGGCAGCGCCGCCGCGTGATGTCGGTGCAGGTCCTGCGGCGCCGGCTCGAGGACGTGGCGCGGCGTCGGCGCCTTCCGTCCATCGACGCGCTCGACGACGGGAGCAACTCGCGCGAAGCGCAAGAGGTGCGGCGCCTTCGGCGCATGGAGCCCGTGGTCGCGGCGATCCGCGCGGTGCAAGCGCACTTGCGCTGCGAGGGGACGCTCTCCTCTCGCGCGCGCGACGGGGAGCTGGACGCGCACACGGGCCGCGCGATCCGCATCTGGCAGTCGCGCCACATGATCATCAGCCTCGCCGGCCGGCTCGACGAGACGACGCGCGCCTCGCTGACGATGGACAGCCGCGAGCTCGACTTCCTCACCCTCTTGCGCGCGCTGCGCGAGCGCGTGGTCGACGCGACGGGGATCCTCGAGGACGGCTCCGCGAGCAACCAGTGGGGCACCGTCGTCGGCCGCCAGCTCCAGATCGACGACGAGTTCCGCGCGGTCGGGCGCGTGCCCCCGCTCCCGAACGGCGCGCCGGATCTCGTCTCCGCGCAGACGGACGCCGCGGCGCGCGCGCTCGGCTGGACGGACCCGGCGGCGGCGCTCGCGTGGCTCGACGCGCACGCGCGAGAGCGCGCCGACCACCGCGTCGTCGCGCTGCCGCTGCCGCCGCCGCCCGAGTACCACTCGCGGCAGATGGACCTGCGCGTCGAGATCGATCGCGGCGACGTCCACTACGCGTTCCCCTTCACCCCCGACGGCCGCCCGCGCGGCATGGTGCAGCGCAACCGCCCGGTCACGACGATCTTCGCGCGCCACGAGGGCCGCGAGATCGCGCTCGTGCGTTGGAACACGACGATCGGCGGGTGGCAGCCCGAGGTGAACCCACAGGGCGGCGTCGGCATGCGGTACAAGGAGTCGGACGTGGGCCCGCGGATCTGGCGGCACCTGATCGCCGGCCCCGCGTGGCTGCCGCCCCCCTCGACGCCCGACGACGAGCTGCTCGTGCGCTCCGGGAGCACCTGGCGCGTGAACGACTCGATCACGGGGCCGGGCTACGACAGCGCGTACGGCCTCGCGATGGTCATCCACCACATCCAGCGCGGCGAGGGCCCGGGCGCGGAGCTGCTCGACAACGGCATCCGCAGCCACGGCTCGGTGAGCTACCGCTCGATCCTGCGCGGCTACAGCCACGGCTGTCACCGCCTCTTCAACCACCTCGCGGTGCGCATGGGCGGCTTCCTCCTGCACCACCGCGCGTACACGACGCAGGGGCAGATCGCCGCGTCGCTGCGGCGCGAGCTGCGCCCGGCCGGCTCGGAGGAGATGCACGTGCTCGAGCTGACGCAGCGCGGGTTCCTGTTCGACCTCGACCCGCCGGTGCCGGTCGAGGTGCTGCCCGGCAACATCCGCGGCAACGCCACGCGCCCCCCGACCGGCTTCTTCCCTCTCCCCGCCGAGCTACAGGCGCAGGCGCGCGCCGAGGCCGAGCCCGCCGTGAATTGATCCCGGTGCGTCGGCTCGGGCTGGCCTCAGGGCTGGACGCCGATGGCGCCGACGATCGCGGGCACGCCCTCGCCGACGGAGTGCGCGCCGAGGTCGGTGACGGCGCCGCCGCCGTCGAAGCGCACGCGGCGCACCGACACGTTCTCCGCCACGAGCACGAGGCCGCGGAGCGCGCCGCGCGTGATCGTGACCGCGGCGCCCGGGAGCGCGGGGCGCGCGCCCACGTACGTGAGCGGGCCGCGCACCGCGAACGGGCTCGCCGCGTCGGGCGTGTAGTCGACGACGAAGATCGCGTCGCCGAACCCGCTCACCACGAGGGCGAGGTCGTCGAAGGGCGAGAGCGCGATCGAGACCGGATCCTGGATCGGCGAGAGGACCTGGACGCGGCTCAGCGCGTCGCCGGCCACGCCGACGACCGCGACCCGATCGCCGCCCGAGAACGCCGCGTTGTCGGCGACGAGGAAGTGGCGCCCGTTCGCGCTGAGCGCCGCCGACGACGCGATCCAGTCGTCGTCGAACGCGTCCGCGCTCGCGCGCACCGCGGGCGCGCCGAGGTCGACGAGGTGCGCGTCCGCGCCCTCGGGCGAGTCGAGGATGTCGCGCGCCGCGACGAGCGCCCGGCCGTCGGCGCGCAGCGCCATCGCGTAGGCGAGCCGCGCCTCGGCCACCTTCGTCGTCGCGCGCACACGCCCGTCGCAGCCGATCGCGAGGCGGTAGATCCCACCGCCCGACTCGCGCCACTGCGCGTCGAGCACCCACGCGTGCGCGCCGGACGGATCCATGACGACGTGGCTCGCGTAGAAGCCCTCGCGCAGCGCCGGGTTGAGCACCGTCGGGCGCCCGTCCGCGTCGAGGCGGAACACCCCGACCGAGCCGTCGCTCTGCGCGACGAAGCCGATCTCGCCGTCGGGCGTGAACACGATCTCGCCGCCGCTCGCGCGGCGCATGTTGAACGTCGTGCCGGGCTGCGCGAGCGTGCCGTCCTCGGCGAGCGTGAGGACCTCGTAGCGGTCGTCGTCGCCGCCGTCGGTGAACGGGTGCGAGACGACGACGCGACGCACGCGGTCCGCCGGCGCGAGCGCGCGCGGGCACTCGCCGGGCCCCGCGTCGATCGCCCCACCATCCGTCGCGCCCGCGTCGAGGGCCCCGCCGTCGGTCGCACCCGCGTCCGCGCCGCCCGCGTCGGACGCGCCGGCGTCGGCGCCGACGGCGGCGTCGTCGGGCGCGCCCGCGTCGCACGCGGTGAGGAACACGAAGGGCAGCGTGAGGGCGAGAGCGAGCGGGCGCATGACGCAGGCGCCGTACGCCCGGCGCGCCGCGCGGTCAACCCTCGGCGCGGCGAGGAGAGGCGCCCCGCGGCCTCCGAGGCTCGACCGCGACGGACGGGTCGCGCGCGAGGGGCCGCGCCTGCTAAGCTCGCCCGGCCCGTCGGGCGCCGACCTCGATGATCCAACCCGCCCAATCCGAAGGTCCGACGACCCTGGCGCGCCTCGCGGAGATGTTCCGCGTCGCGATGGAGGGGCTCGGCAGACCGGTCGACGCCTCGGCGCTCGAGCGCTGGGCGGTCGTGATCCACTCCAGCATGAGCGGGCGCGGCCGCAGCTACCACACGGTGGAGCACGTCTTCACCGTCAACCCGGGCAACGACGCGATCGGGTCGCTCGCGATCCTGTTCCACGACACGGTCTACTGCGAGGTCGACGGCGGCCTGCCGCGCGGCCTCGAGGCCGTGCTCGGCGACGCGCTCCACGTCGACCGAGACCACGTCGAGCTCCGCGCGTTCGATCCCTCGAGAGACGTCTTGCGCGCGCTGGTCGCCCGCATCTTCGGGTTCGAGCCCGGCCAGCCCGTCACGTTCCAGTCGGGCCTCAACGAGCTCGCGTCGGCGCTGCTCGCGGTGCGCTCGCTCGAGTCGCACCTCGACCTGCGGACGCTCGCCGAGGTCGTGACGTGCATCGAGGCGACGATCCCTTTCCGGCCACAGGAGGCCGAAGACCTGCTCGCCGAGCGGCTCGCCGAGGCGGACCGCGAGCACGCCCTCGGCCTCGGGCCCGACGGCGTCGAGCGCGCGGTGCGCCGCGCCGTCGAGGTCGCCAACCGCGACATCGGCAACTTCGCGTACGACGACCCCGCGGCGTTCCTCAGCCACACGTGGGAGATCCTCCCGGAGACGAACCCCACGCTGCGGATGCCCGCGTACACGCTCCGCGAGTACCGCAGCGCGATGAGCAAGATGGAAGGCTTCTTGTCGAGCCTCGAGGCCTCGCGGATCTTCCGCGTGTTCCGCGGCACGCCGAGCGGGCCGGAGCTCGAGGCGATGCTCGGGCGCGTGCGCACGAACCTGCGGCGCGGCACGCGCTACCTGCGGCAGAAGGTGCTCGCCGCGCGCCTGCTCGAGAGCCTCGCGCAGCTCACGGGGGGGGACGCGCCGGTCTCGCTGTTCATGGGCGACCTGCCCTTCGAGGCGGACAGCCGCCGGCTCGAGGATCTCCTCGGCGAGCTGCCCACCTTCGGCGAGGACGTGGACGAGGCGGTCTTCCGCCTGCTCTCGGAGGGCCGCAAGAAGGACTCCGGGTTCGATCTGCGCCACTCGCCGCTCGCCGCGTACCTCTACGCGCACCTCGGCGGCGAGCGCACGGACCGCGCCCTCGAGGCCGCGGACGGCTGGCCGCTGCTCACGCGGCTCCCGCAGTCCGTCGTCGTCGACGTCGCCCGCGCGACCGCGGAGATCGCCTCGACGCGCGCCGACGCGCTCCGCGCGCTCGCGGATCAGCTCGAGGCGGGGAACGCGCCCGCGTAGTCCGCCTCGCGGAAGCCCACGAGCACGCGGCCGCCCGGCGCCTCGACGATCGGGCGCTTGATCAGCTTGCCGTCCGCCGCGAGCGCGGCGAGCGCCTCGTCCTCGGTGGCCGAGGCGAGGCGATCCTTCCAGCCACCCGCGCGGTAGCTCTGCCCGCTCGTGTTGAAGAGCTTCGCGAGCGGCAGGCCCGACGCCTCCCACAGCGCGCGCAGCTTCGCCTGCGAGGGCGGCGTCGCCACGAGGTCGACGAGGCGCGGCGTGTGCCCGCGCGCCTCGAGCCATTTCCTCGCGCGCTTGCACGTCGAGCAGCCGGGGTAGTGGTAGACGATCAGCCCGCTCACGCGTGCACCCCGGGGGCCGGCGCCTCGCGGCCGCTCGCCTCGACGCCGTGCGCGTCGATCGCCGCGAGGGTCTTCGCGTGGACGCGCCCGAAGGCCCAGAGCCCGAGCCGCGGGAACAAGCGGTCGACGAGCCAGATCGCGCGCCACCACCGCGGCACCACGATGTACGGCTCGTCGCGCTCCACGTCCTCGAGCACCTCGACGGCGAACTCGGCGGCCTCCATCGGGCGCATGCGTTCCATCGTCTCGCGGAGCTGCTCCTCCACGAGCTGTCGACCGACGTGGCGGCCGAACACGCCGCCGGTGAGGATCGGCGTGCGGATCACGCCCGGGCAGAGCGCCGAGACGCGCACGCCGAACGCCGCCGCCTCGATGCGCAGCGCCTTGCTCAGCCCGACCACCGCGTGCTTGCTCGCCGCGTAGCTGCCGAGCCCGGGCGCGGGCAACAGCCCCGCGACGGACGCGGTGTTGATGATGTGGCCGCGCCGCTGGCGGCGCATGATCGGGTAGACCGCCTGGATCCCGTACGCGACGCCGCGCACGTTCACGTCGAGCACCTCGTCCCACGCGTCGCGGTCGTAGTCGGCCATCTCCCCGCCCACCCCGATGCCGGCGTTGTTGAAGAAGTAGTCGATGCCGCCGTGGCGAGCGGCGACGTCGTTGGCGAGCGCGACGAAGGCCGACGCGTCGCGCACGTCGAGCTCCCGCGCCTCCGCGCGCCCTCCGTTGGAGCAGATCGCCGCCGCGACCTCGCGCGCGAGCTCGATCTGCCGGTCGGCGAGGATCACCGTCGCCCCGCGCACCGCGAGCGCCTCGCCGAGCGCGCGGCCGATGCCGGAGGCGCCCCCCGTGATGAATGCCGTCTTGCCCTTCATGCGCACCGGTATAGCACCGGGAGCTCGCGCAACGCAGTGGGGCGTTACGCTTTTCGCCGACGCCGGGCAACGGAGCCCGTCTGGTACGCTCTGGGGCGTGGAGGTCTGGCGCTGGCTCGAGGCGCAGGGCGCGCACCACGACGTGGTGCGGTGGGCGCGCCCGTTCGGCGAGGACTGGCCGCGCGCGTGGGACGAGTGCCCGCGGGGCGACTGGCTGCTCGGCGTCGCCGCGCGCGCCGGCGCCGACGGCCGCGCGATCACGCGGGCCGCGTGCGCGTGCGCCCGCTTCGCGCTCCCGTACCTCCCCGACGCGGAGGAGCGCCCACGCGTCGCGCTCGACGCGCTCGAGAGGTACGTCGAGGGCGGCGAGCCGCCGGCCGATCACGCCGCGCTCGACGCCGCGCTCGAAGCGGCGGTCGACGGCGCGCCCGACCCCGCGGTCGCCGCCGCGGCGATGGCCGCGCTCGCGGCGCTGCGCAGCGTCGCGCACCCCGAGGACGCGCCGCTCGCCGCCTCGAGCGCCGTGCAAGCCGCCTTGCTCGATGCAGGCGACTGCGCGCTCGTCGCCGCGATGCGGCACGCGCAGGCGAGCTGCGCCGACCTCGTGCGCACCCACCTCGCGCGGCCGCCGCTCGTCACCGCGCGAGCTTGAGGCGCGCCCGATCGACCGCGTCGATCACCACCGCGCTCGGCGGCCCGTCCTCCGACGCGATCCACCCCGACAGCTCACCCGCGTCGCGGAACACCTTCAGCGGGTACGGCGCGCGGGTCACGAGGTGGAGCCCCGCGGTCAGCGTGCGCACCGCCGCGGGCAAGAAGCCCATCCCCTCGACGAGGTACGCGAGGGCGCGGATGTGCGGCGCCCAGCGCTTCTGCAAGCGCATCGACGTCTCGCGCGCGTCGTCCTCGAAGCGCATCGAGATCGTCGGCTCGACGATCGTGATCGAGCTGTACCGGCCGCCGTCGGTGACCTCGACGAGCCGGCGGATCACGCCGTCCATGCGCTGGATCTTGTCCTTCTGGATCGCGCCGCCCCAGGCGGTGACGAGCAGGCCCGGCCGCGTCGCGACGACCACGTCCTGCCCGACCTCGTGGAACGTGAGCTCCATCCGCCTCCCCCTCGCCTCGCTCAGAGCCGGCGGCGCACCGCGAACGCGCTCACCGCGACGAGCGCCACCGCGAGCCCGAGCCACGTCCCCTCGCGCCCCGACGCGCTGCACGCGCAGCCGCCGCCGCCCGTCCCGGGTGGCGTCCCGTCGGGGACACACACCATGCGGCTCTCGCACGCGCCGGTGCCGCATGCGCCGCCGCTGCACTCGCCGAGCACGACCGTCACCGGCGGCGGTGGCCCCGCGTCGGGCTCGAGCCGCCCGCCGCACGACCGGCTCGTGACGCACAGATCGCGCGACTGACAGATCTCCCCGCCAGCGCAGTCCGCGCCCGTCGTGCACGAGCGCGGCGAGCAGTACTCCATCCCGTGGCACGTGCTCCCGCGCGCGCCGAGCGGGCAGTCGGTCGGCGGCGGCCCGACCACGTCGGCGCGCGCCACGCTCGCGCCCATCGCGAAGCTCACCCCCAGGCTCGCCACCGCGACCCACACCGCGACGCGCATCCGCATGGACCCATCGTACCGCGTTCGCGCGCGCGCGGGGATGACGCGAGGCAGCAGGGGGCGCGGCTCCGCGGGGGCCTCGACGCCCTCGATCACGAGCGGCGCGTCGGTCGCGTTCAGCGCGTGCGCACCTTTCGCGGCGACGTCGCCGTGCGCGCCCGCCCTCCGGCGCGCGAGCGCCTCCCTCAGCCGTCCTCGGTGAGGGCGCGCGGCGGGCCGGGAGGCGCCGAGGCGGGCGGCTCGTGCGAGGGCGCGCCGCGCAGCTCGACGGCGAGCGGGTAGTGAGCCGCGTCGAGCTGGTGGAGCGCGCGCTCGCAGCGCCGGCTCCGCTCGTCGAACCAGCGCACGTCGGTCGCCGTCGCGAGGCAGCTCTGGTAGCGCTCGATCGCGACCGCCGCGGGCTCCTCGGTCGCCTCGTCGAGCGCGCGCTCGTACGCCTCGAGCGCCTCCGCGTAGCGCGCGATCACGTCGGGCACCGGCGAGGCGCGCACCTCCGTCACGAGCGAGAGGTACATGTCGCCCAGGCGCGAGGCGGCCGCGATCCGCCAGCGCGGCACGCCGAGCGGCGCCACGAGCGCGTACGCCGCCTCGGCCTCGCGGATCAGCGCCTGCTTGCGCTCGATCCACGGCAAGAGCTCGCGCGCCGCCCACTGGTTCACGCGCTCGATCGAGCCGCCGCCGCGCAGCGCCGGGAACCGCAGCGCCTCGAACGCGAGCCGGCGCCCCTCCGCCTGCTCGTAGCGCGCCTCGGCGACGGCGTCGCGCAGCGCGTAGCGCTCGACCGCCTCCGCCTCGGGCGGCAGCGCCATCGCGCGGATCGCGTCCTGCGCGCCCGCGTAGAGCGCCGCCGCGGCGGCGAGATCGCGCGACGCGGCGTCGCGCTGCCCCTGTCGGATCAGCCCCCGCGCGATCGCGACGTGCGCCGCCGCGCGCCGAGCCACGCTCGCGTGCCGCCCGTGGCGGCGCAGGAACGCCCGGTAGTGCTCCACCAGCCGCGGCCAGTCCTCGGCCCTCTCGAACAGCGCGCCCACGTCGTAGCTCACCGCCGCCGCCAGCGCGGGGTGCGCCCGCGCGAAGCGGCGCTGGAACAGCTCGGCGCCCGCGAGCGCCTCCGCGCGTTGCCCGAGCCCGAGGCGGAACGTCACCGCGTGGCGCAGCGCGTCCGCCGCATCGGGGCACGGGCCGGGCGCCGCGCTCGGATCGCACGGCTCGCCCTCGCGCGCGTAGCGCTCGTACCAGTCCGCCGCGAGCTCGTAGATCGCCAGCGCGTGGTAGTTCGCGCCGATGAGCGCGAGGGCGCGGCGCGCCCGCGGGTCGCCCGGGTACTGCTCGACGAGCACGGTGCGCACGCGGATCGCCGCGCCGAGCAGGCGCGCCTGCTCGTACGCGATCGCCGCGTCGTAGAGCAGCGCGGGCGCGTCGAGGCAGCCGCCGTCGCGGGCTAGCGCGAGCAGCCGGCGCGCCCGATCCGCCGGCGCCACGTCCGCCGCCACCGCGCGGCGCGCGCCGAGCTGGCAGCGCAGGCCCGCGGTCAGCGCGCAGAGCGTGGGGTGGCCGACGCCCGCGCCGCAGTGCGCGCGATCGAGCGGCTCGAGCGCGCGCTCGAGCTCGGCGAAGCATGCCGCGCGGCCTCGTCGCTCGCCGAGCGCGTTGAGCGCGTCGAGGTACAGGTTGGCCGCGTACTCGCCGACCTCGCTCCGCGCGTGGTGCAGGGCCACCCGCCGGAAGAGCACCGCGGCCCGCTCGAGCTGGTTCGCCTCGTAGTGGAGGCGCGCCCAGCGGTAGAGCACGATCGGGAGCTCCTCGTGCTCGGGGGCGACGCACGCGAAGCGCGCGAACGTGCGCGCCATCCGGGCCTCGTCGTCGGTGAACGCGCGCTCCGCCAGCGCGCGATCGGCGGGCGCCGGCGGCGGCGGCCGCGCGCCGAGGTGCCGGTCGTGGCAGAGCACCGCGCCGTACGCCGCGTCCGCGACGAGCTGCGGCGACGCGTCCCGCTCGACCGCGCGCTCGTACGCGCGCGCGCACTCCGGCCAGCGCTCGAGCGCGTAGAGCAGCTCGCCGTGGAAGAACGCGAGGTCGCCGGCGCTCGGGCGATCGCGCCGGTCGATGCGCGGCAGGTCCATCGCCGCGAGGTCGGGGAACCGCGCGCCGACGAGCTCGTAGAGGGCGGCCGCGTGCTCCATCGTCGCGCGATCGCGCGTGCCGGGCGCCTCGTCGGTGCCGACCGCCTCGCGGTGCCACGCGGTCGCGAGCAAGACGAGCGCGCTCGCCGTCTCCTCGTCGCAGCGGCGGATCGCGTCGGCCGCGTGCCCGGCGCCGCCGAACGTCGCTCGCACGTCGGCGAGCCGCCGCGCCTCGCGCACCTGCTCGGGCTTGGGCCGCGACGCGATCGTCGCGTCGAGCACGCGCGCCTGCCAGCCGCAGAGACCCTCCGCGCCCGGCGCGAGCGCCATCAGCGCCTGGTGCACCCGGATCGTCTCCGGCCAGCGGCCCATGTCGAAGTAGAGGTGCGCGAGCGCCTCGAACATCTCGCGCGCCTCGTCCTCGCTCGACGCCACGCGGCGGAAGAACGCGAGCGCCCGATCGGGGCGCGCGGCGCGCGCGTACGGCAGGACGAGCTCGCGGCGGCTCTGCCGCGCGAGCGCGGCGGACGAGGTGCGATCCGAGAAAGCCCGCGTGTGCTCGAGCACGCGCACGAACGCGTCGAGCGCACCCGCGAAATCCTCCAGGTCGTGTCGGACCCACGCCAGCTTGTAGAGCGCGTAGCCGTAGAGCTCGTTCGACTCCGCGGGGATCGTCAGCACGCGCTCGTAGAACTGCCGCGCCTCGTCGAGCGCGCCGCGGCTGAACGCGCGCTCCGCGAACGCGAGGTAGGCGTGCGGGACGAAGCGGCTCTGCGGGTGCTCGCGCAGGAGCCGGTGGTAGACCTGGAGCGCGCGCGGCCCCTGCCCGAGCGCCTCGAGCGTGAGCGCGAGCGACAGCAGCGTCTCGTCGGCCCGAGGGCGCGACGGGAAGTCTTGGACGAGCGCGACGAGCGTCCGAGCCATCGCCTCGCGCGCGTCCCGCGCGCGGGCCTCGGCGGCGGCGCGTTGCTGCGCGAGCGCGCGCGCGCGCCCGCGGGGTCCCTGCCGCTGCGCGAGGAAGATCGGCTCGTCGAGCGCGCGCGCCCGCGTCTCGTCGATGCGCGCGAGCTCGTCGAGCGTCGACGCGAGCCGCGCGAGCACCTCGGCGCGCTGCGGATCGCGCGGATCCATGCGCGCGAGCAGCCGATCGAGCACCTCGCGCTCGCGCTCGATCAGCGCGGCGACCCGGTGCTGACGCGAGGCATCGCTCGGCGCGCGCGAGGGCGGCGCGACCGACGGACGGGCGGGCGCCGTGCCCGGCCGCGCCGGCTGGCTCGGCGCGAGCGCGCGTGGCCCCGCGCGCCCGGGGCCGCGCGGCGACGCCCGCTCGACGCCCGCGCAGCTCGACAACGATCGTTGCACCGTGTCCACGATGCACTCCTGAGCGAGCAGCGGCGACTCGAAGGCCAGAACGCACACGGCGAGCGCGAGCGCGCCCGACCGCGATGCCAAGCGCATCCGGGGCATGGGTCCTCCTCCCGCGGCGCGCTCGGGGGCTCGTGCGCCGACGTGACGCTTGGAGCGCGATCGCGATCGCTCCTTGGGACTTTTCGCGAGCGCCGGATCGCAGCCTCGTCGCCCCGCGGTGGGTGGGGCGCGGCTCCGTGGCGCTCGGGCGCCCTCGACCAACTCAGCCCGTCGCGCTCGGGAGCAGGCGCGGCTCGGGCGAGCGCCCTCGGGCCGCGCGCCGCGCACGCCAGTATGCGTGCACGCCGGCCTCGCGGTGCACCGTCTCGCCCATCATCGGCGAGAGCAGCTCCGCGCCGTCGCGCTCGGCGAGCTCGAGCAGGTGGCCGATCGGCTGATCCCAAGCGTGGAGCGCGAGGCTGAAGGTGCCCCAGTGCACCGGCATGAGCGTCTTGGCGCGGACGAGCTCGTGCACGCGGACCGCGTTCTCGGGGCCGAGGTGGATGGTGCCCCACGACGGGTGCCACGCGCCGATCTCGATCATCGACAGATCGAACGGGCCGAGCCGCTCACCGATACTCGAGAAGCCCTCGTCCCACGGCCCGGTGTCCCCCGAGAACCACGCCGACGAGCGGGGCCCTCGGATGGCGAACCCGCACCAGAAGGTGGCGGCGCTCGCGCCGGGGCCGCGCCCTTGGAAGTGACGCGCCGGCGTCGCCGTGATCTCGACGCCGCCGAGCTCGTGCGACTCCCACCAGTCGAGCTCGACGATGCGCTCGCGCGGCACGCCCCACGCCTCGAGGTGCGCGCCGACGCCGAGCGCGGTGATCCAGGTCGTCTCGCGGGCGGCCAGCGCGCGCACCGTCGGGTAGTCGAGGTGATCGTAGTGATCGTGCGAGACGAGGATGGCGTCGAGCGGCGGCAGCTCGCGCGGAGCGATCGGCGGCGGGTGGAAGCGCTTGGGGCCGGCGAACGAGACGGGGCCGCTCCGCGTCCCGAACACGGGATCGGTCAAGAACAGGCGGCCGTCGAGGTCGATCAACGCGGTGCTGTGCCCGAGCCACGTGATCTCGAGCGGCTCGCCGTGCCCCGGCCGCAGCTCGGGCCGCTGCACAGGCAGCGCCTCACGCGGGACCCGCTCGCTCTGGCCCGTCACGTACTCCCACGCGATCCCGAGGCTCGGCACGGCGAGCGAGGTCGGCACCGCATTGCGGAAGCGTCGCCCGTCGAACCACGGCGAGCTCTGCACGCGCTCGAGCCGCGCGTCCCGCACCTCTCCACCGAAAGCCCTCAGCATCGCGTTCCTCCGCCGTCGCTCGACACCCCGTCCGGTCCGAGCCTCATCCTGCGGCGCGGTCGGCCCGGGTCAATGGCGCGGCCGGTGAAGTAGTGCGAAGCCGGCGCGAAGCGATGCCTCGGGCCGCGGACCGTCCGCGCCCGCGCTCATCGAGTGAGCATGGCGTCTTCGGGGCCCGACGACGTCACGCCGCCGTCCGGTTCGCGGGGGTCCGGGGCTCGGGACGGCGCCGTGAGCTCGCGGCCCCTTACGGCCCCGCCTCCCCGTGCGCCGCAGCGTGGCGCCCTAGCAGCTCCTCGGCGAAGTCGAGCAGCGCGCGCACGCGCGGCACCGCCTGGCGCCCCGGTAACGTGAGCGCGTGCACCGGCGGTCCGGGCGCCGCGTGCTCAGCGAGCACCTCCACGAGCGCGCCCGCGCGCAGCGGCTCCTCGACGAGGAAGTCGAACGCCTGCGCGATCCCGAGCCCGGCGACCGCCGCGTCGACGAGGAGCTCGCCCCGATCGAGGCGCAGCGCGGCCGGCGGCGCGAAGGGGCGGCCGCCCGCGAACTGCCACGGCGCGACGCCGCCGCGCGGCCGGGTGAACGCGAGGCACGCGTGGCCGGCGAGCGCCTCGACGCTGGCCGGCTCGCCGGCGCGCGCGAGGTACGCGGGTGCGGCGACGGTGACCCAGCGCGGCGTGCGCAGGCGCCGCCGCACGAGCGCGGAGTCGCCGAGCGGCCCGATGCGGATCGCCACGTCGATCTCCTCCGCGTCGAGGCGCACCGCGCGGTCGCTGAACGAGATCGACAGCGCGATGCGCGGGTAGCGCGCGACGAGGCGCGGCAGCGCCCGCACGACCGCGCGGCCCAGCACCGAGGAGGTCGAGAGCGCCACCGGCCCCTGCGCGACCTGCGCCGCGCGCGTGAGCTCGTCCTCGCCGGCGGCGAGCCGGTCGAGCGCGGCGCGGCAGTGGCGCAGGTAACCCTCGCCCTCCGCGGTGAGCGCGACGTGCCGCGAGGAGCGGTGCAAGAGGCGCGTCCCGAGCCGCGCCTCGAGCCTCGCGACCGCCTTGCTCACCGCGGTCGGCGTGACGCCCAGCGCCGTCGCCGCCTCGCGGAAGGAGCGCCGCTCCGCCACCGCCACGAACGCGGGGATGCCGCTCAACTCGATCATCATAAACTTCTCGTCATCGAAAGGATGACCATGGACACCATTGTACACCTCAGCTCCGCGATCTAGATCGAGAGCATCGAGCCGCGGCGCGCGGCGAAAGGAGAGACGACCATGAAGATCGCAGTCCTCGGCACCGGGATGGTGGGCAAGACCATCGCGCACAAGCTCGCCTCGCTCGGGCACGACGTCGCCCTCGGGACGCGCGACCCGGCGGCCACCCTCGCCAAGACGGAGCCGGGCGCGTTCGGCGACCCGCCGGTGGCCGCGTGGCTCGAGTCGGCGCCGGGCGTCGCCGTCGCCACCTTCGCGGACGCCGTACGCGACGCCGCGCTCGTGTTCGTCGCGACCAAGGGCGACGCGACGCTCGCCGTGCTCGAGGGCGCGGGCGCCGCCCTCGACGGCAAGATCGTCGTCGACATCTCCAACCCGCTCGACTTCTCGCGAGGGATGCCGCCACGCCTCTTCGTCTCGAACGACGACTCGCTCGGCGAGCAGGCGCAGCGCGCGTTCCCGAAGGCGAAGATCGTCAAGACGCTCAACATCGTCTCGGCGCCGGTGATGGTCGCGCCCTCGCTCCTCGGCGAGGCGCAGCCGACGATGTTCGTCAGCGGGAACGACGCCGACGCGAAGCGGCAGGTGACGCAGGTGCTCACCGAGTGGCTCGGCTGGGAGCAGGTGATCGATCTCGGCGACATCACGACCGCGCGCGGCACCGAGATGCTGCTGCCGCTCTGGGTGCGCGCGTTCGGCGCGCTCGGGACGCCGATGTTCGGCTTCCGCCTCGTGCGATGAGGCGACGTCACGCGAGCGCGCGCGGCGCGTGCGACGCGCACGACAGGACGGGGAGCAGCGGGTACTTGGGCAGGCCGGGCGCCACGCAACGGAGGTAGACGGTGCCGCGGCGTGTCTCGACGCGCCGCGCGTGTGCGCAGCCGCCGCAGAGCCCCGCCGCCACTACCGGGGCCCACCGACGGCCGCCAACAGCACGAAGCTGCCGAGGCAACACGTGATCCCGAGAACGACGATCACGAGGAAGCCGGACCACCCCGCGAGCGCGGCGCGCCCGTCGGCGAGCTGGTGGTAGCGGCGCGCGGCCGTCGTGAGCTGCAGCGCGTAGAACACCTCGACCGCGAGGTGCCCGAGCAGCCCGACGAACACCCCGACGACGGGGATCTGCTGCAGCACCACCAGCGGCAGGTACGCGAGCGCGATCGCGTGCAGGTAGCCCGTCGCCCAGAGCGACGTCGCGTAGTCCGCGCGCCCGCCGCCGAGCCGCGCGGCGAGGTGGAAGATCGTCGCGCGCACGCACGCCGACGTGATCAGCACGAGCGGGAACATGATCACGTAGAAGAACGCCGCGGCGACGAGGACGCCGAGGAAGACCGCCGGCTCGGCGTCGGGGAACGCATCGCCGACCAGACCGGCTGCGGCGATCACCACGATCAGGGAGCCGATGCACATCGCGAACACCGAGCCGATCCCGAGCCCGGTGAGCGCGACGTAGCCCATCGAGGCGCCGAGCGAGCCCGGCCGCACGGCCTCGAACGTCCGCGTCGGCGACAAGAGCACGTCGCGCGTGGTGCGGCCCCAGCGCGCGAAGAGCCCCACGTCACCGCGCTCGAACGCGATGAGGCCGCCGCCCTCGCGCTCGCGGCACGCCTCGCAGTGGTCGGGCAGCGCGGAGAGCTCGTCCAGACAGAGCGGGCAAACGAAGTTGCCGCAGCGCGCGCACGTGCCCGTGGACTGCGCGCCCTCGTGGGAGGCGCAGAGGGGGACGCCCGCCTCGGTCGCCACCGCGCTCACGCCTTCCTTGTACCGCGCGTGGCGCGTGCGCGCGACCGCGCCGTGCCCTATGAGTACGGCGATGCCGGACCGTCGCCGCGGGCTCGTCGCGGGTGCGCTCGGGCTCGCGATCGTCTTGGCGCTCGCGGCGTGGTGGCTCGCGAGCGACGACCCGCTCGGCGCGCTCGGCCTCGGCGGCGGCGGCGCGGGCCACGCGGAGCTCTCGGGCCTGGGCGCGGGCGGGCTCGCGGGCGACGCGGGCGCGGGCGAAGGCGAGGCGCGGGCGCTCGCGCCGGACGGCGGCTGGGGCGCCGGGCCGCCGCTCGGCGTGTGGCTCCCGACGGCGACCGTCGCCGCCGACCCGGCGAGCCCCGAGGGGAGCCTCACCGGCCGCGTCGTCTCGAGCCGCGACGGCCGCGCGATCGCCGGCGCCGAGCTCGTCTTCGTGCACGACGGCACCTCGACGAGCGTCACCACCGGCGCCGACGGGCGCTTCTCGCTCCGCGTCTCGGCGGCGGGGAGGTACGTCCTCTCCGTCGTCAGCGCGCAAGGGTTCTTGCCCTATGCGCCCGAGTGGGGGCACAGCGCGGTCGTCTTCGAGGCGACGCCGGGCCGGCGCGTCGAGGGCGCGGTCGTCCACCTCGCGCCGCTCTCCGAGCGCGAGGTCGAGGTCGTGCGCGACGCCGCGCCGGTCGCGGGGGCGACGGTGCGACTGCACGGCGCGGACAGCGGCGAGCGCACGATGGCGCCGCTCGAGGCGACGTTCACGACGGGCGCGGACGGGCGCGTCCGGGTCGGAGGCTGGCCGGGCGCGATGGTCGAGGCGACGCACCCGACCCACGGCGCCGGCCGCGCGCGCTTCGGGTGGCGCGAGTCGAGCGAGCCGATCCGCGTCGAGCTGACCGACGAGCGCCTCGACGCGAGCGGCAGGATCGCGGGGCGCGTCGTGGACTCGCGCGGCGCGCCGGTCGAGGGCGTCGTCGTGGTCGCGCACTTCCAGGGTCGCGGCCTGCACCCCTCGGGGCAGAGCGCGAGCGACGAGGGCGGCGACTTCGCGATCGAGGGCCTCGACGCCGGCACGCACGTGCTCGTCGCCACGCACCCGAGCCACCCGACCACGTACGTGCGCGGCGTCGCGACCGGCGAGGCGAGCGCGCGCGTCGTGATGGAGCGCGGCCTCTCGGCGAGCGGGCGCGTGCTCGACGAGGCGGGCGAGCCAGTGCCCGCGTTCACGGTGATCGCGCGGACCGCGCGCGACGCGCTCGTGCGCCAGCCGGTCGGCAGCGCGTCGAGCTACGACGCGTCCGGGCGCTTCGAGCTCGGCGGGCTCACCGAGGGCGAGCTCGAGCTCGTCGCGACCTCGCGCGGCTTCCCGCCGTCTGCGCCCGTCATGATCACCGTCGGCCCGCACGGCGCGCCGCCGGTGACGATCACCCTGCGGCGCGGTGGTCGCATCGAGGGCGTCGTCACCAGCCGCGGCGAGCCGCTCGCGGGCGCGACGATCGCCCTCGAGGGCCGCTTCGGCGCGGGCAGCTCTGCGGTGCCGCTCTTCGCGACCGCCGTCTCCGGCGCGGACGGCAGCTACGCGCTCGACGGCGTCGGCGAGACGCACGCGAGCGTTCGCGTCTCGGCGGAAGGGCACCACGAGCGCATCCTCGGCGGCCTCCTGCTCGCGCCCGGCACGGTCGAGCGCGTCGACGTCGAGCTCACGCCCGTCGAGGAGGGCGAGGAGCCGCGCACCGAGCTCGCCGGGATCGGCGTCGTGATGATGCCGCACGGCGAGGCGCTGATGGTGCAGCGCGTCGTCGAGGGCGGCGGCGCGGCGCTCGTCGGGCTCGCGCGCGGGGACCTCGTGCACGCGGTGGACGGGCAGCCCGTCACCGCGCTCGGCTTCAACGGCGCGATCGATCGCATCCGCGGCGTCGAGGGCACGACCGTGGTGCTGCGCGTCTCGCGCGGCGGCCAGGGCGAGCCGGCCGACGTGCCCATCGTGCGCCGCCGCGTCCGCACCTGAGCGCAGCGCTCGCCGCGGGCGCGCGGTGGTTCGCGCCGCGCGGTTCGTCTATGGTCTCGTCATGGCGGAGCGCGCGGCGGACAGCGGCTGGGAGGTGGACGAGCCGGACGAGTCGGTGCTCGTGACGGAGGACGACGCTCCCTTGGACGGCGTATACCAGGAGAAGGCGCAGCGCCTGCTCGGCTCGGCGCTCCACGAGTCGTGGAGCGGTCCGCCCGGCGCCGGCGAGCCTCGCCCGTTCGTGGCGATGGCCAACGTAGGGCTGTTCTACAACCCCGACGAGCCGCCGCTCGTGCCCGACGTGCTGTTGAGCGTCGACGTCACGCTCCCCCGCGACCTCGCGCCGAAGAAGCACCGCTCGTACTTCGTCTGGCGCTACGGCAAGCCGCCGGACGTCGTGGTGGAGATCGTCTCCAACCGGGAGGGCCGCGAGCTCGACGAGAAGCTCCGCACCTACGAGCGGATCCGCGTCGCGCACTACGTCGTGTACGACCCGTTCGGGCGCCTCGGCGACGTCCGCGTGCGCGCCTTCGCGCTCGCCGGCGGCGGGTACGTGCCGCGGCTCGACTCACGCTTCGAGGACCTCGGCCTCGCGCTCGTCGAGTGGGAGGGTGCCTTCGAGGGTCACCACGACCGCTGGCTCCGTTGGGCGCTCGCGAACGGCGAGCCGATCCCGACGGGCGCGGAACGCGCCGAGCGGGAGCGCGAGCGCGCCGAGCGGGAGCGCGAGCGCGCCGAGCGGGAGCGCGAGCGCGCCGAGCGGCTCGCCGCGCGTCTGCGCGCCCTCGGAGACGCTCTGGACGACGAGTGAGCGCGCGAGCGCGGCGAGCGCCGCCAGCGCGCTCGCTCCACCCGCCGCGACACGCCGGCGAAACCGGCGGCGCGCTCAGAGCGCCGCGTGCCTCACTCCGGGATCGCGGCGCGGAGCGCGAGGTCGCGCGGATCTCCCTCGAGGTGCAGCCCCATGCGGCTCGTGACGTACCCGTAGCCGATGCCCCGTGAAGGATCCGCGTAGCCGATCGATCCACCCGTGCCCGGCGCGCCGTACGCGCGGTCGTCGTGACCGAAGCGGACGCTCTCGTTCGGCTTCATGAAGCCGAGCGAGAACCGCGCCTCCGCGCCGAAGAGCTCGTCGTGGAAGCCGTTGCGCGACGGCCTCGCGGGCGCCTCGAGCTCCGCGAGGGTCTCGGGGCGCAGCCCGAGCTCGCGGCCGCCGCTCGCGAAGACGCCGTACGCCCTCGCGAGCGCGCGGGCGCTGGCGACCGCGAGGCCCGATGGCGCCTCGAGCTCGCGCACGACGACGCGCCGCGGGTCGAGGTAGAAGCCCGTCCCCGGGTTCGCGATGAGCGCGCGGTGAAGCACCGAGCGGGGGTTCATCGCCGCGAGCGTGAACGAGAGCGGCATCGCGCGGAGGCGGCGCAGGAGCGAGGGCGCCTCGAGCGGCGCGAGGCGCGCGTCGGAGATCGACTCGGGGACGCGCAGGTACGCGTCGAGGCGCAGCCGCGCCGCGATGTCCTCGTCGAAGGCTCGGCCGAGCGTGCGGTGCGCGGGATCGAGGCGCCGCACGAGCTCGCCCTCGTAGAAGCCGAGCGTGATCGCGTGATAGGCCTGCCGCTCGCCCGGCGGCCACGCGGGGCGCTGGCGCTCCATGATCCGGGCGAGGCGTTCGAGGTCGGCGACGACGGCGCGATCGACGCGCTCGTCGAAGGCGTGCAGCCCCGCCTGGTGCGCGAGGAGCTGGCGCACGGTGACCCGCTCCTTGCCCGCCATCGCGAAGTCCGGCCAGTACGTCGCGACGCGCTCGTCGTAGTCGAGCAGCCCGCGGGAGTGCAGGAGCGCGAGGACCATCGCAGCGAGCCCCTTGGTCGTCGAGTGGACGACGGCCATGGTGTCCTCGCGGAACGGCGCGCCGCTCGCGCGGTCGCGGAGCCCACCCCAGAGGTCGACGACCTTCTCCCCGTCGCGGTAGACACAGACGGCGCCGCCGAGCTCGCCGCGCTCGACGAAGTTCTGCGCGAACGCGGCGCGCACGCGCTCGTAGCCAGCCGCGACGGTGCCCTCGATGCGCGGAGCGGCCATGTCGACCGGGAGATGTGCGCGCGCGGGGACGGCGCAAGGCGACCGGCGCGCGCGGCGAGACCTCTCGGCGAGGACCTCGCCGGCGCGTGTTGCTGGCCGATGCGCTCGACGAGCCAGTCGCAGTCCGCGGTCGAGGGCGTCGCTCAGCGTCACCGCGAGGCCGGAGCCTCGCTGCTGTTGCCAGCAGACCTGGAAGATGCCCTCGCGCCAGGCCTCGAGGCGGCGGCTCGCGCGAGCCGAGGCGCTCGACCGCGAGCTCCCGAGGGCCCGCTCACTCCTCGCGCGCGACCCGCGAGACGTGGCGTCCCCGGCTCAGCGCGACGCGGCCACGAGCACGCACGCCGAGGTGTCGGGATCGCAGCGCGAGCCGTAGTCGGCGCACGGGCTCTGTGCGCCGCAGTTGGGCGGTGGCCCCCCGTTGCACATGCGGAGCCAGGCCTCCCCCTCGGGGATGGGCGAGGACGCGAGGACGGGGTCACACGAGCAGTCGCAGTCGATGCGCAGTCGACAGTCGGCGTCGGATGCGCAGGGCCCGCGCTGCGCGCCGGCGGGGAGGCGCTGCGCGATGCAGAGGTGGCGGACGGGATCGCAGACGGCGCGCGCGCCGATGCAGGGGTCCCCGCCGCAGCCGGCGGCGCCGGAGCGCGCGCAGGCGGGCTCGCCGGGCTCCGCGCCGAGCGCCAGACAGCGGCACCCGCACGAGGCATTCCAGGAGAGCCGACAGTCGGCGTCCGTCTCGCACGGCGCGGGGGGGATGACCGCTCGCCCCCCGGTCGGGGCCGCTGGCGGTGTCGGCGTCCCCTCGGGGATCGCGGAGCCGGCGGGCGACGAGAGCGCCGACTCGGAGCGCGACGAGCAGCCGGCGAGGAGGAGCGCGGCGGCGGCGGCGAGCCCGACGCGAGGCGTCTTCATTCCGGCAAGGTGCCACATCCACCGGCGGGGCGATCGGCCCGTGCCCGGCGCGGGGACGCTCGCGCTCGGCGTCCCACGAGGCGCACGGACGGCGCGAGCGGACGCGGCGGACGCGGGGGCGCTCGGTGGGCGGGCGGGAGCGCGTCAACGCGGCTTGTCGCCGACGATCACCTTCGCGACGAAGCACGGCTGCGTCTGTACGTTCACGAGGCCCGCCTCGGCCATCGGGATCGCGAGGTCGTCCGCGAGGTACTCCGCGTAGAAGGGCTCGTGGAAGTCCTCGGGGAAGCGCTGGAGGAAGAAGGCGATGGGGCCCGCCTCGACGAGCTGGCCCGAGTCCTCGATCACGACGAGGCCGCCGGGCTTGAGCACGCGGACCATCTCCGCGAGGACCTTGCGGCGCGCGTTCTTCGGCAGCTCGTGGAAGAGGTACGTGCTCGTCACCACGTCGAACGTGGCGTCCGCGAAGGGCATCGCCTCCGCGTTCTCGGCGACGAGCGCGACGTCGTCGAGCGACTCGCGCGCGAGCTGCACGTAGTAGGGCGAGAGATCGAGCCCGTAGAGCTTGAGCGCGGGGTGCGCGAGCTGGAGCTGCGCGAGCGTGCGGCCGGTGCCGCACGCGACGTCGAGCAGGCGCTTGCCGCGCGGGCCTCCGTTCGCCTCGAGCCAGCGCGTGATCGGCGGGATCACCTGCCGGCGCATCACGTCGGCGGTGCCCGCGAAGAGGAACTCGACGCCGACGTCGTAGAGCTCGGCGGAGCGGCGCGAGAGGTAGCCGTCGGTCTGCCAGTGGAACGTCCGGCGGAAGTACGGCGGGTAGAGCTTGTCGTCGACCTCGTCGGGCAGGTCGCGGTACGCGCGCATCCGCCGGCGCACGATCGAGCGCGGGAAGTCGAGCACGAGCCGCGGGAACGCCCGCGCGTACTTGCCCACCGGCACCTGGAAGAGCAGGCGGCGCGGGTAGAGCCCCTCCTCGACGTTGGCGAGGTCCTTCGCCATCAACGCCCGCAGGCGCTTGCGGAGCTCCTCGATCGTCTTGCGGTCCGGCGTGGGCGCCGCGACGCCGCCCACCAAGCGGACGACGCGCTGCGCGACCGCCGCGGGGACCAACATGCCGAGGTGCTGCGCGCCGTACGCGAGGGACGTGACGCCGGTGGTGAGGCTCGCCATACCCCCATCATAGCGTCAGTTCGCCGCGGTATCCTCGTCGGGCGCCGGCTGCACGAGCGCGAAGCGCCGCAGCCACGACTGCCGCCGGGCGCGATCGAGCAGGTGCGGCTCGAGCACCTCGGGGGGAGCCGCGAGCTCGGTCGCGTCGTTCGGGTTGCGCAGCAGCAGGCGCAACCTCCCTTGCTGTCGTGCGATCGTGAGACGCTGCGCCTCCTCGAGGTCGACCTCGAGGCTGACGCGCGCGGTGAAGTACTGGCCCGGCCGATCGCGGTCGTCGTCGAACTCCGACTGGAGCGACTGGCCGACCGCGAGCACGAGCAGGTTCTGCGCGACGACGACGGCGCGCCCCGAGTCGGTCACGCGGCGGTCGCCCAGGATGAGGATCGCGTCGACCCGATCGCCCGGCCGCAGCAGCCCCGCGTGCGACGACTCCTGCTGCGCCTCGATCGCCATCGCGCGGCTGCCGTGCGGGATCTCCGCGGACAGCGTGCGCTGCTGATCGGACAAGACGGACACGTCGGTCCGCAGGATCGCCTCGCCCGAGCGGACGGACTGCGCGAGCGGCACGCCGACGAGCGTGCGCAGCTCCGAGGCGCGGATGTGGCGGTCCTCGACGTAGCTCTGCGGCAGCTCCTCGGTGCGCAGCCACTCGCGCTGCATCGGCCGCCCGAACGGGATGTCGAGCGCGGCGGCCACCACGAGCACGCGGGCGCCGCCCGTCTCCTCTTCGACGTACGCGTCCGCGTAGACGACGAAGAAGGCGACCCCGGCGGCGAGCAGCGCGCCCGACAGGATGAGCAGCGTTCGGTTCACGTGGCCGCCAGGTTACCACGATCGACGAGGCGCCTCGCGACGCTCAGCGCGGGTATCGCGCGACGCAGGCGGCGACGTTCTGCGCGGTGACCTCGAAGAAGCCGTCGCCCTCCATCTCGCGACTGATGAAGTGACAGCGCGCGAGGGTCTCGTCCTCGGGCAGCGCGTGCTCGACCGCGAGCAACCGGACCGCGGTGCCGTCGATCCGCTCGAACGTCACGAGGACCCATTGCCCGAGGTGGCAGCGCGGGCAGGCCCACCGCTCGGCTGCGATCGTGTCGCCCGGCGCCGCCCGCTGGTCCTCGCGCTCGCCCACGAGATGGCCGCTGTACATGCCGGTCTCGCGTCCACCGCTCTCGATCTCGCACCGCGCGCAGCGCAGCGGAGCGTCGCACCAGCGCGTGTGCGCCATGACGTTGGCCTCGGAGCCGGCGAGCGGCGGTCGGTCACGCGACACCACGCCGTCGACGTGCCGCGGCCTGCGCCAGGGATGTCCCGACGTCGGCGCCGTACACTCACGCGCGTGCGCTCGACCCTCCCCGTGCTGCCGATGCTCGCCCTCGCCTTCGCGTGCGGGAGCTCGCGCGAGCCGGCCGCGGGGGCGAGCGAGGCCGTCGCGGAGCGCGAGGCGGCGCCCGCGTCACGAGCGGCCGCGCTCCAGCCCGAGGGGCCGCCTCACGAGGGCGAGCCCGCCGCGCCGCGCGAGCCCGTCCCGCCGCGCGAAGAGGAGGAGCCCTCGCCCGAGCTCGCGCGCGCGTGCCCGGATCTGCCGGCGGCGCGGCCGGACGACCTCGTCGTGTACCTCTCGATCCACGAGTACGAGGCGCCGGAGCGGCTGGCGCGCTGGGCGCTCTTCGGCGCAGGCCGCGCGTGCCCCGAGGACGACATGCCGGGCCACCTGCGCGCGCACTATCGCGCGCGAGCGTGCGTGCCGCTCGACGCGCCGGCCTTCGACGCGCTCTACGCCGCGCTGGAGACGCACGGGCTCGCGCGCGTGCGCACGCGCTCGATGCCGCCGGCGCCGCACCGCGCGGGCAGCGCGATCGAGCTGGCGTGGGGCGGGCGCCGCTGCCGCGTCGCCGACGTGCTCAACGACACCGCGCTCCACCCCGCCGATCGCGACGCGTACCGCGCCGCCGACGCGGCCGTGCGCGACGCGATCCGCGCCGCCACGCCGTGAGCTCGCCGCGCCGTCCGCCGTGCTCTCTGCGAAGGACGAGGAGCCGCGATGAGGAGGGAGGAAGCGCCGTCTGCGGTGCGAGGCGCGCGCTCTTCAGCGACGCCGGGCGCGCGCGACGAGCGCGAGGGCGACGAGCGCAGCCCACGACGCGCCGCGCGGAGGCGTCGCGGCGCAGGTCCCGCGCAGCGTCGAGCCGCCCGCGTCGATCGGCGAAGCGCTCGCGTCGACGAGCGCGGGCGCGCCCGCGTCGAGCTCCGCCGGCAGCCCCGCGTCGGGCGCGGTCGGCGTCCCCGCGTCCCGCTGCACCGGCGGGTCGGGCGGCTCGGGCGGCTCGGGCGGCTCGATCGGCTCCGGGTGGTCGACGAGGAACACCTCGTGCGCCGGCGAGACCGCGAGGTACGCGAACTGTGTGAGCGGCGGCCCGAGCGGGATCGCCGCGACCTCCGCCGCGGGCAGCACCTCGACCGCCACGTGGTGCAGGTGCCAACCCACGAGTGAGCGCGGGCTCGTCACGTGACGGCGACGCCCGCGATCGATCAGGTAGATGGCCGGATCACCGTCGGCGCGCACGAGCCGCGGCGCCTCGAGCGCCGGACCGCGCGCGTACGCGTCGATGAACCCCTGTGGCCAGAGGCGCAGGTCGAGCAGGCTGAAGCGGAACGCGCCGGAGACCTCCGCGCTCACCGGCCGCAGCACGCCCGCCTCCACCGGCAGCGCGCGGTGCGCGCCGCAGTGCCGCGGCGTGCCCTCCCCGTGCGTGAAGACGCCGAGGTGGTTGCGCACCGTGCGCTGCGCGCCGTCCGACGGACGGTTCACCACGCCGCGATCCGAGAGCCACATCGTCGTCGAGCCGCCGCCGTCGAGGTTGATCGCCTCGTGCGCGCCGAGCTCGGTCATGAGCCGCGCCATGCTCGCGCACGTCATGCCGACGCTGCTCGTGCTGCGGCCGTCGGCGATCGCGAGGATGAGCCGCTCGCGGCCGTGGCTGAAGCCCGCCGCGGTGCGCGGGTGCCGCTCGAGGCAGCCGCCCGCGAACTCCGGCATCGGCGCGCCGTCGTTCACGAGCCGCGGGTGACCGCCGACCGCCTGCTCGACCCAGATCGGCGGCAGGTGCACCTCGTAGTCCCACGGGTAGTCCACGCCGTCGGGCGAGAACGAGAGGTAGCCCCAGTGCGCGTCGTCGTCCGCGGCGAAGCGCTCCGAGTTGCCGATGCCGACGCCGCACAGCGCGCCGCAGTGCCACATGTTCGCGTTGACCGCCGCCTGCACGCCGACCGCGCTGCCCCAGGCGGACACAGTGCGGTTCGCCTCCGCGGGGCGCGTCGCGCGGATCGTCATGCCCGGATCGCAGAGGTCCACCTCGAGCGCGCGCACGCGCACAGGGCCCGGGTCGGTGCGCTCGAGGTAGCGGACGCCGGGCCACGGCGTGCCGGCCCACTGGGCGCGCGCGACGCCGCTCGACGCGACGCAGCTCAGCGCGAAGAGCGCGAGGGAGAGCGACAGCCCTCGCCGCGGGATCATCGAACGAGGCGCCGGCGACCGAGACATCAACGAGACCGATGAGCAACCCGCGCGCCGGCCTCGCCGCCGCGCGCGGTGCGGGCTCGACTCCGCAGCGGACCGCGCCAACGCGGCGCGATCGCGCGCGACGGGCCCTCGATCCGTCCAACTCCCGTGCACTCGCGCCCGCCGCGTCCCACCTGCGCGTGCTCCGCGTGGAGCGCGGCGCGCGCCAGCGCCGCGGCTCGAAGACCTCACCGCGCCGGGAGCGGCGCGACGTCGTCGTGGACCGTGAGGTGGAAGTGGAAGCGGTGGAGGTCGTTGTGCATCCGCATCGGCGGCCCGACGTCCGAGCTCAGCCCGCGCTCGTCGAACCACGCGCGGAACGGGCGGATCACGTCCGGATCGTTGTAGTAGATGCGGATCTGCCCGCCCGCGCAGGTCGCGAGGATCTTCGCGAGGTCCATCACGCGCGCGCGAAGGCTCGCGACCTCACCGCGCGCGCGGCCCTCGTAGTTGTCGGGGTAGCGACCGCCCCCGTCGTTGCGCGCGATCATCGCGTGCGGGAGGTAGAGGTCCACGTCGACGCCGCGGTCGTGCGTCTGGTGGCGCGGCCCGGGCGCGTCGAGGTCGCCGATGACGAGCTGCTCGCCGGGCCAGCGGCGGCGGTACTCGGCGGCCACCGCGAGCAGCAGCGAGACGAGCCCCGGCCGCGCCCAGCGGTGCTCGTCGATCGTGTTGCGCCAGATCGCGTACTCGCCATCCGCCGGATCGGGCAGGCGCCAGCGACAGTGCGGGTACGGGCGCCCCGCCTCGCAGCCATGGCTGCGCTCGATCGCCACGTCGGGCTGCGTGCACGCGTACGCCTCGTCGGCCGGCGGCCGCACGAGCGCGCCGCGCTCGTAGCGCCACGACGCGTCCTCGGCGACGGCGGCGGCCGGTCCGTCCGCGGCGTCGTCGCCCGAATCGGCGGCCGCGCTCGCGTCGAGGCCTGAGTCGCGCGGCGCGGCGAGCGCCGGCGTTCCGTCCGCGGAGAGCACGCGCGCCTCGCCGGCGAGCTGGCTCGCGATCGCGAGGGCGCCCGCGAGCAGGCCCGCGAGGAGCAGCGGCGCGGCCACCTTCAGCCACCGGGAACGCACGACGCCGTGGGCGTAGCACGACGCGGCGCGCAGCGCGGCGAGTGGCGCGGGGGCGCGTCCGAACGACGCATCCTCGTGGAGCCGGGAGGACTCCTCGAGAGATCCCGGTAGTATTCCTCGCCGCCCGCCCGGCCTCGGCCCGCACGATGTCCCTCCACCCCTCCCGCCGCACCGCGCTCAACCGCCGCGACCTCGCGCGCTTCGAGGGCGAGACGCTGTTCGCGCGCATCGGCCGCGCGCTGTGCGACGCCGAGTGCGTGCCGCGCAAGGAGCTCTGGGAGTCCTGGGAGGTCGCGCGGCGCGTGCGCCGCCGCTTCCGCGGCGGTCGCGTCGTGGACCTCGCGTGCGGCCACGGCCTGATCGCGCACCTCTGCCTGATCCTCGACGACACCTCGCCGACCGCGCTCGCCGTCGACCGCCGCCTGCCCGCGAGCGCGGCGCGCGTCGCGGACGTGCTCGTCGCCGCGTGGCCGCGCCTCGAGGGCCGGGTCACCCGCCTCGAGGCCTCCATCGACGAGGTCCCGCTCGACGCCGGTGACCTCGTCGTGTCCGCGCACGCGTGCGGCGGCCTCACCGACGAGGTCCTCGAGCGCGCGAGCGCCGCGGGCGCGCGGGTCGCCGTGCTGCCGTGCTGCCACTCGTTCGACCGGAACGACGCCGGCGGGCTCGAGGGCTGGATGGACCCCGCGCTCGCGATCGACGCGACGCGCGCCGCGCGCCTGCGCGCGCGCGGCTACCGCGTGCACACGCAGACGATCCCCGCCGCGATCACCGCCAAGAACCGGCTCCTCCTCGCCGCGCCGGAGGCGTGACGCGCGCGCGGCACCGCGTCGACCGGCCCGCAGGTGGGCGCCGAGGGTTTCTTCGCTCTTCGCGCGAGCGGGAGGCTTCGCGCGCGACCCCATGAGGGCTCGCGCGAAGCCAAAGAGCCGCCCAGCATCTCTTCGCGTCTTCGCGCCTTCGCGCGCGCAGAATGCTTCGCGCGACCCGATGAGAGCTCGCGCGAAGCCAAAGAGCCACCGAGCATCTCTTCGCGTCTTCCCGTCTTGGCGCGAGCGGAATGCTCCCTGCGCGACCCGATGAGAGCTCGCGCGAAGCCGCAGAGCCGCCGAGCATCTCTTCGCGTCTTCGCGCGAGCCACTCTCCGCAGAGCCCGACGGGCAGGGATACGTCAGGAGGCCTGGATTCAGGCTTCGAGCTGCGCGCGCTCGCGCTCGAGCTCCGCGTGGAGCTCTCGGTTCTCGCGCCGCCGCACGCCGACGAGGTAGGCCGCCGTGCCGACGAGGCAGGGCGTGGCGAGCACCACCCCGAGCGCCGCGAGCGGCCCCCCGATCCAGTAGACGGGCACCGCGAACAGGCCGAGCCCGAAGAGGTACGGGATCCTCCGCCACTCGCGCTCGAGGGCGCCGCCCTCCTCGGCGAGGCGCGCCAGCTCGTCGTCCATCAGTTCGGCTCGGGTCGGGCTCACCGCGCGAGGGTCTTGGGCGCGCGCGCCCGCTTCGTCAAGGGAGCCAGCGCGATCGCGCGCGCTCGCCACCGGGGCGCGCTCGCCACCGCGTGGGCATCGCCTCACCGCGGCCCGCTCGCCGCGGTACGCTGCGTCCCGTGCGCGGCGCGATCATCGGGACGGGGTGGGGCCGAGCGCACGTCGGGACGCTGCGCGCCGCGGGCGTCGAGGTCGTCGCGCTCGTCGGCATCGACGCGACGCGCACCGCCGCCATCGCGGAGCGCGAGGGCGTGCCCCTCGGCACGACGGCGCTCGACGCGATCGACGACGTCGACGTCGTCGTCGTCGCGGCGCCCTCGCGCGACCACGCCGCGCTCGTCGAGCGCTTCGCGCACGCGCGCTTGATCTGCGAGAAGCCGCTCACGTGGGATCGCCCGCCGCCCTCGCTGCTCGCGCTCGCGGCGAGCGCAGGCGAGCGCATCGTCGTGAGCTACGCGCTGCCGTTCGTTCCGTCCGCCGACGCGTTCGCCCGGCGCGCGCGCGAGGCCGGCCCGCGCGCGGTGCGCGTCGCGCTCGACGTCCGGCTCGACGGCGAGGCCTCGGTGATCGAGCGCGCCCGCGAGATCGCGGGCCACCCGCTCGCGCTCGTGCGCGGGATCGTGGGTCCGCTCGCCCCGCTCGCGCCGCCGCAGGTCACGCTCGACGCGCTCTACGCCACGCTCGCCGGCTCGGCGCCGGTCGCGCTCGCCGTAGGGCGCGCCGCGAGGCCCGGCATCGACTACGCCATCGAGGTGGACACCGCCGCGGGGACCCTCGCGTGGCGCGGCCAGTACCGCGTCGGCGAGCCTTGGCGCTTCGGCGACGACACCGACGGCGCGGGCGACGACACCGACGGCGCGGGCGATCCCTGGTACGCCGCGAACGTCGCGTGCGTGGGCGCCGCGGTGCGCGCGTGGCGCGACCCGTCCGCGCGCGATCCGCGCAGCCTCACCGCGCGCGACGCGATCGTGGACGAGCACGCGCTGCGCGCCGCCCTCGGCGCCGGCTGACGGGCGAGCCGGCGCGCTCGCGCCGAACCGCTCTCGACTCGCTCCGTCGGCTCACACGGGCCGCAGGGCGTGCGCGCGCCGGATCGCCTCGGCGCGCGACTCGACGACGACGATCTCGATCGGCGACTTCAGGGCACGGAGGGACATCGACGCGGTCGCCGCGCCCATCCTGACGAGCGGGCTCGTGATCACGGCGACGATCACCCGCAGCCCGAGGCGCCGGTTCAGGTCGACGAAATGCTCGACCGCGTGGCTGACCGAGTCGGGCGAGAACGAGGTCACCCTCGAAGCGTCGATGAGCCAGACGTCGCCGGGCGCGCGCCGGTAGTGCTGCACCATACGGTCGAGAACGTCCGCCGTGACCCTCTTGTCCGACAGCTCGGTCTCCGCGATCCCCCCACCCATGGCGCCTCCGCACCGAGCATGCGTGAGGCGACGCCCCGCGCGCGAGAGGAAAGAGACGTCGAGACCCCGCCCGCGCTCCGTCGTGAGCGCCGCACCGCCGGGCACCGACCGCGCCCCGAGACCGACCGCGGGCCGAACGTCACCTCGCTCGCGAGCGAAGATCCTGGGAACGCCTCCCTCGGCGTGGCGTCGAACGGCCACGAAAGGCGGTCCCTCCATGTCGATCCACGCCCCGGGCGCCGCGCCGCGCCGCGCTCGCGCGCGCCGCGCCGTCGACACGCCGATCGCGCTCGTCCCCTTCATCGACTTCCTGCTCACCGTCGTCGTGTTCCTCTTGATGTCGTTCGGGACGAGCGGAGAGATCACCGTCCTGCCCGGCCTGCCCGAGGCGAGCCACGGGACGGACGGACCGGAGGCGCCCGTGGTCGCGATCGACGCCGACCAGATCACGATCGACGGTCGCCGCGTCGCGGACACGCGAGCGCTCCTCGCGAGCGCGGGCGTCGAGCGGGTCGAGCCGCTCGTGCGCGACCTCGAGATCCAACGGCAGAGCTGGGCCGTGCTGCACCCGGGCGAGGACTTCCCGGGCCACGTGGTCGTGCAGGCGAGCCGCGAGGTCGACTACCGCGCGGTGCGCAAGGTGCTCTTCTCGATCGCGCAGGCCGGCTACGGCGGGATCGCGCTCGCGGTGCGGCCGGTTCGCGCGCGCGGAGGCGGATGAGATCTCGGTGGGATCGGCGGAGGAGGCGCGCGCTCAGGGGCGCGTGGAGCGGTCGGCGCGGCATCGCGGGTCAGATCGATCGAGGCGCCGCGGATCACGTCGCGTGTCGAGCAGCGCGCGCCGGGCCGCGATGACGGGCTCGGTCCCATCTCTGTTCAGGATCGGCGGGGCCCGCGAGGAACCGCGGGGCCCATCGCCGAGCTCGGGCGTCCCCGTTGCGAGCGCGAGAGCGCGGCGATCGCCGGCGGATCGGCGCCACCTTCGCCGATCGGG
>JAHBWG010000008.1 GCA_019637095.1 Sandaracinaceae bacterium | reverse complement strand
CGACGGCGCCGGCGCGCCGCGCGCGAGCGGCCCGCTCGCGGGCTCGCTCGCCGAGGGTCGCCGCTGGCTCGCCGAGCCGCTGCCGATCCACGCCGCCGAGCCCGGCTGGTGGGAGCAGTGGTACGTCTGGACGGCGGTCGCCGCGGTGCTCGCCGCCGGCGTCGGCGCCGCGCTCGCGCTCGCGCTCGGGCAGGGCGACGCGCCGCCGCCGCTCGTCCTCGTGGTGGATCCGCGCGCGCTCCCGAGCGCGGGTGTAGACTGAGCGCATGACATGGCTTCGGGTGCGCCCGGCCCTCGCGCTCGCGCTCGCCCTCTCGGGATGCGACGGAACCATCAGCGTCGTCTTCAGCACCGGCCGCCAGGAGCTCGAGGTGTCGACCGCCTCGCTCGCGCTGCCGACGGAGCTGCGCGGTGGGGACGGCACCATCGCGTCCGTCTCGTGCGGCCCGATGGGGATGTGCCCCCCGAGCGACGCGGTCACGCTCGAGTGCGTCGGCGGCGTGTGCGATCCGGCGCCGCGCACGATCTCCGTCCCGGTCGGCGGCGTGATCGACGCCGACGCGCTGCTGTCGGAGGCGGGCGAGGTCGGGCTGCGCGTGGTCGACTCCTACGCGGTCGAGCGCGTGCGCTACGAGGTCTCGCTCAACACGCTCACCGTCCCGGTCGGCGAGATCGCCGTGTTCTGGGGCCCCGAGGCGGCGACCTCGATCGACCCGGCGCTCGGCGTGCGCCGGTTCGGCACCGTGCCGCCGATCGCGGCCGGCGCGACGCCGAGCGGTGAGCTCACGATCGACGGCGAGGGCGCCGCCGCGCTGAGCGACCACCTCGTGTCGACCTCGCGGCGGGTGCGCTTCTTCGCGCAGACGGAGGTCGATCTCGCGCCCGGCGATCCGTTCCCGGAGGGGAGCGTGCGCGCGAGCGTCAACGCGACGATCCGCGCCGTCGGTCGCCTCGTGCGGTGAGCCGCCTCAGGGGCCAGGGCACATCGGGTCTTGCGGGTGCGGGTCGGGCGGGTCGCCGAGGGCGATGTCGCGCGGGTCGCCGAGCGCGCCCCACGGAGGCGGGTCCTCCCACGGGTGGTAGGTGTTCCCGGTGGTGACGTCCTGGTCGCCGCTGCCCGCGCGCGCGCGCAGACCGGCTTCGTCGACGACGCCGTAGAACACGTTGTTCGTCAGGCGCGCGTAGCTCGCGGCGGGCGCTTCGAAGCTCCAGCCGAGGCAGCCGCGCGTCGTGTCGCTGTGCGCATAGACGACGTTGCACACGGCCCAGAAGCCGTCCCACGGCGAGGCGCCGTCGGAGAGCGCCGCCGCCCAGACGATGCGCGCCTCGTAGGGATCGACGAGCACGTTGTCGGCGATCCACGCGTACTCGGTCGGGTCGTCCTCGGGATGGACCCGCACGCGGTGGTAGCGGTTGCCCTCGAGCCGGTTGCCGAAGACGACGAGCCGCCGGCCGCCGCGCAGCGACCAGCCCTCGGGGTAGCCGTTCGAGGCGCGCGAGCGCGCGCCGCTGACGACGTGGTTGCCCGCGATGACGAGGTCGGTGACCGGCCCGTGGAGCGAGGCGGCCGCCGCGGCGTGCGCGCGGTTGTTGACGATCGCGAAGCGCGCGCCGCGCTGCGTGGCGATGTACCAGGCGAGGCCGTGACGGTCGCCGTCGCGCGCGTCGAGGTCGACGCCGTCGAGGATCGCGTCCTCGAAGTCGGCGGAGAAGAACACGACCTGCCCGATCACGCCGCCGGAGTGCGCGCCCGGCGTCGTGCCGCGCACGCGCACGCGGCGCGAGGTGGAGGGCGGCGAGGCGCGCCCGAGGTTCAGGCCGCCGACGCGGACGCCCGTCGGGACGATGAGGTCGAGGTCGGTCACGTCGCCGAGCAGCGTGACCGTGCGGTCGATGCTCGCGGTGACGGTGATCTCGCTGCCCGGGACGAGGCCCTCGCGCTCGAGCTCGGCCGCGGTCGCGACGCTGACGCGGCGCGTGGTCACCGGCACGGCGGGCGCCTCGATCGCGCGTCGCGCGCCCCACGGCCCGTCGGCGACGTGGAAGGGGACGCGCGCGAGGTCGAGCGCCGGGTAGAGGGCGTAGGGCTCGGCGACGGGCGCGTCCGGCGCGGGACAGCCGGTGGGCGTGACGATCGCCGCGTCGCGATCGCCCGCGTCGCGACCGCCCGCGTCGCGATCGCCCGCGTCGCGAGCCGCGGCGTCGGTCAGGGGCGCGACGCCCGCGTCGTCGATCGTCCCCCCGTCACACGCGATCAGCCACACACTCAGCGCGATCGCGCGCGCTCTGGTTCCCTGGGCTCGCATCGTCCGAGCGTGCCTGCGATCGCGGGCGCGCGTCGAGGGCGCGGGCGAGGTCACTCGAAGCGGCATCGGATGCGCGTCACCGTCAGCGGCCCGCCGTGCGTGCGCGGCTTGCGCGCCACGAGGAAGTGCCCCGGCGCGGGCTCGGCCCGGACGTGCAGCACGTCGCCCTCGGTCGGCGCGCGCACCACGAGCGCGGCCCCGAGCAGCGTCGGGTCGGCCCACCGGCGCAGCTCGAACCGGAGCTCCGTCCACCACCCGCGCCACGCCGAAGCCGCGCCGGGCCCATCGACGGATGGCGCTTCTTCAGCTCGAGGATGGCGGCCTGCTCCGCTTCGCCCAGGCCCTGGCCCGGGTCCTTCGGCGTGTGAAGCGCGCGCGGCCTCGCCTGCGCTGCGTCGGGCCCCTGCTCGGCCGGCCGTGCCGAGCTCTTCGGGCCCGAGGGCGCCGTGGGCATCGTTCCGTCCGCCTCCGCCTCGACGACCCAACGGCGCAGCGACTCCGTCGTCGTGCCGATCGCCTCGGCCACCTGCACCCGCCTCATGCCCACGACCACCAGCGTCAGCGCCCGCAACTTCTCCGCGAGCGTGAAGCCCCGTCCCTTCGCCGGCTCCCTCGTGCCCGTACCCGTACGCGCGGCCCTCTTCGCCGCGCGCGTGGGCTCCTTCGTCTTGGTCGTGCTCATCGGTACCTCATGCCGGCCCTCGCCGGCTCGAAGCCCCCGAGCACCCCTCAGCTCACGCCGACCCTTGCGGACTTTCCGGGCCGATTTGCGGCAAGATGTGCGGGTCACGACACTTAGGCGCCGCCCTTTCGCTCGCCCGGCCCGGCCTCACCCAGGCGAGATCATTGGATTCGGAGGTCCCTCTAGAAGATCCGCACTCACCGCCGCTTCCCGGAAGTCCGTCGTGACTGCTACCCTCTAGAAAGTCTGTCTGTCCTACTCGGGGGTGTAGATGCGCGCGCGAAAGGCGTCGTTGTGGCTACGACGCCAGGTCCAGCGTTTGTCGCCATGGAACACGGCAACAACGATTCCAGACCTCCTGACCTACCCCCTGCGGAGCGCCTGATTTCCTGAGCCGGCCACCCAGGGGTGGGGACTCAAACCTGTCCGGTTTTTTTTCGCCGAGCGGCGATCGTCGGGCATGGCCGCGAGCAAGCCCGAGCAGGTGCCGCTGCCGTCGATCGGCCGGGAGGTCGGGGACGGCACGGTCGTGATCAACGACCGGTGCCGGGTCGAGACACGCCACGGCTATCGCGTCGTCACGGTGTGCGGCGTCGTCGTCGCGAGCTACGCGTGCGGCGATCGCATGAGCGAGGCACACGCGATAGTGAACTTGGTGGAGCAGGGCTTCGCCAAGCAGAGCGCAGTGGCGATCGCGTTCGGCTGCGATGAGCGCACGGTGCGACGTAACCAGCGCCGCTTCGAGTCGGGCGGTCTCGTGGCGCTCGGCCGACCCGTCGGCTACCCCAAGGGCGTCGCTCGCGTGCCTCGCTCGCGCGTCGCCCTCGTCAACGACTGGAAGGCGGAGGGCGTGGGCCACCGGGAGATCGCGCGCCGCCTCGGCGTGAGCGCGAAGGCGGCGCGCAACCTGATCCGCCGTCTCGGCTGGGAGTCGCCCGTTGCCGAGCAGGGCGCGCTGGGCTTCGGCGCCGGGGACCCAAACCTGTCCGGTTCGAGCGCGACGCCGACGCCGAACACGCCCTCGTCGCCGCCGGAACCGACCGAATCCGGGCCCGAACACCTCCCCGAAGGGGGGGACCCAAACCTGTCCGGTTCGAGCGCGACGCCGGCGCCGAAGACGCCCGCATTGCCGCCGGAACCGGCCGAATCCGGGCCCGAGTGCTTCGCCGAAGGGGGGGACCCAAACCTGTCCGGTTGCAGCGACGAGCCGTCGTTGCCGACGTCGCTCGACCGCGACCCTGCCGACCGCTGCCTCGATCGCGTGCTCGCGTGCCTGGGCATGCTCGATGACGCCGCGCCCTTGTTCCGCTCGGGCACCAAGGTGCCGTCGGCGGGCGCGCTGCTGGCGATCCCGGCCCTGGTGGACAGCGGCGTGTTCGAGTGCGCCGCCGAGATCTACGGGAGCATCGGCCCCGCGTTCTACGGCTTGCGCACGACCGTCGCGATGCTGCTGCTGATGGCGCTGATGCGGATCAAGCGCCCCGAGGCCCTCAAGGAGCACTCACCGCAGGCGCTTGGTCGACTGCTCGGCCTCGACCGCGCGCCGGAGGTCAAGACCCTGCGCCGCAAGCTCGCGCGCCTGGCCACCTACGGCCGCGCCGCCGAGCTCGGCCGCGCGCTCGCGCAACGACGCGTCGCTGCCCGCGGCCACGCGATGGGCTTCCTGTACGTCGATGGTCACGTCCGCGCCTACCACGGCAAGCGCCGCATCCCGAAGGCCCATCTCGCCCGCATGCGCCTGTCGATGCCGGCCACCACCGACTACTGGGTCAACGACGCCGAGGGCGAGCCGCTGTTCGTCGTCACTACCGAGGCCAATCGGGCGCTCGCCGAGATGCTCCCTGTGATCCTCGAGGAGGTTCGTGCCCTCGTCGGCGAGCGTCGGGTCACCGTCGTCTTCGACCGGGGCGGCTGGAGCCCCAAGCTCTTCCGACAGCTGATCGAGAGCGGCTTCGACATCCTCACCTACCGCAAGAAGCGCCCAGGCGGCTCCCGGTCGCTGCCTCGCTCCTGCTTCACTGTGCACGAGGCCGAGCTCGACGGGCGCAAGGTCAGCTACGACCTCGCGGACCGAGGGACCTACATCGACTACGGCCCCCGCAGCTCCCGCAAGAGACTGCACCTGCGCGAGGTGACGCGCCTCGGTGACGACGGCCACCAGACCCCGATCGTCACCTCGCGTTCGGACCTGCCCGCCATCGAGATCGCCCATCGGATGTTCGAGCGCTGGCGCCAGGAAAACTTCTTCAAGTACCTGCGCGAGGAGTATGCGCTCGACGCCCTCGTCGACTACGGCGTCGAGCCCGCCGACGCGACCCGACAAGTCCCCAACCCCCGCCGCAAGGCGCTCCATGCAGAGGTCCGCGCTGCGTACGCCGAGCTCAATGCGCTCGCCGTCGCGCTCGGCGTCGAGGCCTTCATCGACGTCGCAGGTGCGCGACGAACCCTGCGCGCCTTCAAGAACGACAACGCGCCCATCATGCACCAGATCCGCGCGGCGGCGGACCGGATCACCGCGCTCGAGAAGCAGCGCGACGCCACGCCATCGCGCGTTCCCGTGCAGCAGCTCGCTAGGGGCGAGGTCATCAAGCTGCGCGTCGAACGCAAGCTCATCACCGACCTCCTCAAGATGGTCGCGTACCAAGCCGAGGGCGACCTCCTTCGCCTGATCGCGCCGCACTACAAGCGCGCCGAGGACGAGGGCCGCACCCTGGTGCAGAGCGCCCTCGCGACTGCGGGTGACATCGTCGTGGGCGACGACGAGCTGCATGTCTACCTCGAGCCGCTCAGCGCGCCCCGTCGCACTCAGGCGTTGCTCGAGCTCTGCGACCAACTCAACGGGACCGCGACGCGCTTCCCCGGCTCCGCCCTCCGCCTACGCTTCAGCGTCAAGCCGGCTCCGGACACCACCCTCGCGTTCCCCGGACCGCGCACGGCTCGCCCCGCCGAACGCTGAACCGGACATCTCGGCCCAGGGGGTAGGTCAGGAGGTCTGGATTCCCGTCAGAGTCCCCTTTGACTTCCGGGTCTCGTCCGCGTCTCTGATCTCGAGCGTGCCCCCGGAAGGCGGCGATGCTTCGGAGCGCGGTCGCATCTACATCGCGACGCCGAGCGGCGCGGCCGCGGTGCCACCGTCGGGCCCGTAGGAGGTCCTCGTGCCCCACTCAGAGTGCTGGCGGCGGACGCTTCTCATCGCGCACCTGGCACTCACCAGCGCGCCGGGGTGTGTGGCTCCCGCCGATTGTTGGGAAGAGGACGCAAGGTATGTGAGCCCTGCACTCTGTGATACGCGGCGCGAGGTCCCCACGGGTCTCGTCGACTTCGCGGTGATCGTACGCGAGCGAGGGGGGATCGTGGTGCAGGGGCTCGTGGTGGACGATCCCGACCCCGACTCCCCGATCGTCTATCCATCTACCGAGCGCATGGGTTTCACACTCTCAGAGTCGTTCGAGGTCGCCCGGGTCCTCATCAGGGATCCATTGAACGAAACGTTCGATGTCGACTCGTACATTCGTGTGCGCGGCCCAGTCGACCGGTTCTTCGTCGCCGACAGCGAAGGAACCCCGCGTTGCGATGCGCCGTTGGTGTGGCAGCCAGGTGGGCGGGATCCGAGCGCTTGTCCTTACGGGGCGCGTCACCTGCTTCCGAGAGTGGGCGAACGCTACGTCTTCTTCCTGGACTCCTACTCCGCCGAGTCGTTCCAACTCGCCTGGGGTACACACGTCTTTGACGGTAGTCGGGTCTCGGGCGAAGGTACGCTCAACGACCTGAGTGTCTTCCTCGAAGACCTCGACCGCTGACGCCCGTTTCGAAGCGAGGCAGCGATCCGTCCCAGGGTCGTGGACGACATAGATTGCGGATCCTACAGGCGCCCGAGTCCGGGCGGCCTTCGCGCGCCCCCACCCAGGCCGGCACGCCCTCGACGGGCCGCTCCACGTCCGCCGCGGCCGTCTCATTGCACCACCCGGAGCACGACGGACGCACCGCGGCTCGGGCGGGTCGCCGGGCTCGGCGACGGGCGCGCCCGGCGTGGGACAGCCGGTGGGCGTGACGATCGCCGCGTCGCGATCGCCCGCGTCGCGACCGCCCGCGTCGCGATCGCCCGCGTCGCGACCCGCAGCGTCGGTCAGGGCGCGACGCCCGCGTCGTCGATCGTCCCCCCGTCACACGCGATCAGCCACGCGCTCAGCGCGATCGCGCGCGCTCTGCTTCCCTGTGCTCGCATCGTCCGAGCGTGCTTGCGATCGCGTGCGCGCGTCGAGGGCGCGGGCGAGGTCACTCGAAGCGGCATCGGATGCGCGTCACCGTCAGCGGCCCGCCGTGCGTGCGCGGCTTGCGCGCCACGAGGAAGTGCCCCGGCGCGGGTCAGCTCCCCGGGAACCAGCTCCCGCTCTGCGGATCCCACACGTAGAGCCCCTGACCCTGCAGGACCGACAAGACGTCCATCACGACGTCCATCTGCTCTTCGCCGCCCCCGGTCCCGTGGGTCACCTCGATCGCTCGGGGAGACAGGTCGACGAACACGTAGCTGCCCTCGCCTTCCCACTGCAACGTCGCGTTCGGCGGGCCCTCGACCATCGCGCCGCGCACGAGCGCGGCGTAGGTCGCGGCCACGTCGATCGGAGGCGCGGTGGTCGGCCCACCCTCGAGCAGCGGGCCGAGCTGCGCATGGTCGCGGACACTGATGGCGTAGTAGCTGATCGACATCGGACCGACATAGCACGAGGGACGCCGCCGCTGCCGCCGCGACCCGCGCAGCAGGCGATCGAGGACTGCTCACCGCGCGTCCGTGGGAAGGCCATCCAACCGACGCGCCGGTACCACCAAGTCGGGCTCGAACGCCATACCCCCATATACCAACGGCGAGAAGGCAGGGCTTGGGTCAGCGGCGGAGCCGAGGTCAGAGCCGGGGGTCGACGGGCTCGCTCTCGAGGGCGAGCACGCCGAAGACGCACTCGTGCACGCGGTAGAGCGGCGCGCCCGCGACGAAGCGCTCGAGCCCCTCGATGCCGAGCGCGAACTCCTTCTGCGCGAGCCGCCGCTTCGCGCCCAGCCCGCGGCGGCGAAGCCGCGGGAGGTGCGAGAGGTACTCGGGCCCGTAGATGATGCGCAGGTACTCGGGTCCGCGGACCTTCAAGGCCGGCTGCACGAAGTCGCTCCGGCCCGTGGGCAACCACTCGAGCGGCTTGACGACCATGCCCTCGCCGCCGGCGGCGACTTGCTCGATCCACCACGCGGTCGCGGCGGCCTCACTGTCGGGGTCGGAGAGGTCGACGACGCGGTACCGCGTCGCGCGGAGCAGGCTCGGGTCGGCCGCGCAGATCCTAGCGAGCGTCTCCATGTGCCAGACGTGGTCCTCATTCGTGTGCACGCGGCCCTCGGACGCGAGCACGTGGAACGGAGCGAGGGCGTAGCCGTCGAGACCCTGCACCGGCCAGCAGTAGCGCGCGTAGGCCGCCTCGTAGCCGGCGAGGTGATCGTGCCGCGCCTCGAAGCGCGCGAGCAGCTCGCTCGCGTCACCTCCATCGCGCGACGCGCACGCGCGCAGCGCCTCGACCGCCGCACCCAGCCCCGATCGGCCGGCCGCCGCCACCGCGGCGTACTGGCCGCGCAAGAGCGATTGTGCCTTCGCCGACCACGGCAGGAGCTCGGCATCCAGACACAGCCAGCTCGTCGCGAGCTCGTCGAAGAGCCCCGCCTCCTGTGCCGCGTCGGCGACCCGGGCAACCATGGCGACCTCGAGGGCGACGTCCTCGAAGAACGGTCGGCCGGTGCGCGAGGTGATCACGCCACGGCGGCCGTCGGACACGCCGAATCGCGCCGCGGCCGCCTCGGCGTCGCGGCACACCACGAGGACCGCGCGCGAGCCCATGTGCTTCTCCTGGCACACGACGCGGGGCAGGGCCTCGCGGCGGTAGTAGTCGAACGCCTCGTGCGGGTGCTCGAGGAAGTCCCCGAGCGAGCTCGTCGCCGTCGGCGACATGGTCGGCGGCAGGTAGATCAGCCAACGCGGATCCACGCCGAAGCGACTCATCACCTCGAGCGCAGCCGCTGCGTTCCGCTCTTGGATCGTGACGGTGCGCGCGATCCGGGTCGCGACGATGCGCTTGCCCATCACGTCGTCGAGATCGAGCAGGTCGTCGCGGGTCGGCTCGGCCGCCGACCCCAGGGGGCGAACCGGCGCGTAGTAGACGCGCCCCGCCGGCACCGAGACCAGCTCGCGCTCGGGGTAGCGCAGGGCGGTCAGCTCGCCGCCGAACACGCAGCCCGTGTCGAGGCACAGGGTGCCGTTGATCCACTCCGCGCGCGGGACCGGCGTGTGCCCGTAGACGACCATCGCGCGACCGCGGTATTGGCTGGCCCAGTCGAAGCGAACCGGCAGGCCGTACTCGTCCGTCTCGCCGGTGGTCTCGCCGTAGAGCGCGAACTCGCGGACCTTTCCCGACGCGCGCCCCTGGAACGCCTCCTTCATCCCCGCGTGCGCGACCACGAGCTTTCCGTCGTCGAACACGTAGTGGCTCACGAGCCCGTCGATGAAGGAGCGCACCTCGGAGAGGAACGCCTCCGGCCGGCCCTCGAGCTGCGCCATCGTCTCGGCGAGGCCGTGCGTGAGCCGCACGTCGCGCCCGTCGAGCTTGCGGCGCAGCTTGATCTCGTGGTTGCCGGGCACGCAGATCGCGGCGTCGTGCCGGACCATCGTCATGACGATCTCGAGGACGCCGGGCGAGTCCGGTCCGCGGTCGACCAGGTCGCCAACGAAAACCGCCTTGCGCCCCTCCGGGTGCGCGAACCGCGGACGCCCGTCGGCGTCGGTCGCCTCGTAGCCGAGCTCGACGAGCAGCGCGACGAGCTCGTCGCGGCAGCCGTGGACGTCGCCGATGATGTCGAACGGCCCGCGCTCGCTGCGGCGGTCCGTCCACAGCTTCGTGCGCTCGACCGTCGTCGCGTCGACCGCCTCCGGCGTGGACAGAACGTGGACGTAACGGAACCCCTCCCGCTGGAGCCCGCGCAGGGTCTTGCGGAGCTGCGCGGACTGGTGGCGGACGACGTGTGGGCCGAAGCTCCGATCGGCGCGCGCGGCGTTGCGCGCGTCGCAGAGGCTCGGCGGCAGATCCAGCACGATCGCGGTCGCGAGCACGTGCTGCTCGCGCGCGATTCGAACCAGCGGCTGGCGCGCCTCCTTCTGGACGTTCGTCGCGTCGACGACGACGAGTCGGCCGCGCGCGAGGCGCTTCTGGGCGATCACGTGCAGCAGCTCGAAGGCGTCGGCGCTCGCGCTCTGATCGTTCTCGTCGTCCGAGACGAGCCCGCGACAGAAGTCGGAGGAGAGGATCTCGGTCGGGCGGAAGTGACGCCGCGCGAACGTGCTCTTGCCGGACCCGGACGGGCCGACGAGCGCCACGAGGCCGAGCTCGGGGATCTGGACGTTCATCGCGAGAACACTCCCATCTGGGTCGGTGGGCCGACCTCCTCGTCGATGTCGCCGACGGGGATGAGACGCACCGTGTAGCCGAAGCGCGCGGCGGTGGCGTGGGCCCACGCTCCGAACTCCTCGCGGCTCCACTCGAAGCGGTGGTCCGCGTGGCGATGCGCGCCCGCGGCGAGCCCATCGAAGCGGACGTTGAACTCGGCGTTGGGCGTCGTGAGGATCACCGTGCGAGGGGCCGCGTGCTCGAAGACGACGCGCGCGAAGGCGTCGAGCCGCCACGGGTCGAGGTGCTCGATCACCTCCACCGCGCAGGCGGCGTCGAAGCCAGCGAGGCGCGCGTCGCGGTAGGTGAGCGATCCGTGGAGCAGCTCGATCCGCGCCCGCTGCGCCGGCGGCAGCGTCTCGAGCCGAAGCCGCTCGTGTGCGCGCCCGAGCGCGCGGGTGGACACGTCGAGCCCGACCACGCGCTCGAAGCGCCGGTCGCGCAGGAGCTCGCGCAGCAGACGGCCCTCGCCGCAGCCCAGGTCGAGCACTCGCGCGGCCCCCACGTCGCGGAGCGTCGCGAGGACCGCCGCCAGCCGCCGCTCGTTCAGGCTCACCTTCGTCTCGAGGGCGTCCTCTGCCTCGTCCAGCTCCGGCTCGTCCTCGATCGGCGCCGACTCCGTTGCGATGAGACGCTCCAGCGCACGGCGCGTCAGAGCGCCCTGGCGCTTGAGGTAGCGGCGCGTGATCTCCTCGCGGCGCGGGTGATCGGGCAGCCAGTCCGCGCCCTTGGCGAGCAGCTTCTCGACCTCGTCGTCGCCGACCCAGTAGTGCTTGTCGTCGTCGAGCACGGGCACGAGCACGAAGAGGTGCGTCAGCAGTCGCCCGAGGGTCGTCGTGGCGCGCAGGGTCACCCGGTAGTAGCGGCTGCCACCCCAGGCCTCGAAGCGCGGGTCGAGCGGCTCGCGCGCGGCCTCCACCTCGTACCCGAGCGGCTCGAAGAGCTCGCGCAGGAACCGCTCGCCGCCGCGCACGGGCAACGTGGCGAGGGTCGCCTCGAGCGGGATGGCCGTCGCGGCGAGCTCTGGACGCTCGCGGCTCCGTCCGCCGAGGGCCGCGCCGAACACGCGGCTGATGGCGGCGCTCGTGAACGACGACGACGCGTATGGCCGATCGTTCACGTAGTGGGTCAGAAGCTCGTCGCGCGTCTTGGACCGGCGCGCCGCCCGCACGAGGTCGAGCGGATCGAGGTCGAGCAACAGCGCGGCGGTGCAGCGCGCGTCGCTGGCCTCCGGGTAGAAGACGTGCGCTCGGCCCGAGGGGAGCTCGAAGGACTGCACGCGATCGGGGCGCTTGCCGAGCAAGTACCCGAGGTCGGTCGCGGGGCGGTGGGTGGTCGTGATCGTGAGGAGCATCGGGGGGTCCAAACGCGAGCGAAGCCGCTTGGGGATCCAAGCGGCCTCGGGCGAGCAGGGCGTGGGCTCGACTGGCTAGCCCGTGCGACGCTCACCCGAGCCGCCGTCGCTCGCGCGCAGGCAGTGGGGGTTGGAGCTGGGGCGGCCATCGAACATCGCGGCCAAGGGTGTGGCGCGCTCCTGCGCGGGTCAAGCGGACCGGTGATGCGCGAGGTCCACGTCGCGCATCAGAAGCGCCCGGTGAGCTGCACGCTGCGAGCGTGAGCGAGACGTGCGCCGTCGCCGCTTCCGGTTCGTCAGGGGGCGCGCGCTCGAGCTCCCCGAGGATCACGCCGCCGCGAAGGAAGAGGAGCGCGGCGCCGACCAGCGCGCCGACGCCCGCGGCGGTCAGGCGCCTCATGGATCAGCTCGCGCGACGGCTCCTTCGTCGAGACGTGTGTCCGCGGGCTGAGGACTCTAGCGCGCGCGGAGGCGCTCGAGTCCGACGTGCGGGAGCGCCGATCCGTCGAGTCGCGTGCCGCGCGCGCATCCTTCGGTCTCGCGATCCACCCATGGGAGGGAGAGTGGTACTTCGGCGTGACGGCGGCGCGGCGCCCGCGTCGTCGTCGTCCGCCCGTCGCACGCGCTCAGCGCGATCGCACGCGCTCTGCTTCCCTGTGCTCGCATCGTCCGAGCGTGCCTGCGATCGCGGGCGCGCGTCGAGGTCACTCGAAGCGGCAGCGGACGCGCGTCACCGTCAGCGGCCCGCCGTGGGTGCGCGGCTTGCGCGCCACGAGGAAGTGCCCCGGCGCGGGCTCGGCCCGGACGTGCAGCACGTCGCCCTCGGTCGGCGCGCCCACCACGAGCGCGGCCCCGAGCAGCGTCGGGTCGGCCCACCGGCGCAGCTCGAACCGGAGCTCCGTGCCCACCACCCGCGCCACGCCGAAGCCGGGCGCGCCGCGGTGTGCGGCGACCGCCGCCGCGCTGCTCCGAGGCTCCGCGCCACCGACGAGGAGGTGCGCCACGCCCGCGGGATCGAGCACCGCGATCGCGCCGCCGTCGACGACGCGAAACGCGAGCGCGACGCGGTCGGCCGCGACCGCCATCGTCAGGTCGGGCTCCCGCATCAGCGCCGCCGTGATCGTCACGGGCGCGCCGACGAGCGTGCGCGTGGTGTCGCTGAACCGCGCGACGCGCACGGCGCTCGGCTCCGCCCACGCGGTCACGTAGGCGGCGCGCTCGACGACGTGCTCGAGGCGCGCGTCGAGCACGCTCGGGCCGGCGCCGAGCGCGGGGATCATGTTGACGCTCACGCCGCCGCCAGCGACGTCGAGCTCGATCAGCCCGGGGAGCGCGAAGCTCGGTCCGAAGAGGATCGCGCCGATCGCGCCGAACGGGGGATCGTCGGACGACAAGCCGGCGGCGGTGACGCCCCCCGACGTCATCGCGCGGGCGCCGCTCGGCACCTCCACGATCCCGACGCGCTCGTCGTAGCGCTCGAGCATCGCGAAGCCGCGCGCGGTGGTCGCGAGCCGCGACGGATCGAGCGTGCCGTCCCATGGGTGCTGGGCCACCGGGCGCAGCGCGGGGTCGAGGATCTGGATCAGCGCGCGGTCGACCGCCTGGTGATAGACGACCGCGACCTCGTCGCCGCGCGAGGCCGTCTCGACGAGGCCGCTCGCGACGAAGGACTCCTCCCGGAAGGTCTCGCCCTCGACGCACGCGAACGCGTTGGGGCCCGCGTCTGCGCCGCCGTCCGCGCCGCCGTCCGCGCCGCCGTCTGCGCCGCCGTCCCCGCCACCATCCGGGCCGGCGTCGCGCTCGGGCGCGCCGGCGTCGCGGAGCGCCGCGTCGGCGCCGGCGTCGCGGAGCGGCTCCTCGCGCCGCGGGTCGAGGTCGAGCACCAGCCCGCACCCCGACAGCGCGAGCGCCGCCAGCCACCTCGCCGCACCACGGCCGTCCACCCCGCCATGGTACGCGCCGACGCGCCACCGCGCCGAGCGCGTCGAGCGCGCAGGCAAGCTGCGTTGCGTACTCTAGTTAGCCGGTCTGCGCGAGCGTCGGGTGCGGCGACAGCACGATCGGTTGCGGCTCGTCGGTGTGCGCGAAGAAGCCGGCGCGCGCGAGCTCGGGGGCGATCTCCTCACCGCCGATCGCGTCGGCCGCGCGCAGCAGCGCGAACGCGTGGGCCCGATGCCCGAGCTGATCGAGCCGGCCCGCCCTCGCCGAGCTGGTAACGCTCCTCGCTCGCCGCGCCGAGCGTGCGCGTGGCGCGTGGCGCCGTCGCTGCCGCGTCGACCGTCGCCTCCACCCCCGAGATCGTGGTGCCGAGCGCGACCAGGACCTCCTGGGGCAGCACCGCCGGCAGCGTCGGGGAGAGCGCGATCGACGACCCCGCGCGCAGCTCGAGGGTCGAGCCTTCGATGTCGTGCGCGTCGCGCGGTGCGTCGGGCATCCGAGCGCACAGCGTAGCCTGGCCGAGCGGGCTCGGGTCGCGGGGCGAGCGACCCTTGTCTTCGCGTGCGAGGTCCGCGATGGTGGGAGCGTGTCGAGCCCCTACCGCGACGCGCCGTCCCGCGGCGAGGGCCTCGCGGATCGCGACCCGAACGTCGCGACGCGCAGGTGGACCCTCCGGTGCCTCGGCGCGATCGGCGTCGGCCTCGTCGCGCTCTTCTCCGGGCCGCTCGCGCTCTACGGCGCCGCGCTGGCGATCGACGGCGACCCGGGCGCGACGTTCTTCTTCGGGATGGCGGCGGGCGTGCCGTGCATGCTCGCGTTCGCCACGCTCCTGGCGGTGCCGATGGTCGCGCTCGTGAAGCAGGGCGGCGCCGACGTGGCCGTGCTCGACGCGATCCGCGCCGAGCTCGGCGGCGCGCTTCGGGTCCCGCGGTGGTACGCGATCGGCACGCTCCCGATGCTCGTCGGCGAGATCGATGGGCAGCGCGTGCGCGTCGCGACGTACCCGATGCCGCGAGGCAGGATGTCGCTGGTGATGGAGCTCACCTCGGGGGACTGGGCGAGCATGCACCCCGGCGGGGTCTTCGCGCCGCGGCTGAGCATCACGATGTACACGAACCATCGCGCCCCCTACCGCCTCGCGCTGCTGTCCCGGACCGCGCTCGCCGGGCTCGGGGCGGGCGCGGTCGGCCTGTCCGAGGTGCCGCTCCCGCCGCCGCTCTCTGACCGCATCGCGTGCTTCACCGACCAGCCCGCGCGCCTGCAGGCGGCGCTGGCCGACCCCTCGCTCGTCGGCGCGCTCGCCGAGCTCGTCGAGTCGAACCTCCCGTTCTTCAGCCGCATCTCCTTCGTCGCCGACGGCGCGACGTGGGAGAGCGTCGCGCCGAGCCGCACCTCCGGCGCGGAGATGGCGTGGCGCTTCCGGCGCATGGGCGCGATCGCCGCGCACCTCGCGCGTTGAGCCGTCAGCGCCCGTCGCGGCGCTCGACCTCGCACGTCACGGTACCCCGCTCGCCGCACCCCGCGGGGAGCGCCGCACAATCCGCCTCGTGCAGCTCGCGACTGCGCTCGCGGTAGGAGCTCCCATCGAAGTCGTACCTGATCTCGGTGCGCTCCCCGGTCGGGTGATCTGCCTCGCGCAGAGCGATGACGGGACCGAGCCGTCCGTCGACCCGCCACACTTCGCCCTCGAAGCGACCGAGGTGGTGGCCGCAGTCTCCGCGCGAGAGATACAGGTCCCAACGTACGTCGGCCGGGCATCCCGACCGCGGGGACTCGTCGCGGGGAATCGGCACGAGCGCGTCCGGTGCCCCGTCGGCGTCCACGTCCTGACTCCACCGGGTCTCCAGGAAGTGGGTCATCACGAAGGTCATGTGCGGTCGCTCGTGACGGTACCGGACGCTGAACGCCGCCGCAGGGATCGGTGTGCATGGGCGCTCCACGTGAGGTCGATCGGGTGCCGCTCGTCGGATGTGACTGCGAGTCCGGCGGCCCAACTGGACGCTGGCGAAGTACCGTTCGCCTCCGATCACGATGGTTGCGGAGCGGCCGATCCGGAAATCGTGGAGATTCTCGAGCACTCCCCCTGCAGCCTCGATGGACGCCACCCACTGCTCCCACGTCGTCCGGGCGTCTTCGACCTGGAAGCGTACTTCGGGCAGCGAGCCGTCGAACGAGCGCGCCGCGAGCTCGGAGGCGCCGGGGTAGCGAGGGAGCAACGGCGGCCACCAGTCGTCCGGGATCGGCTCCGCCGGTGGTGGGGGGATCGGTCGTTCGTGTCCTGCAGGGGTCGAGTGGACGCGAGCCATCGGTTCGGTGGACCCGCAGCCGACGACGACGCATGTCATCACGACGATGGCGCGCATGAGACGCTTGTAGTCGACCTCGGCGAACGGGGAAACCATGCGCGGAGCGGCGATGGGACCTCACGCTTCGTAGACCTTCGCGCCGACCGAGTGGTCCGGCGATGCGTCGTAGCTCGCGGCGAGCACGAGGGCGCCGGCGCCGAGGGCGAGCGCGAGCACGTAGGCGAGCCAAGCGCGCGTCTGCGCGCGCAGGCGCGTCGCGAGCGCTCGCGGCGAGGCGGCGACCGCGAGCACGTGCCGGGCGCGCGCCCGCGGTTCGGTACGGAAGGGCCCGGCGGCTGGCCCCGCGGGCTCGACGCGCGCGAGCAGCATCTCGCCTCGACCGAGCGTCGCTCGCCGCCGACTGAGCTCAACGCGAAGCGCCGGACGCGCGGAGCGGAGACCACAGCGCGAGCGCGCGGCGGATCGCGCGCGGCGGCGGGTCGAGCGTGAGGTGAGAGACGCGCTCGCAGTCCGCCTCGGGCAGGAAGTAGAGGAACGACTCGCGCGGCGCCGGATCTCCATCGGCCGTCAGCACGTCGATCGCGCCGAAGCGGCCGTCGGTGGTGACCGCGAAGAGCGTCGGATCCCACGCGCGCAGGAACGCGTCCGCCTCGGCCTCCGTCAACCCGAGCTCGCGCACCGTCGCGCGGATCGCGGCCCGCCCCGGCTCGGGGCTGCCCGGGAGCGCGGGTCCATCGACGGCGGCGCGATCCTGCGCGACCTCGTCGTCGGCGCGCGGCACCGTGGCCGCGGCGAAGTCCGCGCCGACGGTGATGCGCTGGCCCGGCGCGGGCGGCCGCACCGCGAGCGCGCGCACGCTCGTGCCGTCGTCGTGCAGGCGCACGAGCCAGCCCGGGATCGCGCTCGTCCCCTCGTTCGTCACCTCGACGACCTCGTACGTGCTCGTGCGCTCGAAGCGGAGCGGCGGGGTCAGACCGCGCGTGCGCTCGCGGTAGAAGAGCATCGAGTCGGTGTGCTCGGCGGTGCGCACGCACGCGGCCTCGTCGGTCCGGACGATCGCGAGCGCCGCGACCTCGCAGACCTCGCCGGGGCCGAGCCTCGTGCACGCGGGATCGCGGAGCGTCGGCAGCGGCGAGGGCGCGCACGCGCCGCTCGGATCGATCCGGACGTCGGTCCAGACCAGCCGAGACGGATCGCTCGATCGCGCGGGGGGCCACGCCTCCACGATCCGCCCGCCCCGCGTGTCGACCTCGGCGCGGCGCAGCACGAACGGCGCGCTCGTGTGGAAGTAGAGCACCGGCTTGTCGACGGTGATCGGCGTGACCGCGCGCGGGGGCCCGATCGCGCCGGCGGAGAGGGCGTCATCCGCCGTCGCGCGCAAGAGCCCCCACTCGTGCACCTCGTAGTCGGCCGCCGCGGTGTCGGGTGCCTCGGGGTCGGGTGCCTCGGTGTCGGGCGCGCGCGACGAGGGCGCGCCCGCGACGGGCGCCTCCGGCCCGCCGCACGAGCAGCCGGCGAGGAGCGCGAGCGCGAGCGCGTGTCTCATGCCGCCATCGTACGCCCGGGCCCCGCGCCCTCTTCCGAACACTAGCGATAGGGGCCGACGTGGCCGCGCAGGACCGCGACGAGCTGCGCGAGGCGCGAGAGGCGCTGCTCCGCGAGCACGGCCGTCGAGGGCCACGCGGGCGGCGCGTCGACGAGCCGGATCGTCGGCAGCGCGCGCGCCGCGGCGCACGCGGGCGCCGCGGGATCGACGCCCAAGAGGTACGGCAGCCCGACCGCGACGCGGCCCGGCTCGATCGCCAGCTCGTACGCGCCGTGCGCGAGGATCTTCACGAGCTCGAGCGTCTCGCCGGCGAAGCGCGTCTCGAGCTGGTCCTGCGCTCGATCGCCGCCGCGCACCGTGAGGGTGTGGCCGGCGTCGAGCGGGCTCGGCGGGATCACCGAGAGCCACGTCGCGAGCGGCTGGCCGGCGCCGGTGAACGCGGTGCGCACCTCGACGCTCATCGCGCCGAGCTGCCCCTCGACGCGCATGCGCGCCGGCTCGAGCGTCGCGCCCAGGCGCGTCGCGAGCTCGCGCCACACCGGCAGCGCGTCGCGCATCGCCGGCGGCGGCGGGATCGCCTGCCGCGCCGCCTCGACCGCGCGCGCGAGCTGCGCCGCCGCCGCGACGAACGCCTCCATCCGCGCGCGGCTCGAGCCCGCGTCGCGGACCTCGAGCACGAGCCGCCGATCGTCCATGTGGCGCAGCGCGGCGTTGCGCATCGCCGGCACGAGCACCCGCAAGAGCTCCGCCGCCTGCGCCTCGTCGCGCGCGCGCACGTAGTGCTCGCGGTCCCAGCTCGGGTCGCCGACCACCGCGCCGCCGCCGACCATCTGCTGGAGCTTGGTCGCGGGCGCCACGTCGAGCCCGAGCTGGAGCTCCGGGTAGCTGAGCTCGGCGACCAGGAAGACGCCGGCGCGCCCGCTCAGGTCGCGGCGGATCGACAGCGTCGTGCCGCCCAGCGCGCCGTAGAGCGTCTGTGTGTCGTATCGCAAGCCGTGTTGCGCGCCGACCGCCTCCCAGATCTCGCGCAGCCGGTCGGAGCCCACCGTCGGGGGCGCGAGCCGCGAGGGCGCGTCGGCGGGCCGCGGCGACGCCGGGAGCACGCGGTAGGGCACGCGCAGGATCAGGTCCGCGCCCCAGCGGATGCCGACGACGACCTCGAGCTGCCACGCGAGCGAGCAGAGCGCGGGCTGCCCGTTCGGGCGCGGCGCCGGCGCGAGGTCGGGCATCGCCTCCGGCGGCAGCCGGAAGCGGAACGGGATCATCTCGCCCTCGCCCGCCTGCTCCGCGCCGAGCCGGATCTGGTAGCGCAGGTACTCGCGCTCGTGGATCGGGCGGCCGCCGTCGTGGATCGACTCGAGTCCGCGCAGCCCCGCGCGGATCTCGGAGTAGCGGTGGTGCGCGACGTTGCTCAGCGCGATGGCGCCGTTCACGATGTCGCCCGAGCGCGTCCACGTCGACGCGACGGAGACCTCGGCGTGCGGCTCGGTGCCCTTGGGCCCGCTCGGGTCGGACGAGAAGACGCCCGGCTCGCTCGGCGGGCTCGGCACCTCGGTGGGCGCGACGAACACGTCGAAGGAGGCGCGCCGGTCCGCCCACCACGGGATCGCGACGTGGACGTGCAGCGTGTAGTCGATCACCGAGACGGCGCCTCGGTACGTCGGCGGCGCGTCGGCGGGGAGCGGGATGAACACGCTCAGCTCGGTGTGCCCCGCCGGGATCGTCCGCGCCTCGGCCACGCGCGCGCCGAGCGAGAGGAAGGGGTTCGTGCGGCCGGTGCTCGTGTTACCGCTCCCCATCTGCCAGCGCTCGACGCCGTCGAGCCGCACGTCGATGCGCTCGACGTCGACGGGGCGCTTGGCGTCGAGCACGACCGTCGCGCGGAACTCGTCGCCGGGCCGGATCTCCGTCGGGACGCGCACCCGGACGCGCGGGCGTGACTTGAGGACCGGCATGCGCGCCGCATCATAGCGAGGTGGGCCGATCGAGGCGCGCTTGCCGGCGCGGCGCGCGCGGCGTAGCCCGCGACCGATGGACGGGCTCGACGCGTCGGGGCTGGGCGAGACGGCGTCGGCGCGCCGGAGGGGGCTCGCCGGGCTGTCGGACGACGCGCTCGGCGAGCGGCTCGCGGCGCTCGCGTCGTCGCTCTCGCGGCTCGACGCGGCCCCGATCGCCGAGGCGGCGGGGCTCCCGCTCGGCGAGGTCGTCGCGTCGCCGTTCGCGTTGCGCATGGTCGCGCTCGGCCTCGAGGCGGGCGCGGTCGCGCGGCCGCGCGAGCTGCGCCGGTTGATCGACTGGACCGAGGCGCTCGCGCCCGAGGTGCGCGACCCGGATCACGACGCGTGGGACCGCGGCGTCTTGCGCACCGGCAAGTACCAGGCCTTCATGGCCGAGTCTCCGGTCGCGCTCTTCGACCCCGCGCACGTCTCGAAGTGGGGCCCGCACGAGATGTTGCACCGCGCCGCGGGCTTCTTCTTCCGGCCCGGCATGACGCGGTGGGAGCTGTACCTCGGCGCGCGGCTGAACGAGCTGCTGCCGGTGACCACGTTCTACGGCGCCGAGCAGGCGATGCGGCTCGACGAGGGCGCGTTCGAGCGGGAGGCCGCGGGTCGCCGGCCGCGCGCGCGGCCCGAGGATACGCGGTGGCGCACCGACGCGCCGGCGGCGCTCGTGCGCCGCGCGCGTGAGAGCGCCTCGATCTTCCGCGCGGGCCTCGAGCACTTCGAGCGCGAGCTCGGCGCGATCGACGAGGAGCTCGCGCGCGGCGTCCGCGTGCGCGCGGCGCATCCGTTCCTCGACACGTCGAGCGACGCGACGGCCTACGTCGCCGGGCACTACGCGCGGCTCGCGCAGCCGGCCGTGGCCCGCGCGCTCGCGTCGCACGGCGTCGATCGCGTCGAGCGCTACCGCGACGCGATCGAGGCGCTCTTCGATCGGCTGCTGTTCGGTGTCCTCCCGGACGCGGGCGATCCGGCCGCGGCGCGCCGCGTCGAGGCGCGCGACCTCGTGCTGCGCGCGGCGCACCTCGGCGAGGGCGTCGAGCACGACCTCGAGCCGCTCTTCGACGTCGAGGACCCGGACGTGATCCGTGTGCGCCTGCCCGGCTGCATCGGCGACGAGGAGGCGGCGCTCGTCCTGCTCGACGGCTCGCCGCGGGGGCGCGACGTCGCGCAGCTCGCCGAGGGGCTCGCGCAGGTGCTGCCGCGCACGGTCGCCCTCGCGCCCGAGCTCGCCGCGGGCCTCGCCGCGCACGCGGCCCTCTGCGATCGGGGTCCGCTCGCGGAGCGCGCGGTCCGCTTCCTCGAGGGCGAGGGCGACGCGGCGCGCGCGGAGCTCGCGCGGCTCGAGGCGGCGATCGCCACGGCCGCGCGCGACGACGCGATCGAGTGGCTCGCGAGCCCCGAGGACGAGCGCTCGCCGGACGCCCTCGACGCGTGCGAGCTCTTCGCGCACCGCGGCGTGATCCGGCTCGAGGCGACCCACGACGTGGCGAGCGCGCACGCCGGAGGCGGCGAGCCCTCGCCCGGCGCGCAGACGCTGCTCGTCGCGGCGATCGGCGACGCGGTCGCCGTCGTGGACGTGCCGCCCGAGGTCGCCGACGCGATCGACGCCCTCCGCGCGCGCGCGGCCGGGTGGACGCTCGATCCCGCGTGGGCGCGCGAGCTCTTGGCGTCGGGCGTCCTCGGCGCGCGCCCTCGCCGCCCGGCTTGAGGCGCGATCACCGCGCGGCGGAGTGTGGTATCCACGCTCGTTCTCGAACTGGAGGCTGGGATGAACAAGTGGATCACGTTGGCGCTCGTGGGAGCGCTCGCCGGGTGCGGGGGTGAAGAAGAGGCGGCGCCGACGCCCGCGCCGGAGCCGCCGGCCGAGCCGGCCGCGCCCGCGGAGCCGGAGGCGCCGGCCGAGCCGGCCGCCCCCGCCGAGCCCGAGGCCCCCGCGCTGCCGCCGGAGCCCGAGCCTGCGACGCCCGCCGCGCAGACCGAGGGCGACGTCACGCTCACCGCCGTGCGCTGCACCCTCGACGGGCCGCCGATCCACCGCGACAGCTTCGGCCTGCCCGGCGTCGCGGTCAGCCCGGACGGCAACTTCGGCTACCTCCCCGACCAGGATGGGCGGCTGCGCCGCTACCGGATCGGCGGCGCGGGCGACACCTGCACCTTCACGCTCGACACCGGCTTCGGCGAGGGCGGCATGCTCGCGCTCGGCTTCGGCGACGGCATGGGCGCGCGCATCGAGCGCGTCGAGGTCGACCGCCAGGGCCGCGTCTACGTCTCCACCAGCATGAGCGGCGCGGTGCGCGTCGGTCAGAACGGCGAGCTCACCCGCTGTGACGGCTCGCGCGGCGGCCTCGCGATGGCGCCCGACGGAAGCTGGGGCCTCGCGACCTTCGTCAGCACCGTCCGCAAGATCACCTGGACCGCCGACGGCTGTACGGTGGAAGACAACTGGACGTACCCCGAGGCGTACTCCGGCTCGCACGCGTTCAGCTTCTCGGGCAACCACCTCTTCGTGGCCGGCAGCGTCGGCACCAACCACTACCAGGTGCAGCGCTACAACGGCGCCGGCACCGCGACGGCCGGCCCGCGCTGGGGCGGCGCGGGGCTGAGTGATCCGAACAAGATCTGCTCGCCCGGCAACGTCGTCACCGGCTCGCGTGGCGAGGTCGTGCTCGACCAGAACTGCCGCTCGTTCATCGTGACCTCGGGCGGCGGCAACGTCGTCGGTCGTGTCAACGGCATGCGCCTCATCGGCCTGCGCTACCCGTGGATCGGCAACGTCACCGAGCCGCGCAACGGCGTCGCGTACGTCTCCGCGAGCCACGAGCGCGGCAGCGGCCACCGGCACTACGACCAGTACGTCTTCCGCGTCAGCGGCCTTTGATCTTCGGAGGGTCCCCCCATCGCGGCAAAGCCGCGATGGGGATCGAGGGGACGATCCTCGTCATCTCGTCATTCCGCCCGGGCCACAGCGTTCGGCTGGGCGGAGAAAGACGAAATGACGGGGATCGTCCCCTCAGTCTATCTTGGGACCGTGGGTCCGACGCTCCTCGCGCTGTTCGCCGCCGTCGGGCTCGGGGCGGGGCTCTGGGCGGCCCGCGCGGTGGCGCGGCGGCAGGTGGCGCGGCGGCTGCTGCGCGGCGCCCCCTCCCCGATCGGGACGCTGCGGGAGGACGCGCTCGTGCGCGTCGAGGGGCGGGTCGCGATCGACGGGACGCCGCTCCTGCGCTCGCCGATCGAGGGGCGCCCGTGCGTGGGCTACTACGTCGGCGTCGACTACTTCGACGCGACGCGCCACCAGGTGCCGTGCTGGTTCCCGATCACCGAGGAGACGGTGGTCGTCCCCTTCCGCGTCATCGGAGACGACGGCGCCGTCGTCGAGGTCGACGCCGACCGCTTCGACGTCGAGGTGCACTTCGTCGAGAGCGGCCGCGTGCTCGACCCGCCGCCGGAGCGGGTCGTCCCGGTGCTCAGCCGCAGCGAGCGGCGCTTCGTGCGCGGCCGGAACCTCGCGTACGTCGAGGTCGCGATCGCGCCGGGCGCCCGCGTCTCGATCGTCGGGCGCGTGCTGCGGCCGGCGGGCGGGGGCGCCGGCGCGTACCGCCGCTCGCCCCGCGGCGCGGCGCTCGGGCCGCTGCGCGAGGGCGATCCGATCCGGCTCGAGCTGGCGCCCGAGCCCGACGCCGAGACGGTGCCGGGCCTCGGTTGACTTGGTTGGGGGCGGGCCGCAAGGTCCGCCCTCGATGCGTTGGCTGAGCGAGGTCAGAGCGGCCGTCGACGAGCGCCTCGAGAGCTACTTCGAGGACAAGCGACAGCGCACGCGCGCGCTCGCCCCGGAGGCGGTCGAGCTGCTCGACGCGATCCGCGCGCTCACGATGCGCGGCGGCAAGCGCCTGCGGCCGGCGCTCTTGCACGCGGCCTTCGAGGCGGTCGCTCCGGGCCGCGATCACGCGCGCACCCTCGACGCCTGCGCGGCGCTCGAGCTCCTGCAGAGCTACCTCCTCATCCACGACGACTGGATGGACCACGACGAGGAGCGGCGCGGGGGCCCCTCGGTCCACGCGGCCCTGCGCGACGCGCACGGCGGCGACGCGCACCTCGGCGCCTCGCTCGCCATCCTCGCCGGCAACCTGGCGTCCGCGTGCGCGTGGGAGCTCGTGACCCGCGACCCGCCGCCCGAGCCGATCCACGCCCGCGTCGTCGCCGAGTTCCTCCGCATGCACCAGGAGGTCGTGCTCGGGCAGCAGCTCGACTTGCTCAAGACGGAGGACGTCGCGCGGATGCAGCAGCTCAAGACCGGGAGCTACACCGTCCGCGGGCCGCTGCTGCTCGGCGCCGCCTTCGGCGAGGCGAGCGAGGCGCAGCGCGAGGCGCTGCTCGCGTACGGGGCCCCGCTCGGCGAGGCGTTCCAGCTGCGCGACGACCTGCTCGGCACCTTCGGTGACCCCGGCGCGACGGGCAAGCCGGTCCGCGGCGATCTCTGCGAGGGCAAGCGGACCGCGCTCGTGCGCGAGGCCGAGCGGCGCGGTGATCCGCGGGCGCTCGCGCCTCTGTTCGCGGTGCTCGGCGATCGCGGGGCGAGCGAGGCCGCGCTCGCGCAGGCGCGCGAGGTGCTCGTCGCGACCGGCGCCAAGGCGGCGGTCGAGGCCCAGCTCGACGCGCTGCTCGCGGAGGCGCACGCCGCGCTCGACCCGGCGCGGCTCGCGCCGGAGGGGATCACGATGCTCGGCGCGCTCGCCGACGCGCTCGGAAGGCGGGACCGATGAGCGGCTTCGGACGCGGCAAGGTGATCCTGCTCGGCGAGCACGCGGTCGTGTACGGCGTGCCTGCGCTCGCGGCGGGGCTCGATCGCGGGGTCATCGCCGAGGCGCGGCCGGCGGCGGTGGCGGCGCTCGCGTGCGCGCCGTGGGGGACCGACGATCCGCTCGGCGCGGACACGGAGCTCGGGCGCGCCTTCACCGCGGTGGTCGAGGCGCACCCGCGCGCGCCGCTTCCGTCGCTGCGCGTCGAGGCGGACGTGGCGCTGCCCGCGGGCGCGGGCCTGGGCTGCTCGGCCGCGCTCGGGGTCGCCGTCGTGCGCGCGCTCGACGAGGCGGTCGGGCACGAGGCGACGGACGCAGAGGTCGCCGAGCGCTCGCTGGCGTGGGAGCGCGTGTTCCACGGCAATCCGTCCGGGCTCGACAACACGATGGCCGCGCACGGCGGCGTCGCCTGCTACGTGCGCGGCGGCCGGCTCGAGCGGCTCGACGTGCGCCGCAGGTTGCGCCTCGTCGTCGGCGACAGCGGCGAGCCGTCCTCGACGCGCGCGATGGTCGAGAGCGTCGCGCGGCAGCGCGCGCGCGACGAGGCGCGCTTCGACAAGACCCTCGCCGCGATCGCGGCGCTCGTGCAGAACGGCCGGCTCGCGATCGAGGCCGGCGACACGCACGCGCTCGGGCAGCTGATGGACCTGAACCAGCACCTCTTGAGCGCGTGGATGCTGTCGACCACGGCGCTCGAGGACATGATCGGCGCCGCGCGCGCGGCGGGCGCGAAGGGCGCCAAGCTCACCGGCGCGGGCGGCGGCGGCTGCATGATCGCGCTCGTCGAGTCGGCCGAGGTCGGCGCCCGGGTGGCCGGCGCGATCGCGGCGCTGGGCTTCGCGGCGTTCGAGACGGAGGTCGGATGAAGGTCACGGCGCGCGCGCGGGCGAACATCGCCCTCGCCAAGTACTGGGGAAAGAGCGATGACGCGCTCAACCTCCCCGCCGTTCCGAGCGTGTCGCTGACGCTCGATCCGCTGGTGACCGAGACGAGCGTCGAGCTCGACGAGGCGCTCGCGGACGACGTCTTCGAGCTCGACGGCGCGCCGGCGGGCGAGGGCGAGACGCGGCGGGTGCGCGCGCTGCTCGACGAGGTGCGCGCGGCGGCCGGCGCGACGACGCGCGCGCGCGTCACGAGCCGCAACGACTTCCCGACCGCGGCGGGGCTCGCGTCGAGCGCGTCCGGCTTCGCCGCGCTCGCAGGCGCCGCCTCCGCGGCCTACGGCCTCGACGAGCCGCTCGCCGTGCTCAGCGCCCGCGCCCGCCGCGCGAGCGCGTCGGCGGCGCGCTCCGTCTTCGGCGGGATCGTCGAGCTCGCGGCCGGCGCGCCCGGCGACGACGCCCTCGCCGCGCGCCCGATCGCGCCCGCCGACCACTGGGACCTGCGCGTCGTCGTCGCGATCACCGCCGCCGGCAAGAAGCCGATCGGCTCGCGCGACGCGATGGGCGAGAGCCGCCGCAGCTCGCCGTACTACCGCGCGTGGGTCGAGCACGGGCACGCGTCCGCGCCGGCGATCGCGCGCGCGCTCCTCGAGCGCGACTTCGCCACGCTCGCGCCGCTCGTCGAGCAGAGCTTCCTCGCGATGCACGCGGTCGGGATGGCCGGCGTGCCCTCGGTGCTCTACTGGCAGCCCGGGAGCGTCGCCGCGATCAAGACGATCGGCGTCCTGCGCGCCGGCGGGCTCGAGGTGTGCGCCACGATGGACGCCGGGCCGCACGTCAAGGCAGTTTGCACTGCGCGATGCGTGGGCGACGTGCGCGAGGCGCTCGCCCGCACCGAGGGCGTGCGAGACACGCTCGAGGCGCGCATCGGCCCGGGCCTCGAGGTCGGATGAGCGAGTCGCTGCGCCGCGTCGTCGTCACGGCCCCGGGCAAGCTCGTGATCGCCGGGGAGTACGTGGTGCTCGACGGCGCCGAGGCGCTCGTCGCGGCCGTGGATCGGCGCCTGAGGGTCGTCGGTTCGGCCCGGGCCGGCGACGGTTCGGCGGGTCCGCGCGGCGGTTCGCCCGACGCCGGGGGCTTGCCACCGGAGGCTCTGTTAGCTCGACGGCATGCGGAGTCCGCCCTCGGCGAGGTCGCGATGGACCTGAGCGTGGACGCCCACGCCCTCGCGCAGGACGGCAAGAAGCTGGGCCTGGGCTCGAGCTCCGCCGCGTCCGCCGCGGCGGCCGGGGCGGTCGTCGCGTGGCGCGGGGGTGACCCGGCCGCGGAGCGGCGCCGCATCCTGGGCTGGGCGCTCGCCGGCCACCGCGCGATCGCGCCCGAGGGCAGCGGGGTCGACGTCGCCGCCGCGACCCTCGGCGGCTTCGTGCGCTTGTGCCGCGACCGCGTCGAGGAGGCCGCGCCGCTCGCGTGGCCGCGCGGCGTCGAGGTCGAGGTCGTCTGGACGGGGACCCCCGCGCGCACGAGCGAGCTCGTCCGCCGCGTGAAGGCCCTCGAGACGGAAGCGCCCGCGCGCTACCGCGCCCGGATGGACGCGCTCCGCGAGGCGGCGGCCGACCTGATCGACGCGCTGAGCCGCGGCGACGCTCCCGCCGTGGCGGCGTCGGCCGACGCGCACGGCCGCGCGATGGGCGCGCTCGGCGAGGCCGCCGGCGCGCCCATCGTCACCGACGCGCTCGCCGGGCTCGCCGCGCTCGCCCGCGCGTGCGGCGGCGGCGCCAAGCCCTCCGGCGCGGGGGGCGGCGACGTCGCCCTCGCCTTCTTCACCCGGCCCGAAGACGCCGCGCGGTTCCGCGCGAGGTGCACCGAGGCCGGACTGACCCTACTGTCGTTGACGCTGGGCGCCGAAGGCGTCCGAGCCGAGGAGCGCTGAACGATCATGGTGACCTCTCGACTTCCCGGGTTCTACAAGCTCACGCTCGAGGAGCGCCGGCGCATCGCCGCCGAGGCGCTCGGCGTCGAGGTGCGCGAGCTCGAGGACGCCCTCGGCGCCGGCGGCATCGACGCGGCGCGCGCCGACAAGACCATCGAGAACGTCGTCGGCACCTACGCGATGCCGTTCGCGCTCGGCCTCAACCTCCAGATCAACGGCCGCGACTACCTCGCCCCGATGGTCGTCGAGGAGCCGAGCGTCGTCGCGGCCACCTCCAACGCGGCCAAGATCATCCGCGCGGGCGGCGGCTTCGAAGCCGAGGCGGACGCGCCCGTCATGATCGCGCAGATCCAGCTCGACTCCGTCGTCGACGTCGCGGCGGCGCGCGCGGCGCTCGCGCGCGAGACGCACGCGCTGCTCGCGCAGGCGGACGGCGCGATCCCGGGCCTCGTCGCGCGCGGCGGCGGCGCGCGGGCGCTCGAGGTGCGCGACCTCGGGGAGGGCTGGCTCGTCGTGCACGTGCTCGTCGACTGCCGCGACGCGATGGGCGCGAACCTCGCCAACACGGTGGCCGAGGCGCTCAGCGACCGCGTCGCCGCGCTCGCGGGCGGCCGCGCCGGGCTGCGCATCCTCAGCAACCTGTCCGATCGCCGCAACGTGCGCGTGCGCTGCGCGGTGCCCGTCGGCGCGCTCGGTTTCGACGGCTACCGCGGCGAAGAGGTGCGCGACCGCATCGTGCGCGCGAGCGAGTTCGCCGATCGCGACCCCTACCGCGCCGCGACGCACAACAAGGGGACGATGAACGGGATCGACCCCGTGGTCATCGCCACCGGCAACGACTGGCGCGCGGTGGAGGCGGGGGCGCATGCGTACGCCGCGCGCAACGGCCGCTACGAGCCGCTCTGCACGTGGCGTCGAGGCGACGACGGCGCGCTCGTCGGCTTCATGGAGGTCCCGCTCGCGCTCGGCACGGTCGGCGGCACGCTGCGCGTGCACGACGGCGCGCGCTTCGGCCTCAAGGTCGCCGGTGTCGACTCCGCGCAGGAGCTCGCGATGCTCGCCGCCTGCGCCGGCGTCGCGAGCAACCTCGCCGCGCTGCGCGCGCTCGCGACCGACGGCATCCAGCGCGGGCACATGGCGCTGCACGCGCGCAGCGTCGCGATCGCGGCGGGCGCGCGCGGCGAGCAGGTCGAGCAGGTCGCGCGCGCGATCCACCAGGCCGGCGCCGTCACCGTCGAGGCGGCGGTGGACGTCCTGCGCTGCCTCGGCGGTCTGCACGAGGGCACGCCGCCGCTCCGCGTCCTCGTCGAGCGTTGAGCTGGTCGAAGGCGCGCTTCGCACCCGCGGGTCCCCCATCCGCTCGACGTGGCCGCTCGATTCCTCCCCCTCGGTGCCCGCTCGTCATCGCAGGAGTCGCTCGCGCCAAGGCGCGGAGCCGCGAAGAGAGCTTCGCGGCTCCGCGCGAGAGCTGATCCGGTGTCGGGCGTGGAAACCGGACCGGCACCCTCACGGGGCGCTACGCGCCGCCGTCGACGCCGGCGTCGCTGCAGGCGCGCGCGGTGCACCCGACAGGGCCTGCGGTGGTGCACACGCACCAGTTGCAACCGTCGTAGCACGTCGAGTCGGCGGGGTAGCCGGGCGGCGCGGACGGCCCGCCGCCCGAGCAAGCGGGCGCGCACATCTGCGCCGGGAGCCAGTTGCTCGAGTCGAGCCCCCCGGGGCCCCCGTCGCTCGCCGGCTCCGCGTCCGTAGGCGCCGCCGCCGGATCGCACGCCATCATCGAGGCCACGGTCACGAGCGCGAACAGGGTCCGTCGACACCATGCAATCATGTTTGCTCAATCCATTTCTGTGCCGCCGCGAAGTGCGGCGGCACCCGTGCCGGCACGAGTGCACAGCGTGTGCTCACCCGCGAGACCCAGCGAATCGCACCGATCTCGAGGGGTGCGCGAGGGACGAGCTGTGCCAGACGAAGCCAGCGTCGTCGGGCGTTGCCTGACCCAGGCGACCTCGCCCGCAGGGTCGGCCGTCTCGAGGCGAGCTCGGGCGAGCTACGGCGGGGACCAGCCCGCGTGGACGGCGCCGTCCTCGAGGAGCCAGAGGTGCTGGTCGGCCTCGAGCGGGCCCGCGTAGGTCACGCGCGCCCCGCCGGGGAAGGTCACCTCGATCGCGCTCACGCTCGCCGCGTCGCCGAGCCCGAAGTGGAGGTACATCGAGTCCTGGCCCCCTTGGCCGGTGCCGCCTTGCACGTGGCGCAGGCGCGTGAGGCCGCCCGCGGTCACCGCGACGGTGGCGCCGATCGCCGCGCGGTTCGCCGCGACGTTGCCGATCACGCGGACCGACAGCCAGTGCCCGGCGCTCTCGATCCGGTTCGTGAAGAGCGTCCGCATCGCGACGTCGACGTCGCCGTCGTGGTCCCAGTCGGAGAGCGCGACGCCCCACCCGTTCGTCTCGGTGAGGCCGGCGCCGAGCACGTCGAGCGCGAACGTGCCGTCCCCGCGGCCGCGGTAGTACTCGGTGGGGCGGCCGTCGTAGACCGCGCTGATCACCAGATCCAGGATCCCGTCGCGATCGAAGTCGGCCAGCGCGGGGACGGAGTGCGTCTCCGAGAAGCGCAGGCCGTTGGCGGCGACCAGGTCGAGCGCCTCCCAGTCGCCCGCGTTGTCGGCGAAGCGGCCGGTCGCGTCCTGCAAGAGAACTTGCGTGCGATCCGAGAAGTGGAAGAAGCGCGGGTGCGCCAGGTTGGCCTGCACGCAGTCGAAGTCGCCGTCGTTGTCGAGGTCGCCCCAGGCGGCGCCGATGGTGTGACCGAAGTAGCCGCGGGCCTCGACGCCGGCGAGCCCGCGCTCCGCCCCGCGCGCGAGGAAGCGGCCATCTCCCTGGTTCTCGAGGTACTCGTTGCGCTGCAGGCGATAGCGCGTGACGAGCAGATCGACGTCCCCGTCGCGGTCGGCGTCGATCGCGCTGACCCCGCGGCTCGTGAAGCGCGTCGCGTCGAAGCCGTGCTGCCCGACGAGGTCGCGGAAGGTCCCGTCGCCGCGGTTATGCCACACGTGATCGACGTAGCCCGCGCCCGTCTCCCAGCAGATGAAGTTCGCGACGTAGAGGTCGAGCCATCCGTCGCCGTCGAAGTCCGCCCAGGCGGCGGCGGCCGCGGGGGCGCGCACCTCGGGCACGGCGCCGCACGCCTCGCGGAGCGTCGCGTCCGCGATCCCGGCGGCCTCGGTGACGTCGACGAACGTGCCGTCGCACGCGCTCCGCAGCAGCCGGTCGCGCTCGGTCATCGACTCGGCGAACACGAACAGGTCCAAGCAACCGTCGTTGTCGTAGTCACCCCAGACGCCGTCGCCGCTCGCGCCGAGGGCGGCGATCCCGCTCGCCGCGGTGACGTCCTCGAACGTTCCGTCGCGCCGGTTGCGGTAGAGGCGGGGCCCCGTCGTGACGAAGTCGTCCCAGCCGTCGGCGTCGAAGTCGCCGAACGCGACGCGGCTGCCCGCCGCGAGCCCGGGGACCGGCGCGAAGTACGTCGTCTCCGGCGGCGCGCCGGTGCGCTCGACGAGCAGCTCGACCAGGTAATCGAACGGGATCGCGAGCGAGAGCCCGTCGTACTGCATCCGCTCGAGGTCGGGGAGGTTGAGCGACGCGCGGCAGTCGGCGAAGCGCTCGCAGCTCCCGTCGGGCGCGTCCGTGCTCCCGTCGAGGTACCAGCTCGGGCTCCCCTCGCCGGCGCGCTCGTGCCCGACGTAGACGAGGCCGGGCTGCGTGATCGTGACCGGCGCGTCGAGGGCGTAGGTCACCCACCCGTCGGCGTCGAGCTCACCGGCGCAGCGCGTCCCCGCGAAGTACGGCGCGCGTCGCCACATGTCGAAGCCGTTGTGGCCGAAGTCGCGGTAGAGCCCCGCCTCGAGCAGCGCGTCCGGCGGCGTCCCCGTCGGGATCGCCCAGCGCACGCGGAACCCGTGCACGCGCGTCGGCCGATCGATCGCGAAGCGGGCCTGCTCGAACGCGCGCGCCTCCGCGAGCCGGTGCTCGCGCCCGCCGGACGTGACCGCCCACGACTGCCCGTCGAGCGTCGCGACGCCGGCGCCGTCGTGGTACGCGATCACCTCGAGCCCCTCGGGGAGCGGCGCGCCCGCGCTCGCCGCGCACGACGTCGCCGCGTCGGGCGCCGCGTCCGTGTCGAGCCCCGCGTCCGCGCCCGCGTCCTCGACCGCGCCCGCGTCGAGCGGCGCCGCCCCATCGCACGCGAGCGCGAAGCACATCGCCAACGAAGTCAGCCGGTGCGTCACCCGACCGAGCATCGTCCAACCCGCCCGCGATCGCCAGCCAGGCGCGATCGCGATCTCCGCCCCGGTCGGTGCGGCGGCTCCTCGATCTGGACTTTACCCGGCTCATGCGCGAGAGGTACCTCGCGTGGTCCATCTGACCGACGCTCAGCTCGACGCGATCCGCGAGATCCGCAGCGTGTGGCCCGGCGCGGAGCTCCTGCTCATCGGCGCGCGTGCCTTGGGCGCGCACATCGACATGAGCTATCGGAGCACCGAAGATCTCGACCTCGCGATCGCCGTCTCGTTGGATGACTTGTCGGACCGGTTGTCGAGCCGGTCGGGCTGGCGGCGGGCCCGCGCGATGGAACAGCGCTTCTACGGCCCGAGTGGAGCGATCGTGGATGTCCTGCCCGTCGCTCCAGCCTCCGTCGCCACGGGGAAACTGGAGTGTCACACGATGAGCCTCGTGGGCTTCGATCTCGCCTTCGACGCCGCGAAGAGCCTCATCGTAGGCGACGTTTCGCTGAAGCTGCCCAGTGCACCGGCGCTCGCCTTCTTGAAGCTCCGCGCCTGGCTCGATCGCCCGACCGAGCGCGAAAGACCTGGGCGATCTCGCCCATCTCCTCGATGCCTAGGTCGATGACGCAGACATGCGCCTGTTCGGAGACGAGCGCCCCGTCGATCTCGCTCACGACGATCTCTCGAGCTACTTCCTCGGCCGCGATCTCGGCGCGATCTGCCAGGACCACCATCGACCGCGCATCGGCTCGTTCCTCGACATGGTGACGCCTGCGGGTCTGGCCGCGCACGGCCCCTGGGTCGCCTTCCCGGAAGAGGGTGCAGAGCGAGCTCTCGCCGCCTTTCGATCGGGGTGGGAGAGCCCGCGCGCGCCGAAGTGACGGATCTGCACCGCCTCGCCGATCGGCGCGAAGTCGGCGCGCGGCCTCCTCTTCGGCCGCCTCCTCGCCTACGCTCGCGGAGATGCGCGCGCTCACCTCCTCGCTCGCCCTGTTCGCGATCACGATCCCGGCGGCGGCGCAGCCGCCTTCGTACCTGAACTTCGAGGCTGGGCCGGTGCGACCGGCGGCGCTCTCGCCCGACGGCGCGCGGCTCTTCGTCGCCAACACGCCCGATGATCGGCTCGAGATCTTCGATCTGTCGGGCGCGCTCCCGCGCCACGCGGGCTCGGTGCCGGTGGGCCTGTCGCCCGTCGCCGTCGCGGCACAGAGCGACGCGCGCGTCTGGGTGGTCAACCACCTCTCCGACAGCGTCTCGGTCGTCGACGTCGGGAGCACGCCGCCGCGCGTGCTCGCCACGCTGCTCGTGGGCGACGAGCCGAGCGACATCGTGTTCGCGGGCACGTCCCGCCGCCGCGCGTTCGTCACCGCCGCGCACCGCGGCCAGGCGCACCCGAGCCCGCGCGGCGAGTACGACCGCCCCGGCGTCGGCCGCGCAGACGTGTGGGTCCTCGATCCCGACGACCTCGCGGCGAGCCCGACGATCGTCACGCTGTTCGGCGATCGGCCGCGCGCGCTCGCGGTGAGCCCCGACGGCGCGACCGTGTACGCGGCGGTGTTCTTCTCGGGCAACCGCACGACGACGGTGAGCGAGGAGCTCGTCTGCAACGGCGGCCCGAGCGCGCCCGCGTGCGCGACGGGGCCGGGCGGGCTGCCCGCGCCCAACGACAACCACCGCGGCGAGCTCGGCCCGGAGGTCGGCCTGATCGTGCGCTTCGATCCGACGCGCTCGATCTGGACCGACGAGCTCGGTCGCGACTGGAGCGCGGCGGTGCGCTTCGATCTGCCCGACTACGACGTGTTCGCGATCGACGCGGACAGCGCGACGGAGCGCGACCGGTGGGCCGGCGTCGGCACGGTGCTCTACGCGATGGCGACCTCGCCGACGAGCGGCGCGCTCTACGTGAGCAACACCGAGGCGATGAACCACGTGCGCTTCGAAGGGCCCGGTGACTACGTGCGCACGATGGGCCTGCGCGAGGGGCAGCCCGCGTCGGTGCGCGGTCACCTCCACGAGGCGCGCATCACCGTCGTCGACGACGCCGGCGTGCGCCCGCGCCACCTCAACCCGCACATCCCCTACGACGCGCTCGTCACGCCGGACGGGGTCCGCGAGCGCAGCCTCTCCACGCCGCTCGGCCTCGCGGTGAGCGGCGACGGCGAGACGCTCTACGTCGCCGCGTACGGCTCCTCCGCCATCGGCGTCCTGTCGACGGCGAGCCTCGCGTCCGGCGCGATCGACACCGCGCCCTCGCGCGTCATCGAGCTCGGCGATCCCGGGCCCGTCGGGCCGAGCGGGCTGGTGCTCGACGAGACGCGCGGCCGCCTCTACGCGGTCACGCGCTTCGACGCGTCGCTGGTCACCGTCGAGCTCGCCTCGCGCACGGTGCTCGACCGCGCGCGCATGCACACGCCGGAGCCCGCGGCGACGATCGTCGGTCGCCCGATGCTCTACGACGCGCGCTTCACCTCGAGCAACGGCGAGGCGTCGTGCGGCACGTGCCACGTCTTCGGCGACCTCGACGGCCTCGCGTGGGACCTCGGCGACCCGGACGCGGACACGCTGCCCAACCCGAACCCGCGCGGACCGATCGGCGCGCTCGTGCCGTTCCACCCGCTCAAGGGGCCGATGACCACGCAGAGCCTGCGCGGGATGGCCGACCACGGGCCGATGCACTGGCGCGGCGACCGCACCGGCGGCAACGCGACGCCGCCCGCGAGCCCGCTCGACGAGGCCGCCGCGTTCGGCGAGTTCAACGGCGCGTTCGACGCGCTCCTCGGCCGCGACGAGGGTCCGCTCCGCCCCGACGAGATGCGCCGCTTCACCCAGTTCGTGCTCGGCCTCGTCTACCCGCCCAACCCGATCCGCGCGCTCGACAACGGGCTGCGCCCCGACGAAGCGCGCGGGCGCCAGATCTACTTCGAGCGCGCGGGCATCGACACGATCGCCACCTGCAACCGCTGCCACGGGCTCGACCGCGCCCAAGGCTTCTTCGGCGGCAACGGGGAGACGACGTTCGAGAACGAGACGCAGGAGTTCAAGGTGCCGCACCTGCGCAACCTGTATCAGAAGGTCGGCATGTTCGGCATGGCCGCGGTGCCCTTCTTCTTGCCGGGCGACAACGCGCACCAGGGCCCGCAGGTGCGCGGCTTCGGGTTCCTGCACGACGGAAGCACGGACACGCTCTTCCGCTTCTTCCGTGCGACCGTGTTCACGTTCCCGAACGACACCGAGCGCCGCGACATGGAGGCGTTCATGATGGCGTTCGACACGGCGCTCGCGCCGATCGTCGGGCAGCAAGTCACGTTGACGGAGGCGAGCGGCCCCGAGGTCGACGCGCGCATCGACCTCTTCATCGCGCGCGCGGCGGCGCCGCTCGTGTGGCCCGGCGGCACCATGACGACCGAGTGCGACCTGATCGCGCACGGCGTGCACGAGGGCGAGGCGCGCGGCTGGCTCCGCGGCGCCGACGGGCGCTTCCGCTCCGACCGCGCCGCCGAGGCGCCGCTGACCGACGAGGCGCTGCGCGCGATCGGTCGCGCCGGCGCGCTCACCTACACCTGCGCGCCGCCGGGCGCCGGCGTGCGCATGGCGCTCGACCGCGACGAGGACGGCGCCTTCGACCGCGACGAGCTCGACCGCGGCGACGACCCGGCGTCGCGCCCGTTCGTGGCGATCCCCGACCCCGAGCGACCGGGCACGCCGCCGCCGCCCCCGCCGGTCGACGGCGGGCTCCTCGACGGGGCGGTCTCCGACCGCGACGGCGGCGCGCCGCGCGTGGACGCGGGCCCCGGCGAGGAGCCGGCGGACGGCGGGTGCGGCTGCCGCGCCGGCGCGCGCGGGCTCGGCGCGCCGGCCGCCCTCGGCCTCGCGACGCCGCTGCTCGCGGGCCTCCGCCGGCGCCGCCGCGCGTGAGCGCGCCGGAGCGCATCCCCGAGCTCGCCACCCGCCACCGTATCCTCGATGCCCACGCAACCGTCGTCGTCGATGGCCGCGGCGGACGCATGCGGACTGGGGCGAGAGACGGAGCAACGCGCACCTCGGCGCCTGCTTGGCTTGGCGGCGGGAGTCCGCCACCCGCTGATCGGAGCGTGTTTCGCGTTAGGACCCGCTTCACGGCTTGGCCGGAAGCCAACCTAGTACCCCCGGCCCAAGGTTCGATCCGGGTTTCGTGAATATCTCGGCCGCGTGCTCGATCGGATCGTCGTGGCACGTGGCCCCGCGCCCGAGCCGCTGCGCATGTCGCGGCGGATGTATCGCGAGTTGAAGAAGCTCGTGCGGCGTCATCGTGCGCCGGCCGCGGTGGTCCAGAGAGCTCGGGCGTTGCTGCTGGCGCGGTCGGGTCATGGGACCGTGGAGATCGCGCGCCGCCTCGGGTGCTCGAGCCGGAACGTGCGGAAGTGGAAGGCGCGCTTCCGCGCGAAACGACAGCCCTGATATCGCACCGCGGTGCATCAGGCCGCGTCCGTGCCGAGGTGGGTCCGGTGCACGCTCGTGCAGTCGCCTGCGACCGTCCGGAGGGGATTTTCACGCCGTTCCGCGAGGTCTGGACTTCGGCAGTCGCTCGCCGACGAGCTCGCGCGCGTGATCAGGCCACCGGCTCAGCGTCAGCGAGGTCGGGCGCATCCTGCGCAACGCCGAGCTTCGACCCCACCGCTTGCGGCAGTGGTTGCACAGCCCCGACCCGGACTTCTCGAGGCCAAGGGCGAAGCGTGTACCTGAACCCTCCGCCGGGCGCCAGCCGTCCTCTGCATCGACGAGAAGCCGATGCAGGTGCTCGAGCGCATCCAATTCCACCCATGTCGACCCGCCGACCGGCCGGGTCCGTTTCGAGTTCGAGTACAAGCGGCACGGTGCAGCACCTGCTCGCGGCCTCGACACATCCGCATGGGCGCGTGGTGGCGCGCATCGTGGCCAAGCGCACCGCCGAGGCGACGGTGTTCGTTCATGAACGAGGTCGCCCGTGCTACCGCGGGCGCGGTCTACGTCAGTCTGGGACAACCTCAACACGCACTCCTGCGACGGCAAGACCGTGCAGCGGTGGCAGGATCTCAACGAGCGCCACGGCGGGCGGTTCCACTTCGTGTACATCGCCCAAGCATCGCGTCGTGGATGAACCAGGTCGTAGAGATCTGGTTCTCCATCCTGCACCGCAGAGTGCTCCAGCACGGCGACTTCGCGACGAAGCAGCGCCAGCGCCTGCAGGTCGAAGCCTTCGTCCGGCACTGAACCGTGTCGAGCGACACCCGTTCCGGATGGACGTGGAGAGTCCCCGAGCGGCGACGGGCGCGCTCGCCTGAGCGCGCCATGCCCAAACAGCACGCCGAAACTCCTGGGACGTCTCCGCCGTCGAGAAGCTCCACGACCGCGGCCTGACGCACCTGCGCGTCCGCAAAGCACGGCGCTGCGGGCCGACGGGTCGAGTCGGGCCCCGCCGACAACCCCTGGAAGCACTTCCGGCTACGCCGCGACACCGTCCACCTCTGGTGGCTCGACATGGCCAGCCGAGGCTCGCGGTGGGACCGGACGCCGTTCCGCGACCTGCGCGACAACCTCATCGACATGGTCATCGAGCAATTCCCGTGGACGCTCACCGACGTCCTCGGAAACCCGGAACGGACTTAGGATCGGGGGTACTAGCTAGCTAGAACACTACCAGATCGCGCCCCCGCAGCCATTCGGCAAGGAACGCCGCCCCGTCCACCGGGGAGCAGCCGGCCGCCACCACAAGCTTCTCGATCCTCGCATTCCGCTTCTTCTGATCATTCGATAACATGACTCGCTTCCCATGCGCCGCCTGCCACCGCTCGAAGACGATTCGGTCAACGGACTGGGATTCGGAGAGCGTTGCATCCACGGCCGCGGCAATGCGCAACAGAACGTCCGTCATCGCGACCACGCCGCGGAGCGAAAGAGAAACCCGTGAGCCGAGCGTCACTGGATTCAGCGACGGGAACTCCGGGGTGCCGAGATCGTCCTTGGTCAAGCTCGAGATGTCGTTGAAGGAGTCGACCAACTGCTGGTCAGCCACGCCACCGTTGTGAACGATCTTGTTCCTCAAATCCTTGAAGTGCCGCAAGACCCGGAGAAGCGCATCGAGCTTCTCCAGTTCCCGCTTCCATCGGCGAGCGAGCGGTGGCCCGAAGCACGTTCTTCCGAGCTCGGAGCCGGTGCCCAGGAGCTTTCCAACGGCCGACTTGAAGGACTTCGGCTTCATGATGTCCGACGCGAGCTTCATGCGTCTACCAACGAGCCCGCTTGGACTCGCGGTTCCGGGTTCATCCGCCTGAGCGACGACATCGCTCAGCCACCCTTCGAAGTTGGAGATCCCAAGCGTGAGGGCGATCGCGGCGAGCTGCTCTTGATTCGCGTTCCAACTAGCGTCGATGCAGACGCCCTTGATGTTCGCACCATGGATCCTGCTGCCTGATACGAACCGCGCTTTCACCGTTGCGTCGTCGTACGCGTCCATGGCGCGAACGAAGCCGTCCACCTGCCACCTCATGCTCCACAGGCCGGCTGCTGCGGTCCAGAGGAAGTCGAACATGTCCGCGTTCGCGCGAATGAGACGGCGCGTTTCTGGGAAGAAGAAGATCTTGGCCGGCATCGCTCACGTGCCTCTCTCACTCGAACCGGTGGGTCTTGAACTTCAGCGTGTTGCAGTTCTCGGTGACGGTGCGGACGACGTCGTCCTGAACGCCACCGGCGACGTGGACGTGGATCTCGAGGCTGACCTCGACCTCTGCACCGGCGATGGTGCTGAGGTGCTGGATGACCTCCTCCGCGATGCGGCCGGCGTCGCGGCCGATGCGTAGGGTGTCGAGGCGGGCGGAGGCGATGAAGGTGGTGGGGAGCGAGGGGCCCGTGGGCTGACCAGTGGTCCCGCCGCCGGTGGTGCCTCCCCCGGATCCGGTCGGCCCGGTGCCGGTCCCGGTGCCGACGGGCGGCGGGAGGGTGGGCGCCTGGGCCTCGGCGGCGTCGGGGTGGACGACGAGGGTCTGGTTGTCGACGACGTAGCCGGCGGCGCCGCCCTTCTTGAGGCCCTTGTAGCGCTTGGTGGTCTCGTCGAAGCCGGACGCGACGGCGAAGGTGTCGCTGATGTGGAGCTGTGCGACGCCGTTCTCGATCGCCTTCGCGATGACGTCGCGGCTCACGACGCGAGGGAGGTAGAGGTACTTGGCGAAGTACTCGGCGAGGGTGGAGAAGGCGACGTGGGGCTCGGCGGTCCAGAGGTTGTAGCGGTCCATCGCCATCCGGAGCCGCGGGCCGCCGAGGATCGGCATGATGGCCTCGGCGTCCTTCAGCTTGGCGCTCGCTCGGCGCGCGAGGCTCTCGCTCGTGGTGATCCGCATCTCGTCCCACACGATCTCGGACGTGGCCGCGGGCTGGGTCGGGACGAGGTGGTGGATCCAGGTGGCGCCGATGCGCAGGCGCACGGTGTCGCTCGCGGCGTCGCGCCGGGTGTCGGCCTGCTTCTTCTGGGTCTTGTCGAGGTTGAGGGTCTCGCCGTCGTAGTCGTCGAGGATGGCCTGCCACGCGAGGTACTGGGCGGTGGCCTGAAGGAGGTCGTCGAGCGCGCCCTTGTCCGGCGCGACGAAGACGAGGGTGTTGCGGTAGATGCGCGGCCCGGCGCCTCGCGACTCGAGGATCTCCTGGGCGAGCTTGCGGCCCTCGCTGTCCGCTTGTTCCTTCCGGTGCGTCGCGCGCGGGGGGAGCACGACGAGGCGCGCGACGGGCTCGTCGTCGACGTCGGCGCTGCCCTCGGGGCATACGTGGACGCGCACGAACTCGCCCTTGTCCTTGTCCGCCCGGAGGCGCTTGGTGATCTCCTCGTAGAGGCGCTCGGGCTCCCGCGAGAGGATGCCGGCGCGGTCCTCGGCCAGGCGGTTGAGGTTGGGCTTCGGGGAGACCCAGTACCGGCTGCCGTCCTGGTGGATGTGGCGGGCGCGGTCGCTCACGCGCCGGAGCGCGTCGCCGAAGGTGGCGATGGCCTCGCCGGGCTGGGCGCACGCGAGGCGGACGGCGCGGTCGTCGATCCCCGGGTTCTTGCCGGAGGCGCCCGGCGCGGTGCCCACGTAGAGCGAGCGCGTCACGCGCCGGCACGCGGAGTAGCGCCCGAGGTTCGGCGCCGCACGATCCAGCTCGAGCGGGAGCGAGTGCGGGCCGTCGATGTCCTGGTCGATGATCGGCTCCCAGTGGTCGTCGAGGTAGCGGGTGACCTCGGAGCGAACGCCGGGATCGTCGAGCGGGATCGACGACGGCAGGATCAGAAGCCCCGAGTCCTGGCTCTCCCAGAGCCGGTGGATGACGTTGGCGAGCAGGCGCAGCACGCCCCGGGTGCGCTGGAACTTGTCGAGGCTCGACCAGTCGTCATAGAGGCGGCGGAACAGCTCGGGGTGGATCGGGTACGCGGCTTCCAGCTCGCGGCGGTAGGCGCCCTCGGCCGAGCCCGGCGGGAACTCCTGCGGGCTCTCGCGGTACATCTTGGCGAAGGCCTCGATGATCGCGTCGCGCGCCGCGAAGGACTCCTTGTCCGCGATCGGCTCGAAGAGGCGGCGCCGAACGATCTCGAAGCCCTCGTCGCCGGTCGCCGGGCGCCAGGCCTTGCCGACGCGCTCGAAGACGTTCTTGAGCATCTCGAGCGCCAGCTCGCCGTGGTCGCCGCCGACCTCGATCTTCGACGCGGGGATCGACGCCACGACGAGGACGCCGGGCACCGCGCGCGCGGCCTCGGTGAGGGACTGCGCGAAGGAGGTCTGCACCTCGAAGCGCCCGCCGGGGAGGCCGTCGCGCTCGACGGTCTGCCGGGCGTAGGCGACCCACTCGTCGATGAGCACGAGCGAGGGACCGACCTGCTGGAAGAGCGCCTTGAACGTGTCGGATCCAGGCGCGGTCGCCTTCTTGTCCGACTCGGCGACGAGCGCGTAGCCCTTCTTGCCGCCGAGCTGCCAGGCCAGCTCGCCCCACATGGTGTGGACCTTCGTGCCGTCGGGCTTCTGCGAGACCTCCGCCGGCGACATGGCCGTCCCGACCAGCACCGCGCGCTTCGCCTTCGCCGCCGCCTCGACGCCGACCTTCTTCAGCACGGCCTCGAGCCCGGGCAGCGACGCGCTCTTGGTGCCCCCGAACGCATGGTAGAGCGCGAGCATCGAGTGCGTCTTGCCGCCGCCGAAGTTGGTCTGAAGCTCCACGACGGGGTCGCCGCCCTGTCCCGCGAGGCGCAGCAGCGCGCCGCCGAGCAGCTCCTCGAGGCCGGAGGTCACGAAGGTGCGGCGGAAGAACTCGACGGGATCTCGGTACTCGTCGCTCCCTTCGCCGCGATGCACCTGCGCGAGGTCGGCCGCGAACTCCGCTTGCACGTAGCGACCGCTGCTCACGTCGGGGTGCGGGGTCACGACGAGGCGCCAGGGCTTGAGGCCCGCCTTGGGGCTCCCCTCGATCTGGAGCTGCGAGCGCGTCTGCTGGCGGGCCTGCTCGGCGAAGACGGTCCTCTGAAGCTCGGTCTTGAGCTTGGCCAGCTCGTCGGCCTGCGGCCCCGCGCTGATCCCCCGGAGCAGGCGCTCCATCGAGTCGAGGGCGCGGTAGGTGTCGTCCGACGAGAACGCCCGCTCGTGCGCCCACTGGTTCCGAATCTCGATCAGCTCGCCGACGAGCGAGCGCTCGTAGTGGCCGAGCGTCTTCATGAAGACCTCGCGCCAGAAGTCGACCATGGCCTTCAGGAGCCCCTGCGTGTCCCAGTGGACCGACCCGTCACGGTCGATCTGAACGCGCACGCGGCCCTTGACCTGCTCGATCCAGTAGCCCCCGAGCTGTGCCTTCAGCTCGCGCTCGACGAAGGGCCGCAGCCCCTCGGTCAAGTGGCCGATCCCCTTCTGGACCCGTTCCCGATTCGACATCGCCATGGCTATCCATCCTCGATTGCCGAGTCGTCCGACCCGGTCGGTAGGCTCTGCTGCGCGGGCGCCCCCAGCTCGGCGGCCGCCAGCCGCTCCAGCTCGGGCCACGCCACCACGAGCGCGTTGTAGGTGCGCGCCTCGTCGTTCCACTTCTTCCGGTCCGCGCTCGCGTAGAGGCGATAGGCGAGCGCGCGCACCGTGGGCCGGAGCGACCCGATCGACTGGAGCAGCGCCGCCGCCTCCCGCTCCCCCTCGACGTCGAGCGCGTACGCCAGCCGCTGGAGCCCGAGCCACGCCGGCGCCTGGTCCGCCAGCGGGCGATCCCGGCGCAACTCGGCGCGCGGGACGAGCTGCACCTTGCCGCCGCTCGCGGTGACGATGCCGAGGTCGGCCACCGAAGCGACCGTGACCACCCGCGCCTTGGCGAGCGTCTCCGCGTCGCCGAAGGGCGCCGCGTCGAACCCGTAGGTCTCGTACCAGGTCACGGCGAAGCGCGAGGCGGCGTCGAGGTCGCCCTCGTGCGCGCTCAGGTGCTCGTCGAGGAGCTGGTTGATCAGGGCGAGCGCGGAGCGGACCGTCATCGACGAGCCGTCCGCCTCGAGCACCTCGCGGTAGTGCGAGAAGAGGGCGATCCCCGGCCCGATGGCCGCCTGCGCGAGGTCCACCGGCGCGACGTGTCCCTGCTGGAGCCGCTTCATCGCGCCCGGGAACTCGGCCCGGAGGGCGGAGAGGAACTCTGCGCGCGTGGCGCGCGGCGCGTCGTCGGGGCGCGGCCGGCAGATGAGCGCGATCGACGAGGCGAGCGCGTTGCTCCCGAGGTTGCGGAGCCGGCTCGTGGACTCGGTCCGCATGGGCCAGGTGCCGGTGACGCTGAAGCCCGCCTCGAGGAGCGCCTGGAGCATCGACTCCCAGCCCGTCGACGCCACGCCCTCCTCGGAGGTCTCGCTCTGCTTGAACGCGTAGAAGACCGAGAGCGGATAGTCCGGGTGCTGCACGTCCCGCATGCGCGCGAAGGCCTCGCCGAGCCCTCGCTCGAAGAACGTCTTCGCTTTGCCCCGGTCCCCGCGGAAGCGCTCGGCCGCGGCGACCAGCTCGTCCTCCTTCGGCGTGAGCACCGTGCGGAAGAGGTCGGGGTAGACGTCCCGCAGGATCGGGCGGAGCCACACGTAGAAGTAGTCGCTCAGGTCGGCGTAGCCGATGTTGTCGTAGTAGGGCGGGTCCGTGATCACGACGCAGCGCGTGACGCCGGGGTGCGGCTGCTTGGCGTCGTGCTGGAGCACGCGCGCGGCGCGGCTCCTCACGGTGGCGTCGTCGAGGACGCGCGCGATGAGATCCGCCTGGCGGAGGTAGCCGCCCGTCGACTCGGCGAGGGGATGGCCCTCGGCGTAGTCCCAGCTCATCGCCAGGGCCTGCCGGACGAAGGTGTGCCCGAGCTTCGCCTGGCCGGGCATCCACGAGCACAGGGTTGACGCGTAGTCGGTCAGCTTCCCGAGCGCGAGCGCGAGGAACACCGAGACCGCCTCGGCGTACGCCTTCGGTCCGCTGCCCCCTGCCCGGACCGGCCGGTCGTCGTCCCGGAGGAGCACCCGCCGGGCATCCTCCTCGATCCGCGGGCGCACCTCCTTGGCGAGGTCGGCGAAGACCGCGAGCGCGGCGAGCTGTCGCGGGGTGAAGAGATCGCGATGCTGCCGGAGGCCGTAGCGCTGGATCCGGAAGCCGAGGGCCTGCTCGGGGAGGTCCGTCTCCGGCGCCCACTCGGGGACGACGCCGAGCGCGCGCTCCTCCTGCTCGGCGTCGGCGTCGACGAAAATCCGCCCGTCGGGGGTGTCGACGGCGATCGCCAGGAGGTGCGCACCGAGGTGCCCCGCGAGGCCGGCCGCGCGCACCTGCTCGAGCGGGATCGCCCCGCCGCACACGAGACAGCGCGCGCCGCCGCGGCCCACGGTGGCGGCCGGAGGCGTGCCCTTGCCCTGCCGGACCTCGTAGCGGATCCGCGTGCCCTCGACGACGGGCTGCGCCCACGTCTTGCCGGCCGGGCCGCCCTTCCTGCGTGGCCCCGTGGCGAGGAGGAACTTGCTCGCGAGAGGGGTCTCGGCCCCGCAGCCGGGGTTCGGGCAGGGGACGGTGCGGGCCCAGAGCCACGCGTGCGGCGCGAGCAGCCCGTGGGGCGTACGCATTGCCGGGTAGAGCGGCGCCAGCTTCTCGGCCGCGCGCTCGTGAATCCAGCGGGCGTAGTGCCGCACGTCGGCGCTGAGGCCGCCGCCCTCCGCGCCCATCTCACGCTGGGCTTGGGGAGCGACGCTCGGGACGTCGGCGAAGCGCCCCGGCAGCTCGGCGAGCGCGCGGGTGAGGAGCGCGGCGAGCGGGTTGAGATCGCCAGCTTCGGCCCCGACCCCGAGTCTCGCCGCCTCGAGCGGCACCGAGCCCCCGCCGCAGAACGGGTCGAGCACGGGAGGCGGATCCCCGCCCGCTGCGCGGCGGATCTCGCTCCAGGCTTGCGAGAGGACGCGCTCGTCGTCTCGGCTCTCCCAGCGGGAGAGCTGGCTGAGCAGCTCGAAGAGCCGCGCGCGCTCCCGCGCCTGCGCCTCCTCGGTGGGGAACAGGTCCGGGCGACTCGAGGGGTCGTCGACCATCTGCGCGAAGACGAGCGCGCGGCACGCGGCGAGCGGCTTCCGGGACCACCAGATGTGGAGCGAGCAGGGGTGCCCGATGCGCAGGTGCTTCTCGCGCGCCGCCGCGTCGTTGATCGCGTCGAGCGGGAGGGCGACCTCCGCGAGCTTGCGGCGCGTCACCGCGCCGGCCGAGACCCCCTTCAGCATCCGGTCAGTTCTCGTCCCCGAAGAGCGAGGTCTGCGAGCGCTCGAGCTTCACGTCGCTCGCGAGCCGCTCCAGCTCGGGCCAGGCCACGACGAGCCCGTTGTACGCGCGCGCCTCCTCCGCCCACTTCTTCCGCTCGCACACGTTGTAGAGCCGGTAGGCGAGCGCCCGCGCGACCTCGCCGTTCGGCCCGAGCATCTTGAGGAGCCGCGCCGCCGCCTCCTCGCCCTCGTGCTCGAGGTTCCGGATCAGGTGCTGGGTGTACTCCCAGACGGTCGGTCGATCGTCCTTGGCGGGGTCGTAGTCGAGCGGCCGCATCTCCTCGCGCTTGAGGATCCGGACCTTCCCGGCCGCGCTCTTCACGATCCCCGCCTGCTGCACGCCGCTCACCGACACGTTCCGCGCCTTCGCGAGGTTCTCCGCGTCGCCGTACGCCCCGTCGTCGTAGGCGTGCTGCTCGAACCACGTGATCGCCCAGCGCGTGTCGGGGTCGTAGTCCGCCTCGCTCTCGGTCAGGTGCTCGTCGAGCACCTCGTTGATGAGCTGGAGCGCGGCGCGGACCGACATCTCGGAGCCGTCCGCCTCGAGCACGCAGGCGTGGCGCGTGAAGACCGCCATGCCCGGGCCGATGGCCGCCTGCGCGAGATCAACCGGGGCGATGTGGGCGTGCTGGAGGGCTCGGAGGGCCTGGGAAAGCTCGGTCCGCAGAAATCGACGAAGGTCTCCGCGTGTGATGGCAGCGGCGTCTTCGGCTCGCGCTCTGCACACGAGAACCACAGAAGTCGCTAGTGCGTTCGAACCAAGATCCCGGGACCTCCCGCCCCGCTCCGTATGCATGGGCCACGTTCCGGCTATCGCAAATCCAGCCCTAACAACCGCGTCCAGAAACGTCTCCCATCCAGTAGAGGCTGTGCCGCCCTCGCTAACCTCAGACTGTTTGAATGCATAGAAAATCGTAGTTGGGACGTCCGCACGGCCTGCTGAATGAACGGAGCTGATGGCCCTTGTCATTCCGTCCATAAAGTAGGACTCCGCGGCTCTCTTGCCGCCATGTCGTGCAGGCGTGGCAACCAGCTCCGTCTCCTTCGGGACCAACATTGTGGCCGTTTCCGACGGGAACACCTCACGCAGGCACTCTCGCAGCCAGACGTAGAAGAAGTCCGAGAGATCAGCGTAACCGATGTTGTCGTAGTACGGGGGATCGGTCGAGACAATCGCCCCGGGCTCCACTCCATTCTGCGCGGCCGCCACACGTGCTTTCCCAGGCAGAACCTGCGCTCGGCAGTCGATTCCTTCGACGCTCTCAGCGGTCCACGCTAGAGACTCACTAAAAGAACGCGTGCAGTCAGCAAGCACGTTTACTTCCGCGAAGTCCCAGGTCATGGGAAACGCTTGCTTTGCAAAGGTGTTGAACAGCGAATCGCGCTGAACCATCCACCGGCATTGCACGGAGCTGCCGTCGATGGTCTTGTCCAGTGCAAAGGCCAGATAAGTTGCTATGGCGTCGGAGTACGCAGCGGAGCCTTCGCCGCCGTTATCGGGATGGGGCGATCTGCCCTCCGCATCGACCTCGCCTGCGTCAGCATGCGCATGAACTCGTGCCTCGGAGATCAGCGCGCTGAAGGTACTCAGCGCGGCCAACTGCCTTGGCGTGAACAGGTCTCCCCAGGTCTTGAGTCCGTATCCACCTATTCGAAAGCCCAAGGCGTCCTCGTAGAACGGCTGGTCCGGAACCCATTTGGGCTTGGCGCCGCGGGCTATCCGCTCGTGTTCCTGGCGCGGAGCGACGTAGATGCGTCGGCGCTTTCCCTCCCCTACTATCGCCATCAACCGCGTTCCGAGTCTTCCGGCCCGTCCCTCGGCCCGGATGTGGTCGGCGGGAATCGGTGTGCCGGTTAGAACGCATCCGAAGCTCGCGCCACGACCGAGCTTGGTTCCGGCGTCGACCGCCTTGGCACTCGGAGGTGTCCCCGTCCGAACCTCGAAGCGGTAGCTTCTCTTGTCGGGCGCGACGACGACCTCGACCCACGTCTTCTTGCCGGTCTTCTTGGAGAGCCAGAAGCTGGACACCAGCGGCACGTGCGCCCCGCCCGCCGCAGGATCCGGGCTGGCGACGGTCCGTGCCCAGAGCCAGGCGATGACGGTGAGCTTCTTCCCCTCGAGACCGCGCAGGTCGGGCCGCCCCTCCGCCTCCTCCGCGGTCACCTCGACGTCCGGGTACAGGTGCCCGATGCGTTCCTTGGCGCGCTCGCGTATCCACGCGCCGTAGTAGCGGACGTCCGCCGCGAGCCCTTGGGCTCCCTTCCACGTCTTGAGATCCCGCTTCGCGCGGTCCTCGGGGTTCACGGGCGGCATCCCGGCGAAGCGCGGGGGGATCTCGATCAGCGCCTTGTTGATCAGCACCGCGACCGGATTGAGGTCGCTCGCGATCGCCCGGAGCCCCAGGCGCTGCGCCTCGAGCGGGATGGTCCCGCCGCCCGCAAAGGGGTCGTGGACGGGGGGCAGCTCCGTGGCGAGGTAGTCGTTCACGACCGCCGGCTTCACGCCCTCGGCGAGCACCGCCTCGGCCTTCTCGGACGGATGGCTCCGCGCCCAGCTCCGGGCGATCTCGAGCCGCGCCTCGTTGAGGATCGCCTCATCGTTCGACGCCTCCCAGGGGACCATCCGCTCGATGATCCCGAAGAGCCGCTGCCGCTCCTTGTCCTGCGCCGCCTCCGTCGGGAACCGTTCCGGCCACGCGGAGGGGTCGTCGACGAGCTGGGCGAACAGCACCGCGCGCGCCGCCGCCAGCGGCCGCCGCGCCCACCAGAGGTGCAACGTCGACGGGTGCCCGTGCCGGATCGACTTCTCCCGGGCCGACGCTGCGTTGATCGCGTCGAGCGGCAGGGCGACCTCGATGAGCTTCTTGCGGTACGCCGCGCTCATGCCGCTCCTCGAGGGGCGAGGTCTCGATTGCTCGTATATGCCCGACTTTTGACCGCGTGCATAACTCGGGCGTGGGGTTTTGAACGGTGTGTCATTTCTTCTTCCGGCCCCCACGCGTCTTCTTCGATGGGCCAGTCCTGACGTAGCCATCGCTCGCCTGCTTGGTCTGTCCGTCACGCTCCTGAACCTGCGTCAGGAAGTGGAGGCACACCCGGTACATCCGCTCGATCTCGCCGGCGTACTGCTCCTTGAAGTAGGTGGCGACATCCCGCCCACCGGCGCCGCGTGCGGCCTGCTCGAAGTTGCCGTGGACGAGCGTGTTCTTCACCGCGCAGAGCTTCGTGATCCCGTCGTCGGCGTCGTCGAAGGGGATGCGCAGCCCGGAGGCGGCGGCCGCCTTCAACACGGGGCGGAACTTCGCATCGGCCGGGAGCACACCGTCGCCGACCCAGCGGCGCGCCGCGGCTTCGATCAGGGTCATGCAGAGGGCGCCCTCGGCGAACATGAGCAGCCCGTCTTGCGGGTCGTGCGGTCCGTACGTCTTGTTGTGCCGGTTCAGCGAGATCAGTTCCTCGATCGGGGTGAGCACGACCTTCGGGCCGTCCGGCGCAAGATGTCGTGGTGTGAACGACACCCGAGCGCCGGGACGGGCGGCGCCGCTCAAGGGTTCCCAGCAGGCGACGACCTGGTTCGTGAACTCGTAGAGGTCGAACGAGAGCGGAAGCAGGTAGCCCAGGAGGTGCTCCGCCTCGTCGGTGACACCGAGTTTTCCATGCATGACCACGCGCCGGGTCTCGTTGACGAAGCGCAGTGTCTTCTCCCGATCCGACAGCTCGAAGACCTTGTTCCTCCCGCCAGTCGCCATCTCGAGCAGGTTCGGGAGCGTGTCGGAGTCGGTCGCGTTCGCCCCGAGGACCATGCGCAGGAAGCGCTCGAGGGCGAGGAGCGTGAGCGCGAGGAACGAGTGCAACCGAAGCTCGCCCTCCCGATGATCCGCCAGTGCGGCGCGGTTGTAGCGCTCGAGCAGGCAAAGCTCCTGGGCGACGTACTGGAAATCCCGGAAGCGCTCCCTGAAGGATGTCGTCGGCTCGTTCTCGACCGCGGTTGGAGTCACTCCGCCACCACCTCATGCCGGAGCGCGGCGAGCCGAACGAGTCCGACCCGTTCGGGCTCGGCGTCGCAGACGATTCCGCAGTCCAGGAACCGCGGATCCGAGCGGAGCGCTTGGATCGCTTCCGACCACTCACGGTCGTTGTGCCCGACAGCGACGAGGATCGACGCATACCCTCGCACCTTCGAGTCGCCCTCGAGCACGATGGTCAGCTTCTCGAAGTCGGCGCGCCAGCTTCGGAGCTGCTTCCCCGCGTTGGCGTTCCGGAACGCGTTCTTCAGCTCGACGTACGTCGGTTCGTTGCCCACCCAGAGGTCGATCAACTTCGTGGGCTCGTTCCCGTCCCGGTCGTCGCTCTTGACCTGGCGGTATCGGTACTCGACGCCGATGTCGCCCCAGGTCCAGCCGCTCCCAGAGCGGGTCCACGGCTGGATCTGGTGCGCCCGTTCCAGCTCGGTCGCGATCTCGAACTTCAGCCAGCCCTCGAAGCCGTGCCAGTAGCCGGCGACTCGGGGAAGCCGCTCGTGGCCTGCGAGATAGGCCCGGATCTCCTCGATCAGGCTGTCCAGATTCGGCAAGTTCATCGTGGCGTTCCTCCAGCCTTCAGCAGCACGTCCAGCCGGAACGTGCTGTGGGTCTGCGCGAAGCCCGGCTGGCCCCAGTCGAAGTCCGTGACGTAGACGGGGTCGCCGGCGACGTCGTCCTCGATGAGCACGATCGCGAGGCGGAAGCGGTCGGGGATGTTGAGGGCGCAGAGGATCTCGTTCTTCGTGAGGACGACGTTGTCGGCGTCCCGCACGCGACCCTTCACCTCGATCTTGTAGATGTCGCCGGTGCCCGGGTCGGTGGACTCGATGTCGTAGCCCCGCTTCTCGGCGCCGATGTCCTTCGGGACGCGGCCGAGGGCGCGCTCGGCCTCCATCACGCGGTCCATCGCGAGGCGCTCGATGCGCTGCTTGTCCGGCGTCTCCTCGGTCGAGGGCGGCTCGCTCGCGGCCGGGGGCGCCACACCGAGCTTCCTCAGCAGCCCGAGCGGGATGACGAGGGCGCCGCCGACCACCCGCGGCGGGCGGGGTGAGATGGCGCGCTCCGCCTTCAGCGCGTCGAGCCGGCTCTTGAGGCGGTCGCTCAGCTTCTCGGCGCGGTCGCGGGCCTGCTGCCAGGGGAGCTTGGTCTTCTTGCCCGCCGACTCCTGCACCTTGAGCTGCTCGGCGCGGTGGTCCCAGTAGTTGATCTCCTTCATGAGGCGGGCCTTCACCTCGCCCTCGACCTTGTCCACCAGCGCGAGGCGCGCCCGGCGCACCTCGTCGACGTGGCCCGGCACGATCTCGCGGAGCGCGAAGCCCATCGCCTTGTGCTCCCAGTCGTCGCTCAGCCACTCGGCGTCGAGCGCGGGCGCGATGCCCGCCTGCTCGGCGTCGCTCACGCTCCGGTAGTCGAGGTAGGGGGCGATCCCCGCGTCGCGGAAGGCGCCGTCGCGGGCCACCTCCACGAAGACGAGGCGCTTGCTGACCACCTGGAAGTCGCCGCGGGGGAGGCGACGCCCGTCCTGGACCTCGTGCTCGAGGTAGAAGAGGAGGCGCGGCTCGTCCCCGAGATCCTGCTCGTCGACCAGCACCGCGCCCTGCTTCAGGAGCGACCGGTACTGCTCGAGCACCACGTCGATCGTGCAGTCGAGGAGCGGGTTGCCCGGGCACACGAGCATGGCGCGGGGCTGCTGGGTGATGTGGGCCTTGTCGAAGCACACCCGCTCGTAGCGCTTGAGCACCGGCGCGCCGGTGCCGATCAGGCGATCCCGGTCGCGCACCGCCTGGGGCACGTGCGCCACCTCGAAGCGCCCCTGCTCGCGACGGTGCATCTTGCCGCCGAGCCGCTCGAAGGCGGCGCCGAAGAAGGCGTGGATGAAGTGCGGCTGGAGCCGGCGCTCGCGGGCGCGCTCCATGTCGGCACGGATCTCCTGCACCTTGCTGAGGTCCATCGCGTCGTGCGCGAGGGCCCGGCGGGCGAGCAGGCTCTCGATGTGCTCGTGGTCGACAGCGCCGTCGATACGACGATCCAGCTCGACCTTGCGCTGCGGGTCGTCCCCGTACCGGATGGCCTCGACCAGCAGCTCGCGCAGTGGCCGCCCGTCCTGGAAGAGCTGGCCGAGCACGTCGAAGACCTTGCCCTGGAGCGCGCGCGCCTCGTCCTCGAGCTTGGTCAGGAGCCGGTGGTAGACGTCGCCCTCGCGCGTGTCCTTCGCCACGAGGTTCCAGAGGTGGCAGACGTCCTGCTGCCCGATGCGGTGGATGCGGCCGAAGCGCTGCTCGAGGCGGTTCGGGTTCCAGGGCAGGTCGTAGTTCACCATCAGGTGAGCGCGCTGGAGGTTCACGCCCTCGCCGGCGGCGTCGTTGGCGACGAGCACGACGACGCTCGGGTCGTTCATGAAGGCGTGGACCACGCGGCGGCGGTCGTCCCGGCTGATGCCGCCGTGGATCTCCACGACCGCGTCGCGCGCGCCGATCTTCGTGCGGATGCGGTCGGCGAGGTACTCGAGGGTGTCCCGGAACTCGGTGAAGATGACGAGCTTCCGGCGGTGGCCCTGCTCGTCCTTCATCTTCGGGTCGTCGAGGACCTCGGTGAGCTGCACCCACTTCGCGTCCTCGCCCGAGAGCCGGACGTCACGCGCGATCTGCTCGAGGTCCTTCAGCGTGACGATCTCGGTCTCCAGCTCCGCGATGGTCTGCGCGGCGGTGGCGTTGTCGACGAGCTGCTGCTCGATGTCCTCGCGCTCCTCCTGCGGCGCCTCCTCGTCCATCTCGTCCCAGTCCTCGTCGGTGAGGCTGGGGCCCTGGCTGGCGAGCATCGCGCCGCGGAGCGTGATCCGCTCCTCGCGGAGGCGGCTCTCGAGGCGCTCGCGGCGGCGCGTGATGCTCTTCAGGATCGCCTCGGGCGAGGACGCGAGGCGGCGCTGGAGGGTCATCAAGGCGAAGCCCACGTTCACCCGGCGCGCCTGGTCGCTCTTGGCGAAGCGCTCGGCGCGGTTCATCTCGTTCCGGACGTACTTCGTGACCTCGGCGTAGAGCGAGGCCTCCGCGGCCGACAGCTCGTACTGCACGGTGTAGGAGCGGCGCTCGGGGAAGAGCTTCTTCGACTCGAAGGTGTAGAGATCCTCCTTCACGAGCCGGCGCATCATGTCGGAGGGGTCCGCGGTGTGGACGCCGTCCCGGAAGCGACCCTCGAAGCGGTCCCCGTCGAGCAGCGCGAGGAAGAGCTGGAAGTCGTCCTCGTGCCCGTTGTGGGGCGTCGCCGTCATGAGGAGGAAGTTCCGGCACAGCTCGCCGAGCGCCTGCCCGAGGCGGTAGCGCTTCGTGTACTTCACCTCGCCGCCGACGTAGTGCGCGCTCATCCGGTGCGCCTCGTCGCAGACGATCAGGTCCCACTCGGGCGCGGACTTCAGTCGCTCGACGATGTCCGGGTTCCGCGACAACTGATCGAGCCGGGCGATGAGCAGGGTCTTCTGCTCAAACGGGTTCGCGTTGCGCGTCGCGTCGATCATGTCCCGCGTGAGCAGCTCGAACTCCAGCTCGAACTTCTCGTACAGCTCGTCCTGCCACTGCTCCGTGAGGCTGCCCGGCGCGACGATGAGGCAGCGGTGCAGGTCGCCGCGCACGATCAGCTCGCGGATGAGCAGGCCCGCCATGATCGTCTTTCCCGCGCCCGGGTCGTCGGCGAGCAGGAAGCGCATCGGCTGCCGGGGCAGCATCTCCTCGTAGACCGCGCTGATCTGATGCGGGAGCGGGTCGATGGAGGACGTGCTGATGGCGAGGTAGGGGTCGAACTGCCAGGCCAGCCGGATCCGCTGCGCCTCCGAGACCAGGCGGAACGAATCCCCATCGGCGTCGAAGGACCAGGGCCGCTGCTTGGCGTCGAGGGACAGACGGGGCTCGTCGTCCCGGTAGAGCAGGAGCTGGTCGATGTGGCCGCCGTCGACCTCGAAGATGACCTGCACGCCCTGGTCGCCGAACCACTCGACCTTGTGAATCGTGGCGATGCCGTGCGGGGTCAGTCCCCGTACCCGCGCGCCGATCGTGAGATCCTCGAGCTTCGCCATCGCTCCCGTTCCGCCCCCGGCCCGCGCCCCATGGCACGGGAAGGTCACGACCCTACCGATGGATCGGCCGACCATACAAGGGGCCGATTCTCCACGATGATGACAGCCGCGCGGGCCGGAAACTGGCGGAGCTCGGATCACCCCTGCGTGTCGCGAGCGTGAGGGCGCTCTTCCAGGGCCCCGGTCGACGCTGATGCTCGCTGTCGCGGCGTCGTCGATGTGACCCTGGAGGGCGACCGCCACCTTGCGGTCGAGGAGCAGAGGCGCCACTCCACGCGACGCGGCGTCCGCTCTGTCTCCGCTTCGCGCGCCCGCGCCAGCAGGACCTCCAGCCGGCGTCGCCCCTCCGGCGGTGGCCGCGCTGCTCGTCGACCAGCACTCTCGCGCGAGGGCGTTCTCCCGTGCCGTCTGCTGCCGCTCGATTGAGCTCGGGGCGCCGGCTCGAGTGCCCATGTGACATGCTTTGCGAGCGACCTCCGCCCCCCGCGCGACTCGCGTCCGCGCCATGAGCCGCGCGCCTCCGCCGCGAGGGAGTCTTCGGGACCGAGCACTCCGACCGCCGCAACCATTGCGGCAGCGGACGCACATTCACCGCGCTTGCCTGCCACCTCACGTCCGCCCGGGGTGTCCGGCATTCCTCCCCGGCAGGTGGTTGACGACCGCACCTAGCGTGGGCCGGGCGGCGCCACTGGTGGGGGTATTGGAAGGCCGGCGAGCAGCGAGCCCGACTCTTTCCGGAGGTCGTCTACGTAGTGTGTGAGGGCTTCGTGGACGGCTGAGAGGGTTGCCCGATCACCGCTGCCGAAGACCGACTGCATCGTTCTGTCTCGCTGCCTGTTGGGCACGATCCGCGCACGTACCGTCTCAAACCCGCAGTGGTCGATTAGGTGCCCGACGAGTGCTTCGAGGCACCAAATCCGGCGCTTCAGCGTGTCACAGACTTCCGCGAGATCGGGCTTCGAGTTGAGGGCACGGATGCACCGCTTGTCCCCTGTGAGGAAGAAGGACTCAGGGTCCTCGATCGCTTCCGCGAGGAGGATGACCTCGCCTGCATCCAGGTCCACATGACCCGTGAGCCGGTCTCGCGTCTCGGGTTGGCCAGCCCCCGCGACGTTAAGCCGGGGGATCGTCTCCGCCAGTTTGTCGAAGACGTCGCCGTAGCGCTTGCGTCCCTTTTCCGCGTTGCCGAGGCAGAACTTGAAACGAGCCGTGTCGAGAATCCTGATGTCGGATTCGCTGGCGCCCAGGCGGTCCAGGGTCTCCCGCAGCAGGTCGAACGCAAGCAGCTTGTGCAGGAGGTCGTTGTCGACCAGCAGCTTCACGGGCGTTCGATCTGCGTCATGCGCATCAAGAACTCGCTGGCCTCCTCCGGGAGCCGCGACCAGTCGAGGCGCTCCGCCATGATGTCATCGATGGTGCGCCCACCCCTGGGCTTGGGCTCGATCAGCTTCAGCGCGGCCACCGCCACGGGGTAGAAGTTCTTATTGTTGGCATAGCTCAAGGCGATGTGTCCAGGGTCGATCTGATGTTGCCTCCCGTGATGGATCGCGTAGCGCGCGAGATCCCTCGCGTTGGGCCAGGTGCCCGTGGCCCTCCATGTCCGCCGCGCGGAGCCAGTCAGCAACTCCACGGCGAACTCGTTGGCCGCCTTTTCCTCGTCGTCCTCGCTGTCCGCGTCGACGTTCGCATCGGTCAGGACTCCGTTTGCTTCGACGTGGCCCAAGCAGATGTGACCGAGTTCGTGGGCGAGGACGAACAAGAGCCACGAGGAGTTCTTCCGTCCGACGCTCACGACGATCCCAGGTCGATCACCGACACGCGTTGCCAGCCCGTCCATGCGCTTTGCGGAACGGGGGTAGTTCGCGACGTGGAGGACCGGGACCCCGTGGTCCCACAAGAAATGCAGTAGGCCTTCCAGGCCCACCCAGGCCTCGCCCTTGTCCAGAATCTGCGCCCGGATGTCCAGAGCGCTCGTCGGTAGCTGTTTCGGTGCGGCTGGTGTGCCGACCATCGCGTGCCGCATGACCTGCACGGCGAGGTTCTGGGCGAGGCTCACGTCCTCGGCTGACGACCCGCGTGAGCGCTTGAACTTGACGTGGGTCGGGGTCGGCAGGGCGAGATCGGCCTCGGGGTCACGGAGACGGGCGGGGTCGATCCCGATGTACCGGGAAATCATCACGAGCGCCTCCGCGAAGCCAGCCGGCGACGTCGCGACCTCGTCGTCCCACCAGTCCGGCAAGATCGTCTTCCGCACGAAGGGCTTTGTGAGGCCCAACACTCGGAGCCGCGAATACATCGACTTCATTGGGTTTTCGGTGGCCGACGTCATACGTGAGCATCCCCAGTCGAGTGTTCGCCGAGATCCCCAACAGTCGCGCCAAGCCTCCCAGGTGTCAACCCAGGGCGTCCGCGAGCGCAGCCTCCCCGCACCGCTCGGCTGTGTACGGCTCCTCCGCCATGGGCCGGCGCGATGGACACCCCGCTCCCGCGCGTCATCGAGCTTGGCGATCCCGGGCCTGTCGGCCGGTGCGGGCTGCTGCTCGACGAGATTCGATTCGCGGCCGCCTCTACGCGGTCACGCGCTTCGACGCGTTGCCGGTCGCTATCGAGCTTCCTCGCGCGCACGTCGCCTCGGATGCAGCTCCGGCGCGCGTTCGACTGAGAGTCCTCGCCCGCGGGCTCTTGTGATGACCGTCGAGCCCGCTTTTAGCAATCCTCCAGCACCTTGAGGAGGTCGTGCGGCGGGCCGCTCCTCAGCGGTTCCCCGAGGCCGAAGTGGTCGCGGCGGCGATCGCTACCGGCGCGCCGCCCCGGGCGGTCGTCGGCACCGCCACGATCGCGATCGGGACCACACACCAGCTGGCGGGTCATGCCGCGCGGGGGGACGCCGCGGGCCACCGGTCGTCAGCGCTCGATGAGGTGACGCGGCAGGTAGTCGCTGGTGATGGTGGTCGACACTCCCAGATCGCGCGCGACGCAGGCCATGGCCAGGGGCGCGAGCGCCAGCTGCGACAGCGCCGACCGCTTGCGCTCGGCGCGTCCCTGGTAGTAGTGGTGGTGCCCCTTCACCGCCGCCACGATCCAGGTGTCGAACCCGGCCTGGTCGCGGGCCAGCGCGCGGAAGGCGAGCTGGAGGCTCGGGCTCACCACGTCGAGCACCCAGTCACGGCTGATCTCGGGGACGGTCGCGGGATCGGCGGCGCGGGCCGCGTCGAGCAGGCGGTCTCCGGCATCCGGGCGACGCAGCGCGAACGCCTGCAGCGCCGCGCGCTCGAGCGTGGTCCACTCTGGATCGGCCGGGGCCAGCGCCTGGAGGGTCGCGGCCGGCACGGTGGCCAGCAGCTCGGTGGCGCGCGGGTGACGGACCGCGAGCGCGCACAAGAGCGAGCTTCGCCAGTCGATCGGATCGGCGACCCGCGGGTCGGGCGCGGCGCCGCTGGTGGTGGCGGTGCCCTCGCCCCCGGGGACCGGCGTCTCGAGCTCGGCGCCGGCGCCGGCGGCGACGGCGGCGAACAGCCCCGCGCCGGCGCAGGCGGCGCGCTCGAGGTCGCGCGCGATCAACGGGTCGGCCGGGTCCGCGGAGGCCCGGCGTGCGGCGGCGTCGAGCGACAGGGTCTGGAGGCCGCGCAGCCGCGCAGCCGTCCAGGGGCGAGCGGCGAGGCCGGACTCGATGCGCGCGTCCTGCCCCTCGAGCGCCTTGCGCGTGTTCTCGGGGGAAGCGTGAAAGGCGGGGCGGGTGGGGAGCTTGCTCATGGCGACGGATCGCGCTCGGAGATGCGCCGGTGCTGGCGCCTCGACCACAAGGTACCGGACGTCGGGGCCGTCGGGCGACGTCGCGTGCGCCCGCGCCTCGGGGTCGCGCTCGGCGGCGTCGACGACGCCGACGCACACGATCAAGCCAGGGTCGACAGGAGCGCGAGCGCTGGCGCGAGCCGCACACCCTCTGGGGTCTTGGCGTCTCGCTCCCCGCGCAGCGCGACCTGCCACGCGGGCACGCGGGGAAAGCGCTCGACCAGGTAGCGCAGCCCCGGGTCGAGCGGGCCGCTCGTGAGCTTGCACTCGACGAAGAGGATCGGCTTGCGCCGCTCGACGACGACGAAGTCGACCTCGCGTCCGTCGATGTCGCGGAAGTAGCGCAGCTCGAGGTCGCGGCCCTCGAGGTCTTGCTCGCGGTGGACCCACTTCAGGAGGTGCGCCGCTACGAGGTTCTCGAAGCGCGCGGCGTCGTCGGGGACGGGCGAGTAGTCGAGGTGGTAGTGCTTCTGCGCCTTCTTGACCGCGCGGAGCTTGGGCGCACCGAAGGGCGGGACGCGGAACACGGCGTAGAGCCGCTCGAGGATGGCGACCCAGCGCTCCGCGCTCTTGAACGCGACCTGGAGATCTTCGCGCAGCGCGTTGATCGACAGCGGCGAGCCGACGAGCTCGGGCAGGCGTAGGGCGAGCAGCTCGAGCTTGTCGAGCTCGACGATGCGCTCGAGGTCGCGGACGTCCTCGCGTACGAGGCGCGTCCGGTGCTCGCGAGACCAGCGCCGCGCGAGGCGCGCCGAGCCCGAGAGGAACGGCTCGGGGAAGGGGCCGAGGCGCATCATCGTCTCGAGGTCGGCGCTCGAGCGCATGCCGAGCTCCGCCGCCGAGAGCGGGTGCAAGCGGAGGTAGTGGTAGCGGCCCTGGAGGGAGTCGCCGCCGTGGCGGTAGAGGTCGAGCCGCGCGCTCCCGGTGATGAGGATCCGCTGACCCGGCGTGCGCTTGTCGTAGAGCCCCTTCAGGTAGCCCCGCCAGCCGCGATACTTGTGCAGCTCGTCGAACACCCAGAGCCCGGCGGCCGGGAGCTCGCGGCGCAGGATCCGCTCGCGGTCCTCGGCCGCGTCCCACGTCAGGTAGCCGGCACCTCCGTCGAGGAACCTCTTGGCCAACGTCGTCTTGCCGACCTGACGCGCGCCCCCGAGGAACACCATCTTGCGCGCGAGGTCCTCTTCGACGGCGGGGGCGAGGTAGCGCTCCATCCCGGGGTAGTGTGCGAGTTTTTTTGCCTACACGCAACAATACTCGCGACCTTTTCTGCCTGATGGCAAATCCTCCCGGAGGTCGTGGCCTCGCGTCGAGCGGCGCCAGGCGCGCGTGACACCGGTTGGTCGCCGCCGGCTAGAGCGCGGGCTCGTGCCACCCTGGCCGCGATCGGCCCGACCTCGTCGACGCGGGCCGCGAGCCGCAACGGAACCGTCGCTGAGCGGCGCGCGCGAGCGATCAGGGCGCGAGGGGCCGGCGGCATGCGTCGCCGCTCCAGACCGTGCCGACGGGGCAGCAGCGGCCGCTCGGACCGCGCACCTCGCCGTCCGGACACGAGCGTGGCGCGGAGGTAGCGGGAATCGTGCGGCGTCGGCGGCGCGACGGAGCGATGGTCGCCTGGGAGGGCGCCACGACCTCGGATCCGCCGAGAACACACACGCTCAGCGGAAGGCAAGACGAGGTGTCGTACCGAGCGACGACGCGACCCTCCTCGACGAGCTCGATCGGCGGCGCTCCTTCTGCGGGGGCGGGGACCCGTACGACGCCGGGGCCGGCCCCAAGGCGCTCCGCGTGGCCCGCCACTCGCACCTCTGCAGGGCGCGGGTGCCGCACGAGGACGGCGCGGTCCGGGTACGCCGCGGGCACGAGGAGCACCTGGGTGCGCGTCTCACCGCGTGCGCTTTGCGCACGCAGCTCCACCGACGCGAGGATCTCGGGGTGGTGCGCCTCTGCGAGGACCACGAAGGGCCCGGGGACGAGGTCCGGCTCCGCGAGCTCCACGGGGAGGGGCCCGACGAGTGCTTCCCCACGGTAGAGCATCGCGCCTGGGACCGGGCTGTCGAGCATCAACCGAGCGCTCCGCGGGGGCGGCTCGGCGACGAGCGGGGACGAGGGCTCCTCTGCCCGGTCCGTTGGGTACAGCGCCACCAAGACACCGCCGATGGCGAGCGCCGCGACGGCGAGCGCTGCGACGGCGAGCGCGCCCCCTTGCTGCGGGCTCGAACGCGCCGTGAGCGCGGCGATCGCTGGCGTGGCCGTGCTCTCCCGCGGGACGGTGTCGCCCATGGCGATCGTGCGCTCGGCCTCCTCGAGCGCATGCAAGACCTCCTGAGCGCTCGTGAACCGCGCGCTCGGCTCGCGCGCCAGGCAGCGCGCCACGAGCGCGTCAGTCGCCGCCGAGACCTCGGGCCGCAGCGCGCGCACGCGCGGCGCGTCGCTCGTGAGCAGCTGCGCGACGAAGCTCGCGACGTTGCCCGCCTCGAACGGGGCGTGCCCGGTCAGGCACTCGAAGAGCACACGGCCGAGCGCGTAGAGGTCGGCGCGCGTGTCCACGTCACCGCGACCCTGCGCCTGCTCGGGCGCCATGTAGAGGATGGTGCCGACCGCGGCGCCCGTGCGCGTGCGGTGCCCCTCGAGCTCGGTGAGCGGCGAGCTACCGAGCAGCTTGGCGACGCCGAAGTCGAGCAGCTTCACGTGGTCGGCGCCGAGGTCGGCGCGCGAGACCAGGAACACGTTCGAGGGCTTGAGGTCGCGGTGCACGATCCCAACCTCGTGCGCCGCGACGAGTGCGCGGGCGACGGGGATCGCGACCCGGAGCGCCTTGCTCTCCGTCATGCGACCGTCGCGGGTGAGCCGCTCGGCGAGGCTCTCGCCCGCGAGGTGCTCCATCACGAGGAAGCCGGTCCCCTCGTGCACCTCGAAGTCGAGCACCTGCACGATGTGCTGGTGCTCGAGCGCGGAGACGGCGATCGCCTCGCGGCGCAGCCCGCGCGCGAGCTCAGGGTCCCCGGCGTGCTCGGGGAGGATCGCCTTGATCGCGACGCGGCGGCGTGTGGTCGTGTGCGCGGCCTCGTAAACCCGGCCCATCCCACCCTCGCCGATCACCCGGACGATCCGGTAGCGCTCGGCTAGAATGGTGCTCGGCCCCCAATGCCCCGACATCGAAGGTCATCGTACCGTGTTCCCACCGGGCTCGCGACGCTACTGATTGTCGTCAGCTTCCTTTGCGAATCGACAAGCGCGGCGCAGTCCCTGAGCCCCGGTGCGCAAGCCGCGTTAGACGCGGGCGCGGCCGCGTACGCGGAGGGCCGCTACCAGACCGCGCTCGATCACTTCCAGCACGCCGACGCGCTCCAGCATACGCCGCGCATCACGTACAACCTGGCCGTCGTGCACGAGGGGCTCGGCCGCGTACACGAGGCAGACCGCCTGTTCCGCAGGTACCTCCAAGAGGCCGGCGAGGATGCCGAGTGGTCGCACCAGGCGAACCAAGCGCTCGATCGCATCCGGGAGTCGTCGGCTCGGATCGCGGTGGTCGGGGCCCAGGGCTTCGAGCGCATCACGATCGACGAGGTGCGGCACGCCCTCGCGGCGCCGGCCTCCTACCTCGTGCGTCCCGGCAACCACACGCTCGTCGCCGAGGGTGCGGGTGGGCGCGTCACGGTCGAGCTCTCGCTTGCGGCCGGTGAGATGCGACGAGTCGACTTGCGAGAGCGAGTGCCACTTGGCGGCGCTCCGCGCGGCGGGTGCGCGTCGTGCCGGGCGACCGGCTCCGCGGGCCGCGGTACCGGCGAGTACTTCGCGCTCGCGGTCCTCGCGGTCCTGCTAGGCTTCCTCGTCAGAGCGCGCGAATGAGTTCGCGGCAGGCGGTGCGGCCCTTGTCGCTCGCGGTGGGCCCGCCCACGCCACTGTCTTGCGAGCCCATGATCACGATGTCGCCGGTGGCCGCCGACACGAGGCGCACGACCACGTTGCCGGGCGTCCCGAACCCACCCTGCTGCACGCTGCCGATCAGGAACGCGTCCACGCCGAGCATCTCACCGAGCTGCCGGTAGAACTCCGCGCCCATCTCGCCGGAACGCGACTCCTCGCGCTCCTGCATCACCTCGGCGACGCGCCGTCGCTCGACCGCGCGTACGCCCGCCTCGAGCACACCCTCGAGGCAGCCGTCGGCCGCGCCTGCGGCGTGCGAGGCGTCCTGGCTCTGAAACTCGAGCACTGCGACCGTGGAGATCGGCCCCGGCGCGGCCTGACCGCGCGTGACTCGTAACCCCCCGCACCCCGCCGCGAGCAGCGCGACGACGAGGAACATCCACCCCCATCTCGTCATGCGACCGCAGGCTAGACCAGCCCCTCCCGGCCTCGCAACAGCGTTCAGAGCGCCCGCAGGAGCTCGCGGCACGCGTTGCGTCCCTTGTCGCTGGCTTGAAGACCTCCGCGGCGGGAGCCCTGCGAGTACACGAGGAGGATGTCGCCGGTCACGGCCGAGACGAGGCGTACCACGACGCTGCCCGGCTCCCCCAGCTCTTGCTGGATGCTGCCGACGAGGAAGGCCTCGACGCCGAGCATCTCCCCGAGCTGTCGATAGAAGTCTGCGCCCATTTCCCCCGAGCGCGACGCCTCGCGTTCCTGCATCATCTCGGTGACCCGGCGGCGTTCGATCGCGCGCATGCCCGCTTCGAGCACGCCCATCACGCACCCGTCGGCGGCTCCTGCGGCGTGCGACTCGTCCTGACTCTCGAAGTCCAGCACGGCGACGGCCGTGATGGGCCCGGGCGGTGGGGAACCGCGTGTGATCTGGATTCCACCGCACCCCGCCGCGAGCAGCACGGCGACGAGGATTCCCCGGCCCCATCTCGTCATGCACGCGACGTTAGCGCCACGTCTGTCGCCGCGACAAGCCGGGTGGTATCCTCGGCTGGATGACCGGGTGGCGGAACGCGGTCTTCTCCTGCGCGCTCGCGGCGGTGGGTTGCGGTGGCGTCTCGCTGCGCGTGATCGACGGGCCGGGTGGGCGCGCTGCGGCCCCGACCTCGGTCGCGGTGCTCGGGTTCGACTCGGGCGACGCCGACGTGTCGGGGCGCGTCGGCGATGGCTGCGCGGCGGGCGCTTTCCGCGCGGGCGTGCGCGCGGTCGAGCGCCAGCGCGTCGACGCGATGCTGCGGGAGCGAGGCCTCGAGCGGAGCGGTGAGGTCGGCCCGGGGTGGTATCGCCAGCTCGGTGAGCTCCTCGGCGTCGATGCCTTCCTCGCTGGCAGCGTGCGTCCGACCGAGGCCGGCAACGTCTCGAACCTCTCGGGCCGCCTGATCGCCGCAGGCTCCGGCAGCGTGCTTCGCATCGTCGACGCGGGGCAGGCGGACCTCATCTCGATCGAGCCCTTCGCGATCGGTGAGCGCGCGTGCCTCGCGCTGCTCGAAGGGCGATAGGCGAACGAGGAATCCAACTGGTCGAGTGTTCGACGGCCGCAACTGAAAGCGCTTCGAGCGACGTAACGCGCCTGCCGCTCACCCAGGACCGCTTGGAGCTGCACGGTGACCCGCAGCTACTCACACAGAGAGTGCCGGGCACGGACGGCGTACGGCTCATCGGCTATTGGAACGGGCTCGCCGGAGACGCATCACCACAGCAAGTGGAGCGCTGGCTGCGGGATATCGCATGTCAGGAGATCGTCCCGTGCGCGGACCGCGAGACATCATCCGTATCTCCGGCGAGTCGCGCGAACAGACCGTAGGCACTGCCGCGTCATCGGCGACGTTCCTCGTCGAGGCGTCAGTCGCAGCCGATGAAGCCGGGTGGCAGGCGTGCGCCGAGGGTCCCGTCCCGGACGCCGCTCGTCCACGGAAAGCCCGGGACCGCGCCGTCCGCGGCCACGAGCTCGAGCTCGTCGTCGCGCGGATCGCGCGCCTCGCGCAGCGCGATGCGTAGCGTCGCAGCCTCACCCTCGAAGTCGACCCCGAGGCGGGCCTCCGTCTCGCCGAGCCACGTCACACGAGCGATCGAGGGCGCGGCGCCGATCGGGTTTCCCCCGTCGCACAGATCGTCGGTCGAGAGCCGGACGCGCACGTCCTCGTCGCAGAACGCGAGCGCGAGCGTGTCGCAGAGGGCGCGAAGGGTGTGGAACCGCCAGACGCCGCGCAGGCGATCATGTGGCGCCGGCTCGATCGGGATCGCGCCGTCGATCCGAAGCGCGCCGTCCGGCGCGTCGAGGCCCGAGCGAGCTCCGCAGCCGGCGAGGAGTGGCACGAGGACGGCCAGGACGAGGTGACACCTCGAGGACACGGCCGAGCGAGCATACCCGGCCCGATCCGCGCGAGCCCGCTCGGGGCGTCGGCAACGTGGGCGCGCCGGGTTACCCTGTGCGCCCGATGGGGCACACGCTCTACTCGCACACCCTCCGGATCCTCACCTGCGGCAAGTGCGGCGCGCCCGTCGAGGCGCCGGCGGCCGGCGGGAGCGTGACCTGCGGCTACTGCCAGGCCGCGTCGCGGTTCGCGCGCCGCGACGAGAGCGCGGATCTGTCGGCCGCGCAGGCGGGCGCGGCCGCGTCGATCAGCGAGTCCGAGCGCTTCGCGCGCCTGCGCCAGCAGGACCTCCAGCCGGCGCCGCTCCCGCCAGCGGTGGCCGCGCTGCTCGTCGACGGGCACCTGCCGCGCGAGCGCGTGCCCGAGGCGGAGGCGGCGTGGCGCGACACGCGCGGGCAGATGGACGTCACGCCGTCGTTCCCGGTGTGCGAGCGCTTCTTCCACCTCACGGTGATGCTCACGCCGCACTTCGAGGAGCGGCACCGCCGCGCGGCGCTCGAGACGGCGGTCGAGCTCTTGCCGGACGCGGGGCACCGCCACGTGCTGCGCTGCATGCTCGCGCGCGAGGCGGCGCGCGCGGGCGACTTCGCGGCGGCCGAGGCGTGGCTCGCGCCGGTCAACCCGCGCCCGACCGACCTCGCCGAGGACACCGCGTACCGGCTCGCCAAGGCGACGCTCGCGAGCGCGCGCCGCGCCTACCGCGAGGTCGTCGAGGTCCTCGGCTTCACGCGCGAGGACGTGCCGCTCGAGAACCGGAGCGAGGTCGCGTGCTGGATCTTGCGCCTCGACGCGCTCGAGCACCTCGGGCGGCAGAAGGACGCGATCGGGGAGCTCGGCGCGCTCGTCGATCAGTGGGGGCTCGACCGCGTGCGCTACGCGATCGAGGCGCACCGCCCGCTGCACCTCTGCGTGGGCGCGCTCCGCGCGGTGGAGCAGCGCGCGGCCGAGTCGGCGCGGCGCGCCGCGCGCGAGGCCACCGCGAGGCGGGTCACCGAGCTCGAGCGCCGGATCGCCGACCTCGATCCGCCGCTCGGGCAGCTGTTCCGGCAGCTCCTCGTCGGCACCGCGTTCATCACCTTCCTCTTCGGCGCGGCCTGGACCTGCGTCCTGTCGATGATCATCGAGACCGACCCGCTCTTCGGCCTACACGCCCGCGCCGTCTGCCCGCGCGTGTGCGACCACTGCCGCGGCCCCTACCACTTCCAGAGCTGGTCGAGCACGGTGAACGGGAGCACCACGTCCCACATCGAGGTGTACTGCTCCGATCGCGCGGGACAGGTCACGCGGCTCGCCGAGCAGCCCGGCGGTCTCTTCAGCGCGGCGACCAGCAACGACGCGTGGCTCGCGCAGTATCAGGTCCCCGGCGGCGTGTGGCTGATCGGCGTCACCGTCCAGCTCTTCTTCGCGCCGTTCGCGCTCGTCGTCGTGTTCGCGCTCAAGCTCCGCGGCTGGCTCGCGCGACGCGCCGCGCGCGAGCCGCTCGCGCACGAGCTCGCCGCCGCGCGCGACGCGCTCGCGCGCGCGTGAGCCAGAGCGCTCGATCGGCGCACCGACGCCGTCGAGCACGCCTCGGCGACTCACACGATGACGCTGGCGCAGAGCTCGACGAGCGCCTCGGCGCGCACGCTGATGATCGCGTTCGCCTCCGGGTCCGGCTCGTCGGGGAAGAGCCCCTTGTCGACGACGACCGCGATCGCGCCGCGCTCGAGGTACTGCGGCGCGCTGTCCGAGCCGATCCCGCCCATCGCGACGAGGTCCCGAACGCCGAACGCGCGCGCGAGCCACGCCACGTACTCGGGACCGCCGAGCCCGGAGGCCGGCGAGATCGCGATCGGACCTTCGAGCGTCCGCGTCGCGGAGCGCAGCTCGTTCGGCGTCGCGACCGACGGCAGCACGTCGATCCCACGCGCGCGCGCCGTCTCGATGAGCTCCGGGTCGAAGATCGGGGAGATCACGAACTCCGCGCCGGCGGCGAGCGCGACGTTGAGGTGGTCGCTGAGCACCACGTCGCTCAGGCCCACCGTGACGTCGGCCGCGTCCGCGACCTCGGCGGCGATCTCCGCCACGAAGGGGACGGAGATCGGCAGGGCGAGGAGCTGGATGCCGCCCTTGGCGGCGGCGAGCGCGCGCGCGATCAGGTCGTCGCGATCGGGCGAGGAGACGACCGCCGCGAGGCGGGAGCTCCGCATGAGGTCGAGGGGCTCACCCATGCGGCCGAGCTATCCCCCGAGCCGGTCGCGCGGTCAAGCGTGGCGCGCATCCCGAGCGCCCGCGACGAAACCGGGATGCGCGAGCATCGATCGTCGGAATGGCCTATGCTCCGGCCCAGTTCGATTCGGCGACGCGGCCGAACGACGGGGGAAACGAAGCGCGGTGCTCCTCTACATCTACCTCTTTTCCGTCATCGTCGGGGGCATCCTGCTCGCGGCGTCGATCCTGCTCGGCGGCAAGGACGCGGACACCGAGGCGAGCGCAGAGGTGGATCTCGACGCGGACGCGGACGCGGACGCGGGAGAGGCCGACGTCGGCGCGCACGGCGACATCGCGGGGTTCCTCTACCTGTTCCTCTCGCTGCGGTTCTGGACGTTCTTCCTCGCGTTCTTCGGGCTCACCGGCGTCGTGCTCGACGTCTTCGGGCTCGTCAGCCACGAGCTCATCGGCCTCGCGCTCGCGGTGGGGATGGGCGCGACGATCGGCACCGGCGCGAGCTGGCTGATCCGCAAGCTGAGCAAGGACGCGCCCGGTGAGGCGGTGCGCTCGACCGACTACGTCGGCAAGACCGCGCGCGTGCTCGTGCCCTTCGAGGGCGAGCGCGTGGGCAAGGTCCGTGTGGAGATCGGTGGCAACAGCATCGATCTCTTGGCGACGGGGGTCGCCGAGGACACCGCCGGCAACCGCGCCGACGAGGTCCTGATCGTGGAGATGGACGGCAACCGCGCGCGCGTCGCGCGGCTCGACGCGAAGAAGGCGGGCTGACGCACGCCAGAGTGAGCGGCGGCGTTTCGTCGCCGCGGGGGCATCCCTCCCGAGGGAGCGAGAGAGAGAAGAGGAAGAGACGATGGACATACCCCTGGTCTGGCTCGTGGTGCTCGGGTCGCTGGCCTTCGCGGTCGGCGTCCTGGCGCTCGTCGCCATCGCACGAAACCTGCTGTACATCGCGCGGCCGAACGAAGCGCTGATCTTCAGCGGCAAGCGCTACACCGCCGAGGACGGACAGGTGCTCGGCTATCGGGTGGTCCGTCACGGTCGGCGCGCCTTCAAGGTGCCGATCATCGAGCGGATCGACCGCATCGACATGACGCTCATCCCGGTCGACGTCGTCGTCCAGAACGCGTACTCGAGCGGCAACATCCCGCTCGAGATCCACGCGATCGCGAACGTGAAGATCCACAGCAACGAGCGCCTGATCGGCAACGCGATCGAGCGCTTCCTCGGCAAGCCGGTCGGCGAGATCCAGCTCGTCGCGCAGCAGACGCTCGAGGGCGCGCTGCGCGAGGTGCTCGCGCAGCTCACGCCGGAGGAGGTCAACGAGGACCGCCTCAAGTTCGCCGAGAAGCTCATCCACACGGCGGAGGACGACCTCGACAAGCTCGGCCTGCAGCTCGACACGCTGAAGATCCAGTCGGTCTCCGACCAGACCGGGTACCTCGAGTCGATCGGTCGCCCGGTGATCGCGCAAGCGCTGCGCGACGCGGAGAACGCCGAGAACCAGGCGATGCAGGAGACGGCGCAGGCGCAGGCGGAGGCGACGCGCTCGGCCGAGGTCTCGAAGGCCGAGTCGCAGCTCGTCGTGCAGCAGAAGCAGAACGAGCTGCGCCGCGTGCAAGCCGAGCTCGAGGGCCGCGCCGCGGCGGTCGAGCGCGAGGCCGAGGCGGCCGCCAAGACGGCGCGCGCCGAGGCGGAGCGCGAGCTCCAAGACATCCGCGCGCGGCTCGAGAACCTGCGCCTCTCGGCGGAGGTCGTCATCCCCGCGGAGTTCGCGCGGCAGGCGGCGGCGCTCGCCGCGGTCGGTCACGCGGCGCCCACGCGGCACAACGGCGAGGCGGCGGTCGAGGTCCTGCGCATGATGAGCTCGGCCTGGAAGGAGATGGGCCCGCAGGCGCGCGAGCTCTACGTCATCCAGCACCTCGAGGAGATCGTGGGCACCGTCGTCGACCAGCTCGAGAGCATCGAGGTCCACGAGGTCCACGTGCTCGACCACGGCGACGGCCGCGGGCTGAGCAGCTACGCCGCGACGTACCCGCGGATGGTCGCCGAGGTCATGCGCGCGCTGAAGGAGACGACCGGCGTCGACGTGCCCGGCATCCTCAGCGGCGACGCGAACGTCAACCCGGGACCGAGCGCGCCCTCGCGCGGCTCCGTCCTTCCTCCGAGGGGGGTCTGAGCCATGGATTTCGCAGGACTGCTCGCGCTCACTGGGATCTTCGTGATCGGGGTCGTGGCCACGATCATGCTGATCAAGAACATCCTCTACGTCTGCCAGCCCAACGAGGTGCTGGTGTTCTCGGGCCGCGCCCGCGCCGCGGACGGGCGCACGCTCGGCTACCGCATCATCAAGGGTGGCCGCGCGATCCGGGTCCCGCTGATCGAGACCGTCGATCGCATGGACCTGACGAACATGATCATCGAGCTGCAGGTGCGCGGCGCGTACTCCAAGGGCGGCATCCCGCTGACCGTGCAGGGCGTCGCGAACCTGAAGGTCCCGGGTGAGGAGCCCCTCATCCACGCCAGCCTCGAGCGCTTCCTCGGCAAGTCGCGCGGCGAGATCATGAAGGTCGCGCGCGAGACCCTCGAGGGGAACCTGCGCGGTGTCATGGCGACGTTGACGCCCGAGCAGGTCAACCAGGACAAGGAGGCCTTCGCGCAGAAGCTCACCGAGGAGGCCGAGCACGACATGACCAACATCGGCCTCGTGCTCGACACGCTGAAGATCCAGAACGTCAGCGACGACGTCGGCTACCTGGACGCGATCGGCCGCATGCGGTCCGCGGAGATCCGCAAGCGCGCGCAGGTCGCTGAAGCGCAGGCGCGCGCCGAGGCGGAGATCCAGAAGTGGCGCAACACGCGCGAGGCGGAGCTCGCGAAGCTCGACGCGCGCATCCAGGTCGCCATCAAGGACAACGAGCGGCGCATCGGTGACGCGACCACACGCCGCGAGGCGATGATCGCGGAGGAGCGCGCCGAGGTGCAGGCGCAGATCGCGCAGTCGACCGCGGAGATCGGCATGCAGGAGGCGCGCATCGAGCAGGTGCGCCGCCAGCTGCGCGCCGACGTCCTCGAGCCGGCCGAGGCCGCGCGCAAGAAGGCCGAGGAGGACGCGAAGGCGGCCGCCGCGGAGATCATCGAGCAGGGCCGCGCGACCGCGGAGGTGCTCGGGAGCCTCGCCTCGACCTACCGCGGCAGCGGGACGAGCGGGCGTGACGTGCTCCTGATGCAGAAGCTCGTGCCCATGCTGCGGCGCGTGAGCGGGACGATCGGCGACATCCGCGTCGACAAGCTCACCGTGATCGGCGGCGGCGCGGGCAACGGCAAGGGCGACCTCGCCACGTCGCTCGTGCACACCAACGAGCAGATCAAGGCGGCGACCGGCGTGGACATCCCGAAGCTGATCACCGATCGCTTCGGCGGCGGGACGCCCGCGCGCGAGTGAACGCGAACTTCCTGGGCGACACCCGCCGTGCGCGGGTGTCGCTCTCGAGGCTCGCCGTGCGCGCTCGGTGTACGGCGCGCCGTACGGGTCGGCCCGGTGTTCCGAGGTCCCCGTCGGCCACCGAGGCGTGGCACGCGGGTTGCGCCAAGGGGCGGCCATGTCGTCCGACGCACTCGCCATCGCGTGGTACCTCCACCGCAGCACCCCCGACCTCACCCGCACGCTCGCCGGCTGGCCACGCGGCGTCCACGCCGCCGCGCCGCCCGACGACGTCGATCGGCTCCCGACGAGCGAGCTCGTCGCGCTCTTCGAAGCGCTCGAGCGCGCCGGCGCCGGGGCGGCGCTCGCCGCCCGCGCCGGCGTCGAGGCGGGCGAGCGCCCCGCCACCGCGCTCTTGCTCGCGCTGCACGCGAGCGCGAGCGTGGAGGCTCAGCTCGAGCGCGCGGTGACCTACTGGCGGCTGTGGAGCTCGACTCGCCTCGAGCGCCGCGCGCTACCGGACGGCGTCGAGCTCGTGCTCGTCGACGACTGGCGCGAACGCCGTCGCGGCCACGACCTCTACGCCACGTTCCTCGCCGGCGCGCTCGTCGGCGCGCTGCGGCTCGCGGCCGTCACGCCCGAGGCCATCGCGCTCCCCGGCAGCGGGCCCGGCTCGCTCAACGGCAGCTCCACCGCGGTGTTCGGCGTGCACGCCACGAGCGGCGCCGACCTGCCTCGCGTGCGGATCGCCACCCGCGACCTCGCGCGCGTCCCGACCGGCGCCGACCCGCGCGTCGCCTCGTTCTTCGACGGGTACCTCGGCCGCGCGCTCGAGCGCCTCTCGATGGCGATCTCCTCGCAGATCGACGAGCTCATCGGCGCGCACCTCGAGGCGGGCCTCGGCATGCGCGGCGCGGCCAAGCTCCTCGGGCTCAGCGAGCGCACGCTCCGGCGCCGCCTCGACGACGAGGGCACGTCCTTCCGCGAGCGGCTCGATCACGTGCGCCGCGCGCGCGCGCTCGAGCTGCTCGCGCACGACGACGTGGAGTCCGTCGCGCGCACGCTCGGGTTCGTCGACGCGCGCTCGTTCCAGCGCGCCTTCCGGCGCTGGACGAACATGACCCCGGTCGCGTACCGCCGCAGCCTGCGCGCGCGCGGCGCGTCGCCGCTCGCCTACGCGCCGCCGAGGTAGCGCGCCCGCGCGCCCGCCGTCGCGGTAGCATCGCGCCTGGGTGTCCGAGCGCGCGCACCGCTACGAAGACCTCGGCCCGCTCGGGGAAGGCGGGATGGGCGCGGTGCGCCGCGTGCGCGACGCCGCGCGCCAGGAGATCGTCGCGCAGAAGCGCATCCACGTCCCGGACCCCGCCGAGCGCCTCCGCTTCAAGCGCGAGTTCCGCGCGATCGAGCGGCTCCTGCACCCGAACCTCGTGCGGCTGCACGAGCTCGGCGAGGACGCCCAGGGCCCCTACTTCACCATGGAGCTCGTCGAGGGGGTGGACCTCGAGGCGTACTGCCGTGGCTCGCCTGCCGGCGCGCGACATGGGACGGACCTCCTCACCACCGGCGTCGCGCCGACCCTGCGGCCACGCGACTCACGGGTCGGGCGCGTCGACACGCCGCCGCCGCCCGCGCATACGCCGCGGGCCCTGATCGAGCGGCTCGCGCACGCGCTGCCGCAGGTGCTCGAGGCGCTCTCGTTCCTGCACGCGCACGGGATCGTCCACCGCGATCTCAAGCCCCCGAACGTGATGGTCGACGCGCGCGGCACGGTGAAGCTGCTCGACTTCGGGATCCTCGCGACGCGGGACGAGCCGGCCGAGGACGCGCGCCACGTGAGCGGCACGATCGGCTTCATCGCGCCCGAGCTGCTCCGCGGCGAGGAGCCCATGCCCGAGAGCGATCTCTACTCGCTCGGCGCGACGATCTTCCGGCTCGTGAGCGGGCGCGCGGTGTTCGAGGGGATCCTCCCGCGGGTGATGCTCGCGCACCTCGAGCACACGCCGCCGCGGCTCGATGCGGTCGCGCCCGAGGCGCCGGCGGCGCTCGCGGACCTGTGCGAGGCGCTGCTCGCGAAGGCGCCCGAGGCGCGGCCGGACCTGCGCGAGGTGGGCGCGCGCCTCGGCGCCGCGATCGGCGCGCGCGCGCCGGTCCTCGCGGTCCCGCGCCCCGCGCTCGTGGATCTGCGCGGGCGCGAGGCGGTGCTGGGCGCGCTCGCGCGTTCCCTCGACGCCGCGCTCGATGGCGAAGGCGCGGCGCGGCTGCTCGTGCTGCGCGGCGCGAGCGGCAGCGGCAAGTCCGCGCTCGCCGCGCACGTCGTCGCCGGCGCGGTGCGCGCGCGCGGCGCGCTCGTGCTGCGCGGGCGCGGGCGGCCCAACGATCGCGTGCCCTTCAACGCGATCGACGGCGCGGTCGATCAGCTGCGGATGGCGCTCGGGCGGCGCCCCGGGCTGCCGGCCGACATCGGCCGCGCCGCGGCCGCGGCGGCCGCGATGTTCCCGGTGCTCGGCGACCTCGGCGCGGGTGGGCCCGCGACGACTCGCCGCGCCGCGTTCGAAGCCGTCGAGCGGCTGTTCGCGTACGTGGCCTGCGATGGCCCGCTCGTCGTGTCGATCGACGATCTGCAGTGGGCGGACGGCGACTCGCTCGCGCTCCTCGCGCACCTGCTCGACGCGCGCGCCCCCGGGACGGCGTGGGTAGCGACCCTGCGCACCGACGTCGAGCCGGGCGAAGCGAGCGAGCTCGTCGCGCGGCGCAGCGACGTCGAGACCTGTGACGTCGGACCGCTCGCGCCCGACGCGCTCGCCGCGATCGTCGAGGAGGCCGCGCGCGAGGCGGGCGCGACACCGGACGCCGCGGCGGTCGCGCGCGTCGTCGCGCTCTCGGGCGGCCGGCCGTTCCTCGCCGCGCTCGGGGGCCGCGCGCTCGGGCGCGACGACAGCGGGGCGCTCTCGCCGCTCGTCGGCGCCGCGGTGGCGCGCGAGCCCGAGCTGCTCGCGCTCGTCCTCTTGGCCGACGGTTGGAGCCGCCTCGGCGAGCTCGCGGCGCTCACCGGCCGGCGCGTGGGCGAGCTCGACGACGCGGCGCGCGAGCTGACGGCGCAAGGGATCTTGCGTCGCTCCGGTCCCTTCGGGCGCGCCGCCGCGCTCGACGTGTACCACGACGCGCTGCGCGCGCCGCTCGAGGAGGCGCTCCCCGCGGAGGTGCGCGCGCGCGCTCACCACCGGCTCGCCGACGCGATCGCCGCGGGCGCGCTCGACGCGCCGCCCGAGCGGTTGGTGGGCCACCTCGTCGGCGCCGGCCGGCTCGACGAGGCGGGGCGCGCCGCGCTGCGCGCCGCGCGCGAGGCGGAGGACAAGCTCGCGTTCTCGCTCGCCGCCGACCTCTACGGCGCCGCCCGCGCCTACGGTGGCGGTGAGCGCGACGAGCTGGCGCGCAGCGAGGCGCGCGCGCTCGCGCAGGCGGGCCGCTACGGCGAGGCCGCGGAGCGCTGGGACGAGCTCGCCCGAGGCGCCCACGGCACCGCGGCGGCGTACGCCGCTTTGCACGCCGCGCACGCGCTCATGGCGGGCAACCGGATCGACGAGGGGATGGACAAGCTCGATCGCGCGCTCGCCGCCGTGGGCGATCCGCCGATCGGCGCGCGCGATCTGCCGAGCTACGCCGCCGCGGTCGGGTTCTTGGTCGGCGCCGGGACGGGTCCGGTGCGCGCGACGCCGGGCGCCCCGGCGCAGCTCGAGAAGGCCGAGTGCGACGCGCGCGTGGCGACCCTCGTGGGCTTCGTCGATCCGCTCGCGGGCGTCCGCGTGCTGCGGCGCGCGCGCCGCGGGTTCGCCGCCGCGGGCGCGGCCGAGCGCGTCGCGTGGTGCGATCTCATGTTCGCGTTCTTCTCCGAGGTGCGGAGCGGCGCGCTGGAGCCGCCGTGGCGGGCGCGGCACTACCGCGCGCGGGGCGAGCGGCTCGCCGCAGCGCGCGGTGTCGCGTCGGCGCGCGTGGACGTCGTGCGCGAGGTCCTCGACGGGATGGCGTGCTTCCGGCGCGGCGACTGGGCCGCCGCGGCCACGCGGTTCGAGCGCACGCTCGCGCGCGCCGAGGCGAGCGGGGCCTTCGACGCGTTCGAGCACTCCTACCTCGCCGTTCAGACCGGCTTCGTCGAGATGGTCCGCCAGCGCCCGCGCGCGGTCGTCGAGTGGCTGCGCGCGGTCGACGCGCGCGTGCGGGACGGCCACGACGTCGCCGTCCTCGCGTACGTGCACGCGGGCCGCGCCCTCGTCCGGCTGTGGCAGGGCGATCGCGACGCCTCGCGCGAAGGCTACGCGCAGGCGATCGCCTCGCTCCCGCGCGAGCGACCGACGAACCAGCGCGCGGTCACCTGGATGCTGCGCTTGCACCTCGAGATCCACGACGGCAGCTCCCTCGCCCGCGAGGCGCTGCGCGGCGGCGAGCTCGCGCTCGCGGTGCGGCACGGCGTGCTCGATGGGTACACGGGCAACCTCTACGGGGGCCTCGTCGCGCTCGCCCACGCCACCGCGCTGCGCGCCGGCGACCGCCGCGCCGATCCCGACCTCGTCCGCCGCATGGTCGAACGTACACGAGGCAAGCCCCCTTGCGGGGCGGGCGACGCCGAGCGCGCGATGGCGTACCTCGAAGACCGCGAGGGCCGACCGGGCCACGCGCTCGGGTGGCTCGCGCGCGCCGAGCGCGAGGCGCGCGCGCACGACCGGCCGATCGCCGCCGCGACGGCTCGCTACCAGCGGGGCCTGCGCCTCGGCGGCGACGAGGGCGCCGCGCTGCGCACCGCCGCCGTGCAGGCGATGGAGGCGCTCGGCGCCGACCCGCGGCTCTGCGCCGAGGACCCGGCCTACCGCTGATCGCCTACGCGCCGCCGAGGTAGCGCAAGAACCGCGGGTCGCGGGTCGCCCTGCCCAGCAGCGTGTAGAAGCGCGCGCCGAGCACGCGCTTCGCGCGCCAGAGCCCGCGCGCGTCGCGCTGCGGGACGATGTAGAGCGTCCCTCGCTCGAGCTCGTCGAGCGCGATCTTCGCGACCTGTTCCGCGCTCCACTTCGAGCGCGTGACGAGCTTCTCGACCTGCCCTCGGAGCGCGGGCTGCGACGTGCGCGCCGCCTCGTGGATGTTCGTGCGGAAGAACGTCGGGCAGAGCGCGCTCGCCGACACGCCCGTCCCCGCGAGCTCTCCGGCGAGCGTCTCGGTCAGCGAGATCACCCCCGCCTTGGTGACGTTGTACGGCCCCATCGAGGGCAAGGACACGATCCCCGCGGCGGACGCGACGTTGAGGATGAAGCCGCTGCCCTGCGCCTTCATGCGCGGCGCGAGCGCGTGGCAGCCGTAGATCACGCCCCAGAGGTTGATGTCGATCTGCCACTTCCAGTCCTCGAGCGGCACCTCGCCGATCGGGCCGGCGACCGCGACGCCGGCGTTGTTGACGCCGACGTCGACGCCTCCGAACGCGTCGTCGCAGAGGGCCGCCTGCGCCTCGACCTGCGCGGCGTCGCGCACGTCGCAGCGGATCGTGCGCACGTCGGCGCCGAGGCGGGTGGCGCGCGCCGCCGTCTCGGCGAGCCCGGGCTCGTCGACGTCGCTCAGGACGAGCCGGCCGCGGCGCGCGGCGAGGTCGAGCGCGACGGCGCGGCCGAAGCCGCCCGCCGCGCCGGTGACGAACGCCCGCGGGCGCTCGGGGAATCGCTGCGACATGAGCGGGGGTTTAGCAGGTCGAGCCCGTCTCCGCCGTGCTAGTCACCCGTCACCGAGATTCTGGCTCGTCGATACTTGGCCCTCACTTCGGTACCGGGTGACTAGATGCCGTCCGTGCGCTCGTTCCCCCTCGCCCTCTTCGCCCTCTCGCTCGCCGCGTGCGGTGGGGGGCGCGCCGAGCCCGCCGAGCCGGCGCCGACGGCCGCCTCACCGAGCGTGGCCACGCTCGAGGGGCTCGCGCGCGGCGCGCGCGACGCGATCGACGCGGCGCGCGGCGTGGTGTTCGTCCTGTTCACGACCGACGCGAGCGACGCCGACCCGCGCGCCGACGCAGACGGGCGGATCCGCACCGCCGAGCGCGCGTGCGGCGCGTCGCTCGACGAGGCCCTCGCGCGCCTCGGGCGCGACCTCGCGCTGCGCTTCGACGAGCCCGAGCACCGCGCCGCGCTCGAGTGCGACGCGCTGCGCTGCACCTTCCCCGCGCTCGGCGAGTACGACGCGACGGGCGAGCTCGTGTTCGTCCGCGCGGGCGGGCGCGTGGTGCTCGACGCGGTCGCTCGCGTCGAGGGCGGCGGCGCGACCGACGCGTTCCGCCGCGAGGGCGCCGCGTTCGCGGACGCCGAGCGCGCTCGCCTCGCCGGCGGCGGCTGCTCCTGACGCGCCGCTCGGAACCTTTGCGCCCGCCCGCCCGTTTCGGAGAGACTCGGGGCTCGTGGTGAAGCCGCTGGATAGAGCCGCGGAGCGTGGCGGCCGGGATCGTCCGACCCTCTTGATGGTCGGCTCCGGCGATCCGATGGACGCGGCGCTCAAGGTCGCGCTCGACCGGCGCGGCTTGTCCGTCGAGGCGGCGACGCTCGCCGAGCTCGAGCCCGCGATCCGCACCACGGCTCCGGACGTCTTGCTGCTCGTGGGGGACGCGGCGGCGGACGGCGGCCTCCTCGCGCTCACGCTGCTCGGCGACGCGCCCGGCACCGCGTCGGTCCCGGTGGTGCTTCTCGCGAAGGACGAGCGCCTCGAGAGCCGCATGCACGCGTTCCGGCACGGCGCGGTCGCCGTCGTGCCGCGCGGCGCGAGCGCGGACGCGGTCGCGCGCCGCGTCGCCGACCTCGAGCGCGAGCTCTCGGCCCACGCCGACGAGCAGCCGAGCGGCGAGATCGGCGAGGCCACCTTCGAAGAGCTGGTGGAGCTCGTGAAGAAGGAGCTGCGCAGCGGGATCCTGTCCGTCCACGCGCGTGGCCGGGAGGGCGCGGCGACGCGCGTCGTGCTCGGCGCGGGCCGCCCGGTCGCCGAGGCGGTGCAGGAGTTCGTCGCGCGGCTGCGCCCGCACGTCACGGCGGCCGAGCCGATGCAGTACCAGTTCCACACGAGCACGGGCGGTCCGGTCGGCGTGCTCGACCTCGGCGGGACGAAGTCGACCGAGCTCATCGCGCTGCCGACGCTGCGCGCGCTCGTCGTCGACGACGACCCGGCGCGCGCGGACACGCTCGCGCACGAGCTCCGCGAGCGCGGCGCGCTCGTGTTCGTCACGGACACGAAGGGCTCGGGCCTCGAGCGCGCGAGCGGGCTCGATCCGCAGATCGCGATCATGGATCGCGCGGGGCTGCAGGGCGCCGGCTTCGAGGTGGTGCGGCGCATCCGCGGCCACATGCGGCTGCGGTGGGCCTCGCTGCTCGTCGCGCCGTGGGAGGAGCTCTGGTCCTCCACCACCGCGATGCCGGACATGCACCAGCTCGCGAGCCGCATCCTCGGGATGCTGGACGCCGAGCGAGACCTGCTCGAGCGCGCGGCGCGGCAGGAGGCCTTCGACACGCGGCTCGAGGCGACGGGCCCGGCGCGGATGGTGCGGGTGCTCGTCTCGAGCGGCGCGACGCTCCACGCGACGATCCGCAACCCGAAGGCGCGCGTCGAGCTCGATCTCGCCGAGGGGCTCGTGGTCGGCGCGACCTCGCACGTCGAGGGCGGCAAGGTGCTCGCGGGCACCAAGGCGCTCGCGTCGCTGCTCGCGCTCGCGTCGGGCCGCGTGCACATCGAGCGGCGCGCGCACCCGGCGGTCGCGAACGTGATGAGCCCGGTCGACGAGGCGCTCTCCTCCGCGACGGCGGAGCGCGACGCGCTGCGCGGCTTCGTCTCGTTCGCCGAGGACGAGCCGACCTCCGACGCGCACACGATCACGCAGAACCTCGAGACGCGCGCGCGCGCGGGTGAGTCACTCCTCGCGGACGAGCCGCCGGCGGCGTCCAAGCTCGTCGTCCCGCCGCCGCCGTTCCCTCGCCCCGTCGTCGGCGGCCCGGTCGCCAAGGGGGAGCGCTCGCTCTCGAGCCGCGAGATCTTGCACCGCAAGACGCTGTCGATGGGCACGCCCGCGGTCGGTCCTCCGCCCACCAAGCAGACGCTGGCGATGGGGTCGGGGGCGCTGCGCCCGTTCCCGCCGCGTGCGGCGAGCGCGACCCCGGCCGAGCCGAAGCCCGCGCTGCCTCCGCCGCGCCGCCCGCCCGAGCCGTCGCTTCCGTCGTCGCCGCCTTCCGACCCGCCCGGCGAGTCGTCGGACGAGGCGACGGCGATCATGCGCTACGACGACATGGACCTCGACGCGCCGCCGGACGTCGAGAGCCCCCCGGCGACCGCGCCCTCGGGGCCGGCCACGGTCGTGCCGCCCGCGTCCGAGAGCGCGGAGCTGGTCGCGCGCACGCGCCTGACCGACTCGGGCGAGGACACGGTCGCGGCGGCGCGGCCCTCGCTCGACAGCTCCGAGTCGCTCGACTCCGGGGACCTCGCGTCGCTCGCGGTCGGTCCCCCCAGCGCGGCCCACGCGGCGGACGCGGCCGGGCCTCCGCCGATCGAGATCGGCTCGCTTCCGCCGCCGCCGCTCGAGCTCGGGCCGCCGCTGCCGGCGCTCGCGCCGCTGCCGCCGCCGCCGCCCGCCACGACGTCGGTCCCGGGATCGCAGCTCTCCACCGACGCACCCGCGGCGCGGCGCGGCTCGGTCGCGCGCGCGCTCGCCAAGCTCCTCGTGGTCGGCTCGGCGACGGTGCTCGTCAGCGTGATCGCGCTGATCGCGTACCGCTACTCGGGCATGCGGCAGCCGCACGTCGATCGTGTGCTCGTGCTGCTCGGCGCGCCGGAGGAGTCCGTGGCGCCGCCGCCGGCGCCGCCGGCGCCGCCCGTGGCGCCGCCGCCCGTCGACACCGTCGCACCACCGGTCGACGCGCCGCCCGTGGACGCGCCGCCGGTCGACGCACCGCCGGTCGGCCCGCCGCCGGTCGACGCGCCGGTGGCCGCGCCACCGGTGGCCGCGCCACCGGTCGTTGCACCGGTCGACGCGCCGCCGGTCGATGCACCGCCGGTCGTTGCACCGGCCGACGCGCCGCCGGTCGACGTACCGCCCGTCGTTCCATCTTCTGCGGAGCCCGCCGAGCCGCCCGCCGCGGGCGAGGCCGCGGCGCTGCTCCGCAGCGCGCAGGCGGCGGGCAACTCGCCGCAGGCCGAGGTCTACTACCGCCGCGCGCTCGAAGCGGACCCGCGCGAGCACCACGCGATGGTCGGCCTCGCCCGGCTCTTGATGGCGCGCGGCGAGCACGCCGAGGCGGTCACGCTGATGCGCAGCGCCGTCTCGCGTCGGCCGCGCCGCGCGCAGTACCTGCTCTGGTACGGCGACGCGCTGCAGGGCGCCGGGGACGCGGCGGGCGCGCGCACCGAGTGGCAGCGCGCGCTCGAGCTCGAGCCGAACAACCGGCAGGCGCAGAGCCGCCTCGGGCAGTAGGTGTGGCGAAGACCGCCGGCGCGTGCCCTTGCGGGAGCGGCGAGCCGTACGCGCGCTGCTGCCGGCCGCTCCACGCGGGCGGCGTCGCGCCCACCGCGCTCGCGCTGATGCGCTCGCGCTTCGCCGCGTTCGCGCGCGGCGACGGCGCGTACCTGTGGCGCACGCTCCACCCCGCGCACCCGCTCCGCGCGCGGCCCGAGGCCGACGTCGTGCGCGAGCTCTCGCGCGCCCACCGGACGCTGCGCTACCAGCGCCTCACCGTCCACGACCACGACGAGGAGGGCGAGCGCGCGCGCGTCCTCTTCACGGCGCACGTGTTCGAGCGCGGGCGCGACCGCTCGTTCACCGAGCTGAGCGAGTTCGAGCGCGTCGACGCAGAGTGGCGCTACCGCGACGGCCTGACGGCGAGCGAGCCGGAGGCTACGATCACGGCGTTCCTGGAGCGCCTCTCGTGAGCGACCCCTTCGACGACGCGCTGCGCGCGCACGAGCCGGGCACTGGCCCGTTCCGCACGGGCGAGCCCACGCGCGAGGAGCGGCTCGCGCGCGCCCGCGAGGGGAGCTTCGAGCGCGTGCGCGACGCGACCGCCGCCGCGATCGCCGAGGAGCGCGCGCGCGCCCGGCGAACGCGCGGCTACCTCGTCTTGCTCTTCGCCCTCAGCGTGCTCGGCCTCGCGGCGGTGGTCGCGATGACGGTCGCGAACGTGCGCGGCGCCGGCGCCCTCTTCTGCCCGGCGCTCGCCGCGGTGCTCGTGCTCGCCTTGCTGGCCTGGAAGCAGGGCGCGCTCGAGCGCGCTACGCGCGAGCCCTCCGTCCCCGACGAGCCGTAGACGGCCGCTCGCCGGTTTCTTGCCGCCGGCCGCCGACTCGTCTCTCCTCGCCGCATGCGCGCTCACCACCTCCTCGCGGTCGTCACCCTCCTGCTCGGCGGCTGCCTGCTCCAGAACCTCGGCGCCGACCGTCAGCTCACCGATCAGGTCTACGCCTTCAACGACGAGGTGCGCTGGGCGCGCATCGACCTCGCGACCGAGCGCGTCTCGCCCGAGTTCCGCCCCACCTTCCTCCAGATGCACCGCGCCTGGGGCCACGACATCCAGATCGCGGACTCCGACTGCACCCACGTCCAGATCAGCGAGGACTCGCAGAGCGCGACCTCGCTCGTGACGCTCTCCTGGTACGACCGCTCCATGAACGTCCGCACCTCGGTCGTGCGCCAGCGCTGGATCAAGACCGACAGCGGGTTCTTGCTCGACCAGGTCGTCGTGGTCGGCGGCGACGAGGGCATCCTCGAGACGCCGCCCGAGGAGACCGACGGCGGCGAGGCCGCGCCCGAGGTGTCTACGGACGCGAGCGCATCCCGATCGCCTCGCGAACCCGCGCGATCGTAGCGCGCGCGATCGGGCGCACCCGGGCCGCCCCCTCCGCGAGGAGCGCCTCGAGCTTCGCCTCGTCGCCGCGCAGCGCGTCGTAGACCTCGCGGCGCGGGCCGAGCTCGGCCTCGAGCGCCTCGAACAGCGCCTGCTTCGCGTGGCCCCAGCCGTAGTCGGGGCGCCGCAAGCTCTCTTGCATCATACGGCACTGCTCCTCCGACGCGACGAGCTGGTAGAGCTCGTACACCGTCGAGCCCCGGGCCTCGACCGCGGCCTCGAGCGGATCGCTGCCCGTCACGATCTGCATCACCGTCTTGCGCAAGGTCTTCTGCGGAGCGAAGAGCGGGATCGAGTTGCCCTTGCTCTTGCTCATCTTCTGCCCGTCGAGCCCCGGGACGAGCGGGGCCTCGGTGATCCTCGCCTCGGGCACCACGAGCAGCCCCTCGCCGAACACGTGGTTCACGCGCGCCGCGACGTCGCGCGCGACCTCGAGGTGCTGGAGCTGATCGCGCCCGACCGGCACGACGTCGGCGTCGTAGAGCAGGATGTCCGCCGCCATCAGGACGGGGTAGTTGAAGATGCCCGCGTTGGGCGCCTCGCCCTTGGCGAGCGCGTCCTTGTACGAGACGCCGCGCTCGAGCTGGCCGGTGGCGATCAGGCACGCGAGGACCCAGGTCAGCTCGAAGACCTCCGTCACGTCGGACTGCCGGTAGAGGTGGATCTTCGCCGGGTCGAGGCCGCACGCGAGCCACGTCGCGGCGACGTCGTACGTGTACGCGCGCATCGCCTCCCGGTCGCGCAGCGTGGTGAGCGCGTGGTAGTCGGCGATGAAGAGGAAGCTCTCGTACTCCTGGGCGAGCCGCAGCGCGGGCCGGATGGCGCCGAGGTAGTTGCCGAGGTGCGGGGCGTTCGATGGCTTGATGCCGGTCAGGGATCGCTGCACGGTGCGGCTCAGATCGCACGCTCGACCGAGGCGTGCAATGACTCGTCCCCATGAGCGAGCGTCCCTTCCGCGTCCTGGGCGTGCAGCAGATCGCGATCGGCGGGCCCGACCGGGCCGCGCTCGGTCACCTGTGGATCGATCTGTTCGGCCTCACGCCCAAGGGCACCTACCGCTCGGAGCGCGAGAACGTCGACGAGCTGATCGCGATGTGCGGGGACGTCGAGATCGATCTGATGCAGCCGATCGATCCCGAGAAGAAGCCGCGCGTCGACGTGCCGCCGCTCAACCACGTCGGGCTCTGGGTCGACGACCTGCGCGCCGCGGTCGCGTGGCTCGAGGCGCAGGGGCTCGTGTTCGCGCCGGGCGGCATCCGGCGCGGCGCCGCCGGCCACGACGTGACGTTCGTCCACCCCAAGAGCGCCTGCGGCGTGCTCGTCGAGCTGGTCCAGGCGCCCGAGGGCCTCGGTGGAACACGCCTTGCTGAGTCCCTCCCCGAGTCGAGCCCGGACAGCCCGTGAGCGGCGTATTCCCCACCGATCGGAGGCCCTCGTGAACGCGTGTTCGCGCGCCACGGCGTTCCTGGCGTTCACGATCGCGCTCGCGCCGGCGTTGGCCGCCGCGCAGCCGGTGGCCCTCTTGCCGCTCGGCGGGAGCGCCGCGCAGGAGCGCCTCGAGGCGGTCGAGCAGCGGATCGCGGACCAGCTCCGCGCCCAGGGTCTGCGGCTCGCCCCGCCCGCGGCGAGCGCGCGCGTCGACCATCCGCCCACGAGCGCGCAGCTCGAGGCGATCGCAGAGCAGGCGCGGGCCACCTATGTCGTGACGGGCGAGGTCGAGGCGATGCGGGGGCAATACCGCTTGCACTTGCACGTCTACTACCGGCCTGGCGCGCGGCTCGAGGAGCTCCTCGTCGTCGTGCTCGAGTCGGACGAGAGCGCGCGGCTCGCCGACATCCTGCGCTCGATGGTCCGGCCCGACGGGCTCGGTGACGACGCGCTGCGCCTCACCGGCGACGAGGACCCGGACGCGCGCGCGCGGCGCGAGGCCGAGGAGGCGGCGCGTCGAGAGGCCGACGAGGCGGCCCGTCGCGAAGCGGAGGAGGCGGCGCGGCTCGAGGCGGAGGCGGCGGCGCGGCGCGAGGCGGAGGAGGCGGCTCGCCGCGCCGAGGACGAGGCGGCGCGCGCGGCGGAGGAAGCGGCGCGACGTGAGCGCGAGGCGTGGGCGGGTCGCGCCCCGTACGGCGGCGACGGCGACTGGATGCTCCAGCTCGGCGTCGGCGGCCGCTACTTCGGCACCCTCGGCGTGTTGCCTGCGAGCGCGCAGGGCGGCGGTGGCCTCTTCGACGCGGCGCTGCGCCTGGGCCGCTCGTTCCGCGAGGTCGAGGGCTTCGAGCTGCGCGGCGGCCTCGAGCTCACCACCGGCGCGTTCTCCGGCATGGCCATCCACGTCGGCGCCGCCTGGCTCGGCAGCCCGATCGTCGAGCCCGTCTTCATCGGCGCCGCCGCCGAGCTCGGCGTCCTCTTCACGTTCACCGGCGCCCGCGACGCCGGCTTCTCCGCCCGCGTCTCCGCGGTGATCGCCTGGCGCCCGGTCGAGCACTTCTACCTCGAGGCCTCGCTGCCCGAGCTCGGCTACGTCTCCCCCGGCGCCGGCGCGCTGACCATCGGCGCGAGCGTCCGCGCTGGCTACCGCTTCTAGCTAGCTAGGGGGGACGATCCTCGTCATTTCGTCATTCTCGCGTTCGAACGACGAGATGACGAGGATCGTCCCCGCGCGTTTTCCGCGGGTTCCCCCGATTCTCGGTATGATGGGCGGGCCGCGGAGGCCTGGTTGAGCGACGAGGAGCACACGGACAAGGGAGAGGGCTCGGACCTCTTCAGCGTCTCGGCGTACACGTCGGGGACGTCCATCCCCGTGCTCGACAAGGTGCCCGAGACGAAGGAGGAGGTCCGAAAGCGTCTCCTGGTGCGCGTCGCGTGGGCGGTGCTCGCGGTGGCGACGATCGCGTTCGGCGTGTGGCTCTACGTCTTCATCTCGCACCGGATGGAGGTCACCGCCGCGCTCGAGCGGGCGAGCGACGACGGGCGCGTGGCGTCGGCGCGCGGGGCGCTCGCGCTGCTCGAGGGCGACGAGGGCACCGAGGCGCGCGCGATGGCTTTGCGGCTGCGCGCGATGTTGGTGCTCGCGGGCGAGGACGAGGACGCCGCCGCGATCGAGGCGGCGCTCGCCGCGCTGCCTGCCGACGACTACGACGTCGCGCGCGAGGTCGGCGTCGCGCGCACGTACCTCGCGCTCGCGCGCGGCGACCTCTCCGCGGCGATGGAGACCGCGTCGGCGATCGTGGCGACCCACGGCGACCACAAGGCCGAGGCGCTGCGCGCGCGCGCGCTCGCGGCGTGGGCGGTCGGCAACGTGGAGATCGCCTCGCTCGCCGCGCAGCACGCGGCCGACGAGCGCCCCGAGGCGCCTCGCCACGCGGCGCTCTACGCGGAGCTGCTCGCCCGCTCGGACGAGCACGACCGCGCGATCGCGCGGCTCGACGCGCTCCCCCAGGCGCACCGGAACGCGGGGACCCAGATCGCGCGTGCGCGCATCATGGACCGGCACGGCGCCGCGATCGGCGAGCTCGCCGAGCTCGCGCAGGGCGTCCTCGACGACGACGACGCGACCGACCACGAGCAGGCGTGGGCGCGCCTGCTCCTCGCGCGCGCCGCGGCGGCACGTGGGGATCGCGTCACCGCTCGCGAGCACCTCGATCGGGCGGCGGCCGTCGCGCCGCCGGGCGACGAGCTCTTCACGATGACGCTCACCGAGGCGGCGCTCCGCATGGGCGCGATCCCCTTCGCGCAAGAGGCCGCGGCGCGTCTCCCCTCGCCGCTGTCGGTCGACGCGGGGCGCCGCGCCCAGCTCACCGCCGAGCTCGCGCTCGCGCGGCGCGACCTGCGCGGGGCCGAGGCGGCGCTCGCGCACGCGCCCCAGGGCCCGCGCACCGCGCTGTCGCGCGCGCGGCTGCTCGAGGCGCGCGGTGAGCTCGAGCCCGCGCGCGTGCTCTACCTCGAGGCGGCAGCCGATCCTGCGCAGCGCGTGCCCGCGCTCGTGCACCTCGCGACGAGCGAGCTCGCGGCCGGCCGCGCGGCCGAGGCGGTCGCGCGCGTCGAGCCGCTCATGCGAGAGCACCCGAACCACCCGGACGTCGTCCCGATCGCGGTCGAGGCGCAGCTCGGGCTCGGCGCGGCCGATCGTGCGCGGGCGCTCGTCGAGCCCGCGCTCGAGGCGCACCCCTCGGACGTGCGGCTGCTCGCCGCGCGCGCGCACGTGCAGGCCGCCGCCGCCGAGTGGGAGGCGGCGCTCGCCACCCTCGACGCCGCGCTGCGCATCGAGAGCGACGACGCGGATCTGCACGCGGACCGCGGCCGCGCGGCGCACGAGCTGTCCCGTCGCGAGGTCGCGCGCGACGCGTACGAGGCGGCGCTCGCGCTCGCGCCGCGGCACCCGGAGGCCCTCGTCGGGCGCCTGCGCCTCGACGTCGAGGAGATGCGCCTCGCCGACGCGCGCCGCGCGCTCGAGCGCGTCGACGAGGCGGAGATCCGCGCGGTCGAGGTCGAGCGCCTGCGCGCGCGGCTGCTCGTGATGGAGATCGCGGGCGCGTCCGGGACGCGCGCGGTGCGCGCGGCGATCGACGCGCACCCGCGCGACGCGGCGCTGATCGCGGACCTCGGCTGGCTGTACATGCAGGCCGAGGACTACAACAGCGCGCTGCGCCGCTTCTCGATGCTCCTCGGCGGCGAGGCGGAGCCGCCCGAGATGGTGCTCGCGAAGATCCTCACGCAGCTGCGGCTGCGCCTCACCAACCCGGCGCGCTCGGCGCTCGACGCGTTCGTCGCCGGGCACGACCTCGCGGCGCTGCCCGCGCCGCTGCGCGCCGAGGTGCACGCGCTGCGCGCGCGCATCGCGTGGACCGATCACGAGCGCGTCCCCGCGACCAGCGCCGCGCAGGCCGCGCTCGAGCTCGACCGGCACAACACCGAGGCGCACCTCGTGCTCGCCGAGATCGCCTACGACCGCGAGGACGCGGCGACGGCCGCCGCCGAGCACCGCGCCTCGCTCGAGGGCCCGCGCCCGAGCTCGCGCGCGCTCGCGCTGCTCGCCATCCGCGAGGACACGGTGACCCCTCCCGCCTGCGAGCTCGCGCGCCGCTACCGCCGCGCCGCTCCGAACGGCCAGTACGCCCGCCCGGTGTGGCGCGTGAACCGAGACTGCCGTCGCCTCGCCGGCGCCGCCCCCGACACGGACGAGCCCCCGCCCGAAGAGCCCCCCGAGGGCGGCGAAGGCGAGTAGCGACGACGGGAGCGCTCCGCGATCGTCGTCGGGGACGCGCGCCGATCGCTCAGGGGGTCGGGGCGCGCTCGGCGACGCGGTCGCGCGCGCCGAGCTGGTGCAAGAGCTCTTGCGCCATCGCGTACTCGTAGAAGTTCACCATCCCGGACGCGAGGACCTGCTCGAACATCGAGCGGGCGCCCGCCTCGTCGCCGTCGGCGAGCCGCCGCGCGCCCTCGTAGAAGTCGGCCTCGACGCGCTGCCCGAGGTTGGTCGCGTGCTCGCGCAGCTCCGGGTAGGGGAGCGAGCGATCGCCGAACGCGGCGAGCCGGTTGGACCACGCCTCGCCGCGCGAGAGCTCGCCGAGCAGGAGCGCCACGTCGCGCTCCGGCTCGCTCGCCGCGCGCCCTGCGATCATCTGCACCCACAGCGCGAAGTAGACCTTCCACTCCGGCTCGAGGTGGAGCTGGAACTGCGCGCGCCGAAGGACGGTCTGCGCGAGCTCGAGGTTGGGCGCGCTCACCACCAGGTGCGCGAGGATCGACGCGTAAGGCTCGCGGAAGCTCGGCGCCGCCTCCATCGCCGCCGCGAACGCCTCCGACGCGCCGTGCGTGTCACCGAGCCGGCTCAGCAAGATCCCGCGCCGCACCTCGGCGACGCCCCGCCGCGGCCCGCGCACCGCGGGCAGGAGCGCGTCCCACGCCTCGAGGGCCTGGCGATACATCCGCCGCGCCTGCTGCTCCTGACCGCCCGTGCGGAACGCGTCGCCGAGCCGCTCCGTCAGCTCGGCGCGCACCGCGCGATCCTCCGGCGTGCGCGCGGGCGCCTGGTCGAGCGCCGCGCGGTAGTGCGTCGCCGCCGCCTCGCCTTCGCCGACCCGCTCGAGCAACAGGCCGAGCGCGAGGTGGCCCTCGCGCGAGTCGCGCGCCGCGAGGCTCGCCTCGAGCCGCCGCCGCGCCTCCGCGACGTTGCCCGCGCTCATCTCCGCGCGCCCGAGCTGCAAGAGGACGCCGTCGCGCGTGACCGCGGGCTGCTCGGTCGGCCAGCGCCGCTCGTACTCGTCGAGGATCGAGAGCGCGCTGCGCGCGAGCGCGCGGCTCTGGCCGATCTCGGCGTCGAACACGCCCGCCTCCATCACCTCGTCGAGCTGGCGCAGCGCCTCGTCGTAGACCTCGCGGTGGTCCGGGGCCATGCGCACGACCTCGGCGTACCAGGCGGTCCCGAGCCCGGGCTGCTCCTGGATCGCCAGCCGCGCGAGGCAGAGCGGGAAGCGCGCGTCCTCGGGGAACCGGCGCAGGCCGAGCGCGCAGAGCGCCTCCGCGACCGGGGGCCGCACGCGCGCGAACGCGACGGCGATCTCGCCGAGCGCCTCGGCGCCGCGCGGGCTGCGGTCCCGCGCGCGCTGGAGGAAGTCGCGGAGCTGCGCGAGGTCCGCGCTGCCGCTCGTGCCCTGCGCGTCGATCCGCTGGACGTGCTCGAGCGCGCCGTCGATGTCGCCGTGGCGCAGGAACACGGCGGCCACGTCGAGCGGGACGCGCTCCACGAGCCGCTCGCCCATCTGGAGCAGGCGCGGGTCGCGCAGCACCGGCCCCAGGCTCCGCTCGCTGGTGAGCGCCCCGCCGAGCAGGGTCATCAGCGCGTCGCGCTGCTCGAGGTGGAGCCGCGCGAGCGTCTCGAGGACCTCGGGCGCGGGTGCGAGCTGATCGTGCTGCTCCCAGACCTGGATCAGGTTCCCGTAGCGCTCGATCGGGTTCTCCATCCCGCGGCGCGCGTCGCGGCCCCACGCCGCGATCCGCTCGCGCTCCGCGCGGTTCGCCTCCGCGTCCTGGCCCATCGCGGCCAGGAGCAGGCGCGCCGCCATCACGCGGCCCTCGTCACCGCGCCGCGAGCCGCGCTCGACGATCCAGCGCGCCGCGGGCGCGAGGCTCTCCGGCACGCGCCCCTCGGCGACGTCGGCGGGCGTCAACAGCGCGCAGGCGCTCGCCATGTGCTGCACGACCGCGTCGTAGTCGCCGCCCTCGAGGACGCTCGCGGAGTCCCGCACGAGGTACGCGATCAGGGCGTCGCGCCAGGCGACCCGCGCCGGGTCGTCCGGCTCGATGCGGGCGAACGCCCGGCGCGCGTCGTGGTAGCTCTCGGCGTCGATCATCGGGACGCCGTTCGCGTTGCCGCCGTGCTGGAGCGAGCCGGACGGACCGCCACAGGCGGCCGAGAAGAGGACGAGGACGAGCGCGCTGAGCGTCGGCGGTCGCATGCGCCCTGAGCCTACAAGGGGAGCGCCCGGCGCGCCAAAGTGCGCGTGACGTGGTACGCGAGGTGCCGATGGACGAGCGACGCGAAGACGGGCTCGGCGCGGCCGCCGGGATCGGGCTGACCGTGGTGTTGGTGGCGGCGACGCTCGGCGTCGCGGCGCTCGCCGCGCTCGTCGGGATGATCGCGCGCGCGCGGGGCTTCGCCGACGCGTTCGCCGCGGTCCGGCTCGATCCGCTGCTCGTCGGGCTCGCGCAGCTCGGCGGGGCGAGCGTGGCGATCGCGCTCGGCGTGATCTGGACGCGCCGCGAGGCGCCGCTGCGCGAGGCCCTCGGCGTCACCCCGGTGAGCTCGGCGATCGCCGTGCTCGCGCTGAGCGCGGGCCTCGCGCTCGCGTTCCCGCTGCGCGAGATCGCGAACCTCGTCGCGGATCTCGTGCCGGCGCTCGCGCCCGATCCCGCCGCGGTGCGCGCGGCGGCGCGGCAGCTCCACGTGGGCTCGCTGCGCGACGCGATCGTCGTCCCGCTCGCGCTCGTCGCGGTGCCCGCGCTCGCCGAGGAGCTGTTCTTCCGCGGGCTCTTGCTGCCGGGGCTCGCGAAGCGCCACGGGCCGCGGGTCGCCCTCGGCCTGAGCGCGGTGCTCTTCGGGCTGATCCACGGGAGCCCGCTCGCGATCCTCGTCGGGACGCTCGCCGGGCTGGTGCTCGGGTGGCTGCGCCTGCGCGTGCGCTCGGTCCTGCCGTGCGTGGCGCTCCACGGGGCGTTCAACGCGGTCCCGGTGCTGTTGCCGCCCCAGCTCATCCGGCTGCGAGGCTTCAACACGCTCGAGCTCGAGCACGTCTCGTTGCCCCTCGCGCTCGGCGGGGCGCTCGTCGCGGCGGCGTGCCTCGCCCTCGTCGCGCGCTTCGCCGACGACGAGCCTTAGGGGCCGCGTAGGGATGACCCATCCGCCTCGGCGCGTCGCCGCGACGCCGCCCCGATCGAGTCATTCCTACGCGGCTCCTTGGCGGGCGTGGATCGGGCTCACGGGGCGCGCGGGCGCTGCTCGAGCTCGGCGAGGGCGTCGCGCGCGTCCTCGCTCGCGCGCTCGCCGGCGCGCGCGAGCCGCGCGAGCTCGCGCTGACACTCCTCGGCGTGCTCCTGGAAGTAGCGCCGCTCGAGGCAGCGCTGCATCTCCTCGCGCATCTCGCGGCAGCCCCGGCGGAACGCGTCGCGGCCGGGCACCGGCGGGCGGCCGTCTGCGTCGCGACTCGCGCGCTCGGTCGCCATCGCGCTCGCGCTCGCGGTCTCGCGAAGCTGCGTGCACGGGTCCGCGTCGGGGTTCACCTCGCGCTCCATCGCGGCGGCGAATTCGCGGCGGAACGCCTCGACCTCGCGGCTCGTCGGCGCGCCCGCCGGCGCCGGAGGGACCCACGGCGCCGCGTTGGCGCTCGACGGCGCGCCGCCACCGCCGCCGCCTCCGGCGCCACCCGCACGCGGGCGCGCGCCGCCGCCGCTCCCGTCCTCGGTGACGCCGAGCCGCTCCCGCTCCGCCGCGGCCTGCTCCGCCGTCTGCCGCGTGCGCATCCCCGGATCGACGAGCTCCGCCGACGGCGGCGGCGGTTGCACGCGCGGGTTGTCGATCGTGATCGGCCGCACCGCCGGCGCCGGCTCGTCGCAGCCGAGCGCCGCGACGAGCCCCACCGCGAAGAGCGTGCGCGCGCGGCTCATCGCCCGTCGAAGATCGCCGCCTGCGAGCCGCCGTTCACCGGATCGGGCGTGAAGATCAGCGTGACCATGCGCTCGCCGCGCTCCGCGATGAGCGTGACCGGGGCCTCGCTCGGGCGCGCGGCCGTCTCGAGGAGCGTCCAGCCCGCCGCGCCGAGCTCGCGCCGATAGAAGCCGTCGAGCTCCGCCTCGCCGAGCTGTGTGGCGTAGACGGTGATCGAGAGCGGCAGCCCGCGCTCGTGCCCGCTGAGCATCCGCCGCGCCTGCGGCGGCCGCGTGACGCCGTCGACGTCGGCGCCGGGCGCGTCGCCCTGCTCGGGGAACATGCGCAGCACGTTGAACTCGCCCTCCGTCCAGAGGCCGACGAAGTGCGTCCGCGTCTCGGCGCCCTCACCGGACTGCTCCGCGAACACGAAGCGCGCGTCGCCGATGACCGAGACGTCGCCCGTCTCGCCGAAGCGGCCGAGGCGCTCGACGAGCTCCGCGACGCCGACCGGGGCGCTGCCGAGGTCGAGGCACGCGACGAAGCCGTTGCGGCCGTCGTCCTCGCGCATCGTCGGCGTGCCCGGCCGCGCCGGCGTCGCGATCTCGGGGTGCTCGCGCACCAGGCGATCGAGCTCGGCCGCGAGGCCCCCGTCCGCGCGCGCGCAGCGCTGCTCGAAGTGGTCGAGCACCTCGAGCGCGGAGCGCGTCGTCGTGCCGGAGCTGAGGTGGATCGTCTGCCCGTTCACGACGAGGTCGCGCGGCGCGTCCTGCCGGCTCGCGTGCTCGTACGCCATCATCTGCGTCCCGAGCCCGAAGAGGTTGTCGCGCAGCTGCGCGCGCGCCGAGTGGTAGGCCCAGCCGCCCGCGACGAGCCCGAGGAACGCCGCGACGAGCGCGACCCGCCCGAGCGCGCGCGCCACCCGCCGCCAGCGCGGCAGGGGCTCGACCCGGATCGTGCGCTTGGCTCGCATCGCTCGCTATCCCCCGAAGAACATCGACCACGCGGTCCGCGCGAAGCCGCGCTCGCCTTGCGTCTGCTCGTTGCACAGCACGACGAGGTTCTGCTCCATCGACACGGTGCCCTCGCCCAGCACCGAGGGCCGCGCGAGCTGCGTCTGCCGGCGCCCCTCGATCTCGTCGAAGTTGAAGCCGGGGATGATCCCGCTACCGAACAGCAGGTCGACCACGCCCGAGATCATCCCGTCGCCCGAGTAGCCGCCGGGGTTGATGCGCGTGTTCGTGCTCGGCGGGCTTCCGTCGCAGCCGGAGTACGCGTGCTGCCACGTGTGGGCGCGCGTGTACTGCGTCATGTTGATCGCCTTACGGTAGCGCTGGTGCGTGTACCAGATGCCGCCCCAGATCGCGACGAACACGGGGATCATGATCACCGTCTCGGTCGTCGCGTTGCCCGCGACGTCGCGCAGGAGCGCGAGGAAGCCGCGCTTGCGCAGCTTCTGGGGCCGCTGGCGTCGAGGCCGGTCCGCCATGTCAGTGCGCCACCACGTCGTTGATCGCCGAGCCCAGGCTCCCGAGCGGGCCGCACGCCGCGCCGCACGCGCCGAGCACGCCGCCCGCGCCGCTCGCCTCGAGCCGCCAGCGCCGCAGCCGCGCGCGCCAGTTCATGTGCCAGAGCCACTCCTCCCAGTCGGTCTCGTCGTCGTCGTAGAAGAACTCCGCCTGGGCGAAGCTGACGCGGCCCATCTGCGCGAGGTTCGTGTACGTGCGGCCGGCGTCCTCGCCTTGGCCCCACGCGGCGACGGCCACGCCGCGCTGCGTCCACTCGAAGTCCGGGCTGCCGATCATGTACGCCTGGACCTGGTATTCGTCGTTGCCCATCGTCTGGGCCGCGTCGGTGATCCGTTGGAAGTAGCCGTCCTGGCACCAGCGGCGGGCGTGCCCGGGCGCCTCGAGCATGCCGAGCCCGACCCCGCCCGCCATGTACGGCGACGGGCTGCCGAAGATCCACACGAAGATGGGCGAGAAGAGCCGCACCCACGGGAGCACCTTCTCGTTGCACGGCCAGTCCGTCTCGTCGTCCTGCGCGGGCAGCTGCAGGCGCGTCGGCGGCGCCATCACGCCGAAGTCGGTGACCGGGCTGTACACGTCGACCCCGTAGGCGACGACCTTCGCTTGGGCGGCGATGGGGACGCCGTACCGGATGCCGACCGCGTAGGCGCGTAAGCCGCGCATGAGCCCCTCGACGATCGAGTCGACGCGGTCGGCCATGCTGCTCGCGCGGTCGTACTCGATGCCGTGCCGGATCGCGTACGGGCAGGCCGAGCAGCACGAGCCGCACCACGGGCCGCAGAACGCGCACACGAACGACGCGAGCGCGAACGCCCAGCCGATCATCGACGCGATCGTCGCCATGGTCGCCGCGACCACCGCGAGCGCCGCCATGATCATGTTGAGCAGCGCGAGCATGTTCATGCCGCGCGCGTGGATCACCGCCGCGCTGAAGGCCGCCGTGTCGGACGCGTCCTGCATCCGCTCGCGGTGCATGATCGCGTCGCCGATGCCCCACACGTAGTAGATCATCCCGACGAGGAGCGCGGCGATGAACACACCCATCACCATCGTCGCCCCCCACTGGTCGTGGACGAGGTCGCGCTGGGGTGCTTCCTGGTGCGTCTTCAGCCGCATCCGCTTCCAGAGTACAGGCACGGGCCCGCGCGTGTCGACACGAGCCCGAACGACGGCTCGCAAGCGGCGAGCCAGGCGCGCCGGCAACGGGACGCGCGCGGCCGCGCGCGGCGCCCTAGGGACGACAGACCCCGCGATCGTGCGGCCGTGTCACGCCCCGCGCGCGAGCCACGCGACGAGGTCCGCCACGACCTCGTCCCGGTTCGTCTCGTTCAGCATCTCGTGGCGTGCGTCCGCGTAGAGGCGCCGCGTGACGTCGCGCGCGCCCGCGTCGCGCAGCTGCCGCTCAAGCGCCCGCACGCCCTTGCCGCCCTGGCTCACCGGGTCGCGGTCGCCCGCGAGCAGGTAGATCGGCAGCTCGGGCGGGATGCGCCGCAGGCGCTCGGGGCGCCCGTTGTCGAGCAGCGCCTCGAGCAGATCGATCCAGAGCTGGTTCGTCGCGTCGAACCCGCACCACGGGTCGGCGACGTAGCGATCGACCTCCGCCTCGTCGCGCGAGAGCCAGTCGAACTCGGTGCGCCCTTCGAAGCCCTTGTTGAACGAGCCGAACGAGAGGAACGCGAGCAGCTTCGACTTGCCGCGCTTGCCCTGGCGGAGCCGCTCGAGCTTGGCGGCCGCGAGCCCCGCGCTCACGAGCGCGCCGCCGCCCTGGTTCGAGCCGCTGAGCACGAGCCGATCGACGCTGCCCGGCGCGTCGAGCTGATCGGAGAGCGAGATGAACGAGCCCATGCTGTGCCCGAAGAGCACGAGCGGCCCCTCGGGGACGCGCTCGCGGCCGGCGGCGCGCACCTGCCGCAGATCCTCGCGCACGCGCAGCCACCCCTGCTCGTCGGCGAAGTGCCCGAGCTCGCGCGCGCTCCGCGCGCTCTTGCCGTGTCCGCGGTGATCGTGCGTGACCACCGCCCAGCCCGCGGCGGCGAGCGCGTCGGCGAAGCGCGCGTAGCGCGCGCAGTGCTCGGCGAGCCCGTGCGCGACCTGCACCAGCCCGCGCGCCTCTGCGTCGGCCGCGCGAAACCGCGCCGCGATCCGGTGCCCATCGGGCGCCTCGAGCGTCAGCTCCTCCATCGACATGCGCCGCACGATAGCGCAGCTCGCCGCGCCGAGATCGCGGCGATCGCCGCGCCTCGTTCGCCACTCTCGCCGCACCGCGCTCCCAAGTGCGCGGGATCACGACGACCGATCTCCGGCACGCGACGTGGGTCGGGGCGAGCCCACGACCCGCCGCAGGCCGAGGCACGATCCTCACGACCGGCTCGTGCGCGACACCCTGTCGCTCCCCGCGAACATCGCGCCGGTGTTGCGGGCGGTCCTGCCGGCGGAGGCGTGCGCCGCGATCGACCTCGCCACGCTGCGACGCGAGCTTCGTCGACCGCGCCCGCGAGGCGCGGACGGATCTCCTCTTCTCGGCGCGGATGGGTCCGCGCGAGGTGCTGATCTACGTGCTCGTCGAGCACCAGAGCCGCCCGGATCCCGACATGGTCCTGCGGGTCCACGTCTACCAGGGTCACATCTGGCGAGCGCATCGGCGGGCTCATCCGCGCGGGCCGGTGCCGATGATCTTGCCCATCGTGCTCCATCACGGCGCGGGCGGCTGGACCGCGCCGCGGCGCCTGAGCGAACTGTTCGACGCGGACGACGCCGCGCGCGCCGCGTTTGGCCGCTACGTGCCGGACTTCGAGCTGCGGATCGACGACCTCGCGCGAGTCCCCGAGGCCGAGCTGCTCGCGCGCGAGGGCGCCGCCATCGGCAAGCTGGTGGTGTGGGTGCTGCTGGGCGCGAGAGCTGGACCGCGCCGGCACGGACGACGGCGAGGCGTTGTTCGCTGCGCTCACCAGTGCGCCGCTGTCCGCAGGCACGCGGGAATCGTCATGGGCTACCAGAAGCGATGGTTGCAGGAAGGACGCGCGGAGGGACGCGCGGAGCTGCTCTCGAAGCAGCTGCGCCTGCGCTTCCGGCGGGTCCCGAGGGCGGTCGAGCACCGCGTCCGGGCGGCCTCGATCGGCGAGCTCGATCGCTGGGGCGAGCGCATCCTCTCGGCCGAGACCCTCGCTCGATGGAGTCTTCGGAGGAGCACGTTCCAACCCCTCCCTCCGAAACGCGTTCAGGCGAGGCACGCGGTGGCGACGGCGTCGTGGAACGCGACGCGCAGCGCGCGGATCCCTTCGACGCGGTGGCGTCCGGGCAGCGTCCGGTTCGTGAGCAGCACCGCGACGAGGCGCCGGTCGAGGTCCAGCCAGAGCGAGCACCCGGTGTAGCCGAGGTGCCCGAGCACCCGCGCGCCGGCGCCGAGCGCGCCCGCGCTCGAGCCGGGCGTCGGCACGTCCCAGCCGAGCGCGCGCGGCGGTCCGTCCGCCGGATCGCGCACGAGGAACGCGCCCCGCGTCGACCCGAGCGCGTCCTCGATCCACGTCGCGTGCGCGTGCTCGGCGAGCGCGCGCGCGGTCGCGAACACCCCCGCGTGTCCGGCCACGCCGCCCATCGCGAACGCGTTGTCGTCGTCGACGCGGCCCGGGTCGGGCGCCTCCTCCTGTGCGGGCACCTCGAAGAGCCCCTCCTGCCCGGGCGCGGGCGCGCGCGGCCGCGTCGTCCCGGTCGCGAGCACGTGGCGCCCGTCGAGCCAGGACGAGGGCGCCCCGAGATCGACGAACCCGAGGTCGCGATCACCGAAGACGTGCGCCGCGCAGAACCGATCGAGCCGGCTCCCGCTCACCGCCTCGATGACCGCGCCGAGCGCGAGGAACCCGAGGTCGCTGTACTCCCGCCGGCCCGGCGTCGGCGCCGGCGTCGACGACACCGCTCGCATCACGATCTCTCGTGCGCGCGCCCACGCCTCGGGCGGCGCCACGGCCTCGCGCGAGAAGCACGCGCTCGCCACCGGGTCGGCCATCACCTCGCGGAAGAGCGGCCGCCACGCCGGCAGCCCGGCGCGGTGCCCGAGCAGCGCGCGCACGCTCGCGTCGAACGCCGCGCCCGGCAGGAACCGCCGCACCGAGTCGTCGAGCCCCACCTCGCCGTCGGCCACCAGGCGCGCGAGCGCGCTCGTCGTGGCCGCCACCTTCGTCACGCTCGCCACGTCGAACACGCTGTCGTGCGCGCAGCCGTGCGCGCTCTCGAACCGCGCCCGCCCGTCCGCCAGCACGCAAGCCTGCGCCGCGGGCGGATCGCCCGCCTCGACGGCGGCCGCGAGCACCTCGGCTGGGCTCACGCCGCCGCCTCGCCGTGGTCCGGCTCCACGATCCGCACGTAGACCAAGAGCACGAGCGCGGGGATCGCCGCCACCACCGACGCCACCCACAGCGCCGGCCAGCCGATGTGCTCGGTGAGCCAGCCCGACCCCATCCCGAGCAGCCGCCCCGGCACCGTCATCAGCGACGTGAGCAAGGCGTATTGCATCGCCGTGAAGCGCCGGTTGCAGATCGTCATGAAGAACGCGGTCAGCGCCGCCGTGCCCATCCCGCCCGCCAGGTTGTCCACGCCGATGCCCACCGCGAGCAGCGAGTAGCTCTTGCCGACCACCGCGAGCGCCGCGTACGACAGGTTCGGCACCGCCTGCGCCACGCCGAACACGATCATCGCGCGCTTCAGCCCCCACTTCGCGACCAGCCCCCCGCCGAGCAGCGCCCCGACGATCGTCGCGATCAGCCCGATCAGCTTCACGATCGAGCCGATCTCCGTGAGCGTGAAGCCCACCTCGCGCAGGAACGGCGTCCGGATCGCCGTCACGAACACGTCGCCGAACTTGTAGAGCATCGTGATGAAGAGCAGCAGCCACACCTGCTCGCGCCCGAGCAGCTCGCGGAACGGCTCCACGATCGCCTCGCGCATCGTGCGCGGTGTCCGCGGCGGCACCGCCACCGGCGGCGCGATCAACGTCGTCACCACGCCCACGCTCATCAGCGCCGCCAGCATCCCGAACGCCACCGTCCACGACACGTGGTCGGCCACGATCAGCGCGAGCGACCCGGTCACGATGAGCGCGACCCGGTAGGCCATCACGAAGATCGCGACGCCGCTCGCCCGCTGCTCGGCCGACAGCAGCTCCGTCCGGTACGCGTCGGCCACGATGTCCTGGCTCGCCGCCGTGAACGCGACCACCAGCGCCAGCCCCGCCACCAGCGCCGGCCCCTTGGACGGATCGAGCGCCCCCAACGCCCCGATGAGCACCAGCAAGGCGACTTGACACACCAAGAGCCACGACCGCCGCCGGCTCAAGAAAGGCGGCCAGAACCGATCGAACACCGACGCCCAGACGAACTTCAGGTTGTAGGGCAGGTGCACCAGCCCCCCGAAGAACGCCACCGACGCCAGCGGCACCCCCACGTCGTCGAACCACGCGCTCAGCGTGTCGCCGGCGAGCGGGTTGGGCAGCCCGCTCGCGAACCCGAGCCCGAGCATGAGCGCGAGCTTCGGGTCGCGGAACGCGTCCCAGAACGAGGCCGGCTTCGCCACCGACGGCATCCTGAGCGGGACCGATCTGCACCCCAAGTTTTCTTCCCCGACCCTCGTCGAGCCGCCGAACGCGCCGGAACACCCCGCTCTTCATGGCGCACATCCGGTGATGCGATAGCATCAGATGCATGCGCACCACGCTCGACATCGAGGACGACGTCCTCCAGGCCGCCAAGGAGCTGGCTCGGCGACAGAAGAAGACGGCCGGACAGGTCTTGTCCGAGCTCGCGCGCCGGGCGCTCGCGGCGGGCCCGCCCGTCTCGGGCTCGGTGTCCGGCGAGGAGGAGCTGCACGGGTTCGTCCCCTTCCCGAGCCGTGGCGGCCTCGTGACCAACGAGCTGATCGATCGCCTGCGCGACGAGACGGAAGGCTGACGGCGATGCGTGCCCTCCTGGACGTGAACGTCCTCATCGCCTTGCTCGACCCCGACCACGCGCACCACGGCCGCGTGAGAGAGTGGTTTCGGGTCGAGGCGCCGCGCGGCTGGGCGTCGTGTCCGATCACCCAGAACGGTTGCGTGCGCATCATGTCGCAGCCGGCCTATCCGAACCGCCTCGCGCCGGCCGCGATCGTCGACCGCCTGGGGCATGCCACGCGGCACCCTCTGCACGAGCGTTGGGCCGACGACGTGAGCCTCCTCGACCCCGAGCTCGTCGATGCCTCGCGGATCCATGGGCCCAAGCCGATCACGGACGTCTACCTGATCGCGCTCGCAGCCGCGCACGGAGGCCGGTTCGCGACGATGGACGCGCGCGTGACGAGCGCAGCCGTGCGCGCGGCGAGCGCAGACACGGTCGTGGTCGTCTGACCCCTCATGACGGCCTCCGTCGCCGCGGAGCTGCCCCGCGAAGTCGATGAGCGATGACGTCCCGGACGAGCTCGACTCGAGAAGCCCGAGGTGTGGCGCAAGGTCGGTCTCCCGCTCGACCGCGCAACGTTCGTCCGCGAGCTCGACGAGGTACGCCAGATCCGCAACGACGTGATGCACTTCGACCCCGACGGCTTGAGCGACGAGCAGCGACGCCGGCTGAAGGAGCTCGGCGAGCTCATGCGACGCGTGGTGCACGATCGGCGGTGAGCCGAGCGCGCGCCCTGGGGCGAGCCGATCGCTCGCCGGGCTCGGGTACCTACGCTACGCGGGGGCGGCGGCGTGGGGGGCGCCGGCGAGCTCGCGGGCGAAGAGCGCGCCCACCGTCTCGACCAGGTCGCCTCGCGCCGGGCCGAGCGTGCGCTCGATGTCGCGCGCGAGCTTGGAGAGGCGCTTGCGCCGGCTGCGGCGCTCGCCGCGCTCGGCCTCGACGCGCTCGCGCAGGCCGGTGAGCGGCCAGTCGCGGGCGCCGAGCGCCTCGACGAGGGCGCGGCCGCGCTCGGGGCCGAGCTCGGTGACCGCGCGGAGCAAGAGGTCCGTCAGGACGTCCTCGGCCGCGTCGGCCTTCTCGGTCAGGTACGCGAGCGTCTCCTCGGGGCTCATCGAGCGCTCGAGGTCGAGGTGGAGGTTCGCGAGGATCGAGGGGATCGGCGGGGTGACGACGTGCTCGCGCTCCGTCGGGTCGGTGGCGAGGCGCGCCCAGTGGGTGAGGAGCTTCTGGCCGCGCAGGTTGAGCGAGGCGAAGCGCTCGCAGAGCGGCAGGAACTTCTTTTGCTCATGGACAGGCAGCCGGTAGATCTCCTGGAAGAAGTACTGGCAGAGGAAGGACCAGTAGTTGGTGTTGTCCCAGTAGATCTTCGCGGCGAGCACCCGCGGCTGGCCGTACGCCTCGGCGGCCTCGGCGTAGGTCGCGGTCGAGATCGCGGCGAGGCGGCGGAAGAAGAAGTCGAAGTAGTCGGCGCGCTCGGCGATGTCCTCGCCGGCGCGCTCGGCGCCGATGAGCTCGCCCGCGAAGGTGTTGGCGAGCGCGATGAAGTCCGAGCCGGGGCTGTAGAACGGGTCGACGAACACGCCGGCCTCGCCGACGAGCGCCCAACGCTGCGCCGAGTACACGCGCTCCGCGGTGTAGCTGTAGTCCTTGAGGCAGCGGAAGTCGGCGACGCCGTACTCGGCGAGCGCAGGCGCGATCACGGGCTCGTGCTCGGCGATCCACGCGAGCACGCGCTCGAGCGTGTTGATCGTTTCGAAGCCGTGCTTCTCCGCGTGGACGACGACGCCGATGCTCGTCAGGCCGCTCGAGAGCGGGATGATCCAGAGCCAGTAGCCCTCGCCCATGAGGTGGTTGGTCGAGAGCCAGCGGATGTCGTCCGGGTCGCGGCGGTGCCACTCCTCGTCCTCGCGCGGGACGAGCTGGTCCACCTTGAGGTCACCCTCGATGCGGAACCACGCGGCGTGGGCGGCGTGGCCGCTCGGACGCGTGAGCCCGAGCTTGCGCGCGATCATGCGGCGGCGTCCGGTCGCGTCGACGACCCACGGGCTCTCGAGCACGCGGCCGTCCTCGAGGGTGACCCGGTGCGGCTCGCCGAGCACGACGTCCTTCACGCCGACACCCTCGAACATCGCGACGCCGTCGTCGTCGCACATCTGGCGCAGGTCGTTCTCGAGCCGGCCGCGGTCGAGCTGGAAGGAGGGGACGCGCGGCATCTGCGGCGGCCCGATCTCGGTGCGGTCCGCGAGCCCGTGGGTGCGGCCGCCGCCGGGGAAGAAGCGCAGGCCGTTCTTGATGAGGTGGCGCGCGCGCAGGTACTCGGCGAGCTTCAGCGTGTGCTCGAAGTAGTGCGAGCCGAGCTCGACGCTGGACTCGCCGACCTTGTGCGCCGCCTCGGGCAAGGGGCGGGCGAGCTTGTCGACGAGCGCGACGCGCAGGGCGGGCTGCTCGATGCGGAGCTGGCGGGCGAGGCAGAGGCCGGCGAGGCCGCCGCCCATGATGGTGACGTCGTGAGAGGTCTGCACGGGGAGCGAAGGGTGGCATGCCGCCCGCACGGGAGCCATCGAGTCGGTCGGGGCGCGCGTGCGCCGCGGCGCACTTCACCACGACGAGCCCACGGACGCGTCAGTCGAAGTGCCCCGAGAGGCTCAGCGAGCCGACACCTGCACCGATGGCGAGCCCGCTTCCCTGTCCGGGGCGGCTGGAGACTTCGAAGGCGATGATCGATCCCGTCATCGCGCCGACTCCTCCGAGCACGGGGCCGATGATGATGAGACTCGGGGCGTCATTCGCGAGCAGGCCGACGAGGAACAGGGCTGCGCCTGGCAGGAGGCCGAGCAGCGAGCCGAGCAGGGTCCAGCCGAAGTCCGCGCCGAGGCCGCTCAGATTGCCGAACAGGAAGACCCCGGCTGGGATCGTGACCGGCGCGAGGATCGCGCCGGCCGCGGCCGTCGCGATCGCCCAACCGTAGTCGTGAGCGTCGGCCGCGGGCAGCGTGATGCCGAGGACGAGCAACGCGCCGAGTAACGAAGCCCCTGCGCCGAGCGAGGCCCCGGCGGTCACGAGGAGGCCTCGCTCCCACCCGGGCGACGGCCCCGAGGCCGGCGGCGCCTCGAGGGGGAGCGCCACGACGAGCGTGGCCGGGTCGGCCAGCTCCCGGGCGGGCTGAGCGCCCGCGAGGCCCGGGGCCGCGAAGGCGCCGACGAGGAGCGCGACGAGGGTGTAGGTCATGCGGGGCACGCACGATGAGTGGGTCGCGGCCGACGATGTGGGACGAAAAGCTCACCGCCGCGAGCCCGCCAGCGCGCGTGGGGTTGCGTGGCGCCTGGGCGGAAGTCATCCCGTCGGTCGCACATGCGCTACGTGGGTCGCATCTATCGCCCGCCGTCGGAGGCCGACGCCTACATCCTGCAGGCGACGATCGGCTGCTCCTGGAACCACTGCACGTACTGCGACATGTACCGCGACAAGGAGTTTTCCTTGCGCCCCCTCGAGGAGGTGCTCGCGGACATCGACGAGGCGGGCCGGGTGGCGGGGCGCGAGATCGACAAGGTGTTCGTCGCGGACGGCGACGCGCTCGTGATGCCGATGGCGCACTGGGAGCCGATCCTCGAGCGCTGCCGCGCGCGCTTCCCGAGCCTGCGCCGCGTGAGCTGCTACGCGATGGCCCGCAACGTCCGCGACAAGAGCGACGCGCAGCTCGCGCGCCTGCGCGCGCTGGGCCTGTCGATCCTCTACATCGGCCCCGAGTCGGGCGACGACGTGACGCTCAAGCGCATCGCGAAGGGCGACACGTTCGCGGGCCACGTCGAGGCGGCGCACAAGGCCAAGGCGGCCGGGCTCGAGCTGAGCGTGATCGCGCTGCTCGGGGTCGCGCCCGAGCGCGCCGAGGCGCACGCGGAGGCGACGGCGCGCCTCGTGACGGAGATGGACCCCGAGTACTTCGCCGCGCTGACCGTCACCGTGGTGCCGGGCACGCCGCTCGCCACGCTCGCGACGCGCGGGCAGTTCGCCGTCCCGGCGGTGCCCGAGCTGCTGCGCGAGCTGCGCACGATGGTCGATCAGGCGCGCCCGACCGACGCGCTCTTCCGCACCAACCACGCGTCGAACCACCTCCCGCTCGGCGGCCGGCTCCCGCGCGATCGCGCGCGCATCGTCTCGGTGATCGACGCGGCGCTGCGCGGGGAGATCCCGCTGCGCGCCGAGCGCCACCGCGGCCTCTGAGCTGGCGGCCTCCGAGTCGCTGGAGGGGTTGCTCGACGATCTTCGCGCTTGCCGTCGCGTCCGCCGCGAATAGCTACGTGTCGTGCGAGACGTCCCCGAGCGCTGGCGGCGCTTCGCCGCGCGGCTGGTCCCCGAGCCGCCGCGCGAGCCGCGCGGGAGCCTGATCCACCAAGAGGGCGAGCTGATGCTCGGGCCGGGGCGATGGGCGAGCTTCCACGCCGAGCAGTGGTTCGAGGCGACGCGCTGCGCGTTCTGCTGGCACGCGCGCGTGAAGATGATGCCGCTCGTGACGGCGGTGGTGGAGGACGCGTACGAGGACGGACACGGCCGGCTCGAGGCGAAGCTGTTCGGCGCGATCCCGCTCATGAAGGCCGAGCGCGGCGTCGAGCTCGATCGCGGGGAGCTGCAGCGCTACCTCGGCGAGCTGCCGTGGAACCCGATGGCGATCCTCCACAACCCGAACCTGTCGTTCGCGTCGGGCCCGGGGGACGCCGAGCGCGTGTGGGCGCACGGCGATCCCGAGACCCACCTCGATTGCCGCTTCGACGCGTCCGGCGACCTCGTGGAGGTGACGACGAGCACGCGCATGCGCACGGGCGTCGGCGTGCAGCCCTGGAGCGCGCGCTTCCTCGCGTACGGGGAGCGCGACGGCGTGCGCGTGCCCGTCGAGGCCGAGGTGTCGTGGGATCCGCCCTCGGGTCGCGAGGTGTACTGGCGAGGCCGCGTCCTCGCGTTCGAGTGGCGCTGAACGTCGGCATCGCCGACACCGCGTCGGGATCGCCGACACGTGAGGCCGCCGGCGCGCGCCTCTGGCTCGCGAGCGCGGGTGGCACACGAGGTGCCGATGCTCGCCGTCCATGCACACCCTCACGAACCGCTCGCGCCGCCTCCTTCCCTTCCTCTCGCTCCTCCTCGTCGCCGGGTGCGACGCCGACCCGGGCACCGACGCGGGGCCGGACCCAGTGGACGCGGGCGAGAGCGGTCGTGACGCGGGCGGGCCGGCCGTCGATGGCGGGCCGACCGACGCGGGACCTGCGCCCGAAGACGGCGGCTCGGTGCCGGTGGACGCGGGGGAGCCGGCGATGGACGCGGGGGAGCCGGCGATGGACGCGGGGGAGCCGGCGATGGACGCGGGGGAGCCGGCGATGGACGCGGGGGAGCCGGCGATCGACGCCGGCCCGCTCGACGCGTGCACGCCGATCGTTTGGTACGGGGACTGCGACAACGACACCTGGGGCCGGAGCGAGCTGCCGATCTCCTCGTGCGAGCGACCGACGAGCCGACCGACGCTCTGCGGGAGCCTCCCCGGCGGTTGGACGATGCGGCCCGCGAGCGAGGGGTTCGACTGCGACGATCGGAACATGAACGCGTTCCCGGGTCAGACGATGTTCTTCGCGATCCCGACGGAGGTGGGCGGCACCGGCTACGACTACGACTGCAACGGGACGTCCGAGCGCGAGTACCCCGGAGACGGCGGCGGCCGCTGCCTCACCGGGATCGGGTCCAGCTGCTCCTACACCCCCGGGTTCACGGGGGCGGTCGCGTGCGGCGCCGAGGGCTCGTTCATCACCGGGTGCACGCGGAGCGGCACGACTTGCACGTCGAACACGGAGATGCGCCGGCAGCGCTGCCGCTGAGACCGCGCTGGGCGCCGCTCCTGAGTGCGCGCGTCGTCGCCCTCTCGACCCTTCGGGGGTGTCCGGGGTGACGCGGCCCCGGACGGCCGCGCTCGGAGCGCGACACGTCTGCACGGCCACCGAGGCCCTCCGAGGGCACCGTGTGCTGTCGGGGCGAAGGCGCCCGCGGGCAGCTCGGCCTCGGCGATCGGGAGGGCCGGCCCACACCGAGCGTGCGCGTGAGCGCTGCCCGCGACGCCGAAGAGCTCTCCATCCACGCCGGCGAGGAGCACACCTGCGAGCTGTCGAGGGTCGGACCGGCGTGGCGCGTCGCCTGCGTGGGCCGCAACGACGACGGCCAGCTCGGCGACGGAACGCGTGAGGATCGCGACGCGCCCGTCAGGAGCGGCCTCGTGTCGCGCCGAGCCGCTGGTTGCACGGGCGCTGGCGCGGACGCTACCGTTCTCGGCGCCCTCGCATGCCCGTCCTCACTACCGAAGAGCGGGTCGGAACCGTCCTCGCCGGCAAGTACCGGCTCGAGCGCGTGATCGGGCGGGGCGGGATGGGCGACGTGCTCGCCGGCACGCACACCTGGAGCGGGCGCGCGGTCGCGGTGAAGCTCGTGCGGCCCTCGTGCGCGGCGGGCGAGGCGCGCGTGCTGCGCGAGGCGCAGGCGGCGGCGCGCGTCCGGCACCCGAACGTCGTCGACGTGATCGACGTGGGGATCGCCGACGACGGCACGTTCTACCTCGTGATGGATCGGCTGCGCGGGGAAGATCTCGGGCGGGTGCTCGCGCGCCACGGTCGCCTCGGCGCGGCAGAGACCGTCGCGATCGTCGCGCCGCTGCTCGACGCGCTCGCCACCCTGCATCGCGCAGCGGTGGTGCACCGCGACGTGAAGCCGTCGAACGTCTTCCTCTCGCGCGAGGGCGACCGCGTCGTACCCAAGCTCCTCGACTTCGGCATCGCGCGGCTCGAAGACGGGCCGGCGGTGACCCATGGCGCGCCGCCGATCGGGACGCCGCAGTTCGCGGCGCCCGAGCAGCTGCGCGGCGCGCCGGTCGACGCGCGCAGCGACCTGTGGTCGGTCGCGGCGCTCGCGTACGCGTGCCTCGAGGGCGAGGCGCCCTTCGAGGCGCCGACGGCGGCGGCGACGAGCGCGCGCGCCCTGACCGAGCCGCCGCCCGTGCTCGCCGCCGACCCTCCGCGACTCGGCGCCGCCGTCGCCGCCGTCCTCTCGCGCGGGCTCGCCCGCGATCCGTCCGAGCGCCCCGCGAGCGCGCTCGCCTTCCGCGCGGAGCTGGCCGCCGCGGCGCGGCGCGACGAGACGCCGGCCGACGAGCTCGCGCTCGCCGCGCTCCTCGACGAGACCGCCGCGCCGTCGGCGCACGCCGCCCCGACGACGACCGCGGGCCCCTCGGGGCCGACGCCCGCTCGCGCGGCCGGGGCTCGAGGCGCGATCGTCATGGCGGGCGCGCTCGCGGTCGCGGGCCTCGCGGCGCTCGCGCTCGGCGGGGCGTCCTCGCCGCCTGCGCGCTCCGCGAGCGTCGCCGCACCGGAGGCGCCGAGCGAGCTCGCGCCGCCCGGGATCGCGCGCGACGGGGCGGGTGGGGAGCGCCGCGGACCCGACGTCGGCGTGCACGTCGGTGACGAGCCGCGCGACGAGGCGAGCTCGCCTGCGCACCTCGACCGCGCCGCGCAGATCGCGCCCGAGCGCGCTCCGGACGGCGTCGCGGAGCCCACGCCGGGCGCCCCGCGCGCCCGCCGCCGCGCCGTGACGCCGCCCGCCCCCGAGCCGGCCGCGCCCGAGGAGCCCGCCGACGAGCCGCGCCTCGCCCCGGTCCGAGGGACGAATGGCGCGCTGATCCTGATGGAGTGAAGCGTGTCGCGCCGCGCCGTATCGACCCGCCTCGCGGGTGGCCTGTCGTTGCTCCTCGCGTGGCTCGCGCCGTGGGCCGCGCGCGCGCAGAGCGCCGAGGAGCTCCTCGCCGAGGGCCTCGCGCTGCGCGCGCAGCAGGACGACGAGGGCGCGCTCGCGCTCTTCGAGCGCGCGGCTGCGCTCGAGCCCTCGACGCGTGTCGATGCGCAAGTCGCCTTGGCGCTCCAGGCCCTCGGCCGCTGGCTCGAGGCGGACGCGCGGCTCACCGCGCTGCTCGCGCGCGACGAAGACGAGTGGCTCGCTCGGAACCGGCCCCACCTCGTCGAGGCGCTCGCGGAGGTGGGAGGCCGCCTCGGCGAGCTCGTGATCGAGTGCGCGGTGGACGGCGCGCGCGTGCTCGTCGATCGGCGCGAGGTCGGGACCACGCCGCTCCCGGGGCCGGTGCGCGCGGTCGCGGGCACGGCGATCGTCGAGGTGCTCGCCGACGGCCACCACGCGATCCAACGCCGCGTGCTCGTCGCGCCGCGCGAGAGGGCGCGCGAGCGCTTCGAACCGGTCCCGCTCGCCGCGGAGGCGCTCGAGGCGCCGCCCGCGAGAGGGCGCTCCGCGCCGGGGACGGCCTCGGCCGAGCCCGCGCCGTGGCTCGTGCTCGGCGCCTCGGGAGCCGTCGCCGGGGCCGTCTTCCTCGGGCTCGGCGGCGCCGCGTTCGCGGTGCGCGAGGACCAGATCGCGGTCTGGAACGACGACGCCCGCTGCGATCGTCTCGAGGGCCCCTCGAGGGACGAGGAGTGCCCGGGCCCTGCCGGCGCGTGGCGCGCGGCGGAGGGCCTCGCGATCGCCGGCTTCGTCGTGGGGGGCGCCATCGGGCTCGCCGGGCTCGTCGCGCTCGTCGTCGCGGCGCTCTCTCCGGCGGCACCGGCGCGCGCCTGCGCCCCCACCCTCGACGGCGTCGCCTGCCGCTTCTGATCTGAGCCGCGCGTGGCCGGGCTACTCCGGTGCTCGCAAGCCGTGTTGACGGATCTTCTCGTGCACCGTCTGGCGCGTGATCCCGAGCACCTCCGCCGCGCGCGTCTTGTTCCAGCGCACGGTGTCGAGCACCCGCTGGATGTGGCGGCGCTCCAGCTCGAGCAGCGTCCCGCCGGGGTCGGCCGCGTCGCTCGCGCTCACGCCCTCCGCCGGCTCGAGCCCGCGCAGTTCGCCCGCGTCGATCGTGCTCGAGCCGAGGATGCACGCGCGCTCGAGCACGTTGCGCAGCTCCCGCACGTTCCCGGGCCAGCCGTACGCGCAGAGCCGCGCGAGCGCGGCCGGGGTGAAGGTCGGGATCGATCGACCCATCCGCGCCACGATCGGCGCGAGCAGCGCGGCGGCGAGCGCGGGCACGTCCTCGGTCCTGGCCCGCAGCGGCGGCACCTCGAGCCGCAGCACGTCGAGCCGGTAATAGAGGTCCTGCCGGAAGCGTCCCTCGCGCACCATCGCCGACAGATCGCGGTGCGTCGCGGCGATCACGCGCACGTCGACGGCGACCTCCTCGGTGCCGCCGACGCGCATCACGCGCATCGACTCGAGCACGCGGAGCAGGCGCACCTGCGCCTCGAGCGAGAGCTCGCCGATCTCGTCGAAGAAGAGCGTACCGCCGTGCGCGCGCTCGAAGAGGCCGACGTGCCGCCGATCGGCGTTCGTGAAGGCGCCGCGCTCGTGCCCGAAGAGCTCACTCGTCAACAGCGCATCGGTGAGCCCGCCGCAGTTCACGCTCACGAGCGGCTCGCCCGCGCGCGCGCTCGCCGCGTGCAGCGCGCGCGCGACGAGCTCCTTGCCGGTGCCGCTCTCGCCGGACACGAGCACGACGCTGTCCACCGCCGCGTAGCGCGCGATCGCTTCTCGCAGGGCCACCATCACGGGCGAGGTGCCGACGAGCTCGGTGGCGCTCTCGCCGAGGTGCGCGCGCATCGCCTCGTTCTCGAGGGCCAGCCCCTCGCGCCGGCGCAGCGCCTCGAGAGAGACGGCGGCCTGATGCGCGAGCGCGACGAGCAGCTCGAGCTCGTCGGCGGCGCGGTCCCGCGCGAGCGCGTCGACGTGAACGACGAGCGCGCCGAGGCGCCGCTCCCGTGTCTTGACGAGCGCCACCAGCGCCACGCCCGAGCCGGCGGTGCGCGCCGCGCTCGCGGCCTCGGCGAGCGCTTCGCTCGCGAGCGTCACCGCGTCCTCGCGGCGCTCGCCCGAGGAGGCCACGACGGCCAGGCCGCGAGGCCCGGCCAGGACGATCGACGCGCCGCGTGCGCCGAAGAGCTCGCGCGCGAGCGCGGCGAACGCTTCGCAGAGCGCGGGCACGTCCTCGGCCTGGGCGCCCAGGAGCGAGCCGCGGTAGAGCGCTTCGAACCGCGCGAGCAGCGGTGGCACGTGGAGCACTCGGTCTGGATGCTCGGTGTCGGCCCAGCGCGCCGGATCGACGGAGTAGCGCTCCTCGCCGGCCCGCAGGCGCACGCGCAGCGCGCCCGATCCGTCCGCCGCAGGTGGCGCCGGCGTCTCGGCGTTCGCCGCGCGCACGTCCACGACGGCGTCTCCCGCATCGATGCGGTCGCCCGCGCGGAGCGCCGCGCGCTCGATCGGCGCGCCGTTGACGCGCGTCCCGTTGCGAGAGAAGAGGTCGCGCACGTACACGACGTCGTCGACCACCTCGATCACGAAGTGCTGGCGCGACACGCGCTCGGCGCGCAGCACGAGCGCGCAGCTCGGGTCGCGCCCGGCGATCACCCCGTGCTGGGCCTGCACGCGGCGTCCCTCGCAGACGAGCTCGAGGGGCTCGTTCATCGTCGCCTCGCGCCGCGCGCGACGCGGGCTGGGAGCTCGGCGCGCGAGGTCGCGTCCATCCGCGCGGAGCGTACCAGCGGCTCCGTCCGCGCCCAAGGGCGGGTCTCCTCGCGGCGCACGCGGCTCAGGGGCGCCGCTCGAACACGAACGCGATCATGCCCTGGCGCAGGGTGAGCCGCGTCACGCCGGCTGCCTCCGTCACCGCGTAGCCGTTGGTGAAGGAGTCCGTGCCCGGGCACGTCTCGTTGCGCATCAGGTTCACGCCCGCGCTCGTCCAGCCGAACGTGCGCGGCACGACGGGCCCAGGGGCGGGGAGCGAGATCTGCTGGATCTGATCGATCGTCCCCGCGCTCGCCGACGCGGCGGTGACGCGCCACGTCGCGCGGAAGGAGCCCATGGTGGTGCCGGCGATCATCGCGTCGACGGCGTCGTAGGTGCCGGCGGGGATCGCGCCGCCCGACGGCGCCGGGAGCTCGCCCGCGGTCACCTGGCGGAGCGGGACGGCGTCGCGGCCGAACGCGAGGGCGTGACACGCGTCGCCGGCGTCGATCGGATCGCCCGCGTCCATCGAGTCACCCGCGTCCATCGAGTCACCCGCGTCGGTCTCGCCCGCGTCGGTCTCGCCTGCGTCGGTCTCGCCCGCGTCGGTCTCGCCTGCGTCCATCCCGCCGCCCGCGTCGCTCGCGCCGCCCGCGTCGGTGAGGCCGGCGTCGGTCGTTCCGTCGCCGGCGTCCGTGCCGAGCGCGGCGTCGGCGCCCGCGTCGTGGGGCGGATCTTCCGCGTCGCACCCGGCGATCGCGAGACAAGAGAGGAGAGCGGCGGTGGAGACGAGTCGGCGCACGACGGGCCGTTTACTCCAGCTCGCGGCGCGAGGCCAGCGCGTCAGGAGAAGAGCGCGGGCGTGTCGCCCCACCGGTCGAGGTAGGCGCGCAGCCGCAGCTTCCGGCGCGCGCTCTCGCTCGTCATGTAGCGCACCGTCCCGAAGATCGGCCGCTCCGGGCCCCACGGTCGATCGTAGCGGCCGAGCACCCAGAAGATGCCCGAGTAGCTGTTCGGGTCCCGACCGTCGAGCGCGTAGCGGTCGTTGAGGGTGATCATCCACTCGAGCGCCGCCTCGGGGCTCGGCGCCCAGCCGACGATCTTCTTGCCCCAGAGCATCCGCAAGTAGTTGTGCATTCGTCCACTCTCGACGAGCTGGCGCTGCGCTGCATTCCAGAGCGGGTCGTCGGTGGCGGCCGCCTCGAGCCGCGCGAGGTCGTAGCCCGGTGGGCGGGGGTCGCGTGCGTGCGCCGCGAGGGTGGCGCGCGCCCACGCGGGCAGCGACGCGTACCGATCGTAGGCCTCGTCGTAGCGGCACGCGTTGAAGCCGAGCTCGCGCCACGTCACGAGCTGATCGAGGAACTGCTCGGCCGCCGGGCGCGTCCCCCAGAAGCCGGCGCGCGCGCCGCGCGCCGACGGATCGAGCTCCGCGGGCGACCAGCCCTCGCGCGCGGCGATCGCGCCGAGCACCGCGTGCGGGCCGAGGTGCCCGAAGTGGAGGTGCGGGCTCAGCTCGCTCGCGACGTCCGCGTCGGGGTGCGCCCGCTCCTCGTAGCCATCGAGGCGGGCCTCGACGAAGCGCGCGAGTCGATCCTCGGCGGCGCGGAAGCCGCCCCGTTCGCCCGTCGGAAGGATCGTGTGCCGGATCGGTAGCGCCGCGAGCGCGTCGTGTGCCCCTGCGAGGAGCGCGGCCGACGCGCGCGGCCAGCGCGAGGTGACGCCCCGCGGGATCGAGGCCGGCACTAGATCTTCAACCGCGGTCGGGTCGGCGAGCGGCCAGTCCTCGAGCGCGCTCGGGAGCTCGCGGTGGAGCAAGCGACGGAAGTCGAACGCGCGCCCGAGCGCCTTGCCGGCGCGCGAGACGGGCAAGAGGCCGCTCGCGTCGACCGCCTCGAGCCGCACGCCGAGCTTCGCCGCGGCGGCACGCTGCATGTGCGGCACGAAGAAGCACGGCCAGTCGTCGGTGACGACGACGCAGGCGTCCTTCGCGAGCGCCTCGAGCAACCCGGCGCCCTCACCGGGCGCGGGCTCGACGTACGGGTGGTAGGCGACGCGGCGCTCGCGGAAGAACGCGGCGTGGTCGGCCATGCCGTCGAGGACGAACCGGTGGAACCGATCGCACGCGTGTAGGTAGCCGGCGCGCAGCGGCTCGAGCACGACGAGCGGCTTGGCGAGCGCGCGCGCGTGATCGACGGCGCGCTCGAGCGCGAAGTTGTGTCGCGGCCGGCGCGTCGCGACCATCCAGTAGACGACGCGCGCTCCGTCGGGCGCGATCGGGCGATCGTTGAGCGCGCGGACGCGCTCGAGGGGGGTGGGCACGGCGGGCCATGTAAGGCGCGCGGGGCATGGTGGGAAGGCTCTGCCCGAGAGACCACCCGAGCGGTTCGTCTGCGCCCTCCGAGACGCCCGCGAACGAACGACCCGCCGCGCGGGCCACGGCGGCTCGACGCGGCGGGTCGTGGTGGCGGCGGTCGACCGAACGTCCGTTGGCGCTCCGATCGTCGGGCGCGCCCGTGAGGCCAACCGCGCGATCGGCGAGCGCCCTCGGCGCGATCCCGCGCGCCGAGGACCCGATCACTACTGGCGCGGCTTGAAGCCGACGTCACCCCAGCCCGAGAGCCGGAACCCGGCGCGCAGCCCCGAGCGCACGGGCAGGCTCCCGTCGTTCGCCTTGGTCGTCTCGTTCGCCCCGTTCGTCTGCGCGGTCTTCACCATCTTCGTCATCTTCATCGCACCCTCCATCTCGAATCGCGTAAGGAACCTGTTGGACATCTTCATCGCACCCTCCCTCGTAGCCGGATGCGTCAACGAAGGTTGCGTAGTCCATGTCGTTGGTCGAGAGCAACCATGACCATCGCGTGCGCGGCGATCAACCCGCGTTCCGCGGCTGCGATTCGAATTAAGCAGCGAGAGAAGACGACGACGGGCGTCGTCACGCGCGACGCCGATCGTCGCGCGCGCGACGTCCGGCGAGCCCCGCGCGGTCGTGGTAGCGTCGTCGCCGTCGTCTCGATGGCACTCCCGTTTCGTCGCTCGCTGCGCTCGCTGCGCACCGACTCTCATCGCGGCGCGATCGCCGGCGGGGTCGTGGCGCTCGCGCTGCTCGCGGCGTGGGCGGCGTGGGCGGGGCTCGCGCGCGTGCCCCTCGTGGAGACGAGCGCGACCGCCCGGCTCGAGACGATCGATCCGGTGCACCGCGTCGAGGCGCCGATCGACGGCCGCGTCGTCGAGATCCTCGTCGCGCTCGGTGACGAGGTCGCGCCCGGCGACGTGCTCGTGCGCCTCGAGTCGGAGGCGCAGCGCCTCGAGCTCGCCGAGGCCGAGGCGCGGCGGCGCGCGCTCGAGGCGCAGCTCGGCCCGCTGCGCGCCGAGCTCGCGGCGGCCAGCACGCGGATCGAGCGCGGCGCGAGCACCGCGCGCGGGGCCGTGTCCGAGGCGAGCGCGCGCAGCCGCGCCGCCGCCGCGCAGGCCGAGCTCGCGCACGACCGCTCGCGCCGCGTCGCCCAGCTCGCGCCCCAGGGCGGCGTCAGCGAGGAGCAGCGCGCGACCGCGAGCGCCGAGGCGGCGCGCACCGCCTCCGAGGCCGAGGCCGCCACCCTCGCGATCCAGCGCCTGCGCTGGGAGCACCTCGTGCAGGAGAGCGACGCGCGCCTGCGCGTCGAGGCGGTGCGCCGCGAGCTCGCCCGCGTCGAGGGCGAGATCGAGGCGGCCTCGGCGGCCGCGACGCGGCTCGCGCGGGAGCTCGACCGCCGCGCGATCACCGCGCCGGTCGCGGGCCGCGTCGCGCACCTCGAGCCGCTCTCGGCGGGCCGCTTCGTGGCCGCCGGCGCGCTGCTCTTGAGCCTCTTGCCCGAGGGTGAGCTCGTCATCGTCGCGCACTTCGAGCCCGGCCGCGCGTTCGGTCGGCTGCGCTCCGAGCAGCTCGCGCGCATGCGCCTCGACGGCTTCCCGTGGACGCGCTTCGGCATGCTCGACGCGCGCGTGCGTCGCGTCGCGGACGAGCCGAGCGATCGCGGCGTGCGCGTCGAGCTCGCGCTCGTCGATCGCGCCGCGTTCCCGGCGCCCCTCGAGCACGGGCTGCCGGGGCGGGTCGAGGTCGTCGTCGAGGAGGTGAGCCCCGCCGAGCTCCTCGTGCGCGCGGCCGGCGGGTGGCTCGCGCCATGACCGCGCGCGCGCTGCTCGTCCCCGAGGTCGTGCAGACCTCGGCGATGGATTGCGGGCCCGCGGCGCTCAAGGCGCTGCTCGAGGGTTTCGGGATCCCGGTGAGCTACGGGCGGTTGCGCGAGGCCTGCCAGACCGACGTCGACGGCACCTCGATCGACACGCTCGAGGAGCTCGCGGTCGCGCTCGGGCTCGACGCCGAGCAGGTCCTCGTGCCGCTCGATCACGTGCTCGACGCGGCGAGCGGCTCGCTCCCCGCCCTCGCCGTCGTGCGGCTCCCGAACGGGTTCACGCACTTCGTCGTGATCTGGCGGCGACACGGCCCGCTCGTGCAGGTGATGGATCCGGCCGGCGGTCGCCGCTGGACCACCGCGCGGCACCTCGAGGCCGAGCTCTACGCGCACACGATGGCGCTGCCCGCCGACGCGTTCCGCGAGTACGCAGGGGGCCCCGAGCTCACGCGCCCGCTCGGGCGACGCATCGACGCGCTCGGCGCGGGCTCGGCGCGCGAGCGCTGGCTCGCCGAGGCGCTCGCCGACCCGAGCTGCGAGACGATCGCGGCGCTCGACGCGGCGGTCCGCATGGTCGAGGCGCTCGTGCGCGCGCGCGCGATCGCGCGCGGCGGCGAGGCGCGCGCGCTCGTCGAGCGCCTTCGCGATCGCGCTCGCGTGGAGCCGAGCATCATCCCGCCCGAGTACTGGACCGCGCGCGCCGGCGACGCCGACGCGCAGGTCCTCGTGACCGGCGCCGTGCTCGTGCGCGTGCGCGGGCGCCGCGCGCCGGAGGCGTCGCTCGAGCGCGAGCCGCTGCCCGCCGACCTCGCCGCCGCGCTCGCGGAGCCGCCCGCGCGCCCGGGGCTCCGCCTCCTGGGCCTCTTGCGCGAGGACGGCTTGCTCGCGCCCGCGCTCGTCCTGCTCGCCGCGCTCGCGAGCTCCGTCGGCGTGGTCGTCGAGGCGCTGGTCTTCCGCGGCGCGCTCGAGCTCGGCGAGCTGGTGCGCCTGCCGGAGCAGCGCGCGCTCACCGGGCTCGCGCTCCTGGCGCTCCTCGTCCTGTTGCTCGTGGTCCAGATCCCCCTCGGCGCGGCCTCGTTGCGCATGGGGCGCCACCTCGAGGCGCGGCTGCGGCTCGCGCTGCTCCGCAAGATCCCGCGCCTCGCGGACCGCTACTTCCACAGCCGCCTCACGAGCGACATGGCGCAGCGCGCGCACTCGATCCCGGCGCTGCGGGCGCTGCCGCGGCTCGGCGCGAGCCTCGCCACGAGCGCCTTCGGGCTCGCCGCGACCGCGGCCGGGCTCATCTGGCTCGACCCGGCGCGCGCGCCGCTCGTGGTCGCGGTCGCGCTGCTCTCGGTCGCCGTGCCGCTCGCGCTGCAGCCGGTCTTGTCGGAGCGCGATCTGCGCGTGCAGACCCAGGAGGGCGCGCTCGCGCGCTTCACGCTCGACGCGCTGCTCGGCCTCACGCCGCTCCGCGCGCACGGCGCGCACGCCGCGCTGCGTCGCGAGCACGAGGCGCGCCTGCTCGAGTGGGAGCGCGCCTCGCGCGGGCTGCTGCGCGTCGCGGTGAGCGCCGAGACGCTGACCGCGGCGAGCGGCGTGCTGCTCACGGTGTGGCTCCTCTTCGCCTACCTCGCCGGCGAGGGTGGTCTCGGCGGCGCGCTGCTGCTCGTGTACTGGGCGCTGCGCATCCCGGCGCTCGGCGAGGCGCTCGCCCGCTCCGCGCAGCAGTACCCGCACGTGCGCAACGTCGCGCTGCGCCTGATCGAGCCCCTCGACGCGCCCGAGGAGACGCCGGCCGAGCCCGCGCCGCTCGCCGGTGAGGGCGCGGTCGGGCTCGCGCTCGAGGGCGTGAGCGTGCGCGCGGGCGGCCACGTGATCCTCGACGAGGTGAGCCTCGCGATCGCGCCGGGCGCGCACGTCGCGGTCGTGGGTCCGTCGGGCGCCGGCAAGTCGACGCTCGTGGGGCTCCTGCTCGGCTGGCATCGGCCGAGCGCGGGCCGCGTGCTCGTCGACGGCGCGCCGCTCGACGCCGCGCGCCAGGCCGCGCTGCGCGAGGCGACGGCGTGGCTCGACCCGGCCGTCCAGCTCTGGAACCGCTCGCTGCTCGAGAACCTGCGCTACGGCAGCGACGCCGCGCACGAGGCGCCGCTCGCGCGCGTGCTCGACGAGGCGGAGCTGCTCGGCGTGCTCGAGTCGCTCCCGGAGGGGCTCGCGACGGTGCTCGGCGAGGGAGGCGCGCTCGTGTCCGGCGGCGAGGGCCAGCGCGTACGCCTGGGCCGGGCGATGATGCGCTCGCGCGCGCGGCTGGCGCTGTTCGACGAGCCCTTCCGCGGGCTCGACCGCGCCGCGCGCCGGCGGCTCTTCGCCGTCGCGCGCGCGCGCTTCGCGGGCGCGACGATGCTCTTCGTCACGCACGACGTCGAGCAGGCCCTCGCCCTCGACCGCGTGCTCGTCGTGGACGGCGGGCGCGTGATCGAGGACGGCGCGCCGGCCGCGCTCGCCGCCGACGAGGGCTCGGCGTTCGCGCAGCTCCTCGCGGCCGAGCGCTCGCTCACGGAGGAGCTGTGGTCGCGCGGGCTGCGGCGGCTCCGCCTCGAGGACGGCGTGCTCGGGGAGGAGCGATGAGCGCGTCGCTCGAGGCGCTCGCGTGGCCGACGAGCCGCCTCGGCGAGGCCACGCTCGAGCTCGCGCGCGCGGCCGGGCTGCCGGCGCGGCCGGGCCTGCGGACCGCGGCGCCGCGCGACGGCGCGCCCCCGCTGCGTTGGATCGCGCTGAGCGCCCGCGAGCTCGGGCTCGAGGCCGAGGCGATCTCCGGCGGCCACCGCGACCTCGAGGCGATGATCGACTCCGTCGGGCCGGCGCTCGTGCCGCTGCGCGACGAGGCGGGCGCCGTCGCGGGCTTCCTCGCGCTCGTCGCGGGCGGCCGCCGCGCGCGGGTGCTCGGGCCCGACGGCGACGTGCGCGCGGTGGATCGCGCCGCGCTGGTCGAGGCGCTGAGCGCCCCCCTCGCGCGCCGGCTCGAGGCGCGCGGGCTCGGCGCGCTCCTGGACGAAGCGGGCGTGCCCGCGAGCCGCCGCGCGGCGGCGCTGCGCGCGATGACCGCCGAGTCGTACGGCGACGCGCCGTGCGGTCCGTTCGCAGCTGGCGCGCACAGCCGCCGAGCGTGAACAGTGGGGTCGCGGCGCGTCCGGAGGCGCGGTGCGCGCCGGTTCGTGCTGCTCGCCGCGCACGCCGCGCGGCTCGCGGCGGTGCTCGGCGCCTGGACCCTCCTCGGCCGCGGCGCGCTCGGCGGCACCCTCGAGCCCGGCTGGCTCCTCGCGTGGGCGCTCGCGCTCGCGACCACCATCCCGGCGAGCGCCGCCTCGAGCTGGGCGGCGGGCCGCGTCGCGATCACCGTGGGCCGCCTGCTCGCGGAGCGGCTCCTCGCCGGCGCCTCGCGCCTCGCGCCCGACGCGTTCCGGCGCGAGGGCGCGGGCGGCGTCCTCGCGCGCGTGCTCGAGTCGAGCGCGGTCGGCTCGCTCCTGCTCGGCGGCTCGATCGCCGCCGGCCTCTCGGTCCTCGATCTCGCGCTCGCGGGCTGGGTGCTCGCCCAGGGCGCCGCCGGCGCGCTGCACGTGCTGTCGTACCTGGCCTTCGTCGCGGTCGCTGCGATCGCCGCGCGCACGCTCTACGTGCGGCTGCGCGCGTGGACCGAGCGCCGGCTCGCGATGACGCACGACCTGGTCGAGCGCATGGTCGGTCACCGCACGCGGCTCGCGCAGGAGCCCCCGGCGCAGTGGCACGAGGAGGAGGACGCGTTCGTCGAGGGGTACCTGGCAGAGAGCCGCGGCTTCGACCGCGCGCTGCTCGGCCTGAGCTTGCTCCCGCGCGCCTGGATGCTCGTCGGCGTGCTCGCGCTCGCGCCGGCGTTCGTCGCGGGCTCGGACGCGACGTCGATGGCGATCGCGCTCGGCGGCGTGTTGCTCGCGAGCCAGGCGTTCGGCGCGCTGAGCGGCGGCCTCGAGCGGCTCGCGCACGCGGCGATCGCCCTCGCGCCGGTGCGCCCGCTCTTCGAGGCCGCGCGCCGCGAGGAGCCCGCGGGCGCGCTCGACGTGCTGCTCGCCGCGGCGCCCCCGGACCCGGAGCGCCCGGTGCTCGAGGCGCGCGAGCTCGGCTACCGCTACGCGGAGCGCGCCGAGCCGATCCTGCGGGGCTGCACGCTGCGCCTCGCCGCCGGGGACCGCGTGCTGCTCGAGGGCGCGTCGGGCAGCGGCAAGTCCACCCTCGCCGCGCTGCTGGGCGGGCTGCGCGAGCCGACCCACGGCCTCGCCCTCGTCGACGGCCTCGACCCGCGCAGCCTCGGCGCGGAGGCGTGGCGCGCGCGCGTCGTCACCGTCCCGCAGTTCCACGAGAACCACGTGCTGTCGGCGAGCTTCGGCTTCAACGGCCTGATGGGGCGCGGCTGGCCGCCCGAGCCGGGCGACCTCGAGGCGCTGCGCGAGGTCTGCGACGCGCTCGGGCTGGGCTCGGTCCTCGATCGCATGCCCGCGGGCTTCGAGCAGGTCGTCGGCGAGCAGGGCTGGCAGCTCAGCCACGGAGAGCGCAGCCGCCTCTTCCTCGCCCGCGCGCTCATGCAAGAGGGCACGCGCGTGTGGATCCTCGACGAGAGCTTCGCCGCGCTCGACCCCGTCAACCTCGAACGGTGCCTGCGCGTCGTGCTCGAGCGCGCGCCGAGCTTGATCGTGATCGCGCACCCGTGACCCGCGCGGGGTGCGCGCCGCTCATTCGCGCGGCTCGCGTCCGCCGCGGTCCGGGTCACCCGCGCGCAGCTTCGCGGCGAGCTCGGGCCCGCCCTCCGCGAGCAGGCGCGCGGTCTTGCCGGCGAGGTGCTGCAGCCGGTCGATGAACCGGTGGTCGTGCTCGGGTGTCTCGAGGTGCGCGATCTCGTGGAGCACCACGCCGAGCGTCATCGGCTCGAGGATGTCCTCGAAGCGCAGCGGGCCGCGCACGTTGAAGGCGATCTCGCGGCGCTCGACGTCGGTCACCGCGTCCTCGAGCAGCCCCGCGTCGCTCGGGTCGCGCGCGAAGAAGCGCACGCGCACGACGCGGCCCGCGGCCGCGCGCGCGATCCAGCGGACGGCGTCGGCGAAGCGCCGCTGCGCCTCGTCCGGCTCCACGTCCTCGCCGCCGAACTCGCGGCTGCGCCGGCGCACGTAGTCGTCGCTCGTCTCGAGCACACGCGCGAGCGAGACGTACGCGCCGTGCGAGATGCCGGCCGCGTCGATGATGTGCGCGCCGAGCTGGCGCGCGCGATCGTTGGCGCGGCTCGTCCCGCCGAGCACCGAGCCGCGCGGGAAGACGCGCGAGACGTACGCGTCGAGCAGCGAGCTCGAGAGCGGCCACGCCGCGATCACGTCGTGCACCCAGTCGCCGCGCAGGTCGCTGCGGTCGAGGTAGCTGTGGATCATCGCCTCGAGCAGCGCCGCTTTGACCGCGAGCTTGTAGCGATCGGGCACCGAGTCCCGGCCCTCCTTGAGCGGGACCCGCTGCGCGACGTCGACGTGCCACGGCACGTTCCACGGCTCGATCGGCAGGCCCATCTCGAAGAGGTGCGGCGCCTCGCCCTTGCGCGGCGCGAACACGCTCAACGTCGTCTGCCCGAGCGCGGCGCGCTCGACGCCGTCGGCCACCACGACGGTCTCGAGCGAGCAGCCGCTCAGCGCGAGCACCGAGCGCGGCCGGCGCACCGCGCGCCCGTCGATCAAGAGGCGCGTGCCCCGCGGGGGGATGCACAGGCCGAGCAGCGCGCGCGCCTCGCTCAGCGCGCCGTCGTCGAAGCCGCGCTCGAGCACGAGCCGCGTCCCGCGCTCGCGCGGGTTGTCCTCGATCGTGCGGCCCGCCTCGTCGAAGGTCACCGTGCGGCCCACCGTCTCGACCCGCGCGCGGTCCATCGACGCGAGCAGCTCCTTGAGCCCGCGGCCCATGCGCCCGCGCCGCGTCGGGTCGTCGGGCTTGTCGCTCAAGAAGATCGTGTAGACGAGCCGCTCGTCGACGATGCCGCCGGGGCCGTCGTCCTCGACGACGACGCGCTCGGGCGAGAGCGTCACCGTCACGAGCGGCGCCGCCTCGTCGAACGCGTTCTGGAGTGCCTCGAGGAGCAGCCGTCCGAGCGGGCGGGCGGCGCTCAGCCGGCGCCAGCCCTCGTCGGCGACCTCGAACCACCGGCGCTGCCGATCCGCCTCGTCCACCTGCCCCGAGTATAAAGCCTGTCGGATGGTTGCGGAGCGGACCATGTCCAGAGACAATGCCCCGACCTCACGGGAGCTTCGATGGCCGCCGAGAAGGACCAGATCGTCTGTCACGTCTGCGGGTTCAAGAACGACGCGAAGGCGGAGCGTTGCGTCTCGTGCGGCGCCAAGCTCGAGGAGCTCGCCGGCGCGTACACCGCGGAGGAGGAGCTGCGCAAGAAGGCGCAGCCCGATCGCTTCTCCATCGTGTGGGCGGGGATCGCGCTCGTCGTGCACCTGGTGCTGCAGGCGATCGCGCTCGCCCTCTTGCCCCTGCTCGTCGACGCGTACGAGCCGCAGGGCTTCTCCGCGCTGATGATCTCGCTCGTGGTCTGGCTCGTCGGCGGCGTGCTGATCGGCTGGGTCTCGCCGGGCAAGACGTTCCTCGAGCCGGCCGCCGGCGCGTTCATCGCGGTGGTGCCGACCGTCTGGTACATCGTCTACACGACGCCGTCCGCCCCCGAGCACCTCGGGGGCGGCTTCAGCCTCACGATGCCGGCCTACGTGATCGGCGGGCTGCTCGGCGGCATGGTCTCGCTCTTCGGCGCCTACCTCGGCGAGAAGATCCAGGACGTCACGCGCGGTCGCCCGGCCGATCGCAAACGTCGTTGACGCGCGCTCACTCCGCCCGCGCGCCGGTGAACCCGGTGCGGAACGTGACGCTCGCGCCGAGCACCAGCGCGCGGAGCTCCTCGTCCTCGGAGTCGCGCGCCGCCCAGAGGCAGCCGCCGCCGTAGGCCACGACGACCTCCCCGTCCGCGAAGCGCTGCGCCGTCCAGTCCTCGGTCTCCGCCGAGCCCGTGCTCTCGATGTCGGCGTGCGCCGAGCTGACGCCGAGCAGCGCGCAGTTGAGCCCGTTCGTCGCGACCCCCGCGCCGAGCAAGAGGTCGAAGCGCCGCCCCGGCTCGTCGATCACGCCGAACCGGTCGTGCAGGGTGGTGGTGAGCTCCCCGTCGCAGACGTCCTCGCAGTCGGGGTTCAAGGTGTCGGGCCCGCATGCTTCCTGGCTGGCCGGCACCGTGCGACCCATGCAGACCTGCTCGGGGATCCGCACCCACATGCGGTGCGGGTACGCGCTCTCGCGCTGCTCGATCGTCACCTCGCGTGGCCACGCCTCCGAGGGGCACACGATCTCGGGGCGCGCGCAGTCGAGCGTGAATGGGATCCGCACACCGCCGTGCTCGACCTCGACGGTGCCCCCGGCCGCGGGCAGGGTGGCCTCGTAGACCGCGCCGCCGATCCGAACCGTGACGTCGAGGCGGTCGTCGTAGGCGAGGGCCCAGCGGCCGTCGACGTCCGGCGCCGGCGTGCGCGAGGAGACGGCACCACACCCGCGCGCGCCCATGCTGAGCGGCGCGAGCGCCCCGACCACCGCGAGGACCGCCCAACGAGAAGAAGAGAAGCTCGAACGCGTCATCACCAACACCTCCGCCCCAGGCCTCGATCACGACGCGTGCCACCGGCGACGCGAGGAGATATGTCTATCATGATCGGTGAGCGACGTGAACCGGATGTCGCGAGGCGTGCGCGGGTCTCACAGTCGTAGCCGCACCGCGAACGCGGGCGTGAGCACGAGGCCGCTCCGCTCGATGGACGTATCAGCGACCGTGCCGGTCCAGAGCTCGTGGTCGATCCCGAGCTCGACGAGCACGAGCAAGCGGCGGAACCCGACGCCGAGGCCGACCACCCCGCCGGTGCGCAGCCCCGTCAGCGACACGCCGACGCCGTCGGCGTCCCCGCCGACGTGCTCGACCGCGACGCGCGCGCCGATCCACACCTCGTAGAGGCTGAAGAGATCGATCGACAGCACGACCGGCAGCGTCGCGCCGCCGCGCCACAGCCCGCCGCCCTCGTGCGCGAGCCCGAGGTGCGGCGCGATGCCCGCCAGCAAGCGCAGCATCCCCGTGGCGAGCTGTCCGCGGAGCATCGCGCGCGCGGCGAGCCCGCTCGCCTCGAGCCCGAGGTCCACGTCACGCGCGAGCCCGTGTCGCACCGCGACGGCGGGCGCGACGCCGCCCGGGGCGCTCTGGCTGAGCGCGGGCGCGTCGGCGAGGTCGCCGACCGGCACCCGGACCGCGGCGCCGACGAGCACGTCGCTGCGTCCGACCGGCACCGTGCGCCCGCCCGCGAAGCTCGGGAACGCCGGCGCGCAGCCGCTCGAGAGCGCGAGCGCGAGAGCCAACGGAGCGGCGTGCCTCACCACCACGAAGGCTGCCCCAATCGCGTGCCCTCGGGCCACCGCCGCGCGCGCCATCGAGACCCGCCCGTGACGCGTGTCGGCCGAGGGGCCGCGATGGAGCGCGCACACAGCCGACCGCACCAGTCGAGGCCAGGCCGCCCCGCGGCGGCTTCGCCGCGGCGGGGCAGGGGTGCGAAGCACCCCTCGGCAAGCTCAGCTCCGGAAGCGCGAAGGGAAGTCGCCCGACTCGATGCGCCCCGCGAGCTCCCCGTCGTCCGGGTGCAGCGCGATCGCCTTCTTCGCGAGCTCGTCCTCTTCCTCGCGGTGCTCGGGGTTGGGCAGACAGCACTCCACCGGACAGACCGCCTGGCAGGCCTCGTGATCGTAGAACCCCACACACTCCGTGCAGAGGTTCGGGTCGATCACGTAGATCTCCTCGCCCTCGCTGATCGCCTGGTTCGGGCACTCGGGCTCGCAGGCGCCACAGTTGATGCAATCGTCGGTGATGTAGGTCGACATCTTCGTCCGCTCGTTCCCGTCCCCGCGGGGCGCGCGGACTATAGGGCGGGCGGTCGGCCGGTGCCACTCTGCGTTGGGCGCGTGCTCACTCGGGGATCAGGCCGTCCCCGCGGCCGAACTCGAGCTGCGAGGCGAGGTCGCTCGGGCGGTCGGGGCGCGGGCGCGTCGGGCGCACGGGGCGCGCGACGGGGCGGCTCGGCGGGCTCGCCTCGACGACGGGTGGCGGCGGCGGCGCGGGCTCGGCCACGATGATCGGCGCCGGGCTCTCCGGCGGCGCGAGGGCGAGCGGCGTCTCCACCACCTGGACGCGCACGGGCGCGACCGGCGCCTCGGCGCGCGGCCACGCGACGACCGTGGCGCCGAGCGCCGCGACGAGGCTCATCGCGGCCATCCCGCCCGCGATCCAGGTGCCGCGCCCGCTCGGCGCCGCCGCGTCGGCCCGCTGCGCGCGCGCGGCGAGCTCGAGCTGCGTCGTCTCGCGCGCGGCGCGGACCTCCGCGAGCTCTTCGCGGAGCCTGGCGATGCGCGCCTCGACGGCGACGCGCTCGGCCTCCCGCTCGGCCTCGGCGCGCGCGCGCTCGTCGTCGCGCGCGGCCCGGAGCGCCGCCTCGTGCGCGCGCCGCTCGCGCTCCTCGCGGGCCTCGGCCTCGAGCCGCGCCCGCTCACGCGCGGCCGCCTCGTCGGCGCGCCGCTGCGCCTCCATCTCGAACAGCCCCGCCAGGTTGATCCGCACGCTCTCGTCGTTCGTCGCCATCCGCGCCTCCACGACGACGTCCTTCTGCAGCGCTCATGCCGGCAGTTCTCCCGTGCAATCACAGGAATTCTGCGGACCCGAGGGCGATCGGCGATGCTACCGATAGAATGCTATACGACTCGGAGTCGCATCTTCGGCGCCGCCTCGGCGCGCCGCGCCGGCGGCCGGTCCTCCGCGCCGGGGGGCGGCTCGGGCAGCGAGCCGTCGGGCGCGTACAGATCGGCGACGAGATCGTAGTCGGCGGCGTGCGTCACGTAGGCCTGCCGCAGCTCGCCGGGCCGCGCGGAGCCGTTCGCGAGCAGCACGTGCCCGTCGACCTCCGGGGCCTGGCCCCACCAGCGGCCTTGGAGCAACAGGTCGCTCTCCTCGCTCACGCCCTCGACGAGCACCTCGACGCTCGCGCCGAGCATCGCCTGCATCCGCTCGCGGCTGATCGGGCGCTGCGCCGCCATGAGGCGCCGGTGCCGCGACGCGATCACCTTCGGCTCGACGAGCCCGCCCATCGCGCCGCTCGCGGTGCCCTCCTCGACCGAGTAGCGGAACACGCCGACGCGGTCGAAGCGCGCCCAGCGCACGAAGTCGAGCAGCTCCTCGAAGTCCGCCTCCGTCTCGCCCGGGTGTCCGACGATGAACGCGGTGCGGAACACGAGGTCGGGCACGCGATCGCGCAGGCGCTCCACTACGCGCCGCAGCCGCGCGCCGCCGTGACCGCGCTTCATCCGCCGCAGCATCGCGTCGCTCGCGTGCTGGAGCGGCATGTCCACGTACGGCAGGACGCGCGGGTGCTCCGCGAGCAGCGTGTAGAGGCCGTCCTTCAGCGTCTCGGGATAGAGGTAGAACAGGCGCAGCCACCGCAGCCCCTCGACGTCCGCGATGCGCTCCACGAGCCGGGTCAGGTCCGCGTCGTCCGCCCGGTCGCGCCCGTACGCGATCGTGTCCTGCGAGATCAGGTTGATCTCCACGGCGCCCTGGTCGACGAGCCGGCGCACCTCGTCGACGACGTCGCCGATCGGGCGCGAGCGCTGCTTGCCGCGGAAGCTCGGGATGGTGCAGAAGGCGCAACTTCGATTGCACCCTTCGGCGATCTTCACGTAGGCGCTGTGCGCGCCCTGGCTGAGCCGGCGCGGGTCGGTCGCGCGCATCGTGTGCTCGGCGGGGTTGCCGACGAGCATGCGCGGCGCCCCCTCCGCGAGCACGTCCGCGAGCTTGAGCATGTCGCTCGAGCCGAGGAAGTGGTCGACCTCGGGCATCTCGCGGGCGAGCTCTTCGGGGTAGCGCTGCGAGAGGCACCCGGCGACGACGAGCTTCTCGCACGAGCCGCTCTCGCGCAGCGCGCCCATCTCGAGGATGGTGTTGACCGACTCCTCCTTGGCCGCGTCGATGAACCCGCAGGTGTTGATGACGATGACCTGCGCGTCCTCGGGCCGCTCGACGAGAGCGAAGCCGCGCTCGTCCGAGACGCCGAGCATCACCTCGGTGTCCACCCGGTTCTTCGGGCAGCCGAGGGAGATGAAGTGGATGGTCCTCACGCCGCGGAGGGTGGAAGGTTTTCCGTCCGCGTTCAAACCGGAGGCGCGGACGCGGGCTCGGGGGTCCCGTCGGGCTCCCGCCGAGGGGCGCGCGCGAGCAGCAGCGCGACGAAGCCCGGGTCGTCTCCGTCGGGCAGGCCGACCGTGCCCGCGTCGGCGGCGTCGTGCGTGCCGAAGAGCCGGTCGAGCCAGGGGAACAGCGTCGCGTAGTTGGCGGAGCGCGCGTGCGCGTCGTGGTGGCGGTGGTGGAAGCGCGGCGTGGCGATCACGCGCTCGAGCCAGCGCGGGGTGCGCAAGTTGCCGTGCACGAAGACGGTGTTGAGCGCGAGCAGCAGCACGACCACCGCGTGCTCGCCGAGCGGCACGCCGAGCAGGACGAGCGGGAGGTTCTGCGCGAGCGTCATCAGCCCGATCTCGAGCGGGTGCTGCCGGAACGAGGCGAGCCAGTCCATCGTCGGCGCCGAGTGGTGGACGCGGTGCAGGTGCCAGAGCCACGGCACGCGGTGCGCGAGGCGGTGGTAGCCATAGCCGGCGACCTCGAAGAGGAGCAGGCCGAGCGGCAGCCGCAAGGCCGTGGGGAGCTCGGCGAGCGGCGAGGCGGCGCCGAGCCCCGCGTCGGTCGCGAGCTCCTGCGAGAGCAGGAGCGCGGCGCCCAGCCCGTAGAGCAGCAGCAGGCGCGTGCCCACGTGGCCGACCGTCGCGAACAGGAGGTCCGTCGTCCAGCGGGTGCGGCGCTCCGCGCGCAGGGAGAAGATGCGCTCGAGCGGCGCGAACGCGAGCCCGACGAGGGCCGCATAGGCGAGCGCGCGCAGCGACTCCTCGAGCACCGCTCAGTACCCCGAGGCGATCGGGGGCGCCGCCACGATCACCTCGACGGTCGAGCCGGGCTCGACGCGCTCGCCCGCCGCGACCGACTGCCCCTCGACCCTGCGGTACATCCGCTCCCACGGCGCGACGCGCCGGCCGCGCGCGTCGCGCAGCTCGGGCACGAGCCCGAGCGCGCGGAGCCGCCGGAACGCGCGCAGCCCGGTCAGCCTCGTCAGCGCCGGCACCTCGACGAGGTCCGCGGCGGGGCTCGGCGCGACGGACGGCTCGCCCTCGGCCTCGGGCGCCGGCTCCGCCACCGGCGTCGGCTCCGGTGCCGGCTCCGCCCGATGCCCGACGATGGCCGCGACGACCGGCTCGGCGCGCGCGGGCGCTTCCCCCGCCGGCTCGGCCGTGATCGCGACCGGCGGGCTCGCGTCGAGGCTCCAGACGAAGCCGGCGCCGAGCGCGCCGAACGCCGAACCGCTGAGGGCCAAGGCCAGGACGAGCTTCAGGGTGCGCATGGCCCGTGGTACGCGCGCACGGGCCGAGATCTTGGCTCGCCCCGGTTACCGCCGGGTCACACCCCGAAATCCCGAACGCCCCCGTCGGGTCCGCGTAGCGTCCCCGGCCGCGTGCGCGATCGGTGTGGTGCTCGCGTTCGGCGTCGCGGGGGTCGGGCCGGAGCGGCTCGCGCCGCGCGGCGGCGCCCTCGGCGTCGGCATCGGCTTCGGGCTCCAGAACGTCGTGAGCACCTTCGCCTCGGGGCTCATCCTCGTGGCCGAGCGCCCGATCGAGGTCGGCGACATCATCGAGCTCGGGCCGCTCGTCGGCACGGTGCGGCGGATCGGGATCCGCTCGAGCACGGTCGCCTCGCTCGACGGCGCCGAGGTCATCGTCCCGAACGCCGACCTGATCAGCGGCCGGCTCGTGAACTGGACGCTGACCGACGCGCGCCGGCGGCTCGAGCTCGTTCGTCGGCACGAGCTGCGCGCGGGCTCGCCCGAGCGCGCGCGGGCGCTGCTGCTCGAGGTCGCGTCCTCGCCGCCGGGCGTGCTCCACGACCCGCCGCCGGACGTGATCTGCGTCGGCTTCGGCGACAGCTCGGTCGACTTCGCGATCCGCGCGTGGACCGCCGGCTACCGCGAGGCCATCCAGATCGAGAGCCGCCTCGCCGTACGCGTGCACGCGGCGCTCGAGCGCGAGGGGATCGAGATCCCGTTCCCGCAACTTGCCTTGCACTTGCGCAGCGTCTCTCCCGAGGTCGCCAAGGAGCTCCGCGCGGACGTCGAGTGACGCGGCCGGCGCGAGGTGCTAAGGCCGCGCCGCGATGGGCCAGAAGCAGCGCAAGAAGCAGAAGCGACGGACGGCGAAGACGGCGGACAAGCACGCCCTCTACCAGCTCTCGGTCCAGGACCCGGCGTTCGAGGTGCACCTCGCGAACCGCTACTTCCGGCGCCGCGTCGGCCGCGAGCCGCTCTCGCTGCGCGAGGACTTCTGCGGCACGGCGCTCTTGTGCGCAGAGTGGGTCAAGAGCCACCCGAGCCGCACCGCGCTCGGCGTCGACATCGACCCGAGCGTGCTCGCGTGGGGCACCGAGCACGTGCTCTCGGCGCTCGACGAGGGCGAGCGCGCGCGCGTCACGACGGTGAACGGCGACGTGCGCGACCACCACCCCGAGCGCCACGACGTCGTGATGGCGCTCAACTACTCGTACTTCTGCTTCAAGACGCGCGACACGCTGCGCGGCTACTTCGCCACGGTGCGCGAGCACCTGCGCCCCGACGGGCTCTTCTTCCTCGACCTCTTCGGCGGCTGGGAGTCGCAGCAGATCCTCCTCGAGAAGCGCGCGGTCGAGGACTTCACGTACGTCTGGGACCAGGCGCACTTCGATCCCGTCACCAGCGACTTCCGCGCGCACATCCACTTCCGCTTCGCCGACGGCACCAAGCTCAAGGAGGCGTTCACGTACGAGTGGCGCCTCTGGACGATCCCGGAGCTGCGCGAGCTGCTCGCGGAGGCGGGCTTCGGGCACGTCGAGGTGCTGTGGGAGGAGGAGGACGAGGTCGGCCAGGGCACGGGGACGTTCAAGCCGCGCGAGCACGCGGACAACGACCCCGGCTGGAACGCGTACCTCCTCGCGAGCGTCGAGCTGCCGCCGCGGGTGGCGGCCAAGCGAGCCAAGCGCGCCGAAGGCGGCTGATCGAGCAGCCACTTCCGGGGGCGACCGCTCCGCGAAGCCTCACCGGCGGGCCCTGGCACACGGGCTGCGTAGGGGATGCGCACGATGCGAAGCAGCCGCTGCCGACCCGTCGAGCGCAAGTCCCGCTACCCACGAGGCGATTTTTCGCCTATGGGTAGGCGGGGCTGAGGCGCTCTGGGCGACCCGAGCGGCTCGCCGCACAGTTCCGATCTCCGACCATTGACGCTTTGCTTATCGAGGAACCCGCCGGCCGCCACCGGCGGGTTTCTGTTATTCATCCCCGAGAATGCAGGCGATCCGGACGATGGCGCTCCTCGCGGCGGTCCTCTCGGGACCGCTCGCGAGCGCGCGCGCGCAGCTCCCGGACCCGCCGCCCAACGCGCCGCGCGCCGACGTGCTGCGCGCCCGCGAGGCGTTCCTCCGAGGCATGGAATTCGCGGGTGAACAGCGTTTCGAGGATGCGCGACGTGAGTTCGTGCACAGCTACGCGCTGAGCGGCTCGCCGGTCGCGCTCTTCAACCTGGCCTCGACGCTGCGCTCGCTGGAGCGGCACCGCGAGGCGGCGGAGGCGCTCGAGCGGCTGCTCGCCGACGCGGGGCTCGAGGCGAGCGTGCGCGCGCAGGCCGAGCCGATGTACGCGGAGGTCGCCGCGCGCGTCGGGCGGCTGCGGCTGCGCGGCGCCCTCGACGGCGCGACGTGCCGCGTGGACCTCGAGCCGCCGCGGCGGCTCGAGGGCGAGGCGAGCACCGTCATCGTCGAGCCCGGCCCGCACGAGCTCGTCGTCGAGCGGCACGGCGCCGAGCCCTTCACGTGGACGGGGCGCGTCGGCGCGGGCGAGGCGCTCGACCTGCGCGTCGAGCTCGAGCCGACGTCGCGCGAGCGCGACCGCCCGGCGGCGCCCGACGACTCCGGCCTCTGGGTCGGCGTCGGCGTCTCGCTCGGCGCGGTGCTCGTGCTCGTCGCGATCGTCGTCGGCGTCGTGCTCGACGCCGAGGCGCAGCTCGGGCCGCGGACCCCCTTCGTCCTGGAGCTGCCGTGACCCGTGGCCAGCGCGCTCGTCGGCTCGCGCTCGCGCTCGCCCTCGCGACGTGCGGCTGCGCGCGCAACGCCGTGTTCGAGCTCGAGCTCGATCTGCCGCCGCAGCCGGTGTCCGTCGTGCCGCTCTTCGTGGTGATCCAGGTCGCGAACGACCGCGGCTTCGACGAGGACTGGGCGCCGCTCGAGCGCCTCGACGGCGTCGCGCTGCGAGCGACGTGCGCGCGCCCGCTGCGGCCGCCGGCGTGCGAGGTGCGCGAGCTCGCGCCGGACTGCTCGATGGTCGTGAGCGTGCTCGGCGACGAAGACGACTTCGCGCGCCCCCTGCGCGTGCGCGCCCGCTTCTGCGAGGACGACGCGTGCACCAGCGCGCGCGACGCGCTCGCGCCGGAGGCCCGCGTCGAGCTCGAGCGCGTGTTCTACCGCGGCCGGTACACGCAAGCGCGCGTGTGCGTGGACACCGTGCCGATCAGCCCCGCGCCCGAGCCCACGCGCATCGAGCGTTGCGACGTGCGCTGCCGCGACGGCGACGCGGTGATGCACTGCCGCGCCGACGGCACCCACTTCTGCGAGGCCCCCTGAGCGCGGCTCCCACCTGCTCGAAAGAGCCCCTTCGAGGTCCCGGTCAGTGGGAGGCGCCCTGGCCGCACGAACCGTCCTCGAATACGATGGGTCTCGGGATCCGGCCCGTGTCGTTCTTCATCCGCGCCTCGAACGGTTGCATCGACAGGGCACCGCCTCGGCGAGTGGCGTGGTGGACGCGGCTGCGGAGGCAGGCGAGGCCATGAAGCTGAGGGCGCGCACCGGGGTACGCTACTACGCCACCGAGGACGGGTCGCGCCATCCCAGGAGCGATGAGCTCCGCTCGCCCAGCGACGTTCAGTGTCTCTGGGTCGAGCAGCGCTACCCGACGGGGCGCGCGTTGGTGATCGTGGCTGGCGGCGACGGTGTGTACTTCCTCATCCACGCCGCCACGATCGACGCGGACGGCATGGTGTCGGGCGCCGGGACGAGCGATCCGACGTCTCTGCCCCTCGACACGTTCCGCGCGCTGTAGCGCGTCAGGGCGCGACCTGATCGAACGCGCGTACGTCGAGCAGCACGGGCCGCGACGGACGCGCGTCGCGCGCGGCGGGCGCGCTCGCCGGCTCGCTCGGGCGCGGGCGCGTCGGCCGGGAGGCGGGCTCGGTCGCGGGTGCCTCGCGCCCGCGCGTGGCTCCGCCGCGGCGGGCGCCGCGACGGCGCGCCGCGGGGTCCTCCGCGCTCGGCGCGGGCGCGTCGTCGCGAGGCGCGGTGGCCTCGTCGCGCACGGGCTCGCTCGGGCGCTCGACGCTCGCCGGCGCTGCGGGCCGGCTCTCGCTCCGGACGGCCGGGGGCTCGATCCGCGCCGCGGGCGCCGAGCTCGGCAGCACGGCGGCGGGGGGCTCCGAGGCCAGCCGCCACGACGCCGCCGCGGCGACCGCCGCGAGCCCCGCGACGGCGAGCGCCCCGAGCGTGATCAGCCACGCGCGCGAGCGCGTCCGCGCGCGCGCCGCGAGCGCGCGCTCACCCGTCGACGTCGGCGGCGCGATCGGCGCGACGAGCTTGCGGAACTGCCCCGTCGGCAGCCGCTCGTCGTCCTCGTCGATTCCTTCCTCGCCGTCCTCGTCCGCGTCGTCTGGGGGGATCACCTGCTCGACGCTCGGATCGAGCAGCGGCGTCTGGTGCTCCGCGAGCGCGAGGAACTCGAGGTCCGCGTCGTCGAGATCGGCCTCCGTCGCGGTCGCCGCCGCGTCGTCCTCCTCCTCGATCAGGATCACCGTCGCGATCTTCGGCAGCGACGCGGGGTCCATCTCGTCGGTGCGCGTCGTCCCGATCCGCGCCACGCCCGAGCCGTCCGCGCCGAGCACCATCGTCGAGCCGGGCCGCACCTCCTCCATCGCGTCGGGCGGCGCCCCTTCGCTCCCGAGGCGGATCAGCCGCGTCAGCCGCGCGAGCTCCTCGCCGCCGGCGTCCTTCACGAACGCCGAGATCGTGCGCCGGTCCGGCAGGCGTCCGAGCTCGTCACGCCCGACGCGGCGCAGCGCTTCGGCGAAGTCGGCGCCGGTCTGGAACCGCGCGGATGGCATCCGCTCGAGCGCGGTGAGCACGACCTTCGAGACCGCCGGCGGGATGCGCGGGTCGAGCTCGTGCGGCGGCGGCACGTGCCGCTTGCGCACGTTGCGGATGCACTCGGCGGGGTCGCGCACCGCGAACAGCCGCTTCCCGACGAGCGCCTCCCAGAGCACGATCCCGAGGCTGAAGAGATCGGAGCGCCGGTCGAGCGGGTGCATCCGCGTCTGCTCGGGCGACATGTACGCGAACTTGCCCTTGAGCTCCTTCGCGTTCGTCTCCGCGCGCGGCGCGTGCACGGCGCGCGCGATCCCGAAGTCCGTCACGCGCGCGCGCCCGTCGAGGCCGACGAGGATGTTGTGCGGGGAGATGTCGCGGTGGATCAAGCCGAGCTGCTCGCCCGAGGGCGTCACCGCCTCGTGCGCGTCGTCGAGGCCCTGCGCCGCCTGCGCGACGAGCTCGAGCGCGACGGGCACCGGCAGCGCCGACTCGAGCGTCACCTCGAGCGTCGCGAGGGAGATGCCGACGACGAGCTCCATCACGATGTAGAGCGAGCCGTCGCTGCCGCGGCCGAGGTCGAGCGTCTGCACGACGTGCGGGCTCGCGATGTGCGCCGCGAGCCGCGCCTCGTTGAGGAACATGTCGACGAAGCTCGGGTCGTGCGCGAGGTGCGGGTGCATGCGCTTGACCGCGACGAGCTTCTGGAAGCCCGCCTCGCCCTGGATCTGCGCGGCGTACACCTCCGCCATCCCGCCCGACGCGATGCGGAACAGCGGCTCGTAGCGTCCGAACGACAGGACCTCGCGCAGGGAGACGGCCACGCGCGCGCGCTACTCCTCGATCCCGGGGGGCAGCGCCGGCGACAGCGCGGGGAGCGCCGCGCTCCCGTGGAGCTCGGCGGCGTCGGGGAACGCCTCGGGGTCGAGCGCGTGCAGCCGCGCCGCGCAGCGCTCCGCCCACGCCGGCGCCACGCCGTCGCGCGCCGCCCACGCGACGCACACCTCGAGGTGCGAGCGCGCCTCGACGTAGCCGGGCCGGTGCTCGCCGTCGCGCGCGAGCGCGAGCAGCGCCTCGTCCGCGGGGATCGACAACGACCCGTGCACTTCTGCTTGCCGTCCGTACATCTCGCCGATCGTCGCCGCCGCGATCACGCTGTGGCGCACCGAGCCGAGCTCGTAGACCTGCTCGAGCGCGAGCCGCGCCAGGACGAGCCGCCGCCGGCTGCGCGTCGCCCAGCTCGACACCCGCGTCCACCACACCGCGTCGGAGCGCACGCCGCGCAGGTGAGGCGCGCGCGTCGCGAAGTAGCGCTCCACCGCGGGGCGCGCGCGCGCCAGCCGGCCCTCGGCGACCGTCGCGCGGACCCACTCGAGCGGGATCGGCCCCTCCGCCTCGAGCGCCGCGCGCTCCGCCTGCCAGCGCCGCTCGACGCGCCGCCAGCGGTGCGCGGCCAGCCCCGCCTCCCCGCGCGCCGCCGCGATCGTCGCGCGCAGCCCGTCGGTCACGATCGCCTGCCGCGGCCCGGCCGCCGTCTCGTCGAGCGCGTCGAGGAGCGCGAGCGCCTCGTCCGTGCGCCCCGCCTCGACGTGGAGCTGCACGACGCCGTACGCGATCTCGAGCGCGCGCCGCGGCTCGGCGTAGAGGAAGTGCTCGCGGAAGCGCGCCGCGTTCGTCGCCGCGCGCGCGGAGTGTCCGAGCGCGCGCCGCAGCTCGAACGCCCGCCCGAGCGCTTCGCCGGTGTGCGCGCACGGCGCGCCGCGCTCGAGCGCCGCGGTCGGCGTCGCGAGACACGCGTCCGCGTACACCTCGTAGAGCTCCGCCGCGGGCTCGTAGTCCACCTGCGCGTCGAGGCTGCGCGCGCGCTCGAGGGCCCACGTCAGGCTCGGCGTCTCGTCGTCGGCCTGCGCCGCCGCGAGCGCGGGCGCGAGCAACACGACGACGACGGCGGCCCGGGTCATGGCGCTCGATCACTTTGCCTCATGCCCGCGGGCTGCACAAACCCTCGCGCGCGTGACCGACCTCCGAGGCCGGAGGAGCACGCGCCAACGTTCCAACCCTCCTCGTTCCGCCTCTCTTCGTGTCCCGTGAAGAAACGGGAGGCGACGAGACCCGGAGGCGAGGAGCGTGCGCCTGCGGCGCCGGGGGAAGGTTCTCGGCGCAGACGCCTCGACGGGCGCTCGACCGCGCGGGCGCTCGATGATTCCGCAGTCTTCGAGATTCGTTCGAAGCCGCCGGAGCTCGCGGGCGGAACAGGTCCCCGGCGCGGCCCGCCGCTCTTCGACGCTGTGCTGCATCGCCTCGTCGCCTCGGACCACGCCGGAAACCCGTCGCGCTCCGAGACTTCTCGGCTCTCCAAGCGGATCGGCGCTCTAGCGGCCGTGGCGGCGTCGGGTCGCGCCGCGGTGGCCTCGGCGCGCGGCGCCGCGCCCTCCTCGGCTCGCGCGCCCATCGCGGGCGCCAGGGCGCCGCGCCCGGCCGGCGCGCGCGGCGCGGCGCGCGGGCGCCTGCGCGGCGGACGGTTCGTCGGGCCCTCGCTCGAGTCGGTCGCGCAGCGCCACGAGCGCGCCGCGCCGCGCGGGCTCGAGCGCCGCGTCTTCGAGCAGGCCGCGCACGTGCTCCAGGCCCTCCTCGCCGTAGACGCGCTCGAGCACGCGCGCGGCGCGCTCGCGCGCCTCGCTCTCCGTCGCGAGGCGGACGAGGTCGGAGAGCATCCGCGGATCGGCGCGGGCCGAGTCGTCGACGCGGTGCGCGAGCTCGTAGCGCGCGAGCGCGGGCCCGGCCTGGCCGGCGGCGACGAAGCTCTGCGCGAGCACGAGGTGGGGGCGCGGGTCGCCTCGGTCCGCGCGCGCGAGGACGCGCAGCCCGCGGTCCTCGTCGGGGGTCAGCGGCCGGCCCGCGAGCACCTGACGGCGCGCGCGCGCGAGCTGCGGGCTCGGCGGGCGCGTCTCCCACGGGCTCGGACCGAACGGCTCGCCCTCGCCGTCCGCGTCCTCGCCGGGGGGTGGCTCGTCCGAGCGCGACGGACCGTCGTCCCGCGCTTCGAGCGAGGCGTCGTCTCCGTCCGCGTCGTCTCCGTCCGCGTCGTCTCCGTCCGCGTCGTCTCCGTCCGCGTCGTCGCCGTCCGCGTCGTCGCCGTCCACCGCCGGGGCTCGGTCCTCGTCCGCGTCCTCGGTCGGGTCTGCGGTTGGCGCCTCGCGCGCGACGTCGTGCCCCGGCGTCGGACCTTCCCGCGGCTCGACGCGCTCGTCGGGCGCCGGGCCGGTCCGCGCCGCGGCGGCGGTGTCGTCCGCGCGCAGCTCTCGGGGTGCGGCGCCGAGGCGCTCGAGCTCCTCTTCGGCCCTGCCCGCTCCGAGCCACACGCCGACCGCGGCGACGAGCCCGACGCCCACGACGACGGCCGCGCGGCCCAGCCGCCGCCGCGCGGCTGGCGGCGCTGCGAGCCCGTCGTCGGTCTCGTCGGGGTCGCCGCTCGCGTCGGTCTCGGGGCTCCCGCTCGAGGTCGCCGCCCCGCGCGGGCGCGCGCCCGAGCTGCTGCCGGAGCGCGCGACCGGCCGCTGCGGTCGCGTGGGCTCGTGCGCGGCCAGCGAGAGCGCGGGCATCGTCGGCGCCTCGCCGAGCGCCGCGGGTCGCGTCAGCGGCGCCGGCAGCGCGAGCAGCGCGTCACGCATCTCCTCGGCGCTCTGGAAGCGATCGCCCGGTTCCTTGGCCATCCCCCGGTGCAGCAGCTCGCGCAGCCCGATCGACGCGCACAGCGCCCGCCCGCCCACGCTCAGGTCCGGCACCGGCTCGGTGAGGTGTTGGCGCACGACCTCGGGCAGCGAGCCGACGAACGGCCGGCGTCCCGCCAGCATGTGGAAGAGCACCACCGTGAGCGAGTAGAGGTCGGAGCGCGCGTCCGTCACGCCACCGACCGCCTGCTCGGGGGACATGTAGCCCGGCGTGCCGAACGCGACGCCCGAGCGTGTCAACACCGATTGTGTTCCCACATCGTCGCCCGCGACGAGCTTCACGAACCCGAAGTCCAGGATCTTCACGTGGTGCGGGCTCGTCGGGCGCTCGCAGAGGAAGATGTTGGCCGGCTTGAGATCGCGGTGCACACAGCCCTGGGCGTGCGCGTAGGCCAGCGCGTCGAGGGTCTGCCGCGCGATGTCGCGCACGATCTCCTCCTCGAGCGGCCCGTCCTCGAGCCGCGCGGCGAGGGTGTGCCCCTCGAGGAGCTCCATGACCAGGTACGGCCGCCCGTCCGCGATGCTGAAGCCCAAGAGCGAGACGATGTGCGGGTGATCGAGCGACGCGAGCGCCTTCGCCTCGCGCTCGAAGCGCGAGCGCATCGGCGCGTGGTCGGCGTACTGCGGCTGGAGCGTCTTGACCGCCACCATCCGCCCGAGCTCGAGGTCCTCGGCGCGGTACACCCACCCGATCCCTCCGTCCCCGAGCGCGCCCTCGATGCGGTACCGCTCGCCCAGCACCGTGCCCTGCGCGAGGCGCTCCGACTCTTCATCGTCGAGAGGCTCGGACACCGTCCCTGACCATAGCAACGCGGGGGCTCGCCGTCGTGCGGCCGCGCAGGCGCGCGGCGCGAGCGCGCGCCGAAGGGCGCCGAACGCCGGCCGGTGCGGTGTCAGTTCGCGATAGCCTCGGCGGTCTGGCAGCGGCGTGAGGCGGCGAATCCCCGACGAGGTCCTCGAGCGACACGACGTTCGCGTTGGCTCCGACAACGCGTTCCAGCGCGAGGCGCGGCTCCTCCAGGCGCTCTGGCGCGAACAGCGTGGGTACCCCGTCGGGCTCCGTCGCGAGAAGCCGCTGGGCTCGCGCATCGAGGCCCGCTTCGCCCGCGACACCCTCGCCAACTTCCTGACCGACGGGATCCGCGACGTCGTCCGGCACGCCGTGCTCGGCGCCGGACGAACCTCGGATCAGCTCATCGACGAGGACCGCTCTTCTCGAACCTGCTCTCGAGCCAGCCGCTGTGCTTCAACGCCTTCGGCGAAGCTGCGCTCGACCTCGATCTCGCGACCACGATGTTCCGGCACCTCGCGCCGGAGCGCGTCCGGCGCGTGACGGCGATCCGCTTCGAGCACTCTCCGGGCCGCGGCGACCTCCGCTTCACCGGCGACCGCTCGGCGTTCGACGTCTTCGTCGAGTACGTCTCGCCGACCGGGCGGCGCGGCTTCCTCGGGATCGAGGTGAAGTACCACGAGGCGCTCGGTGATCCCGCCGCCGAGCACCGCCCGCGCTACGACGAGCTCGCCGAGGCGATGGGCTGCTTCGCCGCGGAGCGCGCTGCCCTTCGGTCACCGCCGCTCCAGCAGATCTGGCGCGATCACCTGCTCGCCGCCGCGCTCGTGGCGGCCGACGTCGGCTACGACGAGGGCGTCTTCGTGTTCCTCGCGCCCGAGGCGAACGTCGCCTGCCGACGTGCGGTCGAGAGGTACCGTCGGCTCCTCACCAACGACTCGACCTTCGCGTCCTGGACGCTCGAGGACGTCGTGCGCCCCTTCGCCGCGGATCGGAGCGCGAGGTGGTGCGCCGAGCTCGTGGATCGTTACCTCGCGTTCGAGCGCGTCACCGCGTGCGTGCTGCGCGAGACGGCTTCGCCCGCCGTGCCCCGCGTGCGGCTCGGAGCGCTGGCTGCCGATCGTGTGGGGCGAGCCCGAGCCCGCGGCCGAGCGCATGGCGCAGCGTCGTGAGGTCGTGCTCGGTGGGTGCATGGTCGGAGCCGGTGATCCCGACCTGGAGTGCGAGCGCTGCGGACACCGCGTCCGCTCGGAGGCAACGCGAGACGGCAGCGTGCACTCCAGGGAACGCCCCGTCGACCCAGGTCTCCGGCATCCCCGCGCGCCGCCGGCGGCCTGTGCGATGATCTCGCCGGAGGCCCCAGAAACGCCGAACGCGTAGTGCGTGACGTCGGATCCCTGCTCCTCGTCCTCGTCCCTCGGCCGGGCCGAAGCGGCCCTCGATCCGCACATGCTTGTCGTCGTCGCCGACGGTAGGCGGTATCTTCGTCTCGGTGACGAGCAGCCCCGCCAGGGTGGCGTCGCGGATTGCGCCAGCGGGCGCTCGTCGCGGAGCGGATGACGGGCGTGCGCCGGATGCCCTACACTCGATCGCGCCGAGGAATCACGTGGACGTCGCGTATGCCCTCACTGGCCTCGAGAGAGACGGCGTGGCTTTGCTCGAGGATGTCGTCGGCCGAGCCACACTCGCTGGGCTGCGAGCTGCTGCCGAGGCGTGCCAGAGGAACGAGCTACCGATGAGCAAGCAGGTGCTCTATACGCACGGTGCTCCGCCGCCGGGGCGGCCACCGCTGTCCGCCATCATCGAGCAGTGGTTGAACCCGCATCAGCATCGTGACGCGTGCTCGACGGGGGGCGCGGCCGACGCGATGCGCCCCGTCGTGAGGCAGCTCCTCGACGACCCGGTGCTGTTCCAGGACCTGCTCTTGGTGAAGCGTCGCGGCCATAAGGAGTTCCCGTGGCACCAGGATTTCGGCTTCTGGCCCGTCGATCGACCAGACGGGATCGTCCTCTGGATCCCTCTCGACGAATCCGACGCGGAGTCCGGCGCCCTGCGGTTTGCGATCGGCAGTCATCGGCTCGGCGCTCGGCCAGTCGTCGACCTGCACGATGGGCAGCCCCAGAGCGCCGACGCCGAACTCGGGTTCAGCCCGGGAGCGTTCCCCATCTTCGCGCCGGCGTACCGAGCCGGCGATGCAGTCGCGTTCTCGCCGCTTACGTTCCACTCGTCGCCCCCGAGGCTGCGCGACGGAGAGCGCATCGCGTGGTCCTGCGTGTTCCTGTCCGCGACGGTTCGGTGGCAGCACGCACGCGCGCCCAACCATCCCGTGTGCCGTCGCACCGTCGATGGTGCGAAGATCCAGGAGCGCAGGGATGGCTGAGCTCAGCACCAAGCAAGTCGAGCGGTTCCGGCGAGACGGCCACCTCGTCGTCGATGACGTCGTCTCCGATGTGCAGGTGACACGGCTTCGCGCCGCGTTCGAGGCGCAGGCAGCCCAGTGGGCCGCCGAGATCGCCACGACGGTCGAGGAGTACCTGTCCATCGTCTCGCAATGGATGAACGTGTGGGAGCGAAACACGGCGTTCGCCGAACAGCTTCGCGACCCCCGCGCGGCGGCGATCGCGGCGGAACTCCTCGACTGCGACCGTGTTCGCGTGTTCCACGACCATCTCATTGCCAAGCCCCCGCACGGGGGCGCGACGATCCCATGGCACCGCGACCTCCCGAACTGGCCCGTGGCTGAAGCTCGCGCTGTGTCCTGCTGGCTCGCGCTCGATGATGCGCCCATCGAAGCCGGCGCGCTGTGGTTCATGCCGGGCGCTCACACCGAGCCGATCACGCGCTCGATCGACTTCCTGAGCGAGCAGAAGGCCTGGGGGTCGCGAGAAGCGGACGCCGTCGCCGTGCCCGTCCGCGCGGGGAGCACGATCTTCCACCACTGCCTCTCCTGGCACACCAGCCCGCCCAATCGTTCGAGCCGCTGGCGTCGCGCGTACATCACGGTCTACCTGGACGCGACCTGCACGTTCGATCCGTCGCGTGCCCGCTGGCACCCAATGACGGGTCGGGTGACCGTCGCGCCGGGAGCGGTCTTCAACGAGGACGCCTTCCCGGTGCTCGGAGGCCGACGGCCGCGATGAACCAGATCGAGATGTACTCGAGCTCGAACGATCTGAAGCACGGGCTCCATCGAGCGCTCGCCGTCGCGCATGCGTTGACCCACCTGTGGGGACCGGGCGAGACGCAGCGATGGTGGTCGGTGCTCGGCGACGCAGAGCGTGAGCTGGCGCGCGAGCACCGACTCGGGCTGGAGGCGCTCGCGGAGGTCTACTGGCGCGATGAGGCGAGGGGCATGCTCGATGATGCACGTGTGGGCCTGGGGCTCGCGCCGCTGAGCCACGACGATATCCAGTATGCCTTCCGCGCAGCGATCATCAGTGGGCGGGCCCACCGCACGCACCTCGGGCGCGACGTCTACGGCGCGAGCAACAAGCGGCTATGGGACCTGGTGTGCGCCGATTTCGGGAGAGCCGTGATCGAGCGCTATGGTCGCTCGCTAGGCGAGGGACCGAGGTCCAGGAGCGACGTCCGCGCGCCCTCGAGCGTCGTGGACCGGCTGCGCGAGCTCATGAGGTTCAACACGAGCCGGGCCGGCGGGTGCCACACCCGCTGCGTCGAATGGCTCGAGCGGCAACTCCGTGCGCTCGGTTTCGACGTCGCTCGGCTCGCCGCCTCGACTGCGCACCCAGTGCTCGTCGCTCGAAGGCCTGCACGCGGGCTGACGGGCCACGTCGTCCTCTACGGACACTACGACGTGACCGCGCTCGGGCCGACGCATCGTTGGACCCATCCGCCGGAAGAGCTCACCGAGACCGAAGGCCGGCTCTTCGGTCGCGGCGTGGCGGACGACAAGGGACCCCTCGCCGTTCGTATCGCGGCGCTGCACGACCTGACGGCGGCGCCGGCGCTGACGTGGATCATCCAGGGCGAAGAAGAGACTGGATCGCCGATCGCTCACGCCGTGCTGCCGGACGTGATGGCCTCCCTGCAGGCCGAGCTCTGGCTCGACGAGACCGGCTACCACGACCATGAGGACGGTACGCTGCGTCTCCTCGCGCGAACGATCGGTCCAGACGATACGAGCGCACCTGTCGGTCGCGAGTACGAGGACCTCCTTCGAGGGCTCGCCGGCCTCGCCTCGCGGTGGGGGGTGGGCGCGCGGCACGAGCAACGCGGCCTCAACAAGAACGTCGTCGAGGGCGGCTGCCCGTTCAACCGGAACCTACCGCTCGGCGCTCGCTATGTGGCGCTCGGGGTGAACGACTCACGAGCGCGTATCCATGCCCCCGACGAGTCGATCCCGACATGGACGATCGAGCTGCATCGAGCCGAGCTCGACGTCGTCTTCCGGTGGGTCGATCGCGTGGCTCGAGAGTCGATGTGACCCTGCTCGCGCCGGCCCGCGTCGACGCATACCTTGCACGTCTCGGCGTGACCGACGTCGAAACGCACCTCGATGGGCTCGCGGCGCTCCAGCGCGCGCATCTCCGGTCCGTGCCGTTCCACAACCTGATCCTCCTCGCGAACGACGGTCGGTCGCGTCCGCTCCCCCCGCTGCTCGAGGTCGTCGACGCTGCGATCGAGGGGCTGGGCGGCAACTGCGACCGGACGACGCCAGCGTTCGCCGTGCTCCTCTCCGCGCTCGGCTTCGATGCCGCGCTTGCGGCAGCGCGCGTGCGCGCGCCTGGTGACCACTTCGTCTGCGTGGTCGAGCTGAACGGGGAGCGGCACGTGGTCGACGTCGGCAACGGGCATCCCTACCTCCGGCCCTGGCGCCTCGGCGGAGCCCCGCAGGAGCAGGAGCACCACGGGTGGCGATTCCGGTTCGATCCGGACGCTCCCGGTGGGCCCACCTTGAGTCGCTGGCGCGGGGACGCCGGGTGGAAGACGGTCTACGTCGTCGATCCAACGCCGCGCCGGTACGAGGACTTCACTGGGATCGTCGAAGCCCACTACACGCAGCCTGCCTTCGGACCCTTCCTGACGGGCCTGCGCGCCGCGCGCCTGGACGGCGACGTCGTGCTCACGCTGCGCGATGCCGAGTACGCGCGGGACTCTCGGTTCGGCCGCTCGGTACGCCGAGTCGCGGGGCGCGATGCGCTGGGCGCCGTTCTCGTCGAGCGGTTCTCACTGCCGAGCGCGCTCATCGAGCGCGCGCTCGACGTAGCGACGCGCAGAACAGCCGCCGTGATCTCGTCGGCGCCGCGCATCGTGTCGTCGACTTCGGTCGGGCGAGCCGACGTGCCGGACGTCCTCGTGAGCTGCGCGACTCGCCGGGCCCGTGCGGAGCCGTTCTGCCGCATGGTCGAGAGCCTCGAAGCCGAGGTGCGCCGCTCGGGCTATCGGGGCCACGTCGGCCTGCTCGTGATCGATCTGGACGCGCCCGCCGAGCCGGTCCCGCTTCCTGCCCCGTCGATCCCCGTGCATCGAGTTGCGATCGCCGAGGTCGCATCGCGGCTCCGCACGTCCGCCGCGACCGGAGTCGTCCCACAGCTCGACCGGCTGCGCTCCGTGCCCATCGGCGTCGCGCGCGAGGCGCAGCTCGCCGCGATCCATGGACACCTCGTAGCCCCCGTGGGCGGACTTCCCCATCCTGCCCAACACCCGACCGTGTTCTGGATGGTCGACGACGACGTTCGCTTCGCCCAGCTCGATGACGCGGGCGAAGTGCGAAACAGGACCGATCTCTTCTTCCGCGTCGCGCATCTGTGGTCGTCCCTTCCCCGGTGCTCCGTCGTGCTCGGCGGTTTCACCGGCGACCCACCAGTGCCCGCGCTCGACTGCTTGAGGGGCCAGCTCCGCGACCTCACGGCCAGCGTCGAGCGGATGCTCGCGCTCGGGCCCGCGGCGGTCTGGAGCCCCGATCGGTCCGCGCCCGAGTCGTGGGACGCGTACTACGATCTCTCCGAGACGCCGAGCCCGAGCCGAGCTGCGCCTCGCCTCTACCCCTCACCCGCCGGTGCATCAGTTCACGACACGGCGGAGCGCTTGCTCCGCGACGTCCCCCGACTGCTCGAGGGCAAGGAGATTACGCGGCCACTGGGCTGGGACGGAACGGATCGAGAACCGCACGCTTCGCTGCGCCGCGGAGGCAATACCGTGTTCCTCGATCTCGATGCGCTGTTCCGGTGGCCGACCCCCGTCGTTGCCTGCAGTGACGGGGTCGTGACACGTCGAGCAGACACGCTCTGGGCCGCTCTCGCGCAACGCGAAGATCCGCGAGCGATCGCCGAGGTCACGTTGCCGCTCCACCACGACCGGACGGGCCAGCGCCTGTCGGTCGCCGACGCTCGGGCCGAGACCGCCGCACAGGTTCGGGGCGTCGCGATGGCTCGCGCGCTCTCCGGTGCCGAGCCAGTTGGGACTCGGCTCCGCGAGCGCGAGGCGCGCGTCCGCGAGCATCGCGTCGAAGCGCGCCACGATGTTGCTCGCCTCGCCGAGTCGATCGAGCGTCTTTCGAAGGCGCCGGACTTCGACGTTGCGGAGGTCGCGTCGGAGGCGCTCGCCGCGCTCGCGGCTCTCGACGAAATCCTCGAGCTCTCGACGCCGGTGCCAACGGATGCGGCCGAGCTCCAGCGATTCCTCGAGTTGCTGCCCGCAGCGGTCGCGCACTGGAGGGCGAGCTGGTGAAGGCGCTCGTGACCGGCGGCTACTTCGACGACTGCGGCGATGGAATCGTCTGGCTGGTCGACCTCGCGTCTGGTCGCTCGGACGTGCTCCTCCGCTGGCAGCCCCCCGCTCATCTGCGCCTTCCGGCGAAAGGGCTAGCAGGGGCGAGCCTTCACGACGATACGTTGTACGCCGCCGCGCACGCGGCGATCGTGCGCATCGACCTCGCTCGTGCGAACGTGACTGGGGTCCTGCACCAGCCCTGCATGAACGACCTGCACCATGTCTCCGTCCTCGGCGAGCGGCTGGTCGTCTCGAACACCGGGCTCGGCTCGGTCGACGTGTTCGGTCTCGATGGCGTGTTCGTCGGCAGTCACGCGCTGATCCCCGGATGGACCACTGCGTGGCGCATGAGTGGGAGCGAACCGCCTGACCGTTGGGCCGGCGTGCTCGACGCGGGCTGGACCGGGTCGGCACCGACTGCGTGGCCTGCGGCAGCCGGCGACGCCTACTACTCCTGCGACCTCGCGGCGCCTTTCCACCAGCGCAAGGTCCGCGATCATCTGCACGTGAACCACGTCACGAGCGATGGCGACCGCATGATCGCGACCTGCTTTGCCGACGGCTCGCTGCGCGAGATCGGCAAGTTCGAGCTCCTCTGGCGGCGTCCGGGCGCGTTCGTCCACGACGGTGTGGTCGACGGCGCCTCGTTCTGGCTCACCGCGATCGACGGGGCGGTGATCGAGCTGGACGCGACGACGTTCTCCGTTCGGAGTCAGCTCCAGGTGTTCGACACCGGACGCCGTGGCTGGTGTCGCGGGCTCGCCGTTCGCGGTGACCACCTGCTCGTCGGTCTGACCGAGGTGCGTCGCGAGCGGCTACCTCGCCATCGATGGGCTGATCACGATCCGGACGGAAGCGAGACGAGCGTGCTCCTTCTCGATCGGCACGATGGTCGGCTCCTTGCGCGCGTCGAGCTCACCGACCGAGAGCGCCACAGCAAGCTGTACAGCATCATCCCGCTCGAGGACTCGGCATGAGCACGAGCCACCAGCCCCGCCGTCGCGTTGCGGCCGTCGTCGGTGCGAACAGCGCGTCCGCCGCGGTGCTCGCTGCCGCCGAAGACGTTGGCCGGGGGCTCGTGGATGCCGGCTTCCGCGTGGTCACGGGCGGCCTCGGAGGTGTGATGACCGCGGCCTCACGAGGTGCGCGATCATCTCGAGCCTGGACGGACGGATGTGTGATCGGGGTGCTGCCTGGGCTCGTGGCCGCGGACGCAAACCCGTTCGTCGACGTGGTCGTACCGACGGGGATGAACCATGCCCGCAACATCATCGTCGTCGCGATGTCCGACGTGGTGATCGCGGTGGGCGGCGGCTCGGGCACGCTCAGCGAGATCGCCCATGCGTGGCACCACGGCAGGCCCATCGTCGCCGTCGATCTCGGCGAGGGGTGGAGCGCTCGACTCGCAGGGGAGAGGCTCGACCACCGGCGCGAAGACCTGCTCCACCGCGCCGAGTCGGCGGAGGCCGCGGTCGCGCTGGCTGTCTCGCTGGCCGGGAGTCGCGAGGCGAGCCGTGGGTTCTGACTCGACGACCATCCTGATGTTCCACCGCGTCGTGCCGGATGAGCCCACTGCGTTCGGCCTGCCGAGCAGCTACCGGCTTCGCGGGACCGCGCTCACGCCTGCGGAACTCGAGCACGAACTCGACGCCGCTCCCGCCGTCGTCCCGCTCGGCGCGGTCGAGAACGCACTGCTTGCCGGTGTCGCGCCGCCACCCGGCGTCGTGCTGACGTTTGACGATGGCTACCGCGAGCACCTCGACGTCGTGGTGCCGCTGCTGCGAGCGCGCGGGATGAGCGCGACGTTCTATTTGATGACCGACATCCACGGCGGGGGCCGGCAGGTCGCCGTCGTCGATGCCTGGTACTGGACCCTCGATCACGCGCAGCGGCCCGAGCTTCGCGTGCGGCTCCCTGGCGGCAACGCCTTCGTGGCCCGCTGCGATACGCGCGAGGCCAAGCTCGCGTGGGTGGTCGGCAGCGCGAAGCGTGCGCTCCTGGGCGCGAGCGCCGCAGATCAGGCCGCGATGCTGCGCGAGCTCGCGGCCTCGGCAGAGTGTGAACTCCCCGCGGACCTCGCCGCTCAGCTCTACCTCGCGCCCGGCGACTGGCAGCGGCTCGCCGATAGCGGCATGCGGGTCGGCGCGCATTCGCTCACGCATCCCCGCCTCACGCTGTTGCCCGATGATGCGCTGCACCGTGAGGTGAGCGAGTCCATCGCCGTCCTCTCGCCGCTGGGGCAACCCGCGACGTTCGCCTATCCGGACGGCGCCTTCGACGACCGCGTTGCCGCGAAGGTCGCAGCGCACGCGATCTCGGCCGTCACCTGCGAGGTCGGAACCGTCTCGGGCGGCCAAGACCGGCTCCGGCTGCCCCGGCGCTTCGTCGCGGGTTTCGCCTGACCGATCGGGAGGACGCGATCACCTGGCACCGGCGTGTCACGTGCGCCCTTAGATCAGAGACGCACCGCCGCCTCGACCGAACAACGGATGCATACCGGCTACACGCCATCGCTCCGAGGCCCCAAACGCCGAATCCCGGGTGGCTGCGATTTCTCGCAACTACCCGGGATCCTTCGTTTTTGCGGAAGAGAGGACTCGAACCTCCACGACCTTTCGGCCACTGGAACCTGAATCCAGCGCGTCTGCCAGTTCCGCCACTTCCGCGCGGCAGGGTGGGATACGGTGCGCGAGTCCGGCTGTCAAGGACTGGGGGAAGACCCGGAAAACATTTCATACTCCACGCACGAGATGCGGTGCTGCGGGCTCACCGGCATCGTCAACTACTGGAAATGACTATGTATATCGGATCGCGATCCGGCGGCCTGGCGCTTGCAGACAAAGGTGCCGGTCCCATGCGTCGTTCACAGACACGTCGAGGAGAGGCCGGGTTCACGCTCGTGGAGGCGCTGGCGGTGGTGGCGGTGATCGCCATCGGGACGGCGCTCGCGGCGCCGGCGGCGATGAGCGCGATGGCGAACCGACGCGCGACGGAGGCGGCGCACGCGGTGGTGCGGATCGGGGCGCGGGGGCGCTCGGAGGCGATCGGCTACGGGCGGGCGCACGTGATGACGTTCACGGAGGACTCGAGCGGGCCCGGCGGCAACCACGGGCGGCTGGAGCTGTGGCGCGGGCGCGCCGATCGGTGCAGCGCCAACGACTGGGCGACGATCATCACCGGGACGTGCGCGGGGAACCCGAGCTGCATCGAGTCGCTCGACATGGGCGCGTACGCGTACCCGACGCATCGGGTGCGGCTGCGGCTCGAGGGCGCGAACGCGGGGGCGATCTGCTTCCAGCCGAACGGCGACAACTTCTACGCGGGCGCCGGCGGGCTGTGGGGCACCAACCCGCCCGCGGGGATCGACGCGGTGCAGTTCCGCGTGCAGCGGCTCCTGGAGAACACGCCGGAGGGCGTGGACCGCTTCGTGGTCTTCCCGTTCGGCGCGGGCCCGAGGATCCGGCGATGAGCGCGCGCCGCAGGCGGTCCCGCCGCAACGCGGGCTACACGCTCATCGAGGTGATGATGGCGCTCGGCGTGCTGACCGCCGGCGCCGTCGGGATCATGGCGATGGTGCAGGCCTCGACGCGCGGCAACATGGAGGCGCGCGAGATGGCGACGGGCACGCAGCTCGCGCAGCGCTGGCTCGAGCGGCTCCGCCGCGACGCGACCAACTGGACCGCGAGCTCGCGCTCGCTCAACCCGGTGATCCTCTCGCGCACGACGTACCTGCAGACGGTGCCCAACCCGGGCACGCCGGCGGCGTGGGTGGTGCCGGTGCCGCCGGCGGTCGGGCCCGACCGCGCGAACTTCGACTACTACGGCCGCGACACGGCGATCACGACCGAGATGCACTTCTGCACGAACACGCGGCTCACGTGGCTCTACGTCGGCCGCTCGATGCGCGCGGACGTGCGCGTGTGGTGGCTGCGCCGCGAGGGCGGGATCGGCACCGACCTCAGCCGCGCCGCGCTCGGGCAGTGCGCGCCCGGCCTCGACCCCGAGACGCTGACGAACGACTGGCGCGTGCGCATGGCGTACGCGTCGACGGTGATTCGATGGACTCCGACGCCGTGACGCGCGCGCGACGCTCGAGGCGGCTCGGCCGCGCGGCGGGCTTCACGCTCGTCGAGATGATGGTCGCGCTGGTGATCGGCGCGCTGGTCGTCGCCGCCGTCTTCAGCATCGGCGGCGCGAGCTCGCGCCACTTCCAGGAGCAGCAGCGCATCGGCGTGACGCAGCGCGCGGTGCGCATGGCGATGTCGAGGCTCACGCGCGACATCCAGCGCGCGGGCTACATGCACGTGCCGAGCAACCGCTCGCCGTTCGTGCGGGTGTGCCCGACGCCGGCGCTGCCTCGCGAGGTGCCCGCGGTGTGGCTGGCCAACGACGACTCGGACGGCAACGCGGCGCTCAACGCGGTGCAGCGCGGGCGCAACGGCGTCAGCGCGGACCGGCTGCGGCTCATCGGCAACTACGCGACCAGTGATCAGTACCTGATCGACTCGGTGAGCGCGGCCGGCAACGTGCTGCACCTGCAAGAGGACTGGCTCGGCTTCCGCCGCAGCTTCACCACGACGCGCGGCGGCGCCGCCGTCGCCGACACGCAGCGCTTCGACGACACGTTCCGCGCCGGCCGCATGCTGCACCTCGAGACCGCGTTCGGCTGGCACATCTTCGCGCGCGTCGTCAACGCGACGATCGACTCGACGGGCAACACGGCGACGGTGACGATCTCGCCCGGGCTCGGCGCGGACAACCCGTGCCTGTCGGGGCTCGGCCGCGGGACGCTCGTCACGCCGCTCAGCGAGGTGCAGTACTCGATCCAGCTCGCGCCGGCGGACTCGAACCTCGCGGCGCGCTCCAACGAGGTGGTCGGGCCGAACACGCAGCTCGTGCGAGAGGAGCTCGACATGAGCAACGGCGCGGTGCTCTCGCGCCGCGTGGTGCTGGAGTACGCGGTCGACTTCAACGTCGACGCTTACGTCAACACGACGGTCGCGCTCGGTCTGCCGCCCAACATCGTCCCGGTCCAGGGGCCGGCGACGCAGAACGCGATCCAGGCGACGCCGTGGCAGGTGCGCAGCCTGCTGGTCTCGCTCGCGGCGCGCACGCCGGAGCAGGACCCGCGCTTCCCGTGGACGTACGGCGGCGGTCGCCCCGCGACGATGCCGCTCAACCGTTTCCAGGTGTTCCCGGATCGCGACGGCGCGGCGCGCGTGCGCCAGCTCGTGACCGAGGTCCAGACCCCCAACCTCTTGCCGGGGACGTGATGGCGATGGCGAAGCGACGAACCCTCCCGAGGCCCTCGCGCGAAGGCGCCGCGATGCTCGTGGTGCTGATGGTCCTCATCATGACCACCGCGACCGCGACGTTCGCCGTGCACGCGACGACGGTGGAGATGCGCTCGGCGGGCTACGCGCGCGTCGCGATGCAGACGAACTACGTCGCGGAGGGCGGCGCCTACGCGGCGCTCGGGTACGTCGACGCGATCGGCGCGCGCGCCGCGTTCACGCAGTACTCGCGGACGCGCGTGCGCGCGAACACGTCGCTCGCCCCCGCGCACGCGACGCTCAACCGCGAGACGAACGTGCTGCGCATCCAGATGACGGACTTCGACGGCGGCTTCGACGTGGTCGGCCCGCCGCTCGAGCGCAACCTCGCGCGCACGCCCTCGCTCGGGCCGCGCAACAACCTCGTGCCGAGCTTCACGGTGGACGGCACCGACGTCTACCGGACGCAGCGGCTGCAGGCCGGGCGCGATCAATCGGGGCGCAACCCGATGATGTACGCGCGGATCAACTTCACCTCGCGCGGGCGCGCGGCGCCGCCGAGCGACTTCACCTCGGCGGGCGACGTGCGCAGCTACCACGAGTCCTCGGCCAACGCGCGAGCGATGGCGGAGATGGGACCGTTCCCGGAGTGAGGCGGCGATGGGAGACACCATGAACAGGGCGCTGTACTTCTCGATCGCGACGCTGCTGCTCGGCCTGGGCGCAGGCCCGGCGGCGGCGCAGGTCACGGACCCGGACATCCGCAACATTCGCCCCGTCGTGATGCTGCTCGTCGACACCTCGGGGTCGATGGAGCGCATGAACGGCGGCGCGGACGCGGCGTTGCCGTCGTGCTCGGGCTCGACCGCCGGCGTCAACCAGCGCAACCGCTGGCACATGATGGTCGAGTCGCTCACGGGGACGTGGAGCGACTCCAACTACTACTGCCGCACGGTGTCGCGCTCGACGCTGCCGACCGCGTCGCCCGACTACAACTATTACCTGCCGTACCACGGGCTGCCGCCGGTGAGCACGCAGAACAACGACGGCATCCTCGACGTGTACCTCGACCGCATCAAGTTCGGCCTGATGACGTTCGACGCGACCTACACCTTCTCCGACGCGCACCCGCTCCTCGTCTCGCAGACCGACTTCATGGCGCGGCTCGCGGACAACGTCTCGCTGCGCGGCGGGTTCTCGTACGGCGAGCCGCAGCCGCTGCGCTACATCGACTGCCCGACGACGTTCATGGTCGACAGCGGCGCGCGCAACGAGAGCGCGCCCGGCGGCGCGCTCGTGCCGGTCGCGACGACCGAGGCCGACGTGACGGCGACCAACCAGTCGATCCAGACGCAGCTCATGAACGTGCGGCCCTTCGGCGGCACGCCGATCGCCGCGATGCTCGCGGACTTCCAGTACTACGTCGACCGGCATCCGTCGGTGACGAGCGACGACCCGTTCTCGGCGTGCCGGCCGCGCTACGCGCTGCTCCTGACGGACGGCCAGCCCGACGAGGACTTCCGCGACGCGCGCTTCAACTGCGAGGCGGGCGGCCGCTGCCCCTACCAGCGCGCGAGCGATTACTCGCAGTCGCTCTGCCGCTACTCGAGCGGCTCGGGCGAGTGCACCGGCGACGTCGACGGCGTCTTCGTCGTCGCGTTCGACGTGTCGGACGCGGCCGCGCTCGCCGAGCTCGACCGGATCGCCGCGCTCGGCGGCACCGGCGCCGCGCTGCGCGCGAGCGACCGCGCCGAGCTCACGCGCCGCATCGCGGACGTGCTCGACCGCGCCGCGCCGGGCAACACCACGCGCAGCCGGCCCGCGTTCGTCTCGGGCGGCAGCACCTTCCAGAGCGCGGGCGTGCCGCAGCAGTTCGAGTTCCACGCCGGCTTCCGCGTCGGCGACTCGGCGACGCCGTGGTCCGGCGTGCTCGAGCGCGCGCGCTATCTCTGCACCGACCTCACGCCCACGGCCGAGCCCATCTCCTCGCGCATCCAGTTCCACGAGGAGCTCAACCGGCGCAGCGCGCCGCGGCGGCTCCTCACGGTGGTCACCCCGCGCGCCGCCGACATGGACGGGAACATCGTCGGCACCCAGGCCGCCGCGGTCCCGCTCGGCGCGTCCTCGCCGAGCGGCGCGGTCTCGAACCAGTCGATCCGCAACTTCGACGCCTCGATCGACCCGAGCTACTTCGGGATCGCGTCGGGCTCGTCCTCCGATCGGCTCGCCCGGCGCAACCACGTGGTCGAGTGGGTGAACGGCAACACGCCGGACCGGCGCGACGCGCGGCTGGGCGACATCTACCACTCCTCGCCGCAGGCGGTGGGCCCGCCCCGCATCGACATCGCCGACGAGTCGTACAACCTCTTCCGCCAGCTCCCGCAGGTCGCGAACCGGCCGACCGTGGTCTACGTCGGCACCAACGACGGCATCCTGCACGCCTTCGTCGTCGAGGACTTCACCAACCCGATCACCGGCCAGACCTTCCGCGCCGGCGAGGAGCTCTGGGGCTTCATCCCGCCGATCCTCGTCCAGAAGCTCGAGGCCGCGACCACCTCGCACCAGATCATGCTCGACGGCACGCCGGTCATCCGCGACGTGTTCTATCGGCGCCTGCCCGGTGACACGCCGGACGGCACCATCTACCACACCGTGCTCCTGATGGGCTTCCGCGCCGGCGCGCCCGGCTACTTCGCGCTCGACGTCACCGATCCAGTGAACCCGGTGTTCCTCTGGCAGTACGTGGGGGAGGCGCCGCGGGGGCGCTCCGGCTCCGGGACGCCCTTCGGTTACGCGTACGGCGCCCCCGCGCTCGGGCAGGTCCTCGTCGACATCCGCGGCACGCTGCAGGAGCGCGCGATCGCGCTGCTCCCCGGCGGCTCGGGCGAGATCGACGAGGACAGCCGCCGCACGACGGGCCCGATCGGCTGCCCTGCCCGGGGCATCGGCCAGCCGCCGGTGACGAGCGGCACGACCAACGCGCGCTCGCGGCAACGGTGCTGGTCGACGGTCGGTCGCGCGCTCTCGTGGATCGACATCGTGACCGGCGAGGTGATCCAGACGTTCGACTCGCGCACGTTCAACGCGCCCCTCACCGGTGGCGTCGCGCTCGCGCCGGGCGACGTCGGCCAGGTCGCGGAGCGCGCGTTCTTCACCGACGCCGACGGCGTGATGTGGGCGGCGGACTTCAGCGCGCGACGGACGACCGACTGGGCCGTGCGCCCCTTCCACGACATCTTCTGGGACTCGGCCGCGACGGTCGGCCAGCCGGCGTACAACCCGCCGGTCATCACGAGCGACTCCGAGGGGCAGTTCGTGGTGGTGCAGGCCACCGGCGACATCGACCGGCTCGACGCGCGCGAGGCCAACCGTGTGGTGTCGCTGACGGAGCAGGCCACGTACAACGCGGCGGGCCGCGCCACGTACACGACCTCCCTCAACTGGGAGATCCGGCTGCGGGCGGGCGAGCAGGTCACGGGCGCGCTCGAGCTGTTCGAGAGCAACGTGTACTTCGCGAGCTTCGAGTCGAACGCGGACACGAGCAACGCGTGCGAGCTCGGCGTGAGCCGCATCTGGGCGGTGGACTACCTCGACGCAGGCGCGGGCCCGCCGTCGGGCTACGTCGACGTGGCGGGCGGTCGGTTCCCGGAGGGCCGCTTCGAGCGCATCGCCGGTTCGGGGGTCTTCGACCAGCACTTCCGCGGCCCGCTCGTGAACGAGCTCGCGCTCGGCGTGGGGATCACCCAGCGCCCGACGTGCTTGAGCGGCGCCGAGGAGATGGACCCGTACATCGGGGCGCGCTACCGCGTGGGCGAGGTCACGACGGGTCAATTCGTCTTGACCGCGCAGCTCAGCGGCGGCGTCGCCGATCCGCTCACCACCGGCGCGATCCGCACGGTGGAGGAGACCCTGCCGATGCCGCAGTCGTTCACGACGCTGCAGTCCTTCGCCGGCGCCGTGGACTATTGAGGTCGCCGTCCTTCACCACCCCTGCCACGATCGCTTGTCGAGCCAGGCCTCTGCCGACGCGAGAGAGCCCGCCGCGCTCGGCTTGATGACGTAACAACCCCATTCACTGTCGCGAAGCGCATAGAGGCACGTTCCGCCGAACCCGCCGAACGGACCGATGGCGCAGAAGCGGACGAGCACGCGCCCCCGCGTGGCGTCGCGCTCGGCGATCTCTGGTTGCCGCCGGAGCGCATACCACTCTCGCGGCTCGGCGACCACAGCGAGCGGGATTCCGAACGTGCCGTGCAGGGTCGCGGGCACGCTCGCCTTGCCCCCTCCCTGCTTCTTCGCGAGCGTACCGAGGCCGTGAAAGCGGCCGAACTCGTCGCGCTCCAGCGCATTGAGGACGACGCGAAGGGTGCCACGAGCGTGCTCGGACCACCCGCCTCGGCGCTGGGCCTCGAGGAGGAACGTCGCCGACGAGAGCGGGGTGATGCGCGCCATCAGGTCGGTCTCGTCGCGCCAGACGTACAAGCGACCGCGCGCCAGCTGCACGCGCTCCACGAGCGAGGCCAACACCTTCGAGCGCTCGACGAAACGTACCGCAGTGTCCCGCAGCTGCTCGCGCTGCTCGGCAGAGAGCTTCGCCACCTTCGGGCGTGGCTGGTAAGGCGCCCAGCCGCGGTCGCGCCAGCCCACGACTACCGCGTCCTCGGGCTGTAGTGAGGCAGCGACGCCGGCACGTCGGGCAGCCCCTCGAGAGATATCGCCTCCGTGACGTGTCCCGCATAGCCAGCGAAGATGTACTCGCTCCAGTCGATGCCGTACTTCAGGACGGCGACGGTCTCGTCGGCGTCCCCCTTCGCGGCACCGAGCGCGCGATCGAGGTAGGCGACCCAGTCCCGTTCGCTCGCTCCCCGGAGTACGTAGGGTGTCGTGAAGACCACCGACACCTCCGCGGCGCCGAGCGGAGGCGGCAGCATGCGTGGCGAGCCAGAGCTCGCCTCGAGCGCCTCGCCAGCCACTCGGGACGATGCATGGCACGCACGCACCGCTCACGAGGTCGCGCAACGAGATCGTGCCATCGCCACGGGAGCCCTCGTGCACGTACACGCTCATGCAGGAGTCTTGCATGACCTGCACGAGCGCGAGGAAGCTGGGACTCATACCGAGCGACTCGCCAAGGGCCACGATGCAGGTGCCCAGCGTTTCACGGCGCGGCCCGACGGCGGCGTCGAAGAACGCCCAGCACGTGAAGTACGACATCGTCAGAGGGCTCATCGGCGGCCCGCTGGGCATGTACTCGTCCTGCGCCGCCTCGATGCAGTCGGCCAGCTTTGCGGTCTCTCGTAGTGCCGTCAGCTGCTCGGCCAGCACCGAGACCTGGTTCAGGACGGAGACGTACACGCATGCGCGGGATGGAGGTCGGCGAGGGCGTCCCGTGTCGCGACCGTCTTCTGCATGTCGGCAGCTCGCGCCATTCCCTCGCGGAAGGCACGTAGGTCGACCACGGGCGCGCTCTTGGTTCGCTGGATCGCGCGAACGAGGCGCGTCGCGATAGGTCCTGCCGTGGGCGGGCTCTGCATGCGGACCTTCTACCTCGAACGAGTCCCGAGCGGGAGTCGAAGACGACCGCCGCTCGAACCTGGCGCGCTCGAGCGCGTGGGGGGCTCGGCGCGCTCACGTGCTCACTCGCATCGGTCGCGCCAGGCGGCGACGGTGTCGAGGCGGGCGGGGTGCGCGGCGGCGAAGCCGTAGCGGTTCTCTGCCTCGGCGCAGTCCGCCCACTTCTCGACGGTGAGCCAGTCGCCGCGCGTGATCTTGTACTCGAACCACTCGCCGCGCGGGAGCGCGACGGTGCCCTGCGCGCGGCCCTCGGCGACCCACGCGAGCGGGTGGTGCACCGTCCAGCCGTCGGCGCTCGTGACGATCGCGAGGGCGCGGTCCGTCGGCGTGCCCGGCGGGGCCAGGACGGTGAAGGTGACCTCGACGGGCGGCGTGAGCTCGGTGATCGCGGCGTCGTAGTCGAGCTCGATCACGAGCGGGGCGGCGTCGGGGATGCGCACGCGGAGCGCGCGCGCCGCCGGATCGCGGAAGTACCCTCCGTCGCGCGCGAGCGCCGCCGCGTCGCTCCGCGCCGCGAGCGCGACGCCGTTCACGCGCACGGCCGACACCTCGCCGTCGACGCGGTGCACCCAGACGTCGAGCGTGCGGGCGGGCGGCGCGTAGGCGCCCTCGCGCGCGCCGAGCGCGAGCCGCGCGCCCGACGCGGTGCGCTCGAGCGTGATCGGCGTGCGCGCCGACGGTCCGTCGCCCTCGCCCGCGTCCTCGTAGAGGGTGAGCGCGGTCGGGCGCGGGCCGGGGTAGACGTCGAGCCGCAGCTCGCTCGGATCGATCGCGCCCGTGTGCGCGGCGTAGCCCCCGCGCGGGAGGATCGCGCCTTCGCGCGCGAACAGCGGGACCGCGGCGAGGGTCGCGCCGACGGTGATCGTCGCGGGGCCCTCGACGATCGCGCCCGAGTCGAGCTCGTACCACCGCCCGGCGGGCAGGCGCACCGAGCGCGAGGTCGCGCCCGGCTCGAGGATCGGCGCCGCCATCAGGAACGGGCCGAGCATCACCTGGTCGTCGACGCGCCACAGGGCCTGCTCGTCCGGGTGCTCCCACACGAGCGGGCGCAGGACCGGCGCGCCGGTCGCGTTCGCCTCGGCGAAGAGCGCGTAGAGGTACGGCAGCATGCGGTAGCGCTCGCGCAGGCGGTGGCGGCTGATGTCCTCGACCTCCTGCCCGAACGCCCACGGCTCCTGGCCGGGAACGCCGTTCGTGACGTGCGCGCGCGCGAACGGCGAGAGCGCGCCGACCGCCATCCAGCGCGCGAAGAGCTCCGCGCTCGCGTGGCCCGAGTAGCCGCCGATGTCGCTGCCCACGAACGGCATCCCGGAGATCCCGAGCCCCATCAGCATCGCGGGCACCTGCCGCAGGCTGTCCCACGTGCTCGGCGCGTCGCCCGTCCACATCGCCGCGTAGCGCTGGATCCCTGCGTAACCGGCGCGCGTGAGCACGAAGGGGCGGCGCCCCGGGTGCGCGGCGCGCAGGCCGTCGAAGGTCGCGCGCGCCTGATGCAGGGCGTAGACGTTGCGCGCCTCGGCCATCGTCGTCGGCACGCCGTCGCCCGCGACCGGCAGCTCCGACGGGATCTCCGCCTCGCCGCCGCTCTCGGGGAACACGGTCGGCTCGTTGACGTCGAGCCAGACGCCGTCGACGCCGCGGCGGCCGAGCGCCGCGATCTCGTCGGCCCAGAACGCGCGCGCGCCCGGCGCGGTGAAGTCGGGGAAGCTGCTCACGCCCGGCCACGCGACGCCCTCGAACGGCCGGCCGGCCGCGTCGGCGAGGAGGTGACCGCCCGCGCGCGCGCGGTCGTAGACGCCCCAGCCCGGCTCGACCTTCAGGCCCGGATCCTCGATCACCACGAGCCGGAAGCCGTCGCCGGCGAGGCCCGCCGCGAGGCGCTCGGGGTCCGGGAACGCGACCGGGTCGAAGGTGAAGCTGCGGAAGCCGTCCATGTGCTGGATGTCGAGCCAGAGCACGTCGGCGGGGATGTCGCGGCGGCGCAGCTCCGCGCCGACCTCCTCGAGGCGCGCGGCGGGCGAGTAGCCCCAGCGGCATTGGTGGAAGCCGAGCGCCCAGCGCGGAGGGATCGGCGCGCGGCCGGTGAGCGCGGTGTACTCTCGCAAGACGTCCTGCATGCGCGGGCCGGCGAAGACGTACTGGTCGACGATCGGTCCGTCCGAGGCGACGCGGTACTCGTCCGGGCGCGCGGCCGCGAGATCGATCGCGAGGCGATACGCGACGTCGGTGAAGACGCCGTACGCGATCCCCTCGCGCAGCGCGACGAAGAAGGGGATCGAGGCGTAGAGCGGATCCTGGTCCGGCCGGTAGCCGCCGAGCGCCGGGTCGTACGCGTCGGTGTTCCAGAACACCCAGCGGCGGCCGCGCCGGTCGAGGCCGCCGGTCTTCTCGCCCAGGCCGTAGAACGGCTCGCCCGCGGGCGTCGCGCGGCGCACCGCGTCGGCGCGCGCGTCGGGGTCGAGGACGTCCTCGATCAGCACGCGCCCCTCGGCGTCGGCGAGCACCACGCGGCCGCCCTCGCGCGCGACGCGCGCCGTCGCGCGGTCGGTGCACACGACGAGCGTCTCGCCGCCGTCGTCCGCGCCGACCTCGACGCGCGCCGCCGGCGCGAGCTCGCTCGCCGGCGTCACGAGTGCGAACGATCGATCCGGCACGTCCGCGTCGAGCGGGAGGTAGCGCAGCCGCGTGACGCCGCCGGCGAGCGCGGTGACCTCGACGCGGCGCGAGCTCGCGCGCGCGAGCAGGCGATGCCCGGCGCGCTCGACCCACGCCGGCGCGCCCGGCACCTCGCCGCACGGCGCGGCGAGCGCGGCGTCGTGGCCGCCGTCCGCCGTCGTCTCGCTCGCGTCGCCCGCGGTCGCGGCGTCGAGCGCGTCCGCGTCGCCGGGTGCCGGGCTCGGATCGCACGCGGCGAGCGCGGCGAGACACAGGGGGAGCATGTAGCGCATGAGGCGACACTCTGACCTGAGTGGCGAGGAAGCGCGAGCCGGGCCGCTCTCGCGTTCGCGCGGCCCCGGCGCGATGGTACGTTTCGGCGATGCGCCGGGCCGCCACGCTCGCCCTCGGGTCGTTCCTCGCCGCGCTCGTCGGCGTCGCGTGCGGCGAGGACGTGATCCCGAGCACGGAGGGGCTCGGCGCGCCGGTCGTGGAGCCGCCTCCGCCGGAGCGCGAGCGCGAGACGCTCTACGACGCCGAGGGTCGGCTGCGCGAGTCGGACACGGTCGTCGCCGGGCTGCGCCTCCCGCGCGGGCTCGAGCCGGACCGGCTGCTCTCGAAGGGGCGGCGCCACGTCTACCACTCGGACGTGCCGCCGCAGAAGCTCGTGCAGTACTTCGGCCCGCGCCTGCTCACGCTTCAGATCGATCACGAGGGCGACCGGGTGCGCTACGTCGACGCCGCGCCGACGGGCGTGCGAGGCGGCGTCGTGAAGCTCGACGTGACGATCGAGCCGACGAGCGCGCGCCCCTCGCTCGTGGAGGTGTTCGAGCGGCCGCCGCCTCCCGTCGCGGGCGCGCGCACGAGCGAGGAGGAGGTGCGCCGCCACCTCGACTCGCTCCAACCCCAGCGCCGCGAGTAGCGCGCGGCGCGACTACGAGCCGACCTCGGGAGGCACCGCGCCGGGGTCCATGTGGAAGAGCTCGCAGTGGTGGCCGTCGAGGTCGTAGAAGGCGCGCGCGCGAGGGAGGTCGCGCACGAGGACGTTGGCGAAGGTGAGCCGGCGGTGCGGCGTCGATTCGTCGGTGTGGGGGATGTCGCCGTCCTTCAGTCGTTCATCGAGCCGAGGTGGAACATCCAGGTGACGCCGAAGGGGTCCTCGAGGATGCCGAACTTGGCGCCCCAGAACGCGTCGTGGATCGGCATCGTCACGCGGCCGCCGGTGGCGAGCGCCTCGAAGCGGCGCGCCATCTCGTCCGCGTCGTCGAGCTCCAACAGGATCGTGCCGTTGCTCGGGACCGATGGGCTGCCCGTGACCCGGTCGGCGACGAGGAGGGTCGCCGGGCCGACGAGCAGCCGCGCATGCATCACGCGCTCCGCCTCGTCGCCCTCGACGCCGCCGCCCGGGAGGTCGCGCCAGCGCATGAGCGCCGCCGTGTGAGCGCCGAGCGCCCGCTCGTAGTGGGCGATCGCCTGCGCGGCCTCGCCGGAGAAGTGGAGGTGGGGGATGAGCCCTTTGACGGACGTGCTGGAGGTCACGGTGGGGTCCTTTCGGGTGGAGGCGCGGCGAGCGCGCGCCGTCCCTCTTGGACCGCCGGCGCGCCGGGCGATCATCGGTCGCTCGGAAGAAAAGCGCGCGGCGCCTACGCGGCTCGCTCGAGGGGCAGCCCGAAGCGGGGGAACAGGGTCTCGACGTCGAGGAAGGTGGTCCAGCGAACGATCCGGTGCCCCTCGAGCTCGAGGGTGCCGATGCCCCACGCCGTGTAGCCGGGCCCGTCCTCCCGACGCTTGTACTGGGCGTACCCAGGCCCGCCGTTCACGTCGAGGCGCTCGACGAGCGAGCCTCGACACGCGGCGCCACGGCCGCTGAGCCACTCGCGCACCGTCGCGGGGCCCTCCAGCCAGAGGGCGAACGGCGGCATGGAGAAGGCGACGTCCTCGCGGCAGAGGGCGGCCAGCGCGTCGACGTCGTAGCGCTCGAACGCGTCGACGAAGCGGTGGACGAGGTCGGCCTCGTGCTCCGGGAGGGCGGAAGGGACGTCGTCCGCGCCGACCCCGCGCGTCGCGAGCGTGGCGCGCGCGCGCTGCAGCGCGCTGTTCACCGAGGCGACCGAGAGCTCCAGCGTCGCCGCCACCTCGACGGCCGACCACTCCAGCACGTCGGCGAGCAGCAGCGCGGCTCGTTGCTTCGGCGGCAGCTGCTGCAGCGCGGCCACGAAGGCGAGCCGCACGCTCTGGCGCAGCACCGCGCGCCGCGCCGGGTCGGCCTCGTGGCAGACGATCACGGCGTCGGCGATGGGCTCGATCCAGTGCGAGCGCTCGCGCGCGACCAGCGGATCCTCGCTCGTGCCGGCGGGGCCGTCCTCGATCGGGCGGGCGCGACGCCGCCCGGCCGCGAGCTGGTCGAGGCACACGTTCGTGGCGATGCGCGTGAGCCAGGTGCGCAGCGACGAGCGGCCGTCGAAGCGCTCGAGCGCGCGCCAGGCGCGGACCATGGTCTCCTGCACCGCGTCGTCCGCGTCGACGACCGATCCGAGCATGCGGTAGCAGTGCGCCGTGAGGACGCCGCGGTGCGCTTCGAGGTCTGCGGCCTGGTGCACCGCGCGACGATACCACCCGCTCGATGGCGGTTCAGGTGGCGCCGCGCATGCGCAGGACCTTGTCGAGCTCGGTGCGTGTGGCGCCGGACTCCGCGGCGGCGGCGCGCTGGAGCAGCGGCGTGACCTCGGCGTGGTCGGCGCGCACGAGCAGGTCGCGCGCGAGGTCGCGCTCCGCGCGGTCCCCGTGGCGGAGCACGTCGATGAGCAGCTCGGCCGCCTGCACGCTCGCGATCTTGCCGATCGAGCCGAGCGCGGTCTTGCGGACCTCCGGGTCGCTCGCCTCGCGGAAGATCCGGCTGAGCGGGTCGAACGCGTGGCCGAAGTGCAGCGCGGCGACGGCCGCGAGCGCCTCGCGACGCACGGTGGCGTCCGGATCGGCGAGCCCGCGGATCACGAGCCCGAAGGAGCGCTTGAAGAAGAGCTGGCGCACCGCGCGCAGCACGCCGGCGCGCACCGCGGCCGACTCGCTCTCGTACATCGCCTCGAGCGGGGCGAGCGCGGCGTAGATCTCGACGCGCCCGAGGTAGGCGGCGAGCCGCTCGAGGGTCGCCGCGCTCGGCGTCGCCTCGGCCGTCTCGAGCTGCGCGAGCCGGCACAAGAGCGCGCGGCGTCTCGTGAAGTCGGGCCACTTCGGGTCCTGGATCACCTCCGCCATCGTCTCGGCGGGGTCGCCGCCCTGCTCCCACTCGATCACGTCGAGGCGCCAGATCTCCGGGTACGCGGTCTCCATGCGCAGGTAGTCGGGGAACCCGCTCATCGCGGTCGTGTCGTCCTGCATCTCGGCGAGGCGGGCGGCGAGGCGGGTGTAACGCGCCTTGCGCTTGTCGGAGAGCGGGAGCTGGGCGAGCGCGCCGTAGAGCTCGCGCACGCGGGAGTAGAGGCCGAGCTCGTTGAAGCCGTCGATCGCCGCGGCGTAGGAGTTCTCGGCGAGCTCCGCGGTGCCTCCGTCGGCGAGCGTACGGCGCGCGGCGTCGACGTGGACCTGCGCGCCGCGGTGCTGGTAGTGCCGGGCGTACGGCATGCCCTGGCGCCGCGCATAGTCGGCGGCCTCGCGGAAGAGCGTCGCCGCGGCGTGCAGCTCGCCTCGCGAGAGCGCGAGCTGTTGGAAGTCCTCGTAGTACTGCAGGACGTAGTACTTGAGGTTGTCCTCGCGCAGAATACGAATGCAATTCAAGTAGCCCTCGGCGAGGTTCTCGAACGAGCCCTCTTTGCCGATGGTCATGAGGATCTGGTAGCAGTCGAACGCGCGCTCGCGCATGCCCTGCGTCTCGAACCCGTCGGCGGCCGCCTCGAGCAGGTGCATCGCCGAGACGATGTGGCGCCGGCCGGCGGCGCGGTCGTCGAGCGTCATGCAGGCGCGCCCCACGTTGAAGCGCACGAGGCCTTGCACGTACGGCTGGTCGCGCAGGCGCGAGTCCTCCGCGAGCTGCTCCCAGAGCACGCGCGCGGCGCGCGCGTTGCCCGCGTCCTCGAGGTGGATCGCCGCGTGGCCGAGCCATCCGGCCGCCTCGAACGCGCGCGCGGCGGCCTCGTGGCTGCCGCGGTGCTGCGCGCAGCGCGCGAGGTCGAGCGGGTTGTCGCGGCAGAGCTGCTGCGCGTCGTTCACGCGCCCGAGGAACATCAGGACCGCCGCGGCGGCGCGCGTGCGCCCGAGGGCCACGTAGGCCTGGCCCATCATGTGGAGGTAGCGGGACAGCTCCTCGTCGACGACGTGGCTCCGATCGACGAGCTGCCAGAGGTAGCCGAGCGCCTCGGCGGGCTGCTCGCTGCGGAGCGCCCGCTCGGCGCGCGCCCGCGCGTCGCGCTTGTCGACGGTGGCCGCGGGCCTCACTCGGCCGCCTCCTCCTCGGGCGGGAGCGACTCGCGGCGGCGGCGCTCGGGCGGCAAGAGCGATTGGCGGTCCTCGCCGGCGGCGTCGTCGATGATGTCCATCGCGCGTCGCGCGCGCGCCTCGCGCTGCGTGAGCGCGGCCTCGTCGACGACCTGCACCGTGTGCAGCCGCGGCAGGTACTCGAGATCGAGCTGGCCCTGCGAGGGCAGCATGAAGACACCGTAGAGCCGCGCGATCGAGCGCAGCCGCTCGATCGTGTCGAGCGGCACGTGGCACTCCGCGTGGGTGAGCAGGTAGAGGATCGGCGTGCGACGCTCGCGCTTCGCGAGGCGCGCGAGGTCGTTCGCGAGCAGGCCGAAGACCTTGGCGTAGTTGCGTCCGTGCTCGCCCTTGAAGCAGAGCACGTAAGGGACGTTGACGCCGGCATCCTGGGTGCGGTGCCGCGAGCGGGCGTGCTGCGTGTCGTAGAGCCGGCTGTCGAAGAAGCGGAAGTAGACGTCCTCGCCGCGCAGGCTGAGCTTTTTGATCAGGGTCAGCGCGAGGCCACGCGCGAACACGGAGCGCTGCCCGCGCATCGACGCGGTCGCGTCGCAGAGGATGTAGTGCAGCCGGCGGTCTTCCTCGTGCTGCTTCTCGCGCGCGTAGTAGAAGACCTCGTTCTCCATGAAGCGCTGGTCGAAGAGGTCCTCGTCGAAGGCGAGCTCGCTGAGCATCAACGAGTCGAGCGTGCCGCGCCGCGCCAGGCCCGAGTAGCCGTCGACGCTGAACGTCTGCTGGCCGCTCGCGCGCTTGGTCTCGAGCACGCTCGGCAAGAGATCGAGGCTGAAGTTCACGACGTCGTTCGCCTCCGGCGAGGCGAACACGTTCAATAGGTCGAGCATGCCGAGCGCGCTCGCGGCGTTCGCCTCGGCGCCGAACATGCCGAGCAGGCGCAGCGTGTCGAGGTCGATCTGCTCGACGCTCGTGATGATGCGCAGCCGGTCGGCGGCGAGGTGCGCGAGGAAGCCGAGATCGTCGGTGCGGTCGTGCGAGCCGAAGAGGTTCGGCAGCTGCGGATCGAGGTCGCGATAGACCTCGGGATCGAGCGGCAAGGGCACGTCGGTCGGGCGCCGCCCCGGGCCGAGGTGGCGCTCGTAGACGGGCCCGAGGATCTTCAGCAAGAGCACGCTGATGAGGTCGTCGGTGAGGCGCCAGCCCCGGCTCTTCTCCATCACCTCGGACTCGGCGATCTCCTTGAGCGTGTCGAGCCACGCCTCGAGGGCCTGGCGCGCGGGCGGCGCGAGGCGGCTGGCCTCGGCCGCGCGGCGCACGCCGAGCGGCGAGGCGCCGCCGTCGGCGGTGGCGAGCGCGCCGAGGTCGTGCACCGCGAAGAACGGGACGGGCAGGCCGACCTTCGAGAGCGCGTTGCGCCAGTGCGCCGCGCGCAGGATGGCCATGGGGTTGTCCATCTGCACGCAGCTCAGCGCCATGCCGCCGATCGAGCGGCCGACGGGCGTCGAGGCCATCTGCACCGGGACCGGCATCGCTGCGCCTACTGGCTGAACTTGCCGCTCTGGAAGACGTGCCCGAGGAGCTGGTCGACGCGCGCGATCGCCTCGCGCGCCGGCTGGGTGCCGATCGCCTGCAGCGCGGCCTTGATCTCGTTGAGCGCCTTGAGCTGGCTGAAGAGCTGGATGTCGCTCAGCGGCCGGTCGCCGACGAGGAGCTCGCGGATGCGGTTGATCTCCGCGACGAGCGCGTCCATCCCGACGTCCGCCGCGCCGAAGCGCCGCGCCTCCGGGTGCTCGCGGTAGTGCGCTTCGAGCACCGGCCCGACGATGCCGTCGAGGATCTCGGACTGGTCGAGGTTGTTCCAGGTGTGGCGCAGCACGAAGAAATCGGAGTTGTCGGGCGCGGGCCGCCCGTCGAGCATCGCGCTCGCCGCGAACAGCTTGAGCATCTTGATCGCGCGCCGGTCCGACATCGAGACGCCCTCGGCGCGGATCTGGAAGACGAGGCCCTTGTACGTGCTCAGGAAGTCCTCCGGGAACGCGCGCATGCGCGCGGCGAACACGCCCCGCAGGTCGTGCAGCGCCTGCGAGGTGAGCAGCGGCTGGGTCGCGTCGTAGCTGCCCGAGAGCTTGCCGACCTCGTGCGCGAGCCCCTTCGAGAGCAGATCCTGGAAGTGGTAGCTGTCGAGGTTGTCGCTGCGCACGCGCAGGAGGAAGCGGTCGAAGACCGCCATCAGGTCCTCGTCGTTGGGGACCTCGTTCGAGGCGCCGAACGCGCTGATCAGCGGCACCTTGAAGACGCGTCCGCCGACCGTGTAGACGCGCTCGTTGAGCACGCTCAAGAGCGAGTTCAGGATCGCGCTGTTGGCCTTGAACACCTCGTCGAGGAAGACGATCTCGGCCTGCGGCAGCATCCCCTCCATGCGGCGCTGGTACTCGCCCGCGCGGAACGCCTGGATGTCGATCGGGCCGAAGATCTCGTTGGGCTCGGTGAACCGCGTCAGGAGGTACTCGAAGTAGATCGCGTCGATCAGCTTCGCGTACATGCGGATCAGCGCGCTCTTCGCGGTGCCCGGCGGGCCGATGAGGGCCATGTGCTCGCCCGCGATCGCCGCGATGAGCATCAGCCGCACCGGCTCGCTCTTGCCGAGGAACGTCGCCTCGAGCTGCCGAGCCACCTGTTGAAGACGCTGGATCGTCTGGGTCGCCGCCATGCTCACGGCCGTACCTCCCCTCGGTTGTCTCTCGTCGAAGCCTGGGTGCCCCTCGGTCGCTCGCAGCGGCGGACCAGAGGGGCGATCTGTTGCGCGATGCCGTCGGGCAGCGCGCCCGCGAGCCGCGCGCAGCGCTCTTGCACGACGCCGCGGTCCGAGTCGTCGAACGCGCGGATCTCGTCGAGCATCGTCTCGTCGTCGAAGAACGCCGGCAGGACCGCCGCGTAGCGCGCGGTGTCCGGGTCGGACAGGTCGAGCTGCGCGGGCAGCGCGGGGCCGGGCACGTCGAGCGTCGCCGTCATCTGCACCTCGAAGCAGAGCGCGAGCGCGAAGTAGAGGTGCGCCGGCGGCGCGTGGACGAGCACCGGGTCGCCGAGCGCGCGGCCCAGCCGCGGCGCCGCCTTCCACTCGCCGCGGCTCACGATCTCGCGCGCGATCCCGCCGCGCAGCGCGTCGTCGCTCAGCACCGAGAGCGTCGCGAGGCCGAAGCGGAACGACTCGCAGAGGTCGAGCCGCACGAGCTCGGTCACGGGGCTGCGCGCGATGAGCTCGCGCAGGCGCCCCTCGGCGCCGAGGCCGCTCCTCGCGTCGAGCTGGCCGAGCAGGGACACGACGTCGTGGAAGCTCTGCTGCTCGCGGAACTTGCCGAACACCGGGCGCGACAGGAGGCTCGAGTCCGTCGGTCGCCCGATGAAGCGGTACGTGTACGCCCACGTCTTGGCGACGACGTCCTTGCGCCGCAGCGACGGCAGCGGATCGAGCAGCGCGTGGCGCGCGAGCGCGTCCCCGCGCGTCGAGGGCGGCGCGATCGCGGCGAGGATCTCGTCGACCCAGCTCAGCACGCGGCGCCGCGCGCCGCGCGCGAAGACGCGATCGAGCGCCGGGTCGGTGACGTGCACGAGGTTCACCGCGGCCATCGCGATGAGGAGCAGGTCGCGGTCCGGCCAAGGCACCGTCTCGAGCGGCGCGATCGCGGCCGCGTGGCGGTGGAGCGCGTCGAAGATCGCGCTGTCCGCGTCGGCGTGGCTCGAGTTGGCGTGCTCGTAGTAGCCGATCGCGCCCGGCGCGTGCGGCTGCTCGATGCGCGCGGTGCCGCCACAGAGGAGCGGCGCGACGAAGTCGCGGATCAGCTCGTCGTAGCGCCGCTGGAGCTTCTCGCGCTCGCTCATCGTGGCTCGTCGTCCGGCTCGCGCGCGGCGACCGGGAGGTCCTTGCCCGGGACGCCCCAGAGCGGGAAGCGGCGCTCGCTGCCGTACTGCATGAGCGGCAGCGGCGGGTCGACGCGATCGGGCGCGCCGGCGTGCACGGTGAGCGCGGCGACGTCGCGCAGCACCTGCCGCGCGACGGGGCCGAACGCGCTCGCGGGGACCACCCGCGGGACCGGGCTGTCCGGCTCGAAGAAGACGTGGCCGCCCTTGGCGTCGGCGAGGAGGTCCGAGAGCACCTGCGGCGCGACGGCGGGCACGAGCGTCATGCCGCTCGGCACGTAGATGCGCTCGGCGATCTCCGAGTAGAAGGTGCCGAGCGGCACGCCCTCGATGCCGCCGCGGTCGACGAGGTAGACGCGGTCGTCCGCGATCGCCATGCGCAGCGGCGCGAGCGTGCGCGGCGGCAAGGCGTAGAGCATGCGCGCGAGCCACTCGCGCTGGCTGCCGGGCACGACGGTCGCGACGACCTGACGCCAGGGCGCCATCGTCGCGTCGAGCTTGAGCGGGAGCTCGAAGCGCAGATCGCCGCGCCCCGGACCGCCGGTGTGGAGCTGCGCCGCGCGCTCGAGCGTGAGCTCGTTCTTGACGAGCGAGCGCACCGGCGCGAACGGCGGCGCAGGGTCGACGATCACCACGTGGCCGTCGCCGCGGAAGAGCGTGAGCGCCTCACCGTCGAAGATGCTGCGGCAGCTCTCGAGCGCGATCGGGTGCCGGAAGCCGAGCTCGACGGCGAAGCTCGCGCCGAGCGGCTCGAACACGTGCACGCCGGGCAGCGCGCGCATGAGATCGACGATGCGCTCGGGCGCCTCGTCGACGTCGAAGACGTAGAGGCGGCGGGTTCCGTCGTCGAACGCGGAGTCGCTCGGCCACTCGGCGAACGCGGCGCGCGCGCGCACCTGCCAGCGGAAGAGGTAGCCCACGAGCGCGCCGCCGATGCCGACCTCCGCGGTCGCGAACAGGCGCGTCGGGGTGTGCCGCTCCGAGGGCGGCACGCGCATCGGCTCGAGCTTGAGCACGAGCTCGCGGAAGGCGATCTCGCGCTCGTGGTCGTACGCCTGCCGGAAGCTGTCGTGGTAGAGGATGAGGTCGGCGCGCTCGTCGAGGAGCTCCTCGACGTCGTAGCCGAGCGGCGAGGCCGCGTCGCGGTACTTCACGAAGTGCCGGGAGGTGCCGGTGAAGACGAGGCCGCCGGTCAGCTTCGCGACCGCGGCGATGCGGTCCATGCGGTAGCTCGACTCCGCGGCGCAGCTCAGCAGCACCTCGCGCGTCTTGAGCGGGGTGACCACGCGCCGCAGGCTCAGGCTGGTCAACAGCTCGTCGAGCGAGCCCTCCTCTCCGTAGGCGCGCAGGAACGCGACGAGCCGATCGAGCGAGGCGAAGAGCACGACGCCGCGCTGCCCGAGCACCACCCCGCGCGCGTCGGGGCTGACGCCCGGTGTGCGGAAGCGGGTCTGGTGGAGCGCCGCACGTTCGAGCACGAGCGCGACCCTATCAGGGCCCGGGCCGCTCGGGTAGGCGCACCGGCTCGCTCGAGGGCTGTCGAGCGATCGAGCACCCACGCGGTCGAGCGGACCATCGAGACCAGCCCGTCGCGCGGCGACGGGCGTTGGTCGAGAGGCCCCATCGCCGCGCGATGGGGTCGAACGCGGCTCCGCCGCGTTCGTCTCGGGCGGGCCCCATGCGGCTTTGCCGCATGGGGGGAGGGGTTGGGACAACCCCTCCGAGAACTCAGCCGAACAGCGCGCGGACCGGCTCCTTGCGCAGGTACACGACCGAGCCGACGTACGTCCCGAGCTTGGCGACGAGCCACCCGATCGCGAAGCAGAAGCCGAAGGTGCCCGAGGCGCGCAGGACGCTCCCCATCATCCGCTCGGCGGCGGGATCGCCGCTGCCCGAGAGGTTCGCCGTGACCTCGGTGAGCGCCGCGACGGTCTGGCGCTGGACGATCAGGCCGACCCCGCCGACCAGGAGGTCCGCGACGATCGAGAGCGCGACCGCGACGAAGAAGATCGTCGGCGCCTGCGGGTGCCAGCGGAAGAGGAGGATCCCCGCGACGAGGAGCAGCAGCGAGCCGAGCACGTTGACGCCCTGGCCCGCGATCATCGGGACGCGCCAGGCGCTCGCGATCTCGAGTGAGCGGCGCTGGATCTGGGCGTTCATCTCGCGCATGGCCGGGTTGGGCTCGTGCTGCTGCAAGGTCTCTTGCATCTGCACCATGCTCTCCTGGAGCGCGACGTTGACGAGGCCCAGGACGCCGCCGCAGCTCCCGAGGCTGCCCAAGACGAGCGCGAGGATGGCGACGGCCCAGAGGCCGGGCGGGCGCGTGACCGAGTCGTTCGTCATGCGCCGTGGCTAGCAGGTGGGACGCCGAGCGCCAACCGCGCGCGGACGTCGGGCCGGCTCAGCACGTAGGCGGCGTAGCCACCGAGCAAGAGGGCGGTCGGGGCGCAGTAGCAGCCGAGCACGGCGAAGAGGCCGCCGATCGCGGCCGCCCAGGCCAGCCCGAGGCCGCGGTAGCGGAACAGCTGCCAGCCGGCGAACGCCTGCACCACGCCCGGCGCGAGCTGCCCGAGCCCCATCGCCGCGGCGAACACGCCGACGAGCTCGGGGAGGACCTCGCTCTCGGGGGAGCCGGGGTCGGCGGGCATCCGCGCGAGCTCGTCGAGCATGAGCCCGCCGAACAGCAGATAGGAGACGCCAGCGGCGAGGAGCAGGCCGCCGTGCACCATGAAGAGGATCGCGAGGATCCGCAGGTGCCGGACGTGGGGGCCCCGGTCGAGGTGCGCGAGGCAGCTCGTGCAGACCGGCGCGGCGCCGCCGGGCGCCACGCACTCGGCGCAGACGAACGTCCCGCAGCGCGCGCAGGTGCCCCCGTCCGCGTCCCGATCCGGGTGTGTCCCGCACTTCGCGACCACGAGGCGTGGCCTAGCACGGCCCGGAGGGTTTATGCTGTCGCGCCGGAGGGACGATGGGAGCGCTCGACGCGATCAGCACGCAGGCCCGCGAGGTCTTGCTCGAGGCCTTGATGAGCGTGGCCTGGGCCGACCGCACGCTCGCCGACGAAGAGCGCAAGGCGGCGCAGGCGGCGGCGATGGGGCTCGGGCTCGTGCAGCCGGGCGATGGCGACCTGACCTCGCCCGACCGCAAGCCGATCCCGCCGGAGCGGCTCGACGTCGCCGGCCTCAACCAGCGCGATCGCGAGCTGATCTTCCTGTGCGCGTCGTGGATGGCGTTCGCGGACGAGGTGGTCGACCCCGCCGAGACCCAGGTCCTCGACCGGCTCGCGCTGCGCTTCTCGCTGTCGAGCCAGCGGCGCGCGTGGCTCGAGGAGCGCGCGGGCGAGCTGCGCAAGCGGCAGGCGCCGGACGCGTCGTGGTGGCGCGCGTTCAACTCGCTCGTGGTCGAGGCGGCGCGCGCGCTGACCGAGGAAGGCAAGCCGCGGGGCTGAGGGGCCGCGTCGGATGACTCATCCGCCTCGGTGCCGGGGCATCGGCGCGCCCGCCGCGAAGCGCGCTCGTCGCGTCGAGCCGTGGTCGCGGGTCGTCGCCGCGCTCGGCCTCGTCGCGCTCGTCGCGCTCGCCGCGGCGCCCGCTGTGGCGCAGGACACGCCCTCGCTCGAGGCGCTGCGCGAGCGCGCGGCGCGCGTCGAGGAGGCGCGCGGTCGGGACGCGGCGCGCGATGCGCTCG
>JAHBWG010000079.1 GCA_019637095.1 Sandaracinaceae bacterium | reverse complement strand
ACCGGGCGAGATGCCCGGAACCCTCGCACCGTACACCCCCCCCCGAAGTTGTCAAGGCACACTGTCGTTCGATCGGCGCATTCTCCGGCGTTGACCCATTTGGGTCATCGCGGCGACCCGGTGGATCGCGCAAAGGCACAGAGTCGCCAAGACGGCTTCGCGGCCTTGCGGCTTTGCGCGAGAACCTCGGCTGGACGGGACATGCGGAGGGCGGAGGCACAGGGCAGGAGGGATGAGCCGTGGGCTGCGTCCCAGGAGCCCTGGCCGGAGCTCATCAGGGGTCATGCCTCGAGCACAAGCAACTCGAGCACGAGCCGAAGTCGAGCTCGCCGTTTCGCGCAGAGACGCAGAGCCGCAGGGCTCGGGCGCGATCGAGAAGAAGGTCTCTGCGGTCTCTGCGCGAGGGTTCGTTCGCCCAAGTCGTGCTCCGCCGCGGTCCCGGTGTCGCGTGGCCGCGGATCGGGGTTCGTGGGGGCACGAGATCGGGTTCGACGAGCGATGCTGAGCAGACGGAGCAGGCGTCACGGGTCGCGCGCGGTCCAGCCTCCGCGCCGGTCGAGACGAAGTCGACGCCGTGGGCGGTCTCGCCGCGGCCGGTCGGTCGTTCTCGCGTACCATCCCGGGCATGCTCCACCCGCGCGTCCCACGCTCGCTGCTGCGCACCGAGCGCACCGAGCACACCGCCTTGCCCCTCGACGTCGTCGACGGCGCGCTGCCGCCCGGTCTCACCGGGCACCTCTACGTCGTCGCGCCCGCCTCGACGGTGCGCGTGGCGAACGACCGCACGACGCTCGTGGTGGGGGACGGGCTCGTGTCGCGCTTCGACCTCGGCACGTCCGGCGTCACCCTCACCACGCGCCTCGTCGAGGGCCCCGACCTCGTGGCCGACGCCATCACCGCGCACGACCCGGCGCTCGAGCCGTTCCGCTTCCGCAGCGCGGGGATGGTGCGCCTGGGCTTGCTCGGGAGCCGCAACTTCGCGAACACGGCGCTCGTGCCGATGTCGTTCGGCGGCGCGCCGGCGCGGATGCTCGCGACCTACGACGCGGGGCGACCCGTGGAGATCGATCCGGCGAGCCTCGCGTACGCGACGCCGGTCGGCCGGCGGCAGGAGTGGGACGCCGAGGCGCTCCCCGACGCGGCGTTCCCGACCGTGCTGAGCCCCGCGCATCCGGCGTTCGATGCGCACACCGGCGAGCTCTTCACGCTCGACTACGGCCGCGGGGTCGTGAACTTCGCGGGCACCGTGCCGCTCGTCGCGCTGCTCGCGGAGCTGCCGCGCCACCTCGTCCTCGCCGCCGACCAGATGGCGACGGTGCTCGGCGTCGATCGCGCGTTCGCGTGGCTGGTGCGGCGGCTCGCCGAGCTCTCGACGCGGCTCGACCTGCGCGCCGAGGATCTGATCGCGCGCTTCTTGCCGGGCTTCGTGCCCGACTCGTTCACGAACCTCTGCGTCTGGGACGGGGGCGGGCCCATGCGCCGCTACCGGCTCGTCCTGCCGAGCGCGCGCGAGGTGCACGTCGCGCAGTCGGTCCACCAGGTCGCGGTCACCCGCGAGCACGTCGTGTTCCTCGAGACGGGCTTCAAGATCGGGCTGCAGTCCGCGTTCAACAACCCGCTCCCGCGCTCGGACGTGCTCGAGCGCGCGGCGCGCCTACTGCTGACGCGGCCGCAGCTCCCGTACACGGCGTTCTACGTCGTGTCGCGCGCGGAGCTGGCGCACCCGACGCTGGCGCCGACGCGCGCGGGCCTGCCGCGCGTCGAGTGCCGCCGCGTCGAGGTGCCGCTCGAAGCGGACCACTTCGTCGCCGACTACGACGACGCGAGCGGTCAGGTCGTATTGCACGTCGCGCACGCCCCCGCGACGGACCTCTCGGAGTGGATCCGGCCTTACGATATCTCGGCGTACGACAAGCGGCCGATCGATCCGGCGCTCCACGGGATGCTCGCCGTCGGCGCGATGGACGTCGGGCGCTTCGGCCGCTACGTGCTCGACGGGCCGCGCGGGGCGCTCGTGTCGGCCGATGTCGTCACGGACGAAGAGACGTGCTGGGCGCTCTCGCTCTACGCGGGGCAGGGGCTCAACACGCCGGCGGCGCCGCCCGAGCGCGTGGAGTCGATCTACTGGTGCGCGGTCGGCGCGTTCCCGGAGCTGCTCACCGAGTTCGTCAAGGACCTCTACCAGGACTACGAGCACCGCCTCGTCCCCGTCGCGGCGATCCTGAGGATGGGCGGGGTGGGGCGCCCGTCGGTGATCCACCGGATCGAGACGGCGACGATGCGCTTCGCCGATCGCTACGTGCTGCCCGACGGAGTGATGGCGGGCTCGCTCCAGTTCGTGCCGCGCGGGCCCGGCCCGACCGAGGGCTACCTCGTGGGCACGGTGTACACCGACGCGCGCACGGAGCTGTGGGTCCTCGACGCGGCCGACCTCGGGCGAGGGCCGCTCGCCAGGCTCGCCTCCCCCGCGTGGAAGGTCGGCTTCTCGCTCCACACCGCGTGGCTCCCGGCGGTAGCGCCGCGGACGGCCGCCTACCACGTCGCCGCGCGCGAGGAGCTCGCCGGTCCGGTGGCGCGGCTGTCCGGGACGCTCGCGGCGCGCTTCGAGAACGAGCTCTATCCTCGCTTCGACGCGCCGGTATGATCGCGCGCGGCGGAGCGGCAGGACCCGATGCGAGCGATTCACGAGCGGGCGCGCGCGGCGCGCGAGGGCGAGGCGGGCGACGCCGGCTGAGCCGCAGATCCAGGTCGAGGGCCTGACCAAGCACTTCCGCGCGCAGCCGCGGGGGTCGGGCCTGCGCGCGTCGCTGAAGGCGCTCTTCGTGCGCGAGCGAGAGCTGGTGCGCGCGGTCGACGGCGTGAGCTTCGCCATCGCGCCGGGCGAGCGGGTGGGCTTCCTCGGCCCCAACGGCGCGGGCAAGACGACGACGCTCAAGATGCTCGCCGGCCTGCTCTACCCGAGCGCGGGCCGCGTCCGCGTGGCGGGGCACGTGCCGCAGCGGCGCGAGGCCGCGTACCTCGATCAGATCATGCTGGTGATGGGGCAGAAGCAGCAGCTCGTGTGGGACCTGCCGCCCGCGGACACGTTCGAGCTGAACCGCGCCGTCTACCGCGTGTCGCGCGCGGACTTCACGGCGCGCGTCGGCGAGCTGAGCGAGCTGCTCGAGCTCGGCGACCTCGTGAAGAAGCCGACGCGCGAGCTCTCCCTCGGCGAGCGGATGAAGTGCGAGCTCGTCGCCGCGCTCATCCACCGGCCCAAGGTGCTCTTCCTCGACGAGCCGACCATCGGCCTCGACGTCTCCACGCAGGTGAAGGTCCGCGAGTTCATCCGCGACTACAACGCGCGCCACGGGGCGACGCTGGTGCTCACGAGCCACTACATGGACGACGTCGCGGCGCTCTGCCCGCGCGTGATCGTGATCGACCAAGGCCGGCTCACGTTCGACGGCGCGCTCGACGCGCTCGTGCGCGAGGTGCGGCCGGAGAAGCGGCTCACGCTGCGGCTGCGGGGGGCGATCGACGAGGAGGTGCTGCGCTCGCTCGGCGCGCTGATCGAGCGGACCGAGGAGCGCGTCGTCTTGCAGGTGCCGCAGGACGCGCTGTCGGCCGCGGTGTCGCGCGCGCTCGCCGCCTTCGACGTGCTCGACCTCACGGTCGAGGCGGCCCCGCTCGAGGAGGTGATGAGCGAGCTGTTCGCCCGCGGGCGCGCGGCGCGCGAAGGACGCGCGGACGCGGCGGACGCGGCGGACGCGGCGGACGCAAAGGAGCCCTCGGAGTGAGGACGCTGCGCACGCTGCCGGCGCTCTTCTCGCTCGGCTTCGCGTCGGCGACGGCGTACCGCGCGGAGTTCGTCGTGTGGGCGCTGACGAGCACGCTGCCCCTGATCATGCTCCCGCTCTGGCACGCGGTGGCGGCCGAGGCGCCGCTCGCGGGCTTCTCCGAGAGCCGCTTCACCGCGTACTTCCTGACCGGCTTCGTGGTGCGGCAGCTCGTCGGCAACTGGGCGAGCTGGACGATCAACTTCGAGGTGAAGTCCGGCGCGCTCAGCCAGCGCCTCTTGCGGCCGATCCACCCGCTGTGGTTCTACGCGACCGAGAGCCTCGCGAGCATCCCGCTGCGCTCGGTGCTCGCGCTGCCCGTCGCGATCGTCGCGATCGCGCTCGCCGATCCCACGCACGTCGCGCGCGACCCGCTCCACTGGGCGATGGTGCTGCCCGCGGTGCTCGGCGCGTGGGCGATCGGCTTCTTCGCGCACGTCGCGATCGGCGCGCTGAGCCTGTGGATGCACCAGAGCATCAAGGTGGTCGACCTCTGGTACGCGGGGTTCTTCGTGCTGAGCGGCTACCTGATCCCGATCGCGGTGTTCCCCGCGTGGCTCCAGCCGCTGCCGCGCTGGCTGCCGTTCGAGTACGTGCACGGCTTCCCGATCGATCTGTTGACCGGCGCGATGAGCCCCGCGCGCGCGCTCGAGCGCCTCGGCGCGCAGTGGACCTGGGTCGCGATCCTCGGCCTGCTCGCGCTCGGGCTCTGGCACCGGGGCCTGCGGCGCTACGGGGCGTTCGGCGGATGATCGCGCGTCACCTCGCGGTCCTCGGCGCGAGCCTGCGCCTCTCGTTCCTGCTCGCGATGCAGTACCGGTGGGACTTCGTGCTCGACGGTGTGATGAGCATCGCGTGGACGGCGGGCGCGATCGTGCCGCTCTACCTGGTCTTCGAGGACCGCGCGGCGATCGCGGGCTGGACGTACGGCGAGGCGCTGCTCGTGATGGGCTGGTTCACGCTGCTCGACGGGCTGCTCAAGGGCGCGATCAACCCGAGCCTCGTGACGGTCATCGAGCAGATCCGCAACGGCACGCTGGACTTCGTGCTGCTCAAGCCGGCGGACGCGCAGTTCCTCGTCTCGACGGCGCGCGTGCACCCGTGGCGCCTGCTCTCGCTCGGCGCCTCGCTCGCGATCTTCGTCTACGCGTTCCGCCTGCTCGGCGCGTGGCCGTCGCCCGGCGCGGTGCTCTACGCCCTCGCGACGCTCGGCGCGGGCGTGCTGGTCCTCTACTCGGTGTGGATCCTCGTGATCAGCGTGGCGTTCCGTGTCGTGCGTATCGACAACTTGCGTTACTTGTTCGAGACGGTGTTCGAGGCGGGGCGCTGGCCGAGCACCGTCTACAAGGGCGCGCTGTCGATCGTGTTCACGTTCGTGATCCCGCTCGCGTTGATGACGACCTACCCGGCGGAGGCGCTGCTCGGCGCGCTCGAGGTCGAGCGCTTCGTCGCCGGGTGGCTCGGCGCGCTGGCGTTCGCGGGCCTCGCGCGGCTCGTCTGGTCGCGCTCGATCGCCGCGTACACGTCGGCGAGCTCGTAGGGGCGCTGGCGCGGGCGATCGGCGCCGAGTACGCTGTCTCTCGTGGGTGAGCCTGCGTCGAACGCCCCGACGCGCCCTCCGCGGGTGCTGAACCTCGTGTGCGATCCCGCGCCCGAGGAGGTGGGGGCGCGCATCGACTGGTCGGCGTGGATCCTGTTGGCGGAGGAGGACGTGGGGCAGAGCCCGGAGCAGGACCACGTGGCCCGGGTCTTCGAGTCGGCGCTGCGCCAGCACCTCGAGGCGCCCGCGCTCGCGGGCGCGGTGGTCGGCAAGGACGCGTTCTTCGCGTGGGTCGAGGAGGAGCCGAACGTGCGCGTCTCGCCCGACGTGTACGTGCTCGACGAGCCGCCCGCGCCGCCGTGGCCGGGCATGTGGGAGACGTGGCGCCCGGGGCACCGCCCGCCGCGCTTCGCCCTCGAGCTCGTCTCGGAGGACTGGAAGAAGGACTACGAGGAGGCCCCGCGCAAGTACGCGCTGCTCGGCGCGCGGGAGCTGCTCGTGTACGACCCTCAGGCGGCGCGCGGCGTCGCGCCCGCGCCGCGCGTGCCGATGACCGTGTACCGGCGCGAGGCGGACGGCTCGTTCGTGCGGACGTACGCCGGCGCCGGCCCCGCGCGGCTGGAGTCGGTGGACGCGTGGGCGGTGGCCTGCCCGGCGGGCGGCGTCGGGTGGCTGCGCGTCGCGCGCGATCCGGGCGGCGCGCGGCTCGTGCCCACCGCCGAGGAGCGCGCGGAGGCGGAGTCGAGGCGCGCGGAGGCGGAGTCGAAGCGCGCCGACGCGCTCGCGGCGCGCCTCCGCGCGCTCGGCGTGGATCCCGACGAGGGCTAGCTAGCCGCGCCCGGTCACTCGGCGATCGCCGACGCGACCTCGGCGAGGTGCCCGACGGCGGCGTCGAGCGCCGCGCCCGCGGCGAGCGCCGCGTCGCGGCCTCCTGCGAACGCGGCCTCGTAGCGCTCGACCTGCGCCTCGGAGGCGCCGCGCTCGCGGAGCCGCGCGACCGCGTCGGCGCGCAGGTCGTCGGCGAGCTCGAGCAGCCGCGCGAGGGCCGCGCGCTCCGCCACCGCGGCGCGCTCGACCCGGTGAACGGCTGGCGTCAGCAGAAAGAGCCGGTCCTGCTGGACGGGGACGAAGGCGGCCTCGGACGGTTCCCGCATTCCTCGAGGGTAATCCGGTATGATGCGGCCGACGTGTTCGAGGACGACGAGAGCACGGTGATGGTCCCGACGTTCGCGCCGGGATCGTTCTTCGCCGATCGGTACCGGATCGACCAGCTGTTGGGGACGGGCGGGATGGGGCGCGTGTACGCCGCGACGGAGATCCACTCCGACCGGCGCGTCGCGCTGAAGGTGCTGCACGGCGAGCGGCTCGCGGAGGCCGAGACGGTCGCGCGCTTCAAGCGCGAGGCCGAGGTGCTCGCCTCGATCGGGCACCCGTGCATCGTGGAGATCTACGCGTTCCACGAGACCATGGGGATGCCCTTCCTCGCGATGGAGCTGCTCGAGGGCGTGACGCTCAAGACGCGGCTCCACAACGCGGGGCGCTTCGAGGACCCGGTGGACCTGCAGGGGATCGTCGACTGCATCGCGAGCGCGCTCGAGGTCGCGCACGACGCGGAGGTGATCCACCGCGACCTCAAGCCGGACAACATCTTCCTGCCCGCGACGGGCAGCCCGCGCGCGAAGCTCGTGGACTTCGGGCTCTCGCGCGTCGCCAAGCAGGACAAGTCGCTCACGACGAGCGGGATGATCATCGGGACCCCGCGCTACATGGCGCCCGAGCAGATCAAGAACGCGTCGGCGACGGGGCCCGCGAGCGACATCTACTCGTTCGGCGTGATCGTGTACGAGTGCCTGACCGGGCAGTCGCCGTACCCCGCGCAGGACTACGGGCAGCTGCTCGGTTGCCTGCTCGAGGGGCGCACGACGCCGTTCGCGCAGCTCCGGCCCGATCTGCCGGGGCTCGTGCCGTTCACGCAGCGCGCGCTCGCGCCCGATCCCGCCGCGCGCTACCAGAGCGCCGGGGAGCTCGCCGACGCGTACGCGCAGGCGATCGGGCGCAAGTCGCAGCGCGACGCGATCCTCGCGCAGACCAAGCGCCCACCCAAGCGCAAGCGCTCCAAGAGCCTGGCCGGGATGGTTCCGTCCCGCGCGTCGACGCTCGCGTGGGACGCGTCGGCCGCGCGCGACGCGCTCAAGGAGCTCGAGAAGGGGCCGCCGCCGGGGATGACGGTGGACCCCGAGGCCCTCGACGCGCGCAAGGAGCTCGGCTTCGCGCGCACGCCGGACGCGGGCATCCCCAAGCCGTCGTGGGAGCAGTCGGCGCCGGTGCGCCTGCACTTCGACGAGGCGAGCGCGACCGATCCGATGCGGCCGGAGCAGCTCGGCTTCGGCGGGCCGCCCGCGGCGCCGCGGCCGGTGTCGTCGCCGCCGCCGCCGATGGCCTCGTCCTACACGCCCGCGCCGGCGACACCGGCGCCCGTGACGCCCGCGCCGGTGCCCCTGGCGGAGCCTCCCCGCGTGCCGTCGTACTCGCCCGCGCCGCAGGCGTCGTACGCGACGCCCGCGTCGAGCCCGCCGCCGCCGATGCAGGCCTCGCCGATCGCGCCGGCGATGGAGGTGAAGGCGCAGGGCGGCGACACGCTCTACCTCGGCGACGCGAACGCGGCGCTCCCCTTCGTCGCGCAGGCGCGCGCGCAGGCGCTGGCGCAGGGCGCGCAGGCCCCGCAGCCGCAGGCGCCGCAGCCGCACGCGGCGTACCCGCAGGCGCCACGCTCGCAGGCGCCGCAGGCGTTCTCGCAGGCCGCGTCGCACGCGCCGCCGAAGAAGAAGGGCGGGCTCGGCGTCGTGCTCTTCCTCGTCGCGCTGCTCGTCGTCGTCGTGCTCTCGGCGCTCGGGGGCTTCGCGCTGCGCGCGCACCTGCGCGGCGAGCTCGAGATCCCAGGCACCTCGCAGTAGCTCGCGCGCTTGCGCCGCAGGGGGCCCGAGACCAACCTCCGCCCCGCGATGACCCGCGCGCTCACGGCCCTCGCTCGCTGGCAGACCGCGCGGCCGTGGGCGTTCGTCGTCGCCGCCGCGCTCGTCACGCTCGGCGCGGCGCCGCTCGCGCTCTCGCTCACCCTCGACGGCGACCTCATCGCGCTGCTCCCCCAGGAGACGCGCGCGGTGCGCGATCTCGCCGCGATCCGCGCGCGCTTCGCGGCGCCGCAGTCGCTCGCGCTCTGTGTGTGGTCCGACGACGTCGACGCGCGCCGCCGCTTCGTCGAGGAGCTCGCGCCGCGCCTCGCCGCGCTCTCGGACGAGGGCGTGCTCTCGGTCGACTACACCGTCGCGCAGTACGGCGACTTCGTCCGCGAGAACCGCCACCTCTACCTCCCCTACGACGACCTCGTGCGCGCGCGCGACGCGCTCGAGGAGCGCCGCTCGTACGAGGCGTGCCGCGCCAACCCGTTCTGCGTGCTCCTCGACGACGAGCCCGCGTCGATCGAGGAGCAGCTCGAGGCGCACCGCGGCCAGGCCGAGCGCGACAACTACCTCGTCAACCGCTACCCCGACGGGCTCTACCGCCACCCGGACGGCCGCAGCGTCTCGGTGTTCCTGCGCACCGACATCCACGGCGGCGCGCACGAGCGGGTCCAGGCGTTGATCGCGGCCGCGCGGCGAGTGGTCGAGGCGATGGAGCCGACGCGCTACGCGCCGGACCTGCGCGTCGAGTACGGCGGCGCCGTCCTCGAGATGCACGAGGAGCAGGAGTCGCTCGCGCGCGCCGCCGCGTGGGCGAGCGCGATCACGATCTTGCTCGTGATGCTCGCGGTGCTCGTGTTCTTCCGGCGGCCGCGCAGCCTGGTGATCCTCCCGCTCGGGCTCGTGCCGCCGGTCGCGCTGACCTTCGCGTTCGCCGCGCTCGCGGTCGGCTCGCTCAACGCGTCGAGCGCGTTCTTGAGCTCGATCGTGATCGGCAACGGCGTCAACTCGCACATCATGTGGCTCGCGCGCTACTTCGAGCGGCGCCGCGCGGGCGACGCGCCGGAGGACGCGCTGCGCGCCGCGCACCTCTCGACCTGGGGGGCGACCCTCGCCGCCGCGGGCGCCGCCGCGATCGCCTACGCCTCGCTCGCCGTCACCGAGTTCCGCGCGTTCCGCGACTTCGGGATCATCGGCGGCGTCGGGATGGTGCTGTGCTGGGTCTCGTCGATCGCGCTGACGCCCGCGCTCGCGGCGCTGTGGGATCGCTGGCGGCCGCTCGCTGCGGCCTCCGCGTCGCCCGCGCGCGCGAGCCTCTACGGTCGCGCGCTGTCGCGGGTCGCCCTCGGCGCGCCGCGGCTCGTGCTCGCGCTCGCGGCGGTGCTCACCGTGCTCGGCGCGGTCGTGATCCAGCGCTGGGCCGCGGCGGACCCGATCGAGTACGACTTCCGCAACCTCCAGTCGCTGCGGCCCGACGGCCCGCTCCAGCGGACCAACGCGCGCATCGGGCGCAGCGTCTACCAGGCCACCCACGGCAGCGCGCTGGCGATCCTCGCGGCGAGCCCCGAGGACGCCGAGCACGTGCGCGCGCAGCTCGAGGCGAGCGCGCGCGCGCGGCCGGACCTGTTCGGCGCCATCCGCGACGTGCAACACCTCTTGCCCGCGGACCAGGCGCGCAAGCTCCCCGTCCTGCGCGCCATCCGCGAGCACCTGCTCGCGATGCGGCCGCACGCGGACGAGGCCACCCAGCGGCGCATCGACGAGGAGATCCCGGCCGAGCACCTGCGCGAGCTCGGCCCCGAGGACCTGCCCGAGCCGATCGCGCGCCCGTTCATCGAGCGCGACGGCACGCGCGGGAGCCTCGTGTACGTCGAGAACGCGCCGGGGCGCAGCCAGACCGACGGGCGCTACCTCGTCGAGTGGACGGCGGCGGCGCGCGCGCCGACCAACCGCGACGGCTCGCCGGTGGCGGTCGCCGGGACGGTGCCGGTGATGGCGGACCTGGTCTCGGCGATCCGCGCCGACGGGCCCAAGGCGGTGGCGCTCTCGTTCGCGGCGACGGTGCTCCTCATCCTCTTGGCGTTCCGGTCGATGCGCGCGCGCTCGCTCACGCTCGCCGCGCACCTCGTCGGCATCGTGTGGATGGTCGGGGTGATGGCGGCCGCCGGGATGAAGGTGAACTTCCTGAACTTCGTCGCGCTGCCGATCACGTTCGGCAACGGCGTCGACTACGGGGTGAACGTGATGCGGCGCTATCTCGACGAGCGCGAGGGCGCGGGCGCGCGCGACGCGGCGGCGGCGGCGATCCGCGAGACGGGCGGCGCGGTGACGCTCTGCTCGCTCACCACGATCATCGGCTACCTCGCCCTCTACACGAGCCCCAACCAGGCGGTGAACTCGTTCGGCGCGGCCATGTCGATCTCCGAGGTCACGTGCGTGGCCGCCGCGGTGGTGGCGCTGCCCGCGGCGCTCGCGCTCGGTGCGCGAGCGGCCCGCTGACGTCCGGTCCGATTGCGATCGATCTTCGGCGCCCGGTCGTGCACTCTCGGCGGCGGATTCGTTCTGTGGAGGTCCTCGTGAGCACGAAGTGGAAGAAGGCGGTCCGGCTCCTCTCCTCCGTCGGCGCGTTGGCGGCGATCCTCGCCTGCGGGGGCGGTGGCGGTGGCGGCGGAGGCGGCGGTGGCAGCACCACCGGCTCGGTCATGGTCGGCCCGGGCTTCACGCCCGACCCGGCGATCCGCACGGGGACGGGCGGCGGGCCGTTCGACTCCACGACCTACGGCAGCGGCTGCATCGGCTACGTCGGCGCGGTGTCGAACCACTTCCTGCACCTGACCGGGGACTTCAACTACCTGCGCGTCGCCGCGCGCGCGGACACCGACATCTCGCTGGTCATCCAGATGTCGGACGGCACCTACCGTTGCAACGACGACGCCGAGGGCCTCAACCCGATCGTCGAGGGCGCGTTCCCCCGCGGGATCCACCGCATCTACGTCGGCAGCATGCAGCGCGACGTGCGCCCGAGCTACGTGCTCGGCGTGAGCGAGATGGCGACGGTGGTGCCCTCGACCCTCGTCGCGCCGCAGTAGCGCTCAAGGTCTGTCGATAAATCTCCCGTCGCCCCGCGGCCGATGCGGGCCCATCCGCGGCGTTGCCGCTCGTCGCCGTGCTTTCGCACGACTCCTCGCGTCGCCTTGCGGCTGGACCCACCTCGACCCCGGTGCTCGGTCCGATTTATCGACAGACCTTCAGAGGAACTCGACGCCCTGGGCGAGCGGCAGCTCGCCCCCCCAGTTCACCGTCGCGGTCTGGCGGCGCATGTACGCCTTCCACGCGTCCGAGCCCGACTCGCGGCCGCCGCCCGTGTCCTTCTCGCCGCCGAACGCGCCGCCGATCTCGGCGCCGCTCGTGCCGAGGTTCACGTTGGCGATCCCGCAGTCGGATCCGCCCGGGCTCAGGAACCGCTCCGCGTGGCGCACCGAGTCGGTGAAGATGGCGCTCGAGAGGCCGTGGGCCACCGCGTTCTGCGCGGCGATCGCTTCTTCGACCGACTCCACGCGGAACACGTAGAGGATCGGCGCGAACGTCTCCTCGCGCGCGATCGGGAAGCGGTCGGGCGGGGGCGCGCGGACGATCGCGGGCTCGACGAAGTTGCCCTCGCGCTCGATCACGCCGCCGCCGCACACGAGCACGCCGCCTTGCGCCTGCGCGGCGCGTAGGGCCGCGAGGTACGCCGCCACCGCGCTCGGGGCGGCGAGCGGGCCCATCAGGACGCCCTCCGCGAGCGGATCGCCGATCTTCACCGTCGCGTACGCGCGGCGCAGGCGCTCGAGCAGCTCGTCGTGGACGCGCGCGTGCGCGAAGACGCGGCGCGTCGAGGTGCAGCGCTGCCCCGCGGTGCCGACCGCGCCGAACACGATCGCGCGCGTCGCGAGGTCGAGGTCCGCGTCCTCGGCGACGATCACGGCGTTGTTGCCGCCGAGCTCGAGGAGCGAGCGCCCGAGGCGTCGCGCGACGGCCGCCGCGACCTCGCGCCCCGCGGCCGTGGAGCCGGTGAACGAGACGAGCGGCAGGCGCGGGTCCTCGGCCATCCAGCGGCTCGGGTCGGCGCCGCCGCACACGAGCGACCAGACGCCTTCGGCGTCGCACGCCGCCATCGCGCGGTCCGCGAGGTGCTGCGTCGCGATCGAGCACAGCGGCGTGCGCGGCGAGGGCTTCCACACGCACGGATCGCCGCACACCGCGGCGATCGCCGCGTTCCACGCCCACACCGCGACGGGGAAGTTGAACGCGGTGACGATCCCGATCGGCCCGAGCGGGTGCCACTGCTCCATCATCCGGTGCTTCGGGCGCTCGGACGCGATGGTCAGCCCGTGGAGCTGGCGCGAGAGGCCGACCGCGAAGTCGCAGACATCGATCATCTCCTGCACCTCGCCGAGCCCCTCGCTGCGGATCTTGCCCATCTCCAGCGAGACGAGCTCACCGAGCGCCTGCTTGTGCTCGCGCAGCTCGCGCGCGAGCGCGCGCACCAGCTCGCCGCGGACCGGCGCGGGGCGCATGCGCCACTCGTGGAAGCGGTCGCGCGCGCCCTCGACGGCGACGTCGTACTCGTCGCGGCTCGCCGCTCCCACCCGCGCGAGCTCGTGGCCGCTCGTCGGGCACGTGCTCGTCAGCGCGGGCCCGCTGCCGGGCCGCCACCCGTCCTCGTCGCGCACCCCATCGCCCACGCCCGCGATCCCCATGCGCGCCAGGATCGTCTCGGCCAGCTCGGCTCTCGACATCGCCCGAGCCTACCCCTGGGCGCGGGCGAGGTGCAGCGGATAGAATCGCCCGGCGCGGGTGATCGACGTCGGCGACACGCTCGGTGAGTTCCGCGTCGTCTCGCGCTTGAGCGAGGGCGGCATGGCGACGCTCTTCCTCGGGCAGCGCGTGGGTGCCGCGCCGACCGATCCGCCCGTCGCGATCAAGGTCATCCACGACACGTACTCGGACGACTGGCAGTTCGTCCGCATGTTCATCGACGAGGCGCTGATCTCGGTGCGCATCCGGCACCCGAACGTGGTGCGCGTCGAGGAGCTCGGCGAGAAGGACGACCGCTACTACCTCGTGATGGAGTACGTGCACGGCTGCTCGCTCGCGCACCTCCTGCGCGCGCTCGGCCGACAGGGGCGGCGGATGCGGCCGGAGATCGCGGTGTGGATCGCGAGCGAGGTCGCCGCAGGGCTGCACGCGGCGCACGACATGACGGGCGAGGGCGGCGAGCTGCTCAACGTGATCCACCGCGACGTGAGCCCGCAAAACATCTTGCTCTCGATCGACGGCCACGTGAAGCTGCTCGACTTCGGCATCGCGAAGGCCGCGGGGCGCGCCGAGCGCACCGAGGCCGGCGTGATCAAGGGCAAGGTGCGCTACATGGCGCCCGAGCAGGCCAAGGGGGAGCCGCTCGACCGGCGGGTCGACGTGTTCGCGCTCGCGGTGGTGCTCTGGGAGATGCTCACGATGCGCCGCTTCATCGAGGGCAAGAGCGAGCTCGAGCTGATCCGGAAGGTGCGCAGCCCCGAGGCGGTCGCGCCGAGCGCGCGCGTCGCGGGGATCGACCCGCGGACCGACGCCGCGGTGCTCGCGGCGCTCGCGGCGGACCGCGACGCGCGCCCGCCGACGGCGGCGCACTTCCGCGCGCTCCTCGACGCCGCGGTGCCGCCCGGCACGATCGGGCCCGCGCACGTCGCGGAGCTCCTGCGCGTGTTCCTCGGGGACGAGCTCGAGCGGAGCTTCGCCTCGATCCCGGCGGCGCTCGTCGCGGCGATCGCCGAGGGCTCGGGCGAGGCGCGGCCGCTCCCCGGCGAGGACGCCTCGACGGCGCGCGCGATGGCGCTCGAGGAGCGCTCGAGGGTGCTGACGGTGCCGGAGCTCGCGGCGACCGTGGACGATCTCGAGGTCCCCGACGAGGAGGAGGAGCCCCCGACGCGCAGGCTCCGGAGCGAGGAGGGCCCGAGCGAGCGCGCGCCCAAGACGATGCCGCAGGCGCCCGCGTTCGATCCGTCCGCGTTCGCCGAGTACGGCGACCAGGACGAGGACGAGACGCTGCGCGCGGACGCCGAGGAGCTGCGGCAGCTCGGGCTGGACATGCAGCGCGACGTGCGCGCGTCGGCGCCACGGCCGCCCCCGCCGCCGCGCCGCCCCCCGCCGCCCCGCCCGCCGGCGCCCGCGGCGAACGCGACCCTGCGAGCTCCTCCTCGCGCGCCCGAGCCGAGCGCGGCCGTGCCCGCGCCGGCGCCCCCGCGCCGCGCGCGCGGCAGCTGGGCGTGGGCGGCGGGCCTCGTCGCGCTGACCTTCGCGGCGTTCGCGATCGGCGCGGGCATCGCCATCGCGTGGGTCCACCTGCGTTGAGCGGCTCAGCGGCGGGCGAGGTGCCAGTCGGTCAACGCGAGGGTCAGCTTGTGGATCTCCACCGGCTTCTGCATCAGCCGGTCGCCGCCGTACCGGCGCATGTCCTCGTGCGCGTAGCTCTCCGAGCCGGTGACCAACACGATGGGCACGTCGAGCTCGGGGAGGTTGCGCGCGAAGGGCGGCACGCCCATCTCGGGCACGCGGCCGCGCAAGATCCTCGTGAGCAGGATCCCGTCGAGGATCGAGCCGGGCATGTCGACGTCGAGGAGCACCGCGACGAGGTGCTGGTGGTACATCCGGATCGCGTCGCACGCCTCGCGGTCCTTCTGCGCGCGGATCACGTTGTAGGCGGCGCGCAGCCGCTCGGCGGTCTCGCGGAAGCTGCCGTCGTCGACGTCGACGTAGAGCACGAGCGCGCGCCCGTCGGTCTCGGTCGTCGGCGGCAGCGTCCAGCCGGGCGCGGGCGGTCGGGAGACGCGCGGGATCATTTGATCGGCCGGATCGCGCGGACGAGGACGCCGTCAGGCGCGCTCTGCCGCAGCCGCTGCCGCCGCAGCTCGTCGGCGCGCCGGCCCCACTCCACGCGGTGGGGAAAGAGCGCGAGCAGACCGCGGTACACCTGCTCGGCCTCGTCGAGGCGCCCCTCGCTGACGAGCGCCTCGGCCTGCTGGTCCGCCGAGGACTGCTCGACGGTCCGGCCCTCGCCGCGCCCGATCTCGACGAGCGTGAGCCGCCCCGAGGGCTCCGCGTCGTCGGGCAAGACGATGTGCGCGCTCGAGGTGTCCTGGCGATCGAGGCGCTGGTCGAGGGTCGGCTCGTCGAAGAGCGGGCCGAGCTGCGTGGTCTCGCGCGACAGCTCCTCGTCCTGCGTGGCGGGCTGCCCCTCGAGCACGCGGCTCAGCACGTCGACCTCCTCGAGGAGCCGCCGCGCCCGGGCGCCGTCCGGGCTGTCGTCGGCGCGCCGCTCGAGCAGCGCCATCGCCTCGCGCAGGTTGCCCATGCGGAGCTGGAGGAGCGCCGCGGTGAGCCCGACCATCGGCATCGTCTTGGTGCTCGCGCCGACGCGCTGCGCCTCCTCCTCCACGCTGGCGACGAGCACGTCGAGGGCCGCGAGGGTGCGCGCGGCGTCGCGGTCAGCCGGGGTCCGCGCGGCGAGCTCCGAGACCGCCGCGCGCCCGGCGAGCAGCCCGCGCTTGAGCACCACGCCGAGCACGGCCGCGAGCTCGGAGGGCGCGGTCGCGTCGGGGCCGTCCGTCGCGTCGAGGACCTCGGCGTTGTCGAGGAGCATCCAGCGCAGGAGCGCGAGCCGACGGCCCGCCCACGCCGGCATCGGCGGCGCCTGGCGCTCGCGCTCCTCGAGCAGGGTCAGCGCGACCGACGCGCCCCCCGTCACGAGCTCCGTGTACATCGCGCGCAGCGAATCGTCGGCGTCGACGGGGACCGGCGCGAGCAGCTCGCCGAGGAGGTTCGCCCACTCGCGGCCCTTCTCACGGCTGCCGAGCGCGGTCCCGCCGAGCAGCGCGAGCGCCTCGACGAGCATGCCGCGTCGGATCCACGCGTCGACGAGCTCGTAGCCGAGCTCGACGGTGGTGCTCGGCGCGCCGAGCGGCCCGCCCGCGAGGGCGGCCTCGAGGAGCTGCCGCGAGCTCGCCTGGGAGCCGTCGCGCGCGAGCGCGCCGCGCAGGAGCGCGATGCTCTCCGCGACCGCGCCGCGCCGGTGGAGCGCCCGGGCGACGTCGTCCACCTCGCGCTCGAGCGCGGCCTGGCTCCCGGTCCTCACCGTCGCTCAGCGTACCACCGTTCCTGGGGCCGACCGAAGGACGCGCGAGGCGCGTCACGAGAGGCTCAATCCACGAACGAGCGCAGCGCGCCCTCGGTCCCCGACTGCCGCAGCTTGCGCAGCGCGAGCGCCTCGATCTGCCGGATGCGCTCGCGGCTGACGCCGAACATCTCCCCGACCTCGGCCAGCGTGTGCACGTCCGTCGAGCCGATCCCGAAGCGCATGCGCAGGATCTTCTCCTCGCGCGGCGTGAGCACCGCGAGCGCGCGATGCACGTTCTGCTCGAGGTCGTCGTGCACGACTCCGTCCATCGGGCTCGCCGCGCTCTCGTCCTCGATGAAGTCCGCGAGCAGACCGTTCCCGTCGTTGCCGACCGGGGTCTCGAGGCTGATCGCGTCGCGGCTGATCGCCAAGAGGTCACGGACCTTCTTGACGGGCATCTGCATCGTCTTGGCGAGCTCCTCGGGCGTGGGCTCGCGACCGAGCTGTCCCATCAGCTCGCGCGTGACGCGTACCATCTTGTTCAGGCGCTCGAACGCGTGGACGGGCAGGCGGATCGTGCGCGCCTGGTCGGCGGTCGCGCGCGCGATCGACTGGCGGATCCACCAGGAGGCGTACGTCGAGAGCTTGTAGCCGCGGCGGTAGTCGAACTTCTCGACCGCGCGCATCAGGCCGATGTTGCCCTCCTGGATGAGGTCGAGGAACGGCAGCCCGCGCTTCATGTACTTCTTCGCGATGGACACGACGAGGCGCAGGTTCGCCTCCACCATCTCGGCCTTGGCCGCCTCGACCTCGTCCTCCGCGCGGCGCAGCAGGCGGTAGTTGTTGCGCACGACGTCGACGGGGCGCCCCGCGTCCTCCTCGACCTGGCGGCGCACGCGGTTGAGATCCTTGACCGCGCGCTCCGCGCGCAGGATCGCGGTGCGTGGGATCGACTTGCTCGGCCTGAGGCTGGCGAGGCGCTCCTCGAGCTTTTCGGCGTCGCGCACGCGCACCTCGACCGCCGCCTCGGTGAGCTCGGTCTCGGCCTTCTCGAGGCGGTGGACGTAGTCGCGCAGCCGCGAGGTGATCCGCTCGAGCTGCCGCTCGTGCAGGCCGAGCTCCTGCAGCGCGTCGAAGCGCTGCTCGCGGTTCTCCTCGAGCTCCGCTTCGAGCCGCGCGCGCACGCGCGGGCTGATGCGCGCGTCGCCCTCGAGGTCCTTGATGATGCGCCGGTTGGTCTTCTCGAGGCGCTTGAGGCGCTTGAGCTGGCGCAGCGCGTCGGGGCCGGCGGCGGCTTCTTGGTCCGGCGTCGAGGTGGTCATCCCGTCGAGCACGTCGCGGATGCGGATGTCGCTCTCCTCGATGCGCTCGATGAGGTCGGTCAGCTCCGGCATGCGGATCGACGAGCGCGCGAGCGCGTCGAGCATGCGGCGACGGCCGCTCTCGATCCGCCGCGCGAACTCGACCTCGCCCTCGCGCGTGAGCAGCGACAGGCTGCCCATCTTGCCGAGGTAGGCCTGGATCGGATCGACGCCGGGCGGCGCGCTCGACGAGGGGCGCTCGCTCGCCCGATCGTCGTCGTCGAGCGCGACGGCCGCGCGCTCGCCGCGGCGCCGGGGCCGCTCGCCCGCGTGGTCGCGGATCTCGACGCCCTCGTGGGGCAGGCGTTTCATCACGAGGTTGACCGCTCGATCCACGCACGGCGCGGACGCGCACGCGCGCGCCACGTCGTCGAACGTCACGAAGCCCTCCGACCGCGCGCTCGCCACGAGCGCGTCGACGAGCTGGTCCGTGGCCTTCACGTCGCCTCGATCACGCGTCGCGCGATCGAGGTCGTCCTCGGGCGCCGCCGCTGCCCGGTTGGTACGAGTGGTCAAGACAGATCCCCTTCCGGCGAGGCGTCCCCATCCCCACAGGGCGACTCTCCAAAGCAAAAGCCGTTGCGCTGCGCGACCGCCCGCGCGGCGAGACACCTCCCCGCTCGCCCCGCACCGGGCGCGCATGGGGGAGGGACTGCGCAGGCGACACCAATGGCCGACCCTAGCACGGGTGTACGAAACATGCACGCATGGTTTGCGCGCCCACCGAGCCGACCTCTCAACATCCCTGAGACGGGCTACGGCAAGCCCTGTTCCGCAGGGGGATCGGGGCGCGTCGCCCTTCGTGAGGCCGCTGGCTATGCAATGATTTCAGACCCGATGGGGCCGCGTGTCGGTGCGCGACGACGGGCGACGTGGTGTACTCGCGCCCATGCTCGCCTCTCTCGTCGCCCGCAAGTCCGCGTCGACCGTCCCGATCGTCCCGCTCGACGCGGCGGCGTTCGCCGCCTGGAAGCGCGGCCGCGCCCAGGCCGTGAAGCGCTGGATCGCGGCGAGCGCGTTCGAGCCCAAGGGCAACCGCGTGCTGCTCGTGCCCGGCCCGAAGGGCCCGGCGTGCGCGCTCCTCGGGCGCAAGGACGAGAGCCTCTACACGTGGTCGGCCGCCGCGCAGCGCCTGCCGCCCGGGCGCTACCGCATCGACGCCGCGCACTCGCCCGAGGAGGCGACCGAGGCCGCGATCGGCTGGGCGCTCGCGGCCTACCGCTTCGATCGTTACCGCAGCGAGCCGGCGGGCGGCGCGCACGAGCTCGTCTGGCCCGCGGGCGCCGACCGCGCGGAGGCGGCGCGGCAGCTCGTCGCGATCGGGCGCGCGCGCGATTGGATCAACACGCCGGCGGAGGACCTCGGGCCGGCCGAGCTCGCGGCGGCGGCGCGCACGATCGAGGGCGCCGAGGTGTCGGTCGTCGAGGGCGACGCGCTCGCCGATGGCTTCCCCGCGATCGTCGCCGTGGGCAAGGGGAGCGGCCGCGCGCCGCGCCTCGTCGACCTCTCGTGGGGTGATCCGGCGCACCCGAAGGTCACCCTCGTGGGCAAGGGGGTCTGCTTCGACAGCGGCGGCCTCGACCTCAAGGGGTCGGCGAACATGCTCCGCATGAAGAAGGACATGGGCGGCGCGGCGATCGCGCTCGCCCTCGCGGGCGCCATCGTCGACGCGCGCCTGCCCGTGCGCCTGCGCGTGCTCGTCCCCGCGGTCGAGAACCTCCCCGGGCCGGGCGCCTACCGCCCGGGCGACGTGGTGCGCACTCGCAAGGGCAAGACCGTCGAGATCACGAACACCGACGCCGAGGGCCGCGTGATCCTCGCCGACGCGCTCGCGCTCGCGGCCGAGGACGCGCCCGAGCTCCTCGTCGACTTCGCGACGCTGACCGGCGCGGCGCGCGTCGCCGTCGGGACCGAGATCACGCCGTTCTGGACCGCGGACGACGCGGTCGCGCAGGCGCTCTTCGAGGCGGGCGAGGGCGCGCACGATCCGCTGTGGCGCCTCCCGCTCCACGCCGGCTACCGGCGCCACCTCGAGAGCGAGATCGCGGACCTGAAGAACGCGGCGGCGACGAGCTTCGCCGGCGCCACGATCGCCGCGCTCTTCCTGAAGGAGTTCGTCGGCGGCGCGCGCACGTGGGTGCACCTCGACACGCCGGCGTGGAACGACCGCGCGCGGCCGGGCCGCCCGCAGGGCGGCGAGGCGAGCGGCCTGCGCGCGGTGTGGCGCTACCTGCGGTCACGCTACCCCGCACGATCCTGAGGCGGGCGCGCGCGGTTCGCCGGTATGCTCTGCGTGAGAGGGATCCCATGCACCGTACGGTCTCCGCGTTGCTCGTCCTCGCGCTCGCCGGCTGCGGCGACGAGGTTCGCTACGACGACAGCGCGCGCGGCGCGCCCGCCGACTGCCCGCCCACCGCGGGCGGCGAGCAGGGCACGCCCGACGAGCTGAGCGAGCTGATGGCCGAGGTCATCGCGCCGCGCATCTGCGAGCGCGTGCTCGGCACCTTCGTCGGGCTGCCCGGCGAGGAGACGCACGACGGCGCGGCGGGCGGCCGCGATCCGTCCGTCGGGCGCTGGTGGATCCGGCGCTGCGAGTCGCGCGTCTCCGACGGGCAGCTCTTCGTCTCGTTCGGTGGCCCCGGCTGGACCTGGCTCGACCGCGAGAGCATGGGCTTCCGCGTCCGCCAGTACCTGCGCATGGACGCGCAGGCCGCGTTCAGCGCGTCGCTCCACATCGGCTACGACCGGCGCGCGCGCGTCGCGTCCGTGTGGCTGCGCCCGCAGCCGGGGGTGCGGGCGGTGGTGGAGCCCACCGGGCTCGTGCGCGCGGAGGCCACCGGCGTCTTCTCCGCGATGCTCGGCGGTCTGCTCGGGCTCGCCGGCGAGTCACCGGACGCGCGCGCGCGCACGCAGGCCGCGCAGGAGGGCTCGCAGCGCCTCGCCGCCCAGCTCCAGACGGGCTTCAGCGTCACCTTCGCGCTCGAGACCGAGCAGCTCGACTTCATGCTCGGCCAGCTCCCGCGCGGCGCGGTGCCGGAGCGCCCGTGGGAGCACGACGGGCGCCCGTGGCTCATCAACGAGCGCTCCGGCGTGTGGCCCGGAGGCGTCGACGTGATCGGCCCGCTCCCCGCGGACGCGGGGCAGCTCACCCTGGAGGTCGAGCTCGAGGAGGGGCAAGGCGCGCAGATCCGGCGCGTCTGCGCCGACGCCCTGCACGCGTGGCTCGACGCGGCGTGGGGCGGGCGACAGCCGGCCCCCTTGAGCGCGGGCGCGGTCGTCGCGACCGTCACCACGCGGCGCGCGCCCGAGACGCACCACCTGAGCGCGCTCGAGTGCCCGGCGCTGCTCGTCGTGAGCACGACCGACGGCGCGGGCACGCCGGCGCAGGCGCGCTACCGCGTGCGCTCGTCGAGCGCGCGCGAGAACGCGCCGCCGCTGCTCTCCTCCCCCGCGCCCTCCGAGCCCGCGCGCGCGGCGCGCCTCCAGATCCGCAGCGTGCTGATCAACCCGCGCGATCCGGCGGGGCGCGCGTGGGACACCGTCGGCGGCGAGCCCGATCCGTACGTCGTGATCTCGTCGGTGCGCGAGGGCCGCGAGATCCACCGCACCCCGACCATCCAGGACCGGCGCGAGGCGCGCTTCGACCAGTGGCTGCCGAGCCCCGTGCTCGCCGCGTCGTTCCCGCTGCGCGTCGTCGTCTACGACGAGGACGTCGGCGGCGACGAGGTGATCGGCGCGACGCAGATCGACCCGAGCGTGCTCGCGGGTGGGGACGTCGAGCTCACGCTCGACCTCGTGTCGCGCGGCGAGCGCACCGGGCAGACCGGGATCCTGCGCCTGCGCGTGCAACCGCAGCCGTGAGATGCGCCTCGCCTGGCTCACCGACGTCCACCTCGACTTCCTGACGGACGAGGCCATCGCGCGGTTCGCCGCCGAGGTCGCGCGCTGCGCGCCCGACGGCGTCGTGATCACCGGAGACATCTCGATCGCGCCCGAGCTCGGCGCGGACCTCGCGAAGCTCGTCGCGGGCTGGCGCGTGCCGTGCTGGTTCGTCGCGGGCAACCACGACTACTACGGCGCGAGCGTCGCGGCGGTGCGCGCGGGCCTGCGCGAGATCTCCCGGATCGAGCCCAAGCTCGTGTGGCTGCCGCACGCGGGCGTCGTGCCGCTCAGCCGCTCGACCGCGCTCGTCGGCGTCGACGGCTGGGCCGACGGCCGGCTCGGCGATCCCGAGGGCACGGGCGTCGTGCTCAACGACCACCTGCGCATCCGCGAGCTGATCCAGCCCACGCGCGCCGCGCTCCTCGAGGTGGTGCGCCGGCTGGGCGACGAGGAGGCGCGCACGCTCTCGCGCCTGCTCGGCGAGGCGCTCGCGCCGCACGCGCACGTGGTCGTCGCGACGCACGTCCCGCCGTTCCGCGAGGCGTCCACGCATCAGGGCCGCGTCAGCGGGGACGACTGGCTGCCGTGGATGACCTGCCACGCGGTCGGCCAGGTGCTGCGCGAGCTCGCGCTCGCGCACCCGACGCGCAAGATCACCGTGCTCGCCGGCCACACGCACGACGCCTGTCGCGTGGCGATCCTGCCGAACCTCGAGGTGCGCACGGGCGCGGTCGAGTACGGCGCGCCGACCGTGCAAGACGTGCTCGAGCTCTGAGCTGGTCTGGAGGGGCTGTCCCAGCTCCTCCGCCCATCGCGGCCAAGCCGCGATGGGGCCCCCAACCGAGGCGAACGCGGCGCAGCCGCGTTCGACCCCATCGCTGGGCGATGGGGCCCCCTCGGCCAACGGCCATCGCTGCGCGATGGCCTGGCCTCGAACGGCGCCGTCGGCCCCGTGTCCTGGGCCTCGAACGGCGCCGTCGGCCGGTGATACGCTCGCGCCTCGATGGATGGACCGTCGATCGAGCGCGCGCTCGAGGCCGGATTGCTCGCGCCCGACGAGGCGCTCGCGCAGCTCGCCGAGGCGGTCCGGGAGGCTCCGACCTCCGCGCGGCGGCTCGAGGCCTCGCTCGGGCTCGGCTCGCTCGCGGGGCGCGCGCACGGCGCGGGCTGGGAGGTGGCCGAGCGCGCGGCGTTCGTGCTGCTCGAGGTCGCGCGCGAGACGGACGCGCCCGCGGAGCGCGCCGCGTTGCTCGGTGCGATGGGCCGCGCGCTGCGCAACGCGTGGCTCGTCCCGTACGTGCACGCCCGGCTCGACGACGCGGACCCGCTCGTCGCGGGGGCCGCGATCGCGGCGGCGGGCGGGCTCGCGTTCCCCGCGCTCGAGGCGGCGGTCGCGCGCTTCCTCGACGCGGACGCGCCGCGCGAGCTGCGCCGGGGCGCGCTCGCCGCGCTCGGGCGCATGGGGGCACAGAGCGCGGCGGACCGCATCGCGGAGCTCGCGGGGGCAGGCGGCGACGAGGCGGCGTCGGCGCTGGCGGCGCTGACGGAGATCCGCTCGCGCGCGGCCGAGGAGCGCGCGATCGAGCTGCTCGCCAGCGCGCCGGGTCGCGGCGCGCGGCTCGCCGCGGTGCGTTACCTCGCCGAGCTCGGGCGCGCGGAGGTGCTGCCGCACCTGCGCCGGATGGCGCGCGACGACGACGCGGAGCTGCGCCTCGCCGCGAGCCTCGCGTCGCGCGCGTTCCGCGACGAGACGCGCGCCGGCGCCGACGAGCGGATCCTCGCCGCGCTCACCGAGAGCGACCGCGCGGTGCGCGCCGCGCTCGCGCGCCGCCTGCGCACGCTCCCCGTCGCCGACGTGCTCGAGCACGCGGAGCTGTTGTTCGCCGACGAGCCCGAGGGGGTCGTGCAGATCCTCGCGGAGGTCCGCACGCCCGAGGTCACGCGCCGCCTCGTCGAGATCGCACAGGACGGTGCCCTCGACCCGGTCGTGCGCGCGCGCGCGGCAGGCTCGATCGAGGCGGACCTCGCGTGGGAGCGCGACGCGCTCGTCGCGCTCGTGCACGAGGCGGACGCGGAGCGGGTGCGGGTCGCCGCCGCGCAGACGCTCGGGGCCTTCGCGTCGGCGAGCGCGGTGCTCGAGCACCTCGGCGGGCTCGCGGACGATCCGTCGCCGCGGCTGCGGGGCGCGCTGCTCTGGGCGCTGCAGCTAGCGGCGCGGCCGCGCGCGCTGTCGGCGCCGGAGCGCGCGCGCGCCGACGCGATCCTGCGCCGCGCGCTCGCCGACGAGGACGCCGGGGTGCGCCGGCGCGCGGCGTACGTCGCGGGCAACCTCGACGCGGAGACGGTGGTCGGCGATCTCGTCGAGCTCGCGCGCCGCGCGACGGACGCCCCCGACGAGCGCGTCGCCGCGTTCGTCGGCCTCGCGGAGATCGGCTCGCCCGAGCGGCTCGCGGACCTCGTCCACCTGTTCAACCGCGAGGACGATCCGGCGGCGCTCGGCGCGGCGGCGCGAGCGATCGAGCGGAGCGCGCGCGCGGGCTCGCGCGGCCCGCTCTCGCGCGTGACCGATCGCGTGCCCAAGCTGCTCGCGTCGGCGGACGCGCGCGTGCGCGCGGCGGGGGCGCGCGTCGCCGGCCTGGCCCCGGGCGTCGCTCCGGAGCGCGTGGCCGCGCTCGGCGCCGACCCCTCGCCGCGGGTGCGCGAGCAGGCGGTCGGCGCGATCGCGCGCCTCGGCGGGCCGGGGGCGGAGGCGCTGCTCGCCGCGGCGCTCGACGACGCGGACGCGGTCGTACAGGAGCGCGCGGCCGAGGGGCTGCTCGCGCTCGGCGAGGCGTCGTCGATCCTGCGCGTGCTCGAGCTCTTCGCGCGCACCGACGACGCGGGCCTCGTCGATCGGCTCGCGGCGCGCGTCGAGCTTCCGCCCGACGCGTCCGACGCGATCGTCGCCGCGCTCGACGCCGCGGTCGCGCGCGCCGCGCCGGACCACCCCGCCTACGAGCGGCTGCTCGAGCTGAAGATCCGCGCGCTCGTCGGGCAGCGCCCCTCGCGCGCGGGCGGCCTCGACGTCGACGCGGAGATCGCGGCGCGCTTCCCGACGTGGGCGCGCCTGCGCGAGGTGCGCGGGTTCGCGCCGCTCGCGCGCAGCCTGCGCACCGCGGAGGCGCTCTACGAGATGACGGCGAGCGACGCCGATCAGTCGGGCGCGATCGTGCTCTTCACGAAGTCGCTCGAGGGCTACCTCCACGCGTGGCTCTCGCCGCGCCTCGCGGAGCTCACGCGGCGGCCGGCCGAGCTGCACGCCGTCGCGGATCGGCTGACGGGCACCGCGTGGCCGACCTACCAGCGCTGGCTCGCGCCGCGCTGGCGGGACGCCGCGGTCGTCGGCGATCTCGAGGTGCAGCTCCCCTTGCGCAGCGCGATCCACGCGCTCCGCGACCTGCGCGACGCGCGACAGTCCTTCGACAGCCCGCGCTCGATCACCGAGTGGGCGCGCATGCTGCTCTTCCTCGGGATCGACCACCCGAGCGGGCCGAAGAACCTCCTCGCCGTGACGTCGTCGGATCCAGAGCACACCGTGCGCGTCGCGCACCGCCTGCAGGTCATCGCGCACGTCCGCAACGCGGTGACGCACCGCACCGTGGCGGGGCGCCCGGTGCTCGAGGGCTTCCGCGGCGTCTACTATCCGACCTTCGAGGATCTCACCGCGATGGCCTGAGGTGAGAGGCCGCCGAAGCACCCCTCAGTCAGCTCAGCGCGCGCGGGCCGCCTCGATCGCGGTGCGGAAGCGGCTGAACGGCTGCGCGCCGCTCACCAGCTCTCCGTCGATCAGGAAGGACGGCGTGCCGATGCGCATCCCGGCGTCGCGCACCGCGTCCATGTCGCTCTCGACGCGCGCGCGGTGGCGGCGGTCGCGCACCGCGGCCTCGACGCGCGCCGCGTCGACCCCGGGGACGCGGCGGGCGAGGGCGACGAGGTTCGCCGCGTCGAGCGCGCGCTGATTGTCGAAGAGCAGATCGTGGTAGGCCCAGAACGCCGCGTCGCCCGCCTGCTCGTACACCTCGACGGACGCCTCCGCCGCCGGCATCGCGTCGCGATGGAACGGCAGCGGGTAGTGGCGCCACACGACGCGCACGTCGCTCGGGTACGTCTCGACGATCTGATCGATCGTCGGCCGCACGCGCGCGCAGAACGGGCACTGGAAGTCGCTGAAGATCTGGATCGTGATCGGCGCGCCGGCGGGGCCGCGCGAGGGGACACGGGCGGGGATGGGGACGACGTAGCGGTCACCCGCCGGCTCGCGCGCGATGTCGTCGAGGCTGTCGCCGGGGTCGTCGGCCGCCGGGGCGACGTCGTCGGCGTAGGGCTCGTACGGGTCGTCGTACTCGTACGGCTCGTAGACGTACGGGTCCTCGCTCGCGCGCGACGCGAGCGCGTACATCGCGCCGCCGAGGCCGCAGATCGCGAGGGTGCCGAGCAGCACCGCGCCGCCGACGATCCCGAGGATGAGCACGACGGATCCGCCTCCACCCCCGGAGGAGGGCGGCGCGGGCGCGGGGGGTGGCGCCGCGCGGAACGCCGGACCGCTCGGCGGTACGCCGAACGCCGACGGCATGGGCGGGACCCCGCCGACGGGCGCCGCGCCGGGCGTGTGCTCGGGCAGCGCGCGGATCTGCGCCATCAAGACGGGCCGCGCGTCCTCGGGCACGCGCACCGCCCAGTGCGCGATCGGGTGCGTCTCCTCGGTCGCGTAGGGGCCGAGGATGCGCATCACCGCCGCGGGCTCGCGGCCCATCGCGTCGAGCGCTCCGTCGGGCCCCGCCGCGTCGCTCACGACGAGCAGGTCGAGGTCGGTCGGCACGATCGCGGGGCTCCCGTCGAGGAAGGCCCAGCCGCCGGTGACCATCGTGACGCCGTCCGGGCGCTGGTAGACCTGCTTGCGCACGTACAGCCCGGCGCCGTGGTACTTCGAGCGCAGCGCGCTCTCGTGATCGGCCCAGCGCTGAGCCGCCATCGTCCGCTGATCCATCCGCGTCTCCTACGTCGAGGTCGCGCCAACCTACCTCGAACCGGGGGAGCGCGCCGGTCGCGCTCAGGGGCTGACGATCTCGTGCGAGACGGCTCCCTCGTCGGTGGTCGCGATGCCGTTGCGGAAGGTGAGCGTCGACGCGGGCGAGACGGCGCCGCTCGTGCGCCCGACGAAGGCGCCGCGCTGCTCGCCGGTGTCGCGCACCACCCAGCCGCCGCGCAGGATCTCGGCGTCAGTCGCGACCTCCGCGGTCCAGAGGCCCGCGTGCTCGGCGCCGGCGTCCGTCGCGGAGAACGCGTGCGCGACGCCCTCGAGGGTGAGGGTGCCGGTGACGCGATCCGGTCCGAGCGCGCCGCGCAGCGTCGCGCCATCGACGGTCGCCTCGAAGCGGCCCTCCGCGTCGAGGGCGCCGTCGAGCCAGAGCGCGACGCGCGCCGAGTCGCAGACGTAGGCGACGAAGCGCGCGTCGGTCGCGACGAGCGCGACGTACGCGTCCGTCCCGTCGACGACGCCGACGAGCGAGCGCGCGGGCGCGACGGAGCTGGTGCAGCCCGCGAGCGCGAGCGACGTGGCGAGCCAGAGAGCGCGGTTCATCGACGACCTCCTCGAGCGCAGGGCGGTGCGGGCAGGAGCGCAAGGGTCGGGCCAGCGCGCGGTGCGCGGCGCGCGGCGCGCGCGCCGGCGCCGCCGGCGTGACGTGTCAGAGCTCGCGGTCACGCTGTCACACGCGGCGCGATCGGGCCCCTGTTGGAAGCACCGGGCGTGCGCGCGCGTAGAAGGTGCCGTGACCCACGTCCGCGCGCTCGTCACCGCCCTCTCCGTGCTCGCCGCGTGCGTCGCGCTCCAGCCCGCCGAGGCTCGCGCGTGCTCGTGCGTGCCGCCGCGCCTGAGCCGCGTGACGGTGCCCGCCGAGGGGGCGCGCGGCTTCCCGACGGACGGAACGATCCGCGTCTTCCTCACCGCTTTCCCCGAAGGAGCCCGCGCGTCGGTGGCGAGTGAGTACCGGCTGCGCGACGCGCGGGGCGCGCTCGTGCCGTTGCGCAGCGAGGTCGTGCGGACACGGCTCGATCTGCGCCCCGAGGCCGCGCTGCGTCCCGACGCCGAGTACACGCTCGAGCAGGTGTTCGCGTACGCGGCCAGCGGCGAGCGCGTCACCGACACCGATCGGGCGCGTGGGCGGGCTCGCGGGCTGCGGGGCGTGTGGTTCCCGCTCGCGACGTTCCGCACGGCGAGCGGGCCGAGCGCGCGCCGCGCCGTCACGCCGTCGCTCGACCAGGTCTCGGTCGCCATCCGTCGCGGCGGCGGGGACTGCGGGCCGGGCCTCGCGCTCGGCGGGAGCGCGGGTCTCGCGGCGGCGGGCGACTTCGACGTCCTCGAGCTCCACGTGCGAGGGCAGGGCGTGATCGACACGGCGCCGGCCGCGGCGTCGGTGCGGCTCGGCGGCGGGGACCTCCTGTGCTCGTTCGATCCGATCACGATCGCCGTCGCGCCGCAGACGCCGCTCGAGCTCGAGGTCGTGGCGCGCGACGCGAGCGGGGCGGTGCTCGGCCGGAGCGCGCCGGTGCGGCCCGGGCTGTCGGGCGCGCCCCCGGCGCGCAGCCAGGCCCCTGCTCGCGCGGGGGGCTGGGCGCCGGTCGCGATCGTCGCCGCGCCGCCGGCCGCCGCCTCCGCAGGGCCCGCGGCGTGCCCCCATGGTTTCGAGGTGGCCTCCGCGTCGACCGCGGCGCCGGCGCACGGCCCGTGGATGTACGGCGCGCGCGCGTCGCTCTCCTCGAACGGTCGCACCGCGTGGCTGGCCTTCGCGAGCGACGAGGAAGGTAGCGCGGCGATGCGCCTCGCGCGCGTCGAGGCCGACGCCAGGGTCCGCTCCGTCGCGACGAGCGCGCTCGGCTTGCCGGCCATCAGCGCGACCCTCGCCGACGGCCCCCTGATCGTCTCGCGGACCTACGCGCGCAGCGCGGGCAACGCCATCACGTCGAGCGCGACGCTCGCGGCGTTCGCGCCGGACGGCGCGATCCGATGGAGCCGCCCGCTCGAGGGCGCGGGCGACGGCTACCGCATCGCCACCTCGACCGGGCCCGCGCTCGTCGCGTGGGCGGCGACCGACCCGCGCTACCAACGCTGGCTCGCCTTCGCGCTCTTCGACCCGGCCAGCGGCGCGCCGATCGGGCGGCTCACGCGCACCCGCCACGGGATCGACGGGGGCGAGTCGGAGGCGCCGGCGGTGGCGCACGTCGGCGACCGGTTCCTCTGCGCGTGGGTCGAGGGTCGCGGCATGGGCGCCGGTCCGATGCGCGTGATGACGATCGGACAGGATGGACAGGCGGGGACGCCGCGCGAGCTTCCGATCTCTGGCCAAGGCATCCCCGACATGGTCTCGGCGGGGCGCCGCGCCGCGCTCGTGACGTCGGACCGGGGCCGCATCCGGTGGGCGCTCGTGGACGACGCGGGGGCGCTCGTCGCGGGGCCCGTGGTGGCGAGCGAGGGCGTCGGTGCCGACAGCCGCGTGCCGCGCATCGCCTACGATGGGCGCGTCTTCGCCGTCGCGTGGGAGACGCATCCCGGCGAGGGGATCTACGTCGCGGCGATCGACGAGGCCGGCGCCGTCTCGCCGGCGTTGCGGCTCGATCGAGGGACCGAGCCGGCGAGCACCGTCGGGATCGCGCCGGCGCCGCGCGGGTTCTACGCGTCGTTCACGGCCGACCGGAGCCGCACGGAGCTGCGGCACCTCGTCTGTCGCACCGCGCCATCGGTCGGGCCGCCCGCGCGCATCCCGCCGGCCTGAGGCGCGTGGCCGCGCGGCAAGCACGATGCAGCGCACCGACCGCGCAAGGTCCGTCGGAGGGTGGGTGTGGGCTTCACCCGCGCGTTCAGGAGCCGCGGTAGGTCGAGTAGCCGTAGGGGCTGAGCAAGAGCGGCACGTGGTAGTGCTCGCGGGTCGCCTCGACGCGGAAGTCGATCGAGACGCTCGGGTAGAACCCCTCCTGGTAGGCGCCGACGTCGAACACGAGGCGGTACACGCCGGCCTCGAGCGCGTGGTCGGGCGCGAGCAGCGTCGCGACGCGGCCGTCGTCGTCGGTGACCCCGCGCGCGAGCGGCACCGCCGCTCCGTCTCTCACGCGCTCGAGCCGCACCGCGACGCCCGCCGCGGGGCGGCCCTTCGCGACGTCGAGGACGTGGGTGGTGATCGGGCTCCTCGTGCTCATGGCTCCTCCAGCGCGGCGAGGCGCAGCTCGGTGATCTTCATCTGCTCGGCGGCCGCGATCGCGAGCTCGCGGTCGGGCTCGTCGTGCATGCGCGCCTCGCACAGCGCGAGCATCTCGTCGGCGCGCTTGCCGCTCGCGCAGACGATGAAGATGTGGCCGTAGCGCGCCTCGTAGGCGACGTTGGCGTCGCGCAGGCGCGCGAGCACCTCCTCGCTCGCGTCCGTGACCGCGGCCTGCTCGCGCGCCGACAGATCGTGCGTCGCGGCGAAGCGCGCGCGCAGCGACTCGAGGCTCGCGCCGATGCGCGGGTGGTGCGAGAACGCCTCGAGGATGTCGTCGCGCTCCATCTGGGCCCACACCGCGCGCGCGTGCTCGACGACGCGGTCGCCGAGCGGTCGGCGCGCGAGCATGCCCTCGACCCAGCGCGAGGCGCCGCAGCAGCGCGCGAGCGCGGCGCGCGCCTCGTCCTCCCCCATCGCGTCGAGCTTGCTCACCCGGTCGGCTCCGCGACGTGGCCCCACGCGCGCAGGCGGCTGATGCCGCCGTCGGGGTAGACGTCGACGCGCAGGTGGGTGAACGGACCGCGCGCCGCGAGCCGGTCCTTCTCGAAGAAGTGCCGCTCGTGCGCGCGCAGCGAGACCGGCGCGAGCGCGGCGACGAACGGCGCGTCGGGCCGCACCAGCTCGGTGAGGCGCGCGTCGGGCGCGTGGATGCCGAACACGGCGGCGCGATCGGGGAAGTTCCCCTTGAAGTGGTTCGTGTCGAGCTCGAGCACCGAGAGCGTCCCCGGCCGCGCGAGGCGCACGAGGATCCAGTCGTGGCCGGGCGCGGGGCGCTTGCGCCGCGTCTCCCAGCCGCCGCCCATGTACGTCGCGCGGCCGGGCAGGAGCAGGTTGTCCATCGGGCCGAAGAACGCGTCGCTCACCGCGAGCGCCTTGCCGCCGTTGGCGACGGCGGCGAGGTCGACCTCGCCGCCGGTGACGTGCCGCGCCGTCTCCTCGTCGAGCGTGGGCGGCGCGAAGGACGGCGCGACCTCGCCCCACACCTTGAGCCGCGCGACGCCGCCGTCGGGGTAGATGTGCAAGCGCACGTGCGTGAAGGGGCGCGGGTCGTGCGTGGTGAAGAGGTTCTGCGAGCCGGGGCGGAGCGGGCTCTGCGGCACGAGCTCCACCCACGCTGCGTCCGCGACCGACGCGCCGGGCGCGCCGGGTGTGCCGGGCGCGACGTACGCCGCCTCGAGCGACGCGAAGGGCGGGTGGTTGCCGAGGAAGTGGTTCGTGTCGATGTCCACCGCGCGGATCACCCCCGGCGCGCCGAGCGCGAGCGTCGCGTGGTCGTGCCCGGGCACGCGCTTGCGCCGGCTCTCCCAGCCGTCCATCCACTTGCCGCGCTCGGTGTAGCGGTCGGGATCGAAGACGCCGCGGCCGGGCTTCACGAGGTTGCCGACCTCGGCGAAGAAGTCGTCGGTGCACTCGAGCGCGCGGCCACCGAGCGCCTCGGCGGCGAGATCCACGAGGTTCACGAAGGCGGTCACGAGGGTTCCTCCCGATGGTAGAGCGGCGCTCCGCGCGGCGCGTCGCCGACGCGCGCGCCGCGGAGCCAGGTGGCGTGGACGACGCCAGAGAGCGTCTTGCCGATGTACGGCGAGACCTTGTGGCGGAAGCGCAACGCGTCGGCGCGCACCTCGAAGCGCGCCTCGGGGTCCCAGGCCACGAGGTCCGCGTGCTTGCCCGGCGCGATGCGCCCCTTGCGCCCCGCGAGCCCGGCGAAGCGCGCCGGCGCCTCGCTCATCCAGCGCGCGACGTCAACCACGCGCGCGCCGCGCGTCGACGCCTCGGTCCACACGCTCGAGAGCCCGAGCGACAGCGAGCTGATGCCTCCCCACGCCTCGAGGAAGTCCTTTGCCTTGAGCTGTGGCACGCAAGGCGAGTGGTCGGTCACCACGAAGTCGATCACTCCGTCGAGGAGCCCTCGCCACAGCGCCTCGCGGTTCGCGTCCTCGCGGATCGGCGGCGCGCACTTGTACTCGGTCGCGCCGTCCGCGACGTCCTCGGCGCGCAGGCACAGGTAGTGGGGGCACGTCTCCACGGTGAACGGCAGCCCCTCGCTCTTCGCGTCCGCGATCATCGGCAGCGCGCTCGCGGAGCTGAGGTGCACGACGTGCACGGGGCAGCGGGTCTCGCGGCAGAGCCGGATCAGGAGCGCGATCGCGCGGTCCTCCATCTCGCGCGGCCGCGCGCCGAGCCACGCCGCGTACGAGCGCGGGTCGTGCGCGGGCGGCGTGAAGCCGGGCAGCTCGAGCTCCGCGTGCGCGAGCAGCGGCACGCCCGCGTCGCGCATGACGCGCATCGCCGCGCGCAGGGTGTCCTCGTCGGACGCGGGGAAGTCGTCGATGCCCGAGTGGCAGAGGAACGCCTTGGCGCCGAGCGCGCCCTCGCGCGCGAGCTGGGCGAGGTCGGCCGCGTTGCCCGGCACGACGCCGCCCCAGAAGCCCACGTCGACGTGGAGCGCCCCCTCGGCGCTGCGCGCCTTGACCTCGAGCGCCTCCACGCTGGTCGTCACCGGCGTGGAGTTGAGCGGCATGTCGACGATCGTCGTGACCCCGCCGGCCGCCGCGGCGGCGCTCGCCGTCCGCCAGCCCTCCCACTCGGTGCGCCCTGGCTCGTCGACGTGGACGTGCGTGTCCACGAGCCCCGCCATCAGGACGTGCGCGCCGAGATCCTCGACGGGCACGCCGTCGGGCACCGCGTCGGGCGGCCGCACCTCCGCGACGCGCTCGCCCTCGATCAGCACGGCGGCGGGCCGCACCTCGCCATCGACCACCACCCGCTGGCTCACGAGCGCGCGCATCCGGCTACGCGTACCTCCGAACGGCGCCGCGGATCAACGCCGATCGCGCGGCGGTCCGACCATCAGGCGTCGGTGCGCAGGCGGTCGAGGTCGGTCCACAGCGCGTCGAGGGGGAAGCGCACGTCGAGCGATCCGAGCGCGAGCTCGCCGCCGCGGACCTCGGTCATCAGCCATTGCCCCGACCCGACGCGGCGGTGCTGCTCGACCAACCGCTCCTCGATCGAGACGACGAGGTACTCCTCGAGGGAGTCCAGCGTCCGGTAGTGGACGAACTTCCCTCCTCGGTCGTAGTCCGCGGTAGTCGGAGAGAGTACTTCGGCGAGCAGCGTCGGGTTGACCAAGGCGTGCTCGTCGTCCGCATCGCGCAGAGGATCTGCACAGAACACGCTCGCGTCCGGGTAGTGATACGACCGGGTGCGGCGCGTCGCGATCTTCTGCCCATCCGGGAACGGCAGGCAGGCGCGTCCCTCGAGGGCCCGTCGAAGCGCGACGAAGAGGTTGCCTTTCACGAGGTTGTGCTCCGGGCTCGCCGAGAGGACGAACGCTGCGCCGTCCACGTACTCCCAGCGCTCGTCGGAGGTGCGGTCGAACGCGACGTACTCCGCGAGGGGCACCCGGCGAGGGTCCCGCGCTTCCATCCCTTCACGGTAGCCCGGCAGGGTCCACCGGTCGACGCCGATCGCGCGGCCCGCGATCGTCGCCTATACCTCGCGCGCCGTGTCCGACCTCCAGGTCACCGACGAGCTCGTCATCCCCGCGTCCGCGCTGACGTGGACGGCGGCGCGCGCCTCGGGCCCGGGCGGGCAGAACGTGAACAAGGTGTCGAGCAAGGTCGACCTGCGCTTCGACCTCGCGGCGACCGACGCGCTGAGCCCCGCGGTGAAGGCGCGCCTGCGCGCGCTCGCCGCGAGCCGGCTCGACAAGGACGGCCGCTTGGTGATCACCAGCCAGGTGACGCGCGATCAGCCGCGCAACCTCGAGGACGCGCGCGAGAAGCTCGCGGCGTTGATCCGGCGCGCGCTCGTCGTCCCCAAGCCGCGCAAGAAGACCAAGCCGAGCCGCGGCGCCAAGGAGCGGCGGCTCACCGAGAAGAAGCAGCAGGCGGAGAAGAAGCAGGCTCGCCAGCGGCCCGGCGACTGGTAGCGTTCGCGCCACCATGGTCCAGACCCGCGGCCTCGTGGGGCTCCGCCCCGATCCGTCTCGCATCGCGCGCGTCACCGCGCCGCCCTACGACGTCATCAAGGAGGGCAGCCCGCTCTGGGCGCGCCTCTTCGGCGACGCCGACTCGATGGTGCACGTCTCGCTCGGGCCCGACCCGCGCGGCGCGCTCGAGGGCCTGCGCGCCCGCGGCGCGCTCGTCGCCGACGAGACGCCCGCCTACTACGTCTACGAGCAGCGCTGGGGTGGCGAGGCGCGCACTGGCGTCCTCGTCGCCGCCGCGGTGACCGACTACGCGGCGCGCCAGATCATCCGCCACGAGAAGACGTTCGACGACAAGGTGAAGGGCCGCGTCGCGCTCGCGAACGCGATCGATCACACCATCGGCCCGGTGTTCCTGTTGACGAAGAGCTCGCTCGGCGAGGCCCTCGAGCGCGCCAAGGCGGAGGCCGCGCCGCTCTACGACTTCGCGACCGACTTCGGCCCCGGCACGGACCTGACCGGCGTCGCGAGCCGCGTGTGGCGCGTGCTCGCCGACAGCCCGACCGGCGCCGCGATCGCCGCGCACATCGCCGGCGGGCCGCTCTACATCGCGGACGGACATCACCGCTATCACGCGGCGCTCAAGAACGGGCAGACCCACGTCCTCGCGTACGTGACCGAGGGCGCGCGCATCCTCGCGTACGACCGCGTCGTCAACGGCCGCGTGCCCTTCGAGACGGCGCGGGCCGCGCTCGACCTGTCCCCGTGCGCGGCGTTCGCCACGCCGGCCAAGCACGAGTTCTGCCTGTATACGAAGCAAGGGTCGTGGACGCTCCGCGCGGAGCGGATCCCGGCGGACGTCGTCGGGCGCCTCGACTGCGCGATCCTCGAGCGCGAGCTCTACCCGCACCTCGGGCTCGAGCACCGGCACATCGTGGATCCCGCGCACTTCGACTACTACCCCGAGAGCGCGCTCGACGAGATGAAGGCGGCGGTCGACGCGGGCAAGTACGAGCTCGCGATCGCCTTGCACCCGGTCGGCATCGACGAGCTGATGGCGGTCGCCGACGCGGGCCTCGACGATCCGGACGTCGTGATGCCCGAGAAGAGCACCTTCTTCAGCCCGAAGGTGCTCACCGGGATCTTCCTCTACCGCCACGAGCGCCGCGGGTGAGCCGGGCTCACGCCTCGCGCAGGCGGCGGGCGAGCGGCGCGAGCGCCGTCCGCAGGTGATCGAGGAGCGCGCGCACGCGCGGGCTCGCGCGCAGGCCCGGGTGGGTGAGCACCCAGAGCTGGAGCGTCTCGGCGCGCCCGGGGAGGCGGCGCAGCGCGGGCTCGGCGTCGGCGAGGAAGCGCGGCAGCACGGCCGCGCCCACACCGGCGCGGCACAGCTCGTAGAGGAGCGCCGCCGAGGCGGTCCGCGCGGCGACGCGGCCGGGCTCTCCGAGCGGCACGCCCGCCCACTCGATCCACGGCAGCGGCGCGCCGCGCTCGAGCAGCGCCTCGCTCGCGTAGCGCGCGAAGCGGACGGGCGCGACCTTGACGCCCACCAGCTGCGCGGGCGGCGCCGCGCGCGCGACGCGGAGCGCGACGTCCGCCTCGCGCCGCGCGAGGTCGGCCAGGCCTGCGTCGACCGTCACCTCCAGCGTGATCGCCGGGTGGCGCGCCGCGAACGAGGCGAGCGCGTCGGTGAGGAGCGACGCGAGCAGATCGACCGTCGTGACCCGCAGCGCGCCCGCGAGCGGGTCCCTGACGCAGAGCGAGGCCTCGAGCTCGCGCAGCTCCGTCTCGCAGCGCTCCGCCGCCGCGTACGCCTCGCGCCCCGCGTCGGTCAGCCGGATGCCCTGCGCGTCGGGCTCGACGAGGGCCACGCCGAGCCGCTCCGCCATCGCGGCGAGCCGCCGCGCGACGGTGGTGTGGCTCACCGACAGCGCGCGCCCCGCCGCCGCGTACGATCCGCCCCGCGCGAGCGCGGCGAGGAAGCGCAGGTCGTCCCAGTCCAGCATGCGCGCCCATGGTAGCGCCGCGCCGGCCGTGATGTCCGTCGACGCACAGGGCCTGTGCACGAACGCAGCGTGCGCGGCGCGCCTCGCCGACGCACCTTGGCTCGTCGAGAGGAGACCTCACATCGTGCTCGCCGCCATCGCCACCTGGGTCGTCGTCGCCCTCCACGTCGCGTTCGCGCTCGCCGAGACGGTCGGCTGGCGCGGCATGGCCAAGCGCTTCGGCTACTCGCGCGAGCACGCCGAGGTGACCCGACCGCTCGCCCTGAACCAAGGCGCGTACAACGCCGGCGTCGCGGCGCTCCTCGCGTGGGCGCAGCTCGCCGCGCAGCCCGCCACGGTCCTCGCGCTCCTCGTCTTCGTGGTCGCGATGTCGATCGTCGGCGCCGTCAGCGTGCGCTGGACGATCCTCGTCGCGCAGGGCGTGCCTGCCCTCTTGGCGATCGCCGCGACGGCGCTCTGACGCACCCCTCGGCAAGCTCAGAGCACGCGGGCGACGTCGCCGATCGCGGCGTCGAGCGTCTCGAGCGCGCGCGCCGTCGTCGCCTCGTCCCAGAGCAGGCCGGGCTTGACCTGGATCGCGCCGTAGTCGAAGCCCGCGACGATCGCCCACACGCCGAGGTCGTAGAGCCGGCGCATCACGTGGACGCCCCCGTCGGGGCGCGCGAACGAGAGGCCGATGACGAGGCCGCGCTGGCGCACCTCGCGCAAGAACGGGCGGCGCGCCGCCAGATCCGCGAGGCCCTCGGCGAGGCGTGAAGCAACGAAAAGGACGTTGTCGCGGGTCGCCTCGCGCGTCGTGATCTCGAGCACCTTCTGCGCGACGCGGCAGCCGAGCTCCGCGCCGCCGAACGTGGAGACGTGGCCGTGCGAGTCGGTGCGCAGCCACGCGCCGGCAGCTTCGGAGAGGAGCGTCGCCGCGATGGGGTAGAGGCCGCCGCTCAGGCCCTTCGCGCTGACGATCACGTCGGGGCGCACGCCGTAGCCGTCGATCGCCCAGAGCGCGCCGGTGCGGCCCAGGCCCGTCTGCACCTCGTCGGCGATCAGCAGCGCGCCGTGCGCGTCGCAGCGCGCGCGCACGCCGGCGAGGTAGCCCTCGGGCGGCAGGAGGAACCCGGCGGTCGCCGGGATGGGCTCGAGGATCACCGCGGCGGCGTCGCCCGGCGCGAGCGCCCGGTCGAGCGCGTCGAGATCACCGAAGGGGACGTGCGTGAACGCGCCGGGGTCTCCGTCCGACAGAAACGGGGCGCGGAAGCGCGCCGCGCCCGCGGCGAGCGCGAGGCCGGTGTGGCCGTGGTAGCCGCCCTCGGCGCTCACGATGCGGCGGCGGCCCGTCGCGCGGCGCACGCTCTTGATCGCGACGTCGACCGCCTCGCCGCCGCCGCTCGCGAACACCACGCGCGCGATGCCCTCCGGGGCGCTCGCGACGAGCGCCTCGGCGAGCGCGCCGCGCGCCTCGCTGGGGAAGTGGTGGTTGCCGACGTCGAGGCATTCGTCGTCGAGCGCGCCGCGCAGCGCGGCGACGAGCTCGGGGTGCCGGTGCCCGAGGTTGTAGGTCCCGCCGTTGAGGTGCAGGTCGAGCAGCTCCTTGCCGTCGAGATCCCAGAGGGAGTAGCCCTCGCGCCGCCCGATCACGAGGTCGATGCCGATCGCGCGGAACAGCTCGCCCTTGGCCGGCGAGAGGTAGCGGTCGTTGTGCGCGAGCGCGCGCGCCTTGCGTTCGGAGCTCATGTCGCGTCCTTCGTGCGCCGATCGATCGACGGCGGGAGCACCCAGTCGTAGGGCTGGCGCAGGACCCGTGTCCGCACCCAGCGGTCGGGCCGCTTCACCCACTGCAGGACCGCCCACATCCGCGCGTCGTCGCGGTAGTCCGCGCGCACCTCGCGTGCGTCGAGCGCGCGGTGCCCCGCTCGCGCGAGCCACGCGTTCACCACCTCGAGGGCGAGCGGCACGCGCGCCGCGCAGCCCTCCTTGTAGAGGTTCGAGACCACGTCGAGCGCGACCGTGCGCGGCGCGAAGTAGCGGCCCATCATCTTCGCGGGCGCGCCGGTCCGCCGCATCGCCCACGCGAGCGGGGCGGGCAGCGCGCGCAAGAGGAACGCGACGTCGAGCCGGTCTGCGCCGTGCGCGCGAAGCAGCGGGGTGGTCACGTCGAGGTACACCAGCTCGCGCGGCGCGCCGTCCCGCGCGAGCGCCCAGTTCGAGAGCTGCGCGTCGAGCCCGAGGTGCGAGCCGCCTCGCGGTCGAACGGTGCGTTCGGTCGCCTCGAGCACCGCGCCCAACAGCTCGCGCAGCGCCTCGTCGCTCGCGCCGCGCGCGAAGCGTGGGGCGAGCCGGTCGGCGGGGAGCGCGCGCTGCAGCACGTAGACCAGCGTGCGCCCGTCTCTGCGGACCTCCACCGTCTCGGTCGGCGCCACCACCACGCCGCGCGCCTCGAGCGCCGCGACGTACTCGGCGACGAGCGCGCGGTACGCGCCGCTCTCCTCTCCGCTCAGCCCCGCCACGCGCTTGAGCACCCAGCCCGGGTGCGCGTCGAGCGAGAGGACGACCGAGATCTCTCCGAACCCGACGATCGTCGCGCCGCGCGCGCGGCCCGGCGCGAGCGGGTCGAACCCGCGCTCGAAGCGCTCGAGCGCCTCGTGCGGCGGCGCATCCACGTTCTCTCTCCCAGGCATCCGGGCTATCGCGCGGACATCCTACTCCCGGCGACAGAGTCCATTGCACCCGTCTCCGGGGAGTCGGTTTCCATCGTCGCAGTCCTCGAACATCTCCAGCGCGCCGTTCCCGCAGGTTTCTAGAGTACACTGCCAGGAACAGCCATCACCGCTGTCGGCGTTCCCGTCATCACATTCCTCGACACTGCGATTCCAATATCCGTCGCCGCAAGATGGCCTTCGGCATGTGCGGTCGCACTGTTGCCCGTCCTGAGGTCCGTCGTCGCAAACTTCGCCGGCGACCGTATTCAGGAACCCATCACCACACATGACGCTCGTGCAGTCCGCGTCGCAGGTGGCCGTGCTTGTGTCCCCGCCGGGATCACAGTCCTCTCCGGGATCGACCTCTCCGTTGCCGCATGTCGTCGAGAATCGGAACCAACCGGTGGATACTCGCGCGGAGTGCAGTGGAGGGCTGAGTCTGACGAGCCGTCCTTCGTCATAGCGATCTGGTGTCTGAATGGTATATAGTCGAAAGACATAGAAGCGATTCGGGGCGAAGAGTTCCGCTGGAATCACCAACTGGGATTGGTGAGTAAGGAACTTTGCCACCGCGCCTTCTTCGCTACCGACGACGCGCACAGCATAGCGTCGAACGCCTGGCACTGGGTCCCACTCCATCACGATCGGTCGGACTCCGTCGAAGGGCACTGTTCCTCCCTCGAGCCCCGATCGCCCTGCGATACGGATATTGCTTGGTGCGCGGGTCCCAAAGCTCCATGTGAAGTCCGCGCGTGCCGCCGTGTGTGAGACGAGGTAGGAGTCGCTGCCGTGGAAGCGGCCTTGTATGACCGCGGTGCGGCGGTGGCTCATCGTGCACGTTATGACTCGCGGCCAGTCGGTCCGATACGGAGTCACGTGTGAGGTGGAGATCTCGAAGGTTGAATCGCTCGGAAGCGTGGGTACGAGAAAGCTGGAGAGAATGCCGAAGGAGATTCCTTGCGCCGCTCCCGGGTTTGCAGAGAGGGCGCAGTGCACAGATTCGGTGGCGTAGCGGTTGTTGTCCCGGAACGCACTCCGGACCGCCGGAACGTCGACACGAAATATTTGGGTGAGTAGCGGGGAGGGTGCGAAGTCTCCAGTGAGCGTCGTAGTCTCTCCTGGGATCATGGTGATGCCCGTCGCGGAGAAGGCTCGTAGGATGCTGACTGTTCTCGCTAAGCGGTGCGGCGAGCCCCCGCGGAACGATCCAAGGTAGTCGATTCCTAGTTGGTACACCCAGATATCGTCCCCACGCGTCGCATCGACGAACTGGCCGGAGCGGGTGTAGTCCAAGAGATCATGGAAGCTGATCTCGCCTTGTGAGTGCTGCCAGTCGCCCGTACCGGAGTACACAGTCGAAGCGGAGGTTCCTGACGGCATCAGCGGCGGTCCTATCGTTCCGCTGTTGAAACAGATGGTTCCGATGCTGCCGCTGCTCACCGGGGCGACTCCGCCCACCGTGACTGCGATCGGCGTGCTGACTAGCGCTGGCGTATCGTCCCGTCCGAGCCGTACGTCGCCCAGGTCGAGCGCGCGGGCGCTCGTGAAGTAGTAGGTAGGATACGCGTATCTGGCATCGGTCGGGTCGTGTAGTCGAAGGTAGTACGCGACACCTTCGGGCACACCCGCCACATGTACTGTTCCATCGGCCCCCGCAGTTCCATCGATGACGCGGAAGCCGGCCGGGCTGTCGTCGGGGATGTGGGCAGTGACCGTGTAGTGGCTCAGGTCGAGGGGCTCGAGCGTGTGTACGCCCTCGGCGTCGATGTAGGTCGTGGTCGCGCACCCAATGATGCTGTCATCGGATGGCTCGGGGCAGAGTGGGCTTCCTGCATCCACGCCGACGGTGGCATCGGGGCCGCCGTCATCCGTACCAGCGCTGGCGTCGTGGCCCGAATCGGCGGCGGCAGTAGGTCCTGCGTCGTACGAGCCAGCGTCCGGTGTTGTCGTGGCGGCGTCCGCCGGGTCACGGAAAGTGGTCTCCCGGAGCAGCAGAGAACAGCCCAAGGATGGGCCTGCCAAGATCGCGGCAAGGAGGAGTCGGGTCACGACCGTGCTCGCGAAGAGCCTGACGTCTGCTTCGTCGCCCTCACGTCGCGGGCAGTTCGGCGCAGGCGGGTGCCAAACGGTCGGTCCGGTTGTAAGGAAACGATCATACTTCCGGACAGATCTCTGCTGGCATTCCTGGTGGCGTTCGAATGCAGGAGCCAAAAGCGGGGTCACAGTAGCAGTCGCCATAGCAGATCACGGGGTCTTCACCGCGACAGGCTCCACTCTGACATTGATCGAGTCGGGTGCAGGCGTCTCCGTCGTCGCACGGGTTGCCGTTCGTCATGCGGCCGCAGGGGGCGCCGCTCGACTCCATGCGCGACGAGCTCGCGCACATCCCCATCGCGCAGGCGAAGTCCGTGCACGTGCGCGTCGCGGTGCCCGTCTGCGAGCAGGTGTTCGCGTACGTGCAGGAGCCGTAGCTTCCGCAGCTCGTCGCGGCGCACATGGTGCCGTTCGTGTTGCGCGTGCAGCCGCGCATCTCCGTCCGCATCGTGCCGCCGCACGTCCCGCCCGAGCACGCGAAGTCGGTGCACGTCCGCGTCTCGGAGCCGCTGTTCGCGCAGGTGCTGGGGTAGCTGCAGCCGCTCCAGCCGCCGCAGCTCGTGGCGGAGCACATCGTCCCGTTCGTGTCGCGCGAGCAGCCCATGCTCTCCATGCGGGTCGAGGGCGCGCAGGCGCCGCTCGAGCACGCGTGGTCGGTGCAGGTCCGCGTGCGGGTGCCGCTGTTGGCGCAGGCGCTGCCGTAGTTGCACGCGCCGTACATGTCGCAGGTGGTCGCCGCGCACGTCGTCCCGTTCGTGTTGCGGGTGCAGGCGCGCGACTCGTCGCCGACGGACGGCACACAGCTGCCCGCTTGGCACCGGAACGTCGTGACGCTGCGCGTCTCGGTCCCCGTCTGCCCGCACGTGCCGCTGAAGCCGGTGCACGCGCCCCACGTCCCGTAGACGGGCATGCCGCAGTCGGCGTCGACGAGGCACCCGGTGCACGCGCGCGACGACTCGTCGCACACCGCGGAGCCGCTGCACGGGTTGCCCGCGTGGGTCGCGCAGCTCCCGCCCGCGCACGTGTCGGCGCCGTTGCAGAAGACGCCGTCGTCGCATGCGCGCGTGTGGTTCGCGTTCACGCACCCGCTCGCGCCGCACGAGTCGTCGGTGCAGGGGTTGTCGTCGTCGCAGCCCGCGCGCACGCACGCGCCGGCGCAGCAGCTCTGTCCCGCCCCGCAGAGGTCCGTGACGCGGCAGCGGTTGCCCTCGCACGCCGCGGTCTGGCACGGACCGGCCACGCAGTTCGTCGCGGTGCACTCGGCGTACTGGCAGCCGTCGATCGCGTCGCACACGCCGTCCTCCTCGGCGGTGCACCGCGCGTCGTCGGGGCGGTGGCTGCACTCCCCGTCGGTGCACACGTCGAGGGTGCAGTCGATGCGGTCGTCGCAGTCGCTCCCCGTCTCGCAGCGCATGGGCGGCCCCGCGTCGCGCCCGCCCGCGTCGCCCGGGCCGCCGCCGTCGTCGCCCCCTCCGTCACGGGCGCCGCCGTCGCTCGCGCCGCCGTCCATCCCGGGCGGCCGCCCCGCGTCGGCGCGCGGGTCGCCCGTCCAGATCGGCAGATCCTCGGGCGCGATCCGATCCTCCTCGCAGGTGTCGCCGGTGCACGTGCGGCCCGGGTCGCAGTCGACGCCCCGGCAGGTGCGCAGGAGCATCAAGACGATCATCCGCGACTCGCCGCGCACCAGGCTCGTGCGGGCGGAGCGGGTGACCTCGACGGTGCCGCCGCGCAGGCCCTCGGCCACGAGCGTGATCGGGCCGAGCGCGTCGCCCGACGGACGGACCGCCACGGTCAGCGGCAAGGCCGGGTTGCCGGCGCCGCCGAGCCGCTGGCTCGCGCTCGCGGGCGTCCCGGCCGGGCCCGTGACGGTGAGCCGCACCTCGTCGAGCTCGCTCGGGATCGTCATGTCGCTGTCGACGACGACGACCAGCTCGGTCGGGCCGGCGCAGCCGGCGAGGGCGAGGGTGAAGAGGGTGGCGAGTCGACGAGAACGGCAGAGGGATCGCATCGCGCGTCAGGAGCGTACACCCGATACGCGTGCGGCTGCACGCGGGCGAGCCGCGCGGGGTGGAAGCGGGGCGGGGTTCGCTGGTACGCTCGCGGCGTGCGATGCGGTTCGATCGCGCGGGCGCTCGGGCCCGCCCTCCTGGCCTCGCTGCTCGCCGCGGGCGTCGCGCGCGCGCAGTCGAGCTCCGAGGTCGCGGCGGCGCGGGCGCTCTTCACCGAGGGGCTCGAGGCGGCGCGCGCCAACCGCTGGGAGGAGGCGCGCGAGCGCTTCGCGCGCTCGTACGCGATCGCAGCGCGGCCCAACACGCTGCTCAACCTCGCCGGCGCCGAGGTGCAGACCGGGCGGCTCGTCGAGGGCGCCGAGAGCTATCGCCGCTTCCTCGCGGAGGCGCGCAGCGGGCGCGAGGCGCGCTACCGCGCGCAGGCGCAAGAGGCGCTCACCGAGGTCGAGGCGCGCCTCGCGCGGCTCGTCGTGCGCGCAGAGGGGCTGCTCGAGGCGGACGTGGTCGCCCTCGACGGAAGCGAGCTCGCGCGCGGCTCGCTCGGCGTGGAGCTCCCGGTGAACCCCGGCGCGCGCGTGGTCACGGTGCAGCGCGCCGGCGAGGAGCGCGCGCGCGAGGTCCTCACGCTCGCCGAGGGCGAGCGGCGCGAGGTGGCCCTGCGCGTCGCCGCGGAGCCGAGCGCGGCGGCCGAGGCGCCCGCGTCGCCCCGCGCCGCGCCCGAGGCCGCGCTGCGCGCCGACCCCGCGGCGGACGGAGGGGGCGACGACACCGCGCTCTTCGTCGGGCTCGGCGTCGGCGCGGCGGTGCTCGTCGCGGTCGGCGTCACGATCGCGGTGGTGCTCGCGCTCGACGGAAGCGGCGGGCACACGGGCAACCTCGGCCCGGGCGTGATCACGTTCGATTGAGCGCTGTCGAGCCCTCAGACGACTCAGAACTCGTCGGCGAGCAGGACGCCGCCGCGGCCGCCGCGCGCGCGGCCG
>JAHBWG010000078.1 GCA_019637095.1 Sandaracinaceae bacterium | reverse complement strand
TCGGCGACTCGCGTTTACCGGGGGTGAGCATGGTTCGCGCGTCGTTGTCGGCGAGCGCGCGGCGATGTCAATCGCCCCCGTCCGGAGTGCGCGACTCGAAGCGGCGCGACCCCCGCCGAGGGGCTCGGCGGGGGTCGGCTCAGTCGGACAGGAGCTTCTTCAGCGCGCTCACGCCCTCACCGCCCACGGTGAGCTTGACCTCACCGACCTGCGCGGCGATGCGCTCCATCGCCTCGAGCTCCTTCAGGCGCATCAAGACCGGGTTGTCGGCGATCACCTTCGCGGCGTTCGCCATCGCGCGGGTGGCCGCCGCCTCCTCACGGCGGAGGATGACGTTGGCCACCGCCTGCTTCTCCGCCTCGATGACGCGGTTGAGCAGGGTCTTCATGTCGCCCGGGAGGATCACGTCCTTGACGCCGATCGAGAGCACGCGGACGCCGAAGCGGCGCGCGTCGTTCTCGGCGCGGTGGACGAGGTAGCGCGCGAGGCCGTCGCGCGCCTCGAGCAGCTCGTCGAGGGTCACGCCCGCGACGTAGTCGCGCAGCGCGAGCTGCGCGATCGCGTAGAGGGCGGCCTCCGGATCGGCGATGACGTGCTGCGCCGTCGCCGGGTCCGCCGGCGCGAACTCGAGCACGAGGCTGAGGCGCAGGGTGACCTTGTCCTTGGTGAGCAGCTCCTGACCGGCGATCTGGAGCTGCTTCTGGCGCATGTCGACGACGCGGATCGCGACCGGCGCGCCGACGCGCGTCCAGTACGCGTAGCGACCTGGCTCGAGGACGCGCGCGAAGCGGCCGTTCACGTAGAGCAGGCCGCGCTGGTACTCGAGCACGGTGGCCTGCACGACCTCCGTCGCCGGGAGCAGCGCGAGCAGCTCGTCGGTGACGTCCGGGACCGGCTGGCTCGTGTCGAACACGTGGAGCTCGACCGACGGGTCGACCGCCCAATAGCGGTGCACGCCCGGACGCAGGAGCTCGACGGGGCGGCCCTGACGGAACAGGACACCGCGCTGGCCCGGGGTGAGACGCGCCTCACCGAAGAGGGCCTCGCCCAGGACGGCGCGGACCTCGTCGGGCAGGTCCACGGTGAGCGCCCGCGTGTCGAAGCGGGTGACGCTCAGACCGAAGCCGAACACCGTGTGGCGGCCGGGGCCGAGCGCGCGGATCGGCAGGCCGTGGCGGAAGACCACGGCGCGCTCGTGGAGCTGGACGTTCGCGGTGATGTACATGGCGGTCTCCTATATCGTGCAAGAAAAGTGGCTCGCCTCGGCGGCGAGCGAAGAGGTGGTCGGCCACGGCTCGTGCCGGGCCTCGGAGGGAGCGGGAGGGCGAGCCCCTCGCGCGCGCTCGTCGGCCCCGTGAGGCGTCGCGCGCGCCGGTGGCCACGACGACGACCCGGGCCCCGCGAGCGGGGAGGCGGTCGGCGAGGCGACCGGCGCGCGGGAGCGCGCCGCGGTCCCGTGGTGGGAACGTGGCCCGCGCCGCCGCCGACCGGCTCAGAGTTTTCCGGTGTTCGCTACCGTTGCGAAGTCGGTCGGGAGCTGGGATGAGCAGCCCAGTGCGTCTTGCCATTCCGCCACCGGCCGGTGGGGTCGTGCGATCGGCCGGGAAGGACTCGAACCTTCATTCCCTGGGACGCGGACGGCCTCCCGGGACGCGCGCGGGGGACGCGGCGCCCCGAGCGCGTTCAGCGCGGGACACCGCGCTCGCGCGCGCCGGTGTGGGTGAGGCACGACGGCCCGTGCGCGTGGGCCGCGCCGCGTCGAAGTCGTTGGCTCGTTCGTGAGCGCTCCTTTCGAGGCGACTCCCCTGGCAGGCCTCGTGCCAGCCGTCGTCGCCGTGAGCCCCTGCGCCGCGGGTTATCCGAGCGTCGCGTCGATACGCCGTCCATCTCGCATGCCTCCCGGGCGGGACGGGGTGGTGCCCGTCCCCGGCGTCACGCTGCGCCCGAGCGACGACACCGACTTCCAGGCGGGATCGCGCCCGATTCCTGCGGATCTGGGTGGCCGTCGACACGCACCCCATGAACTACTCTCGAGTCGACAGGGGGCTGCCATGGAGCTGCGTGGGTTCGTCGTCGTGCTCGTCCACTCGCTGTTGTGGGCTTGCGGACCCCCCTCCTCCGTCGGTGACGACGCCGGGCCCGGCCCGCCCCCAGGGCGAGACTCCAGACCTCCTGACCTACCCCCTGCGGAGCGCCTGATTTCCTGAGCCGGCCACCCAGGGGTGGGGACTCAAACCTGTCCGTTTTTTTCGCCGAGCGGCGATCGTCGGGCATGGCCGCGAGCAAGCCCGAGCAGGTGCCGCTGCCGTCGATCGGCCGGGAGGTCGGGGACGGCACGGTCGTGATCAACGACCGGTGCCGGGTCGAGACACGCCACGGCTATCGCGTCGTCACGGTGTGCGGCGTCGTCGTCGCGAGCTACGCGTGCGGCGATCGCATGAGCGAGGCACACGCGATAGTGAACTTGGTGGAGCAGGGCTTCGCCAAGCAGAGCGCAGTGGCGATCGCGTTCGGCTGCGATGAGCGCACGGTGCGACGTAACCAGCGCCGCTTCGAGTCGGGCGGTCTCGTGGCGCTCGGCCGACCCGTCGGCTACCCCAAGGGCGTCGCTCGCGTGCCTCGCTCGCGCGTCGCCCTCGTCAACGACTGGAAGGCGGAGGGCGTGGGCCACCGGGAGATCGCGCGCCGCCTCGGCGTGAGCGCGAAGGCGGCGCGCAACCTGATCCGCCGTCTCGGCTGGGAGTCGCCCGTTGCCGAGCAGGGCGCGCTGGGCTTCGGCGCCGGGGACCCAAACCTGTCCGGTTCGAGCGCGACGCCGACGCCGAACACGCCCTCGTCGCCGCCGGAACCGACCGAATCCGGGCCCGAACACCTCCCCGAAGGGGGGGACCCAAACCTGTCCGGTTCGAGCGCGACGCCGGCGCCGAAGACGCCCGCATTGCCGCCGGAACCGGCCGAATCCGGGCCCGAGTGCTTCGCCGAAGGGGGGGACCCAAACCTGTCCGGTTGCAGCGACGAGCCGTCGTTGCCGACGTCGCTCGACCGCGACCCTGCCGACCGCTGCCTCGATCGCGTGCTCGCGTGCCTGGGCATGCTCGATGACGCCGCGCCCTTGTTCCGCTCGGGCACCAAGGTGCCGTCGGCGGGCGCGCTGCTGGCGATCCCGGCCCTGGTGGACAGCGGCGTGTTCGAGTGCGCCGCCGAGATCTACGGGAGCATCGGCCCCGCGTTCTACGGCTTGCGCACGACCGTCGCGATGCTGCTGCTGATGGCGCTGATGCGGATCAAGCGCCCCGAGGCCCTCAAGGAGCACTCACCGCAGGCGCTTGGTCGACTGCTCGGCCTCGACCGCGCGCCGGAGGTCAAGACCCTGCGCCGCAAGCTCGCGCGCCTGGCCACCTATGGCCGCGCCGCCGAGCTCGGCCGCGCGCTCGCGCAACGACGCGTCGCTGCCCGCGGCCACGCGATGGGCTTCCTGTACGTCGCGCCGGGTTCTGGCGCGGCTACGCGGAGGTGAAGAAGGCGCTGCGCGGCCGCTACCCGAGGCACGACTGGCCCGACGATCCCGCGACCGCCACCCCCCGCAAGCGACGTTGACGGGACCTACTCGATCTCCAGGATCGGCGCGTTGTTCGCGCCGACCGCGGGCGCCGTGGGTCGCGGCGTGGGAGGCGGCGCGGAGGCCGCGGCCGACGGCGGGCCGCCGAACGGCGCCGGCGGCAGCGGGCGGACCACCGGCACGGGCACGGGCGCCGGCGGGCGATGCGGCCGCGCGGTCCGCTCCGGTGCCGGCTCCGGTGCCGACGCGGGTGCCGGCTCCAGTGCCGGCTGCGGGATCGGCGCTGCAGCGAGGGGCGCGAGGTCGGCGGGCACGTCGGCGCCCAGAGGCGGCGCGGCAGGCGGGGGCTCGAGCGACGGCGCGGGCTCGGCCGCCGGCGACGCGGCGGCCGGCTGCGCGGTGATCGTGGGCGCCACGTCGGCGGGCGCGTCATCCCCGAGCGCCATCCAGCCGCCGATCCCCGCGGCGAGCAGCGCGAGGACGATCGCCCCGACGACGAGGGGGACCCGCGACACCAGCGGAGGCGAGGGCAGCTCGCTCATCCTCGCGCGCGGCGTCTCCGTGAGCGGGAACGGCGCCTCGAGCGAGTCGACGATCGGCGTGGGGACCTCCTGGAAGGAGGCCTCGCTCGGCTCGGGCTGGACGCCGGGCAGCCCGACGGTCCCCCGTCGCTTCGCTGGCTCTCGCGCCGCCACCTCGGCCACGGGCGTGACCTTGTGCGCGACCTGCGTCGCCGCGCGCGCGTCGACCGGCGGCGGCCGCAGGGTGTCGACGACGCCCATCGGATCGGCGATGGCGCGCAGCCGGCGCAGGAAGGCCTCCATCGTCGGCGGGCGATCCGCGATGTCGTGCCGCAGCGCCATCTCCACGAGGTCGATCACCGCCGGCGGCACCTCGGGCGCGACCGCGCTCAGCGGGACGGGCGGGTTGATCAGGATCGAGGTGAGCACGCCCGTCGTACTCTCGCCTGGGTAGGGCAGCCTGCCGCTCAGGCACTCGTAGAGCACCACGCCCATGGACCAGATGTCGGCGGGCGGCCCCACGTCCGACTCGCCGCGGACCTGCTCCGGCGACATGTAGTGGGGCGTGCCGAGCATCGTCCCCGTCGTCGTGTTCTTGCTCGCCGCGGAGACCTTCGCGACGCCGAAGTCCAGGAGCTTCGGGACGACCTTGTCGTCGGGCCCGACGGACAGGTAGATGTTGTCCGGCTTCAGATCGCGGTGGACGATGCCCGCCGCGTGCGCCTGGATCAGCGCCTCCATCACGGGGCCGAGCGTCGCGACCGCCTCGGCGACGCCGAGCTTGCCGACGCGCTCGAGGCGATCGGACAGCGGCTCGCCGTGCAGGCGCTCGAGCACCATGTAGACGGTGCCGTCCTGCTCGCGGCCCATGTCCAGCACGTCCACCACGTGCGGCGTCCGGAGCCGGGCCGCGGCGCGCGCCTCCTGCATGAAGCGATGCACCGCGTCTGCGAACTGCGCGTACTCCGGCTTGAGGAGCTTCACCGCGACGTCGCGGCTCGTCCACTCGTGATGGCCCGCGAAGACGACGCCCATGCCGCCTGCGCCGAGGATCGCGTCGAGGCGATACTTGTCGGCGATCAGGGTGCCGACGCGCTCTTCGGGCATCAGGACGGGCACGGCCCCCTAGGTCTACCCGGTGACCGGACCGCCGACTAGATCAGAACCGGGCGCCGCACGCGATTCCGAGCTCGCCGGGCCCACCGACACAGCTCGCGTGGGCTTCGGAGGCGGAGCTCGAGCCGGCGACGGCGTAGAACACCACCGCGAGCACGAGCGACGCGCCGCCCCCGATCGCGCTCGCGATCGCGCCCGCCACGTTCGCGTCGCGCGCCTCGAGGGTCCGCGGGCACACGCGCTCGCGGATGGGTCCGGCACACTCGTCGCTCTCGTAGAAGGCGTTGGTCGTGTCGAAGGCGACGCCGAAGCCGATCCCGACGCCCGCCGCGGCGAGGGTCAGGACGGAGAAGGCGACGCCGGCGCCGAGGAAGCCGTCGGAAGGCGAGCCGCGGTCGACCTCGACCCGCGCAGGCGATGCGACCGGCGCGGGCGACGCGAGCGGTGGGACCTCGACGGGCGGCGCCGGCTGCACGGGTACCGGCTCGGGCGGGGGCGCGGCCACCGGCTCGGGCTCGAGCGGGACGAGGGTGATCTCCTCGCGCGCGACCGCACCGGCTCGCACCTCGATGGTGCGCAGGAATCGATGGTAGCCCTCGAGCCGCACGATGATGACCGTCTCGCCGAGCGCGACGGTGATCGGCCCGGGGAGCGGCATCGTACCGACGTCGCGGCCGTTGATCTCGACGCGGCCGCCGCCGACGCTGCCGCGGAGCTCGAGGCGGCCGACGTTCTGCTCGACGGTCGCGAGCGCGGCCTCGAGCGTAGCGCGGTTGCGCGTGACGAAGGTATCGCTGGTGGCGAGCGCCGCGCTCAGGTGATCGTGCGCCTCGACCCAGCGCCCGAGCGCTTGCGCCGCGAGCCCCATCTGGGCGCGCGCGACGCCCGAGGGCTGCGCCGCGTTCGCCCGCGTGAAGTAGTCGAGGGCGGCCTCGTCGTTGCCCGCGCGCCGCGCGGCCACGCCCTGCCGCAGGAGCGCGGCCGCGTCCTGCGCTGCGGCGAGCCCAGGGGTCGCGAGCGTGAGCGCGAGCCACGCGAGCGCGGCGGTCCCGAGGAGCTTCGTCATCATGGCCTCACGCAGCGCACCGAGTTGCCGCTGCCATCGTCGAGCGGTTGGATCTGGTACTCCATGAGGTTGCTGAAGAGCCGGCGACCCGAGAGCCGCGTCGGATCGTCGGTGCTCGGCGTCGAGGTCCACATGAAGTACTGGGAGCCGACCCCCCCGAAGACCCCGTTCGGTGCGCGGCTGCCGCTCGGGCGCGCGCGGAAGCCGAAGGTGTCGCGCTGCGTGACGCCCCCGCCCCACAGCCCCATCGCGAAGAGGTGCTCGCGGACCTCAGCGTGGTCGCCGAGCAACAACGCGAAGCCCGAAAGGACGGCGGTGTCCTCCATCGTCGCGACGCGCCAGCCGCCGGGGCAGAGCCCCTCGGCCTCGACGGCCGCGCGGTTGTAGAGGAGGCCGTCCTCGGCGGACGACCCGGGGAGCTGCGCTCGCGCCGGGCCCGTCGCGGCCATCCAAGCGGACTCGCTGGCGGCCTCCGCGATCGACGGGCCACCGACGAGCGCGGTGGTCGCGAGGTTCTGCGCCATCCAGCAGAGGTTGCCGATGCGCACGACCGGGTAGTCGTTGCCGTCGCGGTCGGCGACGCTGCTCGGGCACGAGAGCGTCGGGTCTCGGTAGGGCGTGAGCTCCCCGCGCTGGAGGCAGCCGGGGATGTCGAAGCGCTCGGAGAGCGTCGCGCGCACGATCTCGTGGCCCGCCGGGTCGTACGCCAGCAGCTCCGCGCGCGTGTCGATCGCCGCCGGGTTGCGCGCCGTCGGGCGCGCGCGTGGGTTCACCTCGAACCACGTCGAGACGAGCTCCGCGAAGTAGTCGTAGACGTTGGACAGATCGATGCCCGCCCAGCGACGCGGCGTCGCGGCCAGCGACGCGGCGGCGGCGGCCTCGAGATCGGCGGTGAACCGTGGCCTCGTGAAGTGCAGGCCGGAGTACGCCATCTGGAACGCGAAGGTGAAGACCAGGTGGTTCTCCCAGGCGTGCGGCACGACGTCGGTGCCGATCTCGCAGAGGAGGTTGTCGGCGAACACCGTCCCGACGCCGAGGTTCCCCTCGTAGGCGTACGGGCTCTCCGCCTGTGATCTCGGGAAGAGCTCCGGGAGGTCGCCGACGCGCACGCTGGCGGGCCGCAGGACGAAGTATTGGCTCTCCTGCGTCATCCGGGCGCGCGTGGAGTCGAGGCCCTGGAGCATGAAGGCCATCGTCTCGTCCGCGAGGAGCAGCGCGTCGTCGCGGACTCCGTCGGGCGCGACGATCGGGACGCCGCGGCAGTGGAGGTACTTCGTGTAGAGCGGAGGCAGCGCGAGCGCCGCGGGCGGCGCGATCACCTCGCAGCTCTCGTGCATCGCGAAGCGTCCCGGGGTCGCGGGCCCCGCGTCGCGAGCGCCCCCGTCCCCGGGGGACACGCCTCCGTCGGGGTGGACGCAGGTGTTCGCCACGCAGCGGAGGGGCGCGTCGCAGCGCTCCTCGAAGTCGCACTGGCAGCCCTGGGTCGCCGGGCGACACGGGTTCTCGTGCACGAAGCAGCCCTGACCGACGAGCAGCATCATCGGGACGAGCGCGCTGGATATCAGGGACCGCATGATCGAGACGGCGCCCACGGTGCCCCGCGGCGCGGCCAACATCAAGCCCCCGCAGAGGTGCGCTCGAGAAGTTCGACGCCGGGGTCGCGGCACCACGACGTCGATCGGGCGGCGAGGATCTCGCGGGCGGCGAGGATCTCGCCCCGCTCCCGCTCGAGCTCGCGCACGAGCAGCGCGGCCGCTGGTCCCGCAAGCCGCCCGTCTCGTGGTGACGCCTCGCGCCACCGATCGGTTCGCGGAAGGAGGCCGGAGCGAGGACGCGCGGTGCAGCCGCGGGGGGGCACTCGTGGGAGCGCTCCTCGCACGCGGCCTCGTGTCGGCGTGGACGGCCCCATACGTGACGCGATACCCATCGAGGATGGATCACGACGCGCTGTTCGAGGCGGTCTACACCCGCCCGGACGACGACGCGCCGCGCGCACGCCTCGCGGCCGCGCTGCGGTCGGCGGGCGATCCGCGGGGCGAGCTGATCGAGCTGCAGCTCCGCGAGTCGCGGACCTCGGCGGAGAACGAGAGGATCCGCGCGCTGCTCCGCGCGCATGCGGCAGCGTGGATCGCTCCGCTCGGCGGCGCGCTCGTCGCGCGGTCGGTCGCGTGGGATCGCGGCTTCCCGGTCGCCGGTACCCTCGCGTCCCGCAAGCCCAAGGAGCGTGATCGCTCGATCGGGGTGAGCGCGCTCGCCACGCTGCGCCGGCTGGAGCTGAGCAAGGCCGAGACCGCCCCTCCCGTGGACTGGCTACGGCGCGTGCTCTTCGAGTCGCCGCTGCGCGGCTTGCGCGACCTCCGCGGGGTCTGGCGTGAGCTCTTGCCCGACCTCCTCCGCTCCGATCCGCCCTGGGCGCTCGAGCGCGTCGAGTGCCTGTATTGGGGCGGGGCCCCACGGCCCGGCGAACGCGAGGCGATCGCCGCCGCGTTCGCGACGTGCAGTGGCCTGCCGCACCTGCGCGAGCTCGCGCTGACGTTCCAGGCGATCGGCAACGATCCGCCGCTCTACGGATGGATCCCGGAGACCGCCAGCGGGCGAGCGCTGCGCTCGCTCTCCATGACCGTGAGCGCCGACCACATCGCGCGCTGGCATCCGGCGCTCGTGGAGTGGGGTGACGCCATCGATCTCGAGCGCGTGACGTTCGGTCCGGTGGAGCTTCGACGCACCGAAGACGGCTGGTCCCGACTGCGCGGCGCGGCGGGGACGGAGCACCTTGCGCGCGATCTGCGGGCCGCGCTCGGCGCGACGCCCGCGATCACCGAGATCGACGTCGATGGGCTGTGATCGCCCCCGGGCCGCGAGCCCCTCGGGCACCTCGCTCACGATCACGACGTCGCCGGGGCGCACGCGCCCGTCGTCGCGCAATCCTCGTTGACCACGACCCCGGGTCGGGTCGCGACCCTCGGCCGAAGTGGCCTTTGAGGGTGCTACCCGTCCAGCTATCGTCTCGGCCCATGAAGACCCGCCCGGTCTCGTGGGACGACCTTCGCTTCCTGCTCGCCGTACACCGCGACAGGAGCTTCTTTGCGGCGGGGAGGTCGCTCGGCGTGGCGGCTTCTACCGTCGCTCGTCGGGTGGAGGCGATGGAGCGGAGCCTGGGGCGCGCGCTCGTTCACCGGAGCAACGATGGGACGCGACTCGATAGGGAAGCGCTGCGGCTGGTGGTGCTGGCGGAGGAGCTGGAGCTCGGGCTCGCCTCGCTCGTCCGGGACGGCAGAGAGACCGAGGTCTCCGGGACGGTGCGCGTTTCGCTCAGTGAAGGGTTCGTGCGGCCGCTCGTGCCGTTGCTCGCGCGCTTGCACGCGAAGCACCCGGCGCTCCGGGTGGAGGTCATCTCCGAGGCGCGGATCGCCGATCTCGCGCGAGGGGAGGCGGAGATCGGGATCCGCATCGTGCGCTCCGCGTCTGCTCCGATCGTCTCCAAGCTTCTGGGGCGGGCGAGCACGGGGCTGTTCGCTTCGCGCGACTACGTCGAGCGGCGACTGCCGAGCGCGAAGCTGTCGCGCGACGTCGCCGGGACGCACGACTGGGTGGGGCTCGACGCGTCGCTCGAACGGTTGCCGCAGGAGCAGTGGACGCGCGCGTACGGCGCGAGCCGCTTCACCTTTCGCTCGAACTCCGTCTTCGCCGTCGAGCAGGCGGTGGTGTCCGGCATGGGAATCGGCCTGCTCGGCGTCGTGCAGGCGAGCTCGCTCGCCGGCCTGGTGGAGCTCGACGCCGCGGCCACGCCGCCGCCCGTCGAGGTGTTCCTGGCGTTTCGGCGCGACGCGCGGAAGACGTCGCGCGTTCGCGTGGTCGCGAGGGAGATCGAAGCCGACGCGCGACGGCTCCTCAGGTAGCCGAGTGGCATGCCCGTCTGTGCATGTCCATGCAGATCCGATATGCAATCTCGCAAAGCGTTCCGTCTGGCGCCCGGCGGTGCCCTCCTGCTACCGAACGAGCATGAGCGAGCACGCCCTCACCACCGTCGTCCCCGACCGGATCTGGAGCCTCGAGCGCCCGGTGTGGTTCGGCGGGGTGCGGCTGCGGGCGCGCACCACCGTCGTGCGCCTCGACGACGGCAGCCTGCTCCTCCACACCCCGAGCCCGCCGACCGATGCCGTGGCGGAGGAGCTCGACGCGCTGGGCCCCGTGCGCTGGCTGGTCGTTCCGAACCGCTGGCATCACCTCGGCGCCCCCGCGGCGGCGGCGCGCTTCCGTGAGGCGACGCTCGTAGGGCCCGCGTCCGCGCTCCGCAGGAACCGGGAGCTGAGGCTCGACCTCGAGCTCGACGCAGGAGAGCTCGGGGAGCGGGTTCCCGAGCTCGAAGCGCTGCCTCTCGAGGGCGTGCCGTTCTGGGACGAGACGGTCTTCTACCACCGACCGACTCGGACCCTGCTCGGCGCCGATCTCGTGTGCTCGGCCGGGGCGCGCGACCACTGGACGTGGCGGTTCGGCGCGCGGGTCACCGGCTGCTACGAGCGAGTCCGCCTCCCCCCGGACGCCAGGAGGAAGCTGCCGGACAAGCCAGCCGCTGCGCGCTCGTTGCGCGAGATGCTGCGTCGGCCCGCCGAGCGGCTCGTCATCGGGCACGGCGACATCATCGAGGCGGACTGGCGCGAGCACCTCACGCAGGCCTGGCGGCTCGAGGGTGTCGAGGTCTGACGACCGGCCGTCGCCCTGCTGCGCGCGGTTCAGCAGATCCGCGGGAGCTGCTCGCCGCTCAGGACGTCGAGGACGCGCTCCGATCCGTAGGGGTGCACGAGCACGACCGAGCCTTCGCCGTCGACGACGGCTCCGACGCGCGCCGCCTCGCGCGAGACGTCGACGCCGCGCAGCACCTCGAGCGCGCGCTCCGCGTCGGCCGCGCCCACGAACGCGACGAAGCGGCCCTCGCAGGCGACGTAGAGCGGGTCGAGCCCGAGCAGCTCGCACGCGTCGTCGACCTCGGGCCGCACCGGGATCGTCCCCTCGACGCGGACGCCGACGCCCGCGGCCTGCGCGATCTCCGCGAGCACCGTCGCGACGCCGCCGCGCGTCGCGTCGCGCAGGCACCGCACGTCGAGGCCAGCCCCGAAGAGCGCGCACGTCGCGGGCGAGACGTCCTGCGCGTCGCTCACGAGCCCGTCGGGCACCTCGAGCCCCTCGCGCGCGAGCATCACCGCGGTGCCGTGGTCGCCGACCGGTCCGCTCACGATCACGACGTCGCCGGGGCGCACGCGCCACGGGCCGACCTCGCCGATCGCCTCGCCCGCGCCCGTCGTCGTGATGAACACGCCGTCGCCCTTGCCGCGCTCCACGACCTTCGTGTCGCCGGCGACGACGCGCACGCCGCTCGCGCGCGCCGCGGCGGCCATCGACTCGACGAGGCGCGCGAGCTCCGCGAGCGGCAGGCCCTCCTCGAGCACGAAGCTCGCGGTGAGATAGCGCGGCCGCGCGCCGCTGACCGCGAGGTCGTTGACCGTGCCGTGCACCGCGAGCGAGCCGATGTCGCCGCCGGGGAAGAAGCGCGGCGAGACGGTGAACGCGTCCGTGGTCAAGACGAGCGGCCCGTCGAGCGCGACGCGCGCGCCGTCGTGCGCGAGGTCGAGCTCGGGGCTCGCGAACGCGCGGCGGAACAGGCCCTCGATCAGCCGGTGCATCACGCGACCCCCGCCGCCGTGCGCGAGCGTGACCCGCTCGTACGCGGAGAACGGCACCGGGCACGAGGGCTCGTGCGACTCGCTCGTCTTCATCTCGGGCTCCGTGGCCGCCATCCTGCCAGCGCGCCCCCGCATGAAGGGAGCGAAGTGTCGCTGGCACGAGGAATGTGCCCAGCACTCGCCGCGGTAGTCGATCCCGCCGCACGGGTCGGGCGCGCAGTAGTATCCGCCGAGCTCCTCCGCGCGCTCGAGCGGCAGGTGGACGTCTTCGAGCGTGCGCATGCCGCGCACCCAGAACTCTCCGAGGGCGAGATGGGGGCGACGGGGGCCTGCGCGCCTCGCTCGCGACGCTCGCGATGGCCCGCGCGATCCTGCTCGGGGAGGCCATCGAGCCCTGGCTCGCGCGCGCGCTCGTCGAGCGGTTCCTCGCCGGCGCTCGCGCCCATCTGCGTCTCCTCGCGACCTTCCCCGGGGTCGACGTCCCCGAGGCTGTCCTCCCCGCGATCGAGCGCCTGGAGCGACGACGTAGACCCGCACTGCGAGCTCGCGCCCTGCCTGCGACCGTCCAACCCACGCCTGTGTCCTGCCATCGCCGCCGATGGGAAAACAAGGGGTCCCACAGGACGGCGGCTTGGGCTCCCTCATCGGTCGCGTAGAGTCTGGTCATGACGTCTCGCTCGATCGGCTCGGTGGCCGTCGCGACGCTCGTGGCGCTCGGCTGTGGGCAGACACATCCTGCGGTGGACGCGGCCGCCGTGGACGCGGCGACGCGCGACGCGGGCGCGAGCGACGCGACGGCGCCCGACGCCTCGGACGGCGCGGTGGCCGACGCCGCCGTCGGGCCGGATCCACGCGCGCTCCGCTACTGCCTCGACGTCCGAGAGCTTCGCTGTCGAGGAAATCAGCGTTGTTGCCCGCTCGAGGACCGAGCCTTCCTCGACTGGTTCACGTCCTGCAACGAGGTGCGGATCGAGCAGCAGTGCGAGGAGTGGGCGAGCGACACGGCGCTGCGCGACGGGACCATCCTCTGGGACGCGGTGGCCGCCGCGCGCGTGCTCGAGACGCTGGCGGCAGCCGTGGAGACCTGTGGCGCCATCTCCCGCCCCTTCGACGACTCGGAGGTGTTCGTCGGCACGCTCGACGAAGGACAGGACTGCACCCCCGATCGCCCCCTCGATCTCTCGGTGGGCCGCTTTCGCTGCCGGCGAGGGCTGAGGTGCGCACTGGAAGGAGACTCCGAGGGAATCTTTGTCGGGGTCTGCGCGCCGCTTGGCGGCGACGGTGAGAGCTGCAACGAGGATTGCCAGTCCGGCCTCTGGTGTGACGGGCTGCCGCGAAACGGCGGGGACCCTTTCCGTGGGCGCTGTGCGCCGTCGGGAAGCGACGCGCGGCGCTGCTTTCGCGACACGCACTGCGAGCTCCGGCTCTGCGACCAGGTCACCGACTCCTGCGTCGCGCCCTCGTCTGCCGAGACCTGGTGCGGGTACATCGGATGATCGAGATGATCGAAAGGAGCGATCCGGGCGGTCGTCGGCCACGCGGCGGTCGTCGGCGTCCGTGAGAACGCCCCGAGGGCGTGAGAGATGCGCACTCCCGGTCACGCCCTTTGCGTCTCTTTGGCCGGGCGCAGGATTCGTTCTGGCGTTGGCTTGAGGCGCTCGGACCCGTAGACTCCCGAGTCGGGAGGAGGTGGAGCGTGAGATGGTATCGACTCGGGGTCTTCGCGGCATGCGGTGGTCCTGATCGCCTGTCAGAGCGGGTCCGAGAGTGTTCACGTGGAAGACTTCGACGCCGATCGCGGGTTCCGCCTCGTGAAGCACCTGCGAGACTATGACTTCGCCTGGGTGAACACCAGGATGCAACACGTCGTGCGGGTCTCCATCCCTCGACGGAGGGTGCTCGGCGGCAACGAGAATTGCAGCGGCGTCCTCGTAGGACCGGATCTCGTCCTCACGGCGGCGCATTGTGTCTCGCGCACGGAGTACCTCGACCGGAACTGTGAGGGCATGAGGGTTCCGGAGGACGGCCGCGCCGTCGGCGGCGTGAGGTTCGACGTGCAGCAGGTGCAGGACTCGACCGCGGGCACGGACTTCACGACCTCCCCGCCGAGCCCACGGGCCCAGACTTCCGGGCTGAGCGACGCGTCGCCGTCACCGAGATGGTGGCGTGGACCAACGATGTCTTCGGCCGACCGGATCCCATGGCCCCGTGCGATGTGCTCGAGCGCCAGATCGAACAGGACGGGGTGATCCTTCGGATCGCCGAACCCGTCGGCGCCGAGCGAGGCTTCGCTCGTATTCGGGCGAGGCAACCTGCTCCGGGGGCGGTGCTCGCTACGGTCCACCAGCCTGGCGAGAGGGGTGCCAAGCGCGTGGTGGTGCTCACCGCCCGCGAGTCCATCCCCGCGCTTCGCTCCGCGATCCTCACGTTCGATACGCCGACGGTTCCCACGATGCCCAAGACTGCCCCGGGTAGCTCCGGCTCCCCTTTGTTCGACGAGGACGGCTACGTGCTCGGCGTGCTGTCCATCGGGTGCGGGCCGTTCACCGGGGACTGCGCAGCCTACTCGAACCTCGGCACGCTCTTGCGGTCGGATCCCAGGTTCGACGTCGTGCGCGCGGCCGAGGAGGAGTCGGACAGCGGGCTCGGGCGCTTCGAGGCTCCCGACCTCGGGCGCTTCGTCCTCGAGCGCGCGCGTTCCATCGAGGGGATCGACCGTGCGCTCGCGGTCTCGCCAGGACCCAACGGGGATCTCGTCACGGTCGGGTTCGCCGCGATCGATGACCAGCACGTGTTCGCCCTCGCCGGCTACGACGCCTCCGGGCGGCTCGACCCGGGCTTCGGCACGGGCGGAACCCACGTCCACGACGTCGCGGGGTCGAGCGACGAGCAGTTGCGGGACGTCGTCCATGCCCCCCACGGAGGTTCCGTGGTGCCGTTCGCGGTCGGTAACCTGGCCGATCCGGAGTCGATGGCTCTCGTCCGGCTCACGGCGACCGGCGAGCTCGATCCAGACTTCGGCGTGGACGGGGTGATCCGCTTGAACGCCGAGACAGCATCGGGCGTCCCGGCCCCGACCTCGGGTGCCGCCATCGCGCGCGACCCCCGAGACGGGACGCTGGTCGTGGCCGGGCATGCGGGGATCCTTCGCGACGGGACGGGCCCGCTGCAGGGCTCTCCCGTCGTGGGGCGTTTCGACGGCGACGGACGCCCGGACCCTCGGTGCGAGCGCTTGTTCACTTGGCGGCCGGCGGTCCCGCAGCGGCCGCTCCCGTCCCAGCCGACGGAGGAGAGCTTCGCGCGGACCGTCGAGGCGTTCACTGCGCCGAGCTACGATATCGTCGTCAACGACGCCGTCGTCGACGACCAAGGGCGCATAGTGCTCGTCGGGTACCTGCACTGGCTCGAGGCTCACGGACGCCTCCCTTGGGTGGGACGCTTGACCGAGGACTGCCGCCCCGACGAGACGTTCGGCATCACCGGCTCCGGCTCGATCGTGCTTCCCACCGCCGACATCGCGCTCGCACCACCGGCCGAGAACGCGTGGCTATCGGCGGTCGCGCTCGAGCCGGAGACCGGAAGGATCCTGGTCGGAGGGACCGTGACGGCGTTCGATGCGGCGCGAGGCTTCTTCGCCGGTCGGATGCTCGTGGCGGCGCTCCTCGCCGACGGCAGGCTGGACTCCGACGGCTTCGGGGCGTTCGGCAGTCGGGGCGGCGTGGTGATCGCGCCCGAAGGTTGGTACGAGGAGCTCCACGGGCTCGCCTACATCCCGGTCGGGGAGGACGGTGACGAGGCTCGCATCGTCCTCGTGGGCGAGTCCTACCAAGACGAGGCGCGGTCGACGCGGCGGGTTCGCGCCGCAACGGTGTACCCGGACGGGTGGTTCGGCGAGTCTGCACGCCCCGTCAACACACGGTTCAGCGGAGTCGTGGATGCGTGGGCAACGGACGTGTCGATCTCCCCCGACCGCCGGGTGTTCGTGAGCGTCTCGCACCGAAGCGGTCCGCCTCTGCCGTTTCCGGGCCCGATCCCGCCGCCGTTCCCGCGTCCGTAGCGATGCCGGCCCCGGCATCCCGTGCTCGGTGCTCTTCGCCCGCGGCGACGGGGTGGGAGGCACGGAGCGCGGCGGCGCGCACGAGGACGTGTTCGTCGCGGTGCCCGAGCGACTCGTGCGGCGTCGCGTCGTAGCGCTCGAGGTAGTGCGACAGCCGCAGCTCGAGGGCGCCGCAGTCGGGATCGACGTCGATGGCGCCGTCGAGGCCGCGCAAGACCTTGCGGATCGCCGTCTGGTGGAAGCGCTCGATCTTGCCGTGTCCCTCGGGATAGCGGGTCTGGCCGAAGATGAGCGGCAAGCCGAGCTGGGCGAAGACCGCTGCGGTGTCGTCCGAGGTGAAGGCGGTGCCCTTGTCGAGGTAGAGCGCGTCCATGCGTCCGTGGCGCCGAAGCAGCTCGAAGACGCCGCGAAGGAACAGCGCCGTGTCCTCCTCGGTGCCGACGACGACCTGAAGGCCCTTGCGGGTGGCGTCGTCGAGGAAGAAGAGCGCGACGCGGCGCAGGCGGGTGCGGCCCACGCGAACCTCGTGCCGTCGGCGAGCACCATCTGCATCCGGTGCGAGAACGCGAAACGGCGCGTGTCGCCCTCGCGCTTGGTCGGCCGCGGCCGCGTGGCGAGCCCCATGCGCTTGGCGGCGCGCCACACGGTGGTGCGATCGACCGGCTCGTCAGGACCGAGCACGCCCTGCACACGGGCGAGCGCGATCACGTCTGGGATGGAGGCGAGCGGGTCTTCGGACTTCGTCTCGTAGAGGAACGCGACGAGCTTCTCGGGGAGCTTCTTAGACGTCGCGACCTGCGAGCGGGCGCGCGGCTCCAGCGCCCCAAGCGTTCCGTCCGCCTCTTCGTAGCGCGAGAGCCAGCGGTAGATCGTCCGGCGGCTCACCCTGCGTGTCGCGCCGTCGAGCGTGAGGTGCTCACGAGCCGCGACGACGCGGACCGCAGCATCGCGTCCCCGACCGCGCATCTGCTCTGTCAGCACCTCCCCCACGACGCGGAAGCGGAACAGCGCCTCGAACGAGACGGGCATCGGGGGTGAGCAGCGGGCAGTCATCGCGTCCGCGCACGCTGCGCGAGGCGAGGGCTCCGAGCACCGAGGCGAATTCGTGCGTGTGACCTTCTTCGACCTCGTCTCGCCCGCGTCGCGCCGTCCGCTCGCTCAGAACGGCGAGCGCAAGATCGCGCCGCCCGGATCCCATCGACTCGGCCGCGCGACGCGCGCGCCGTCGTGCGCGAGGTCGAGCTCGGGGCTCGCGAACGCGCGGCGGAACAGGCCCTCGATCAGCCGGTGCATCACGCGACCCCCGCCGCCGTGCGCGAGCGTGACCCGCTCGTACGCGGAGAACGGCACCGGGCACGAGGGCTCGTGCGACTCGCTCGTCTTCATCTCGGGCTCCGTGGCCGCCATCCTGCCAGCGCGCCCCCGCATGAAGGGAGCGAAGTGTCGCTGGCACGAGGAATGTCTCTCGACGTGCTCGCGGGTGCCCACGGCACACGCCGACACACCATGCTGCGATCCATCCCGACCTTCGGCGCCGCCCTCCTGCTCTTCACCCTCGGTTGCTCCGCGAACCACACGCGCGGCGATGACGACGCGGGGCGCCCGCCCGCGTCCGACGCCGGACGCGCATCCGTCGACGCCGGGCGCGACCCGGAGCCCATCCCGACGCCGAGCGACGCGTGCGCGCGCGCCGCCGCGGGCGAGCCCGACGTCGCGTGCGACCCGGCGACGTTCGAGCCGTGCCACCGCCCGGTCGCGGGCGTGCGGTGCTGCTCGATCTCGTTCGCCTGTCGAGGTGGACGCGTGGTAGGCGAGGCGGGGTTCTGCACGGACGACTGCGCGCAGGGGTGCCCGCTGATCACGGAGGCGTTCGACTGCGCGGCCACCGGCTGCGAGTGGTTCACGGGCGGCTGCGGTCCGGCGCCCGAGGGGGTGATCGAGGGCCCGCGCTGCCTCTGGCCGCGCGGCGAGGCGTGCGCCACCGACGCGGACTGCGACCCGAGCGCGGGCACGCGCTGCGTCGCGTTCTGGGTCGACCCGTGCGCGGGCTCGACGTGCGACGCCTGCGGCGGCGAGGCGCGCTTCTGCTCGTCGTGGGTGACGCCGGACTGACGCTGCGCGTCGCGCACCCCGGGCGCCGTCGTCGAAGGTCTCGCGTCGCGGCCCAGGCGCGCGCAGCGAACGGACTCGCAGCGGGCGCTACTCGCGCGCGGCGAGAGCGGCTACCGTTGGGCTCGATGCGCCGCCGCTTCGCGCTCGCCCTCGGATGCCTCGCGCTCGGGTACCTCGGCTGCGAGCCGGCCATGCCGCTCGAGTGCGTGCGCGGTACGCCCGGCCGGTTGCCCGACGGGACCCCGGCGTGCATCGAGGCGGACGCGGGACCGTCGGGGGCGATGGACGCCGGCCCGCTCGACGACGCCGGCGCCCCGCGCGATGGCGCTCTCTCCGACGACGGCGGCGCGGGCTCCGACGCCGCCCTCGACGCCGCCCTCGACGCCAGCGTCGCGGATGCGGGCCCGTTCGGCGACGAGGTCGAGGAGGCTCCCGACGCGCCGGACTGTGTGGTCGCGACGCAGTGCGCGGGCTACCGGACGAGCCCGCGCATCGATCTGCGCGACGACCGCGAGGAGGCGACGTTCCTCGGGCGCATCGACGGACACGCGCACGTCGTCCGCGCCGTCGCGTGCGGCCGGGACGTCGAGGTCGGAGACCGCGACGTGTTCTTCGTCGAGGCGCCGGCGCGCTCGATGGTCGAGGTGATCGTGAGGCGGCAGCGCGTCGAGGGCTCGCTCTCGCCGCTTCTGGAGCTGCACGACGTCGACACGCGCTGGGTCCAGCACGCAGCGGCCGGCGTCGAGGAGGCGCGGCTCGAGTGGATGGTGCCCGAGGCGCGGCCGATCCCGCTGATGCTCCACCACGCACCGAACGTCGGCGACGCGTGCGGCCCGACGCTGCCGCGTCACGGCGGGCCCGGCTACGGCTACGCGATCGAGCTGCGCCGGCGGCCCTTCGCGCCGGTCGAGCTCGGCGCGCTCGGCAGCGGCGGCACGCTCTCGCGCAGCGCAGAAGCGCTCGACCGTCAGGGCGCGATGCGCATCTACCGCTTCGAGGTCCCGTCGATGGCGCCGCCGACCGTCGAGGTGACGCTCGCCGCGTGCCCGCCCGCGCTCGCCGATCGCTGCCGCCCGATCGTCGTGCCCATCCGCCCGACCGCGGACGCGGTGCTCTACGCGAACCCGACGCGATCGGTCGGCGCCGACCGCACGCGCGACGTCCAGCATTGGAGCGTCTACCGCGGCGTCGAGCACCTCTTCGCCGTCTACGACTACGACGGACGCGGCGCGCCGGGCTACCTCTACGACGTCCGCGTGACGCTCGAGTGAGCGCGTCAGCGCGCGACGCCGTGCTTCTTCATCAACCGGTGCAGGACGTGGCGGTTGGCGAGCCCGAGCGCCTCCGCGGCGTCCGAGACGACGCCGCCCGCCGCGTCGAGCGCGGCGCGAATCGCGGCGGCGTCGATCGCCTCGGGCCCGGTCGCGCGCGCCCGAGGGGCCGCCGCGGCGGCGTCGCGCGCCAGCACGATCCAGCGGCCGGTGCTCTCGCGGATCGAACGCCAGAGCAGCGCCTCGAGCTCGCGCACGCCGAGGGGGAGCGGATGACGCGCGAGCGCGACGACGATCTCGGGCGCGAGGCGCGGCTCGAGGCCGTCGGCGCGCTCGTCGAAGAGCTGCGCGGCGAGCCGCGGATCGGCCGACGCCGCGCGCCGCAAGATCGCGCGGGCGATGAGCGGCACGTCCTCGCGCCGCGCCGACAACGGCGGCACCTCGATGCGCAGCGTCATGCGCGCAGCGAGATCGTGCTTGAGCGAGTCCAGGCCGCGGTTGGTCGCGCCCACGAGGCGGACGTCGACGCGGCGCGCCCGCTCCTCGCCGAGGCGGTGGTGCTCGCCCGCGTCGAGCACGCGCAAGAGGTGCGCCTGCAGGTCCTCGGGTAGCTCGCCGATCTCGTCGAGAAACAGGGTCGATCCATCGGCGGCGCCGAGCAGCCCCTCGCGCTCCTTCATGCCGGGGTTGGGGTAGTCGCGCACGTTGCCGAACAGCTCGGCGTCGGCGATCCCCGGCGGGATCGTCGCCGCGTTGCGCGCCACCATCGGCCGCTCGCGGCCCGAGAGCGCGTGCAGCGCCTGCGCGGCGAGCTCCTTGCCCGTGCCGCTCGGACCGAGCAACAACACGTGCAAGGGACGTTGCGCCGCGAACGCGAGGTCGTCGCGGAGCGCCCACGCGGCCGGGCTCTCGCCGACGATCCCGAAGCGGTCCGGCGCGCCGAACGCGAAGTCGGCGCTCGCTGACCACGCGCGCGACGCAGGGAGGGAGACCGGGCGTCGCACGCAGAGCAGCACGAGCTGCTCCTCGATCTCGAGGACGTCGTCCGGGCGCAGCTCGCCCTCGTCGGTGAGCCGGCCATCGAAGCGGAGCGGGGCGCGACCGACACGGCGCACGAGGAGCCGGTCGCCCGCGGCCTCGAGCTCGAGCTGGCGGCGCGACAGCGAGGCGCCCTCCGAGGGCGGGGTCGGCTCGTTGCGTCCGGGGCGCTGCCGCAGCCAACCGACGCGGGGCGACGGATCGTCCGGGCGCGCCGGGCCGCGACCGAAGACGCAGGGGCCGCTGGGCGTGGGGAACAGGACCTCGCCGACCCGGTGGGGCTCCTCGCGGTTCCAGAGCGCGACGAGGGCGAGGCGCGACGGCGGCGCGCGGGTGCGCTCGGCCCGCAAGCTCGCGGGCTCTCGCGTGGTCTCGTCCGACACGGCCTGGAGTGTGCCAAAGGACTTGCCGCCTCGCGATGCCCACCGCGGCTTCGATCGCGCGGCGCGTCTCGGCTATCATCGGCGCCATGTCCCACGGCGACAGCCGCCGCGCCTGGGCGGCGACGCTGCTCGGGCGGTGCGTGGGAGCGCGCTATCGGCTGGAGCGGCTGATCGCCGTCGGAGGGATGGGCGCCGTCTACCGAGGGCGGCACCTCGACGTGGACCTCGAGGTCGCCATCAAGACGGTGGTGCCTGGCGCGCTCGACGCGAGCGCGACCGCGCGGATGCGGCGCGAGGCGCGGCGCGCGGCGTCGGTCGGCGGCGCGGGGGTCGTGGGCGTGCACGACTTCGGCATCGATGACGTCTGCGGGCCCTACCTCGTCATGGAGCTGCTCGAGGGCGAGACGCTCGAGGCGCGGATCGAGCGCGACGGAAGGCTGCCGGTCGACGAGGTGATCGCGCTCGGGGTGGAGCTCGCGACCACGCTGGCCGCCGTGCACGCGGCCGGGCTCGTCCATCGCGACCTCAAACCGGCGAACCTGTTCCTGCTGCGCGGAGGGCCGCCGCGCGTGAAGATCCTCGACTTCGGGCTCGCGCGGCCGCTCACCCCGGCGGAGGATGAGACCCTCAGCGCGCCGGGCGGCGTCGCGGGGACGCCGCGGTTCATGGCGCCCGAGCAGCTCGATCCAGACGGGCACGTCGGCCCCGCCGCCGATCAGTGGGCGCTCGCGGCGGTGCTCTACACGGCGCTGGCCGGGCGGCGCCCGTACGCCGAGTGGAGCAGCCTCGAGGCGCTGCGCGCCGCCGCCGCCGGCCCGCCGCGACCGCTCGGCGAGCTCCGCCCGGACCTCGACGGGCCGCTGACCGCCGTGATCATGCGCGCGATGGCGCACCACCCCGAAGCGCGCTTCCCCCACGCGGCGACGCTCGCCGCGGCGCTCGAGGCGGTGCAGCGCGCGTCGTCGCCGCCCACGCGCCCCGATCCGCCGACGCTGACGGTGCCGCCGCGCGAGCCACGCCACCCGTCGGCGGCGACGAAGAGCGGCGAGGCACGCGGGGCATCGCTCGGCGGCGACGCGCGCGACGACGCGTCCGCCGGCTCCACCGACGACGCCGAGCCGGCGAACACGGCGCCACGCGAGGCGGCACGGAGCCCCTGGCCGGTCCTGGGCGCGGCGTCGCTGGTGGCTGCGCTCGCGCTCGGCACCGGCGCGTATTTCGCGACGCGTCCCGACGCGAGCTCGCTGACGCCGTCCGCCGCGGCGTCGCCGCTGACTCCCTCGGGAGAGGCGGAGGCCGCACCGGCCGTTCACGACGAGCCGCGCGATGAAGCGCCGCGCGACGAAGAGGCACACGACCGCGCGCTGCGGGACGACGCGCCGCACGACCGCGCGCTGCGGGACGACGCGCCGCGCGACGAAGAGGCGCACGACCGCGCGCCGCGCGACGGGGAGCCGCGCGCGAGCGCGCCCGAGGAGCGGGTCGCCGCGCCAGGAGCGCCGCACGCGCACCGTCCCGCCGAGCGAGGGGCCGATCCCACGACGCCGTCCCCCGCGCCGGCGGACGGTCCGCGCCCACGGAGCGGCAGCTTGAGCTGGGAGGACTTCTGAGCCGCGCGGCGCTCGCTCGCGCGACGCTCGTCGGCGCGCTCACGCTCGCCGCCGCCGGCGCAGCGCGCGCGCAAGACGACGCCGAGGGCCACGACGATTACCGCGCCGCGGTCGGCGCCGCGCTCGCCGAGTTCGACGCGGGGCGCTGGGCGGAGGCGCGCGCGCTCTTCCTGCGCGCGCACGCGCTCGAGCCGAACGCGCGCACCGCGCGCGGCGTCGCGATGACGAGCTTCGAGCTGCGCCAGTACGCGGAGGCGCGGCGCGCGTGCCTGGCCGCGCTGGCCGAGGCCCGACGGCCGCTCACGGACGCGCAGCGCGCGCACGTCGAGGCTTTGCGAGAGCGGGCCGAGGCCTTCCTCGGGCGCGTCGAAGTGCGCGTCGAGGTGCCAGGCGCGCGGCTCGAGCTCGCGGGGGCGCCCGTGGACCCGCAGGACGGGGCCGTCTGGCTCGACCTCGGCGCACACGAGCTGACCGTCCACGCGCCCGGGCACGCGTCGCGCGCTCGTCGCTTCACGATCGCGGGCGGTGAGCGCCTGGTGTGGGAGGTCGCGCTCGTCCCCGACGCCACGCCGGTCGACGACCCGACGGCGCGCGCGCCCGCGCGCGCACCCCCGCGCGCCGCCGACCACGGCCCGGCCCTCGCGCTCCTCGTCGCAGGCGGCGGCGTCCTCGCGCTCTCGGCGGTGGGGCTCGGGCTCTGGCTCGAGCGCGACGGCGAGCTCGGCCGCTGTCGCGCGCGGCCTTGCAGCAACGAGGACCGGCTCCGCGAGCAGCGCGACGTCGCCGCGGGACTGACCGCGGCGGGCGCGGTGCTGGCCGCCGCGCTCGCGAGCGCGGGGCTCGCGCTCTGGCTCGTCGCCGACGCCGGCCCGAGCGCGCAGCTCGCGTGCGGACCGGGCGGCCCGCTCCTCGAGTGCGCGCTCGCCTGGTGAGCGCGCGCGCTCGCGAGCGCGCGCGCGCGCGCCTCCGACGCGCGAGGCTCCGCGGCGCCCCGCGAACCACATCGTGGCACGCGGGCTGCCATGCGGTCCGCACGTCCCCTCCCGATGAAAGGAACATCCTCGATGACGTACCGCTCCGTCGCGCTCGCTTCGCTGTGCCTCCTCCTCCTCGCGTGCGGCTCCGAGGCCGCCGAAGAGACGCCGTCGACCTCGGGCTCGAGCGCCGGCGAGACACCCATCCCGCCCGCCGACCAGCCGCCGCGCGCGCCCGCGGAGCCGGCCGGCCCCTGCCCCGCGCGTACGGAGCTCACGATCCAGAACGCCGCGCGCAGCCCGCACCTCGACGGCGTCGCGGCGGCGTTCGCGCCGACGATGGCGTTCGCGAACGTCACGATGGGCCGCAGCCTCAGCCTCGCGTTCTCGAGCTACGAGATCGCGCGGCACCCGCAGTTCGGCCTCTCGGTGCCGGTCGGCGTCCCCACCGTCCCCGAGGGCGGGATGATCGTCACGATGACGATCACGAGCCCCGAGCAGCTCACGCCCGCGGAGTACACGCGCGTCGCGTCGGACGCCGGGCGTCTCGCGAGCACCGGCTTCTTCCACAGCCGCGGCCGCGTCAACCCGATGGCGGACCTGCGCGTCACGATCACCGAGCTGACCGCCGAGCACGTCTGCGGCGAGATCGCCATCGACGGAAGCTCGAACTGGCCCGCGCCGACCGGCCGCTTCCGGGCCGAGATCCCGCGCCGCTGAGCGCGCCCGAGGCGCGCTCGAAGAGAGGCGGCCGCGCGCGTGCGGCGGTCGCCCGATCCGGCGCTCCGGTCGCAGCGCCCACGCACGCGCGAATCGGGCTGCGAGGCCCAGTGATCTTCTGTCGAGATGGAGGTGCTTTCGATGAATGGTGTTTCGAGCTCTTGGACCCGAGCCGCCGCGCTCGCGCTCACGACGGGCGCCCTCGCGTGGGGCTGTGATGGCGGCGGCGATCCGGACGACGCAGGCACGACGCCCGGCGTCGACGGAGGCCCGGGCGCCGACGGCGGCGGCGGCGTCGACGGAGGCCCGCCGACCGGCGACGCGATGCTCCGCTTCGTCCCCACGTTCGGTCCGAACGCGGGCAACCAGTTCGTCGGCTCGAGCTGGCGCGAGCCCATCTCGCTCAACGTGCTGCAACCGGCGCGGATGGAGCTGCGCGACCATCGCGTGGTCGTCATGCTCTGCGCCCCGAGCGACGCGACGTGCGAGTCGCCCGTGGTCGTGCGCCAAGCCGCGCTGACCGACATGCCCATCCAGGCCTCCTTCGGTCCGACCGCGACGGTGACCGGGCTCCCCGCCGGGAGCTACCGCGTGATGATCTTCGTCGACAGCGCGCTCAGCCGCACGCTCGGCTTCGGCTGGGACGACGGCTTCGAGACGCGCGAGCGCGCGTGGGGCGGCGTCGTCAGCGAGCTCGACGTGATGCTCAGCGCGCAAGACGTGAGCCCCTCGATGGGGCAGAACCCGCCGCCCGCGCCGATGGACGTGACCCTCGTCGATGGCGAGGCGCTCGACCTCGGCACGCTGCGCCTGCAGCACTTCCACGAGCGCGACCTCTCGCCGAGCCCGCGCGCCGAGGACGCGGTGATCGCCGTCGCGGTGCAGGACGGCGTGCGCGTCGTCGACCTGCGCACGCACGCGGTCGAGGAGATCACCGCGGGCAGCGGCTTCTACACGCACGTGATGACCGACGCCGCGGGCGCGCCGCTCGCAGGCGCGGTCTGCGGGATGGTGCGCGGCCCGGGTCGCACCGTGTTCCTGCTCTACCAGAGCACGAGCGCGGGCGGCGCCGGCTACGCGGTGCAGTTCGACGTCGGTGCGCGCGCGCAGCTGCACGGCGGTCGCCGCATCCTGTTCCCCGGCACCGGCACGGAGATGCCGTGCCGCGGCGCCTTCCACGAGAACGGCGGCGCGGGCTACCTCTGGGTCACCGGCGCCCCCGCGTCGCGCGCGGCGCTGCCCGAGGCGGAGGCGCGCGAGGGCCTGTGGTTCGCCACGACGGCGGGCCTCGCGAGCGGCGACGTCTCCGCCACGCGGCTCGCGCGCGGCGACGACCCGGTGCTCGAGTACGGCGTCGACGACCTCGCGGCGCTCGGCGCCCGCCTCTTCCTCAGCGTCTCCGGGCGCCCCTCGGACATGAACCTGCCCGCGCCCTGCCGCACCGCGCACTGCGTGTTCGAGGCGAGCTTCGACGCGACGGGGCGCCCCTCCCTCCGGAGCGGCGGTGACTACGCCTACGTCGTCGCGTCCGCGCAGTCCGCCGCGTACCCCACCTCGATGGCCAACGTCGAATGCGACCGCGGCTCGCCCTGGGCGGGCATCGCGATCGGCCGGTTCCACGACGGCCGCGATCTGCTCTTCGTCGGTGGCTGCCTCGAGATCTCGATCTTCGATCTCGCCGACATGCGGCGCCTCGATCTCTCGCCCGCACCGGGCGTGCAGGGCCTCGACGCGACGCTCTACGGCAACGCGTTCAACGCGTTCGCGCTCGCGCCCGACGGCCGCACGCTGTGGGCGATCCCGCAGACGTCGTCGTCGATCCACTTCTACCACCGGCGCGGGATCACCGAACCGGAGATGCGGCAGACGTTCAACCGGTACATGGCGTTCCCGATCGATCTGTCGAGCGGCGCGGAGCCCGCGCTCGCTGCGGCGTACGCGGGCGACGACCTCGACGGCCACGAGGGCATGACGAACATCGGCCCGTACCGAACGCCGGCCAACGATCCGGGCGTGGACCTCAACTACGCCTACTACGTCGGCTACCAGGTCCGATGGCTGCCGAGCACGGCCGGCTTCACGTTCCAGTCCGCGAGCTTCCCGGTCGGCCCCTCGTTCGTCGTCACGCAGCATTCGCTCTGGATGCGCGGCTCGGGCGCGACGGGACAGAGCGGGCTGGGTAAGGGCGGCACGCTCGCGGTCTACGACCTCGCGAGCCGCCGCGCGGTCCTCTGGCCGCACGGCGAGTGGGACTTCTACCCCTACTGGGCCGGTGGGCCGCTCGAGGATCCGTTCCTCGGGTTCGACCTCGCGCCCGAGCGCGCGGGCAACGAGGTGCCGACGCGCGGCATCGCGTACTTCGCCGATTGAGAGGGCGCGCTCGCGCGCTCGTCGCAGGTTCGCCGGCCGCGCTCACGCGCGCGCCGGCGAGCCGCGCGTGTGGCGGAAGCGGTAGTAGGCCGCGCACGCGCCTTCGCTCGAGACCATCGGCGCGCCGAGCGGGCGCTCGGGCGTGCAGCCGCGGCCGAGCTCGGGGCAGTCGAGCGGCGAGAGCCGGCCCGACAACACGAGCGCCGCCTTGCACGCCGCGGGCTCCGCGAGCGGGCCGGGGTCGAGCCCGGCGAAGCGCCGCTCCGCGTCGAAGGCGGCGTACCGCGCGCGGATCGCGAGGCCCCCTGCGGCGACGACGCCGAGCCCGCGCCACGGGCGATCGACGACCTCGAACACGCGCGCGACCGCCGCGCGCGCGTGCGGGTTGCCCTCGGGCCGCACGGCGCGCGCGTAGGCGTTCTCCACGCCGGCCTCGCCCGCCTCGAGCCGCGCCACGCAGCGCTCGAGGCCGTGGAGCAGGTCCGCCGGCTCGAAGCCGGTCACGACGATCGGGACGCCGAAGCGCGCGGCGAGCGCGGGGTACTCGTCCTCGCAGCCCTCGACGGTGCACACGTGCCCGGCCGCGAGCAAGCCGTCGATCGCGTGGTCGGGGCTCGAGAGCAGCGCCTCGATCGCCGGGGGCACGCGCACGTGCGAGGCGAGCACCGCGAAGTTCGTCAGCCCGAGCGCGGCGGCGTGCTCGATCGCCGCCGCGGTGCTCGGCGCCGTCGTCTCGAAGCCCACCGCGAACAGCACGTGCTCGCGCGCCGCGTCCTCGCGCGCGCGCCGCACCGCGTCGAGCGGCGAGTGGATGACGGACACCGCGCCGCCGCGCGCGCGCGCGTCGAGCAGGTCGCCCCCCGCGCCGGGCACGCGGAGCATGTCGCCGAACGTGTGCAGCACGACGCCGTCGGTCAGCGCGAGCCGTCGCGCGCGCTCGAGCACCTCGAGCGGCGTCACACACACCGGGCAGCCCGGCCCGTGGATCAGCGTGACCGCCTCGGCGACGAGCGCGTCGAGCCCGTACCGCGCGATCGTGTGCGTCTGACCGCCGCAGATCTCCATCACCGTCCAGCGCCGGCTCGCGCCCGCGCGGATCGTCGCCGCGAGCCGACCGATCGCCTCGGGCGCGCGAAACTCCTCGACCCACTTCACGCGCCCGCCTCCTCGAAGAGCGCGAGCGCGCGGCGCGCGGCCTCCTCGTCGAGCCGCTGGATCGCGAAGCCGACGTGCACGATCACCCAGTCCCCCGGCGCCGCGTCGGGGACGTACGCGAGGCACACGTCGCGCCGCGCCGTGCCGAAGCGGACCGTCCCCATCGGCAGCGCGCCGTCCGCGCGGATCGACTCGACCTGACCCGGGAGCGCGAGGCACATCGCGCCCTTACATACCGCGAGCCGCCGCCTCGATCCACGCGCGCGAGCCGCCGGCCGACGATCGACTTACGTCGTAAGTAGCCCTTGACTTACGACGTAAGCACATTACAACTTACACCGTAAGCCGAGCGCACCACATGGCGACGAAGAAGACCAAGACCCGCGGCCGGCGCGCCGCGCGCGAGCCCCTGAGCGTCGAGCGGGTGGTGGCCGCCGCGATCGCGATCGCCGACGCGCACGGCACCGCGGCGCTGACGATGCGCGCGGTCGCGGACGCGCTCGGCGTGCAGGCGATGTCCCTCTACAACCACGTCGCCAACAAGGACGCGCTCCTCGACCGCATGGTCGACGCCGTGTTCGCGCGCGTCGAGGTCCCGCTCGACGCCGACTGGCGCACGGCGATGGCCGCGCGCGCCCGCGCGATCCACGCGGCGTCGAGGGAGCACCCCTGGGCCGTCGGTCTGCTCGAGTCGCGGCGCTCGCCCGGCGCCACCACGCTCATGCACCACGACGCGACGATCGGCGTCCTGCGCCGCGCCGGCTTCTCGGCGGCGATGGTCGCGCACGCGCTCGCGGTGCTCGACGCCTACGTCTACGGCTTCGCCCTCCAGGAGCTCAGCCTGCCGCTCGGTCCGAACGAGGACGTCCCCGCGCTCGCCGCGGAGATCCTCGCGTCGATGCCCGCGGACGCGCTGCCCCACCTCGCGTGGTTCACGGCGGAGCACGTGATGGCGCCGGGCTACTCGTTCTCGGACGAGCTCGAGTACGGCCTCGAGCTCGTCCTCGACGGGCTCGCGCGCCGCGTCGAGGGCGAGCGCTCGCCCCGCGCGAAGGGCGCCCGCCGGTGATCGGCGTGCGCACGACGAGTTGACGGGTCGCGGCCTCGCCGCGCCCGCTCGAACGAAGACGAAACGAAAGAGAGGAACCCGATGTCCGAACGACCGACCGTCCTCCTGCTCGGAGGCACGGGCCGCACGGGGCGGCGCGTGATCGACGAGCTGACCCGGCGCGGCGCGCGCGTGCGCGCGATCGTGCGCTCCAAGGAGCGGCTCCCCGCGGAGCTCCGCGCGCGCCCCGGCCTCGAGGTGATCGAGGCGAGCCTGCTCGCGCTCGGCGCCGCGGAGCTCGAGCAGCACGTGCGCGGCTGCGACGCGGTCGTCTCGTGCCTCGGCCACGTGATGAGCTGGCGCGGCATCTTCGGCGCCCCGCGCGATCTCGTCGCCCAGGCGGTCGCGCGCGTGCGCGACGCGGTGCGCGCGGTCGGGCCCGACCGCCCCGTTCGGTTCGTGTTGATGACGAGCGTGTCGGTGAACCGGCCCGGCGGGCTCGACACCCGGCGCGGCGCGTTCGAGCGCGGGTTCGTCGCGGTGCTGCGCGCGCTCTTGCCGCCGCCGCGGGACAACCAGGCGGCGGCGGACGTCCTCTTCGAGACCGTCGGCGCCGACGACCCGCAGCTCGAGTGGGTCGTCGTGCGCCCCGACAGCCTCCTCGAGGGCGACGCCTGCGCCTACACGCTCCACGAAGGGCTCGTCGACAGCCTGTTCTCCCCCGGCCAGACGACGATGCAGAACATCGGTCGCTTCGCCGCCGAGCTCGTCACCGACGACGCGTGCTGGGCGCGCTGGCGCGGCCGGATGCCGGTGATCGTGAACCAACGCGTCCCCGAGCTCGCCAGCCACGCGACCGCCTGAAGGCGCGGCGCGACGCGCACGGCAGCGCGCGGCGCCGCGCGGGTTCGCGGGTACCATCGGGTCTCGTGGAACGCGCGCTCGAGATCGCCGCGCTCGTGTGGCCGTACGTGTCGTCGGCGGTGACGCTCGCCATCTCGGCGCTCGCCTCCGTCCACGCGATCCTGCGCAAGCGCGACGTGCGCGCCGCGATCGGCTGGGTGGCGCTCATCTGGGCGGTGCCGCTGATCGGCGCGGCGCTCTACGGCGCGCTCGGGATCAACCGGATCCGCAGGCGCGCGGTGGAGCTCCACCCGACGCGGCTGCACGCCGCGGCGCCGGCGCCCCGCCACAGCGTCGTCGACGACACGAGGCTGCCCGACGCGCTCGCCGACCTCGCGCCGCTCGCGCGGTTGGTCGAGCGCGTGACGGGCGCGCCGCTCGTGCGCGGCAACTCGGTCGAGCCGCTCGACGGAGGCGAGGCGGCGTACGGCGCGATGGTCGCGGCGATCGAGCGAGCAGAGCGCTCGGTCGGGATGTGCACGTACATCTTCGACGTGGACGCGGCGGGCCTGCGGTTCGCCGACGCGCTCGAGGCGGCCGCGAAGCGCGGCGTCGAGGTCCGCGTGCTGATCGACGGCGTGGGCGCGAACTACTCGCGCCCGACGATGGTGCGCGTGCTGCGACGCCGCGGGGTGCGCACGGCGGTGTTCCTCGGCTCGATCCTGCCGTGGTCGCTGCCCTACGCGAACCTGCGCAACCACCGGAAGATCCTCGTGGTCGACGGGGAGCGCGGGTTCACCGGCGGGATGAACGTGCGCGCGGGCTGCCTGCCCGGGGGCGATCCGAGGCACGCGGTCGAGGACCTGCACTTCGCGTTGCGGGGGCCCGTCGTCGCGCAGCTGCTCGACGCGTTCGCGGAGGACTGGGCGTTCACGACGCGGGAGCACCTCGGAGGCGAGCGCTGGTACCCGGCGCTCGCGCCCGAGGGCGAGGTCCTCGCGCGGGCCGTCCCCGACGGCCCCGACCAGGACCTCGACAAGCTGCGCTGGACGCTCCTCGGCGCCGTGGCGCAGGCGCGCGAGCGGATCGGGATCGTCACGCCCTACTTCCTGCCGGACGCCGCGCTCCAGAACGCGCTCGCGGTCGCGGCGCTGCGGGGCGTGACGGTCGACGTCGTGCTCCCGGCCGTCAACAACCTTCGCTTCGTACAGTGGGCGCAGACCGCCGAGCTCTGGTCGCTCCTGGCCCGCGGCTGCCGCGTGTGGCTCACGCCGCCGCCGTTCGATCACACCAAGCTCATGGTCGTCGACGGGCGCTGGTCGTCCATCGGCTCCGCGAACTGGGATCCGCGGAGCCTGCGCCTGAACTTCGAGCTCGGGGTGGAGTGCTACGACGAGGGGCTCGGAGCGGCGCTCACCGAGCGGCTCGACGCGCGCATCGCGAAGGCGCGCCGCTACACGCGCGAGGACCTCGACGCGCGACCGCTGCCCGTGCAGGTGCGCGACGGGATCGCCCGCCTCTTCACGCCCTACCTCTGAGCGGCTCAGGAGCTCGAGCGGCGCCGCTGCGCCTTCTGGATCGCGCGGCGCGTGACGCCGAGCTCGCGGCTCGCGCGGCTCACGTTGCCCTCGCTCATCGCGAGCGCCTGGTCGCGCATGCACTCGCGCACCCGACCCACGACGTCCCCGAGGCTGCGCCGGCCGACCAGCCGCTTCACGTGCGGCTCGATCGGGGGCGGGTGGCTCGCGACCGCGAGCAGCTCCTCGAGGGTGCGCGGCAGCTCGGTCTTCTCGAAGTACGCGTGGACGCCGAGCTGCGCGAGCGTGAAGACGTCGGCGCGCGTGGCCTCGCCGCTCATCGCGATGATCGCGGGCGCGGGCGTGCGGCGCCAGGCGTAGTCGGCGACCGCGACCCCGCTACCCCCCGAGCCCAGGCAGACGTCGAGCAACACGAGATCGATCGCCTGGCCGTCGAGCGCCTCGACCGCCGCCTCCGCGCTCCCCACGACCAAGACCCGCGGCGGCTCGGGGGCGCTCGCGAGGGAGCGTCGCAGCGCCCTGACGAAGAGCTCGTCGTCTTCGACGATCAAGATGGTGCGGGCCACGGCGCCATCATACCTCGATCGGTGCTCATCGCACCCGCGAGCGCGCAGGGAGGGAGATCGTGTAACCCGAGCGACACCCGGCCTCGTGCCGGGTGCTCCCCGACACCGCGCACAGGATTCCCCACGAATTCGTGCACGTTTCGTGTGCGAACCGAGTTCGCTCACAAACGTTCGGGATGGAACCGGCGCGGCGAGACGCCCAGACTGCTCGGAGGCCACGGCGGCGATCGCCGTTCGCTCCCCACCCGCGCTCGAAGCGCCATCGCATGCATCGACGTTCGCCGCAAGCGCTAACTCACCGACTCGCCCGATCACGCACCCACCGTCGGCCTCACCCATCGGGGTTAGCCCCTTGGTCTTAACCCATCGAGGTTAACCCCTTCGTCTTAACCCGTCTGGCTTAGCCCCTTGGTCTTGACCCATCTGGGTCAGCGCTCTGCACCAGCCCCACCACGGATCGAGACCCGAGGAAGTACCATGAGGTCGTCAGCCGTACGGACCGGCCCGAGCGAGGGCTCCCCTCAGACCGCCCCCACCGCGCTCACGCGGTGCGCCGACGTGGTCGTGGAGGCGCTCGTGCGCGCGGGGGTCGACGTCTTCATCGGGGTCCCGGGCGGCGCGATCAGCCCGGTCTACGACGCGCTCGTCGAGCGCGACGACGTCCGCGTGGTGCACGCGCGGCACGAGACGACGGCGATGTTCATGGCGATCGGCCACGCGCGCATGCGGCCGGGCTCGCTCCCGTGCGTCCTGACGACGTCGGGCCCCGGCGTGACCAACGCGCTGACCGGCGTCGCCGCCGCCTTCGGAGAGGGCGTCCCCGTGCTCGTGCTCGGCGGTGAGGTGCCCACGAGCAAGTTCGGACGCGGCGCGCTCCAGGAGGGCACCGCGGAGGCGATCGACGTCGTGGGCATGATGCGCAGCGTCACCCGCGTCGCGCAGCCCATGACGCTCGCGATGCGCGCGCCCTTCCAGATCGCGGCGGCCGCGCGCGCGGCGCGCTCCGGCCGCCCCGGCCCGGTGTTCCTCTCGCTGCCGCTCGACGTGGCGGTCACGCCGATCCCCGCGAGCTACGCGCTCGTCGAGGAGCCGGAGCCGCCACGCGTGCCGTCCGCGGAGGCGATCGAGCGCGCCGCGGAGCTCCTCGCGCGCGCCAACCGCCCGCTCCTCTTGGCCGGCTCGGGCGCGCGCGGCGCCGCGAACGAGCTCGCCGCGCTCGCCCGGCACCTCGGCGCGCCGGTGATCACCTCGCCCAAGGCCAAGGGCGTCGTCGACGAGGGCGCCGGGCTCTGCCTCGGCGTCTTCGGCTACGGCGGCCACCCGTCCGCGCTCGAGTGGCTCCAGGCCGAGCCCCCCGACGTCGTCCTCGCCGTCGGCTGTGGGCTCAACGAGGTGAGCACGAACAGCTGGTCGAGCCTCGTCGCGGGCACGCGCGCCTTCGTGCAGATCGATCTCGACCCGGAGCAGTTCGGGCGCAACTACCGCACCGACCTCGCGCTGCTCGGGGACGCGCGCGCGACCCTCGCCGCGCTCGCCACGCAGCTGCCGGGCGCGCCGCGGCCGGTCCGCTCGTACACGGTCCGGCGCTACGAGCCCGAGCGCGAAGAGGACGATTCCGTCCCGCTCGCGCCGGCGCGCGCGCTCGCGGTGCTGCAGGCCGCGATGCCCCCCGACACCGTCTACACGGTCGACATCGGCGAGCACCTCCTGTTCGCGATCCACTACCTGCGCGTCGCGGCGCCGGATGGGTTCATCACGTCGGTCGCGCTCGGCTCGATGGGCTCGGGCATCGGCGCGGCGGTCGGCGCCAAGCTCGCGCGGCCCGAGCGCCCGGTCGTCGCGATCTGCGGCGACTACGGCTTCCAGATGTACGGGATGGACCTCAACACCTGCGTGCAGGAGCGGCTCGGCGTCGTCTTCTTCGTGATGAACGACCACCGCATGCGGATGGTCGAGGCGGGGATCGATCGGATCTACGGCCGCGGCCTGCGCATGGACGGCCCGGTCGTCGACTTCGCGGTCGCGGCGCGCGCGCACGGCGCGCACGGCGCGCTCGCGACGAGCGCCGAGGAGCTGCGGCGCGCGCTCGAGGGCCGCGCGCCGGACGTGCCGCTCGTCGTCGACGTGCGCATCGACCCGGGGGCCGGCTTCCCGGTCAACGCGCGGGTCGCCGAGATCAGCAACTTCGCATCGGAGTGACGGGGGAGGCATCGATGGGTGGCGAAGCGAGACGACGGGCGGGGATGACGGCGCTGGCCGTGGCGTTCCCGAGCGTGCGCCGCACCAACGAGCACTGGCGCCGCCACCACGCCGCGAAGGTCCAGGAGGCCGAGCAGCTCACCCTCGCGAAGCTCTGGAGCGCGCCCGAGCGCGCGGCCGGCGCGGAGCCGAGCGCGTTCGAGCGCACGATGTTCCCCTACCTCGAGGACCCCTTCCGCGGCGCCGTCGAGCGACGCCTGCGCGCGCCCGGGGAGCGCGCGCTCTCGATGGAGCTCGAGGCCGCGCGCGGCGCGCTCGGCGCGGCGGGCGTCAGCACCGAGCAAGTCGACCTGACGCTCGTGACCTCGTTCGTGGGCGACCGCTTCGGCGTCGGCGACGCGGCGTACCTCGCGGACGCGCTCGGCCTGACCACGCCCGCGTGGAACTACGAGACGGCGTGCTCGGGCTCGGTCGTCGGGCTGCACATGGCGGCGAGCCTCGTCTCGAGCGGCGAGTACGGGCGCGTGCTCGTGGTCGCCTCGACGTCGAACTCGGTGCAGGTCGTCGACGACGACAGCCTCGGCTGGTTCGTCGGCGACGGCGCGGGCGCGTTCGTCGTCGAGCCGGTCGCCGAGGGCTACGGCGTGCTCGGCCACGCGACCCTCAACTCCGTCGGCACGAACGACATGTTCGTGATCCACTCGGTGCCCGACGGCGCGGGGGGCACGCGCCTGTGCACGCGCGCGAACGAGCGCGCCGCGGAGATGGCGCGCGACACCGCGGAGCCGTACCTGCGCGCCACGGTGAGCGCCGCGCTCGCGCGCGCGTCCGTCGTGCTCGGCGACGTCGACTTCTGGGTCTTCAACACGCCCAACGCCTGGTACGCGGACTTCTGCGCGCTCGCGCTCGGGGTCGCGCCGGGCCGCTACCACAGCGTCTACCCGCGCTACGCCAACATCGGCGCCGCGCTCATGCCGGCGACGCTCTACCACGCGCTCCACGAGCGGCGGGTCGGTCCGGGCGCGCTGGTGGGGATGTACTCGATCGGCAGCACGTCGACGGCGAGCGCCGTGATCGCGCGGCTCGGCGAGGTCGCGCTCGGGCCCTACCCCGAGCCGCCGCCCGTCTCGGACGAGCCGACACAGGAGGTCCGGGGCGCGCCCGCGCGCGCCCTCGAGCGGTCACGAACGAACGAGGAGGGAGGCGATCGATGACGAGACGAGGGCTGTGCGCGTGGGTCGGGATCTTGGTGACGGCGGGGTGCGTCGGAGAGGCCGCGCCGCCGGGCGCCGATGACCTCGGCGTCTCCGACGAGGCGCTCGGGGCCGCCGCGCCCGCGCTGCCGCCGCACGTCGCCGACGCGATCCGGCGGCGCGTCCACGGGCGCGTGTTCGCGATCGACCACTACGTGCCGGTCGGGCCGGGGCGGCGGGTCCACGTGCGCGAGCACTTCACGCTCCGCAGCTGGCTCGCGCACCCGCGGCGCGCGGCGCTCTTGCTCCCGGGCACCGTCGTGACGGGCTCGTTCTACGACCTCGACGTCGACGGCTACCGCTTCGCCGAGGACCTCGCGCGCGAGGGCTTCTTCGTGTTCTCGGTGGACTACGAGGGCAGCGGTGAGAGCACCTACCCGGCGGACGGCTTCACCGTCACCCACGACTACCTCGTCGACGCGATGCGCACCGTCGTGCGCTACGTGCGCCTCGCGCGGCTCGTCTCCGCGGTCGACGCGATCGGCGAGTCCAACGGCGGCGCGATCGCCGCCGAGCTCTGCGCGGACGCGGCGCGGGTGCGCTCGTGCGTGCTCTCCTCGATGCTCTACCGGCAGGGCACGCCGTTCTTCGAGGCGGTGTTCCTCGACCCGGGCTTCCTCTGGTTCCTGATGTCGCAGCCCGACGGCTACCTCGACGTCACGCCCGAGCTCTACTTCAACATCCTCGCGCGCGCGAGCCCGGAGGTCGCCGCCGCCGTGCTCGCGACGCAGCCCGGCCTCTACGCGGTGCCGCCGCTCTACGCGCCGGTGACGCTGCCGTGGTTCGACCCGACCCGCGCGCGCGTCCCCGCGCTCGTCATCCAGGGCACCGAGGACAACATCGCGACGCAGGCCGACGCGGACGTCCTCGCCGCCGAGTACGGCAGCGCGCCGGGCGCCGGGGGCACGGCGACGGTGCTGCGCATCGAGGGCGCCGGGCACCTGCCGCGGATCGAGCCGGGCGCGAACGCGATCTGGAACGCCGCGGTGATCGACTTCCTGACCGCCACCGAATGAGCCCTACCCCCTGGAGGACGGCGCTGATCACCGGCGCCTCGAGCGGCATCGGCGCCGCGCTCGCGAGAGAGCTCGCGGGCCGCGGCGTCGAGGTCGTGCTCGCCGCGCGCCGGGAGCCCTCACTCGCGCAGCTCGTCGACGAGCTGCGCGAGGCGGGCGGCGCGGCGCGCGCGCTGCCGCTCGACGTGGCGCGCGCGGACGAGACGGTCGCGCGGATCCGCGCCGTCGACGACGAGCTCGGCGGGCTCGATCTCGTGGTCGCCAACGCGGGCATCGGCTGGCCGCAGCCGGCGTCACAGCTCACGTGGGAGGCGAGCCGCGAGCTCTTCGCGACGAACTTCACCGGCGCCGTCGCCACGCTGACCGCGGTCCTTCCGCGGATGGTGGAGCGCGCGCGCGGGCACCTCGTCGGCGTCAGCTCCGTGGCCGTGTACTCGCCGACGCCGCAGGGGAGCGCGTACCGCGGCTCCAAGGCCGGGCTGACCGCGTTCCTCGAGAACCTGCGCGCGGAGCTCGGCGCGTCGGGCGTCCGCGTGACCGCGGTCCATCCGGGGTTCGTGCGCACGCCGATGGCGGAGGCGTTCGCGATCCAACCGCCCTTCGTGCTCGAGGCCGACGACGCGGCGCGCCGCGTCGTACGCCGGCTCGCGCGGGCGCCGGCGCGGATCGACTTCCCCTGGCCCGTGGTCTTCATGATGAAGCTCCTGGGCGCGCTGCCCGCCGCCCTGCGCGATCCGATGATCCGGCGCGTGGAGCTCGGCGCGAGCGGAGGGCGCCGATGATCGATCCGATCGAGCTGAGCGCGGAGTTCCGGCTCGGCGCCTGCGGACCGATCGCGGTCAGCGTCTGGCAGAGCGCGCCGCGGATCGAGCACGCCCAAGCCTCCGTCGCGCTGCTCCAACGGCTCAGCCGCGCGCACGGCAAGATCGGGCTGCTCGCGATCCTCGCGGAGGGCTGCGCGCTCCCCGACGAGGCGGTGCGCGCGACGCTCGGCGAGGGCCTGGTGCGCGTCGAGAGCCACATCGCGGGCGTCGCCAACGTGGTCGAGGGCCAGGGCTTCCGCGCCGCCGCGCTGCGCGGCGCGCTCACGAGCCTCGCGCTCCTCGTCGGCGCGCGCTACCCGCAGAAGGTCTTCGGGGACGTCGGCGCCGCCGCCGCCTTCCTGGCCGACCGCGCGCCGGGCTGGCCGGGGGGACGCGAGCTGGCGCGCGCGGTCGATGGGCTGCGCCGAGGAGACCCGCCGTGAAGCTCAAGGTCATGGTGATCGACGACAGCGAGCTCGTGCTCTCCGTCGTCCGCTCGTTCCTCTCGTCGGTAGGCCACGACGTGGTGACGCGCTCGATGGCGGTCGGCACGCGCGCGGCGGTGCTGCGCGAGCAGCCGGACGTCGTGCTGCTCGACGTGAACATGCCGCTGCTCGACGGCGCGGAGGTGTGCGCGTCGATCCGGGCGCACGAGGGCATCCGCGAGACGCGCGTGCTCTTGCACTCGGACCGCCCCGAGCCCGAGCTGCGCGAGCTCGCGCGCGCGTCGCGCGCCGACGGCTACCTCTGCAAGACCGGCGACCGCGAGCGGTTCCTGCGCCGCTTCGAAGAGCTCACCGGCCTCGCGAGCCGGCGCGCCGGCGCGCGCGTGAGCTACGTGCTGGCCGCGTGCGGCGGCCTCGTCGCGGCGCGCCTGCGCGCCGAGCTCGTGAGCCCGCTGCGCATCGAGTACACCGACTCCGGGGCGGAGGTGCTGCGCCGCGTGTTCTCGACGGACGCGCCCAGCGGGCTCCTGCTCGGCACGTCGCTGCGCGACGTGCCGTGGGAGACGGTGCGCGCGCAGACCGCGCAGCGAGATCCGCGCCTCGGGGCGCAGCTCGTCTTGCTCCGTGAGGACCCGGTCGTCGCGGTGCCGCCGGGCGTGACCGTCTGGGACGCGGGGCACGGCATCGAGGCGCTGGAGGCGATGCTCGAGCGCGCCCACACGAGCCGCTGAGGGGGACGCGCGTGGCGGACAAGGCGTGGTTGTTCTTCGAGGTCGGGCCGGTGAGCCTCGCGGTGGAGGCCACGGCGGTGGAGGAGATCCTCCCGCGCGGCCCGCTCACCCCGGTGCCGCTCGCGCCTCCGCGGATCCCGGGCGTGATGAGCTTCCGGGGCGAGGCGCTCCCGCTCTTGGACCTGGGCGTGTGGTTGTCGGCCGCGGGCGAGGCGCCGCGGACGGTGGTCGCGTGCCGCACGCGGAGCTACCGCGTGGGCCTGCTCTGTCACCGCGCGCGCGGCGTCCGCGCGGTCGCCGCCGACGCCGCCGCCGCGCCGCGGCTCGCCGAGCCCGCGTCGCTGCGCGCCGTGGCGCTCGGCGAGCTCGAGGACGAGCGCGGCCTGCACGTGCTGCTCGACCTCGACGCGCTGCTGGAGTCGACCCGTGTCCGCGGGTGAGCGTCTCTTCGCGCTGGTCCCGCTCGGCGGGGGCACGCTCCTGCTCGACGCGGCCGAGGTGCGCGAGCTCGCGCCGCTCGCCTCGGCGCTCGCGTCGGAGTGGCCGTCGTTCGATCTGTGCCGCGCGCTCGCCCTCGACGCGCCCGCCGCGCCGCACGCGCTCCTCTACGCGTCGCCGCGCGGCCCGCGCTGGCTGCTCGTCGAGCCCGGCACGCGCTTCGAGCGCCTCGCGACGCGCGCCGTCCCCGCGTGGCTCGCCGGCAGCCGGATCCGCGCGCTCGCGCCCGTCGAGAACGGGTTCGGGCTCGAGCTCGACCTCGACACGCTCCTCGCGAGCGCGGAGCGGGGCGGTGGTTGATCCCACGTTCTCGCGCCAGCTCCGCGAGGTCGCGCTCGAGCGCGTGCGCACGATCCGCGGCCGGCTCGCCCGCGCGGGCCCCGAGCACCTCGCCGAGGCGCTGCGCGAGGCGCACACGCTCAAGGGCGAAGCGCGGATCACCGGCCGCGGTGACGTGGCGACCCTCGCCCACGATCTGGAGGCCGCCCTCGAGCGCGGCGACGCGGAGGAGGCGATCGAGGCGCGGCTCCACGCGCTCGAGGTCGCCGTCGGCGCGCCGGTCACGGGCGGCGCCGCCGCGCATCCCTCGTTCGAGCACGCCTTGTTGCGGGTCGAGCTCTCGCAGGTCGCCGAGCTCACCCGCGCGTGCTCGGAGCTGCGCGCGCTGGTGCGCGCGACCGCGAGCCTGGCCCGTGAGCTCGCCTCGCTCGCCGCCGTCGACGAGCACGGAGCGCGCGAGGAGCACCGCCGCCGGCTGCGTGGCCTCTCGCGGCGCGCGCGCGAGCTCGCGTTCGAGCAAGACCACCGGACGACGGTGCTCGAGCGGGACCTGCGAGAGCTGCGCATGCTCCCGATCGCGCGCCTGTTCGAGCCCCTCGCGCTCGCGGCGCGCCAGATCGCCGGCGACCTCGGCAAGCCGCTCGAGGTGCTCGTCGACGACGGCGGCTCGACGGTGGATCGCCAGGTGCTCGACACGATGAGCGAGCCGCTGCTGCACCTCGTGCGCAACGCGGTCGACCACGGGATCGAGCCGATCGACGAGCGCCTCGCGCGCGGCAAGCCCGTGGTCGGGACGGTGCACCTCCGCGCCTCGCAGGCGGGGCGCACGGTGAGGCTCGAGGTCGCCGACGACGGCGCCGGGATCGACCCGGACGCCATCCGCCGCGCGCTCGTCGAGCGCGGCGCGTGGACGTCGGAGCAGGCGCGCGCGAGGGACCGCGAGGCGGTGCTCGCGCAGCTCTTCGAGCCCGCGTTCTCCACGCGCGGCGAGGCGTCCGAGGTGAGCGGCCGGGGCCTGGGCCTCGACATCGTGCGGCGGCGCACCGAGGCGCTCGGCGGGACGATCCGGCTCGAGACGACGCACGGCGAGGGCACGCGCTTCATCCTCACCGCGCCGGTCTCGCTCGTGGCCGACCCCGTCGTGCCGGTGGAGGTCGACGGCGCGCGCTACGCCTTCGCGTCGAGCGACGTGGTCGCGATGAGCGAGCGCTCGTCGCTCGAGGTGACGCGCGCGGCGGGCACGGCGATCGTGCGGATCGAGGAGCGCACGCTGTCGCTGTGCGATCTCGGCGAGCTGCTCGGCGGTGAGCCCCGCGAGCGCGGCGCGGTCGTCGCGCTGCGGGCGGACGGGGACGAGCTCGCGCTCGCCGTCGATCGCCTCTTGCCCGTCACGGCCACGGTGCGCCAGGGGCTCGACCCGTTCCTCGAGGGCCTCGCGCTCGTCCGCGCGACCGTCGCGCTCGACGGCCGGCTCGTCACGCTGCTCGACGCGCGCGAGCTCCTGCGCCGGACGCGGCGGGCGAGCCCGTCGAGCGCGCCCGCGTCGCTCGCGCCGCCGGTCGCGAGCGCCCCGCGCGTCCTCGTGGTCGACGACTCGGAGCTCACCCGCGACGTGCTCGTGAGCGCCCTCGAGCAGCTCGGCTGCCGCGTCGCCGAGGCGGTCAACGGAGCGCGCGCGCTCGAGCGGCTCGCCGCAGAGCGCTTCGATCTCGTGCTCACCGACATCGACATGCCCGAGCTCGACGGCCTCGCGCTGCTCGCGCGGATCCGCGCGACACCGCAGACGGCGCGGCTGCCGGTGATCGTGCTGACGACGCGCGCGGAGGGCTCGTTCCTCGCGCGGGCCTCCGAGCTCGGCGCGGACGCGTACCTCACCAAGGCGGAGTTCCGCACGGACGCGCTCGCGCGCCTGCTCGCCATGCACGTCGACGCGGAGGCCGTCCGATGAGCGCAGTGCGCGTGCTCGTCGTCGACGACTCCCCGCTCTGCCGCGCGGCGGTGCGCGTCGCGCTCGAGGAGGTGCCCGGCTTCGAGCCCATCGCGGAGGCGCGCGACGGCCGCGCGGCGGTCGAGCTCACCGAGCGGCTGCGCCCGGACGTCGTGGTGATGGACGTCCACATGCCGCGCATGAACGGGCTCGACGCGGTCGAGCAGATCATGGCGCGGGCGCCGACGCCGATCCTCGTGCTCAGCGGCGACCCGGCCGCGCGCTCGGGCGCGCTGGCCTACGAGGCGCTGCGGCGCGGCGCGATCGACCTGCTCGCCAAGGACGAGCTCGCGCGCTCGCACGAGAGCCGCGCGATCTTGCGCGACCGGCTGCGGTTCCTCGCCACGGTGCCGGTCGTCCGGCACCTCTCGCCGCGCGGCGAGCGCCTGCCCGCGCCGCCGCGAGCCCGCGGGCGCGCGGAGCTCGTCGCGGTCGTCGCCTCGACGGGCGGGCCGGCGGCGCTCGCGGAGATCCTGCGCGCGCTGCCGCCGGGCTTCGAGGCGCCGCTCTTGATCGTGCAGCACCTGCGGCCCTCGTTCGTCGACGGGCTCGCCGCGTGGCTCGACGCCGCCTCGCCGCTCCGCGTCGCGGTCGCGCGCCGCGGGCAGGCCGTCGCGCCCGGGCTCGCGCTGCTCGCCCCCGACGGCGCACACCTGGAGCTCGGCCGCGACGGACGCGTGGAGCTGCGCCCCGCGTCCGACGCCTCCACGCACTGTCCGTCGGGCGACGCGCTGCTCCGCTCGGTCGCGCGCAGCGCGGGCCCGCGCGCCCTCGGGGTCGTGCTCACCGGGATGGGCAGCGACGGCGCCGAGGGCCTCTGCGAGCTCCGGCGCGCGGGGGGCGAGACGCTCGTCCAGGACGAGGCGAGCAGCGTCGTCCACGGCATGCCGCGCGCCGCGCGCGCGCTCGACCCTGCGCACCCGACGGCGCCGCTCGGCGCGATCGCCCAGGCGCTCGTCGACGCCTGCGGAGGGCGCCGATGACGCCGGCGACCGACCCCGTGGACCGCGAGCTCGCCGCCCTCTGCGGGCGGCTCTTCGGGATGCGGCCGCCCGACGACGGGCGCCTCCTCGCGCACGTCGAGGCGCGCGCGCGGCGCGCCGGCCAGCCGCTCGAGGCGTACGTGGCGCGCCTCTACCACGACCCCGCCGAGCAGGCCGCGCTCGCGGCGGTGGCGACGAACGGCTGGACGTGGTTCTGGCGCGAGGCGCCCGCGCTGATCGAGGCGTGCGAGCGCCTCGCCGCGCGCGCGCCGCGGCGGCGCATGCACGCGTGGGTCGCCGGCTGCTCGACCGGCGAGGAGGCCTTCACGCTCGCCATCGTCGCCGAGCGCGCGGGCCTCGAGCTCTACGTGCTCGGCACCGACGTCGATCCCACCCGGATCGCGCACGCGCGCCAGGCGCTCTACGCGGAGGCCGCGCTGCGCCACGTCCCCGAGGAGCTCGTCGCGCGCTACTTCGAGCGCCGGGCGGGCCTCTTCGTCCCTGCCCCGCGCGTGCGCGCGCTCGTGCGCTTCGAGGTCCACAACCTCCTCGATCCGCCGCCGCGACCGCCCCCCGGGGAGTGGGATCTCGTGTCGTGCCGCAACGTCATGCTCCACGCGCGCGCGAGCGCCGCGCAGCGGATCCTCGCGAACCTCAGCGGCGCGCTCGATCCGTTCGGCGAGCGCGTGGTCTCCGCGGTGGACGAGCTGACGGTGGAGGAGGCGCGCGCGCCGCTGCGCCCGAGCCAGCCGCCGCCCGCGCCGAGCCCGCGGCGCCCCGCGTCTCGGGCACCCACGGCATCGGCCGCCTCGGTCGCCGAGCCGGCGCTGCGGGCCCGCGTCGAGACGCGCCCGCAAGACTTCGAGGCGTGGCTGGGCCTGGGCAACCTGATGCTCGCCGCGCACCGGCTCGAGGAGGCCGCCGCCGCGTACGCCGCCGCGGAGGCCCTCGAGCCGGCGAGCGCGGAGCTCTCGATCATGCAAGGCCTCTTGCACCGCACGGGCGGACGGCTCGCGGAGGCGGAGGAGGCGCTGCGGCGCGCGCTCTTCCTCGAGCCGGACCTCTGGCTCGGGTGGCTGCTGCTCGCGGGCGTCTACGAGCGCCTCGGCGTCGAGGACCGGGCCCGGCGCGCGCTCGTGTCGAGCCTCTCGGCGATCGAGCGCCGGCCGCGCCTCGCGTGGCGCGCCCCCGACGGCGGGGTGGAGGACCGGAGGATGGATGCGGCGACCGCGCGGCGGCTCTGCCGCGCGCGGCTCGGCGCGAGCCCCGCTGCGACGGGATCGGAGCGATGGAGGGAAGAGAGATGACGGAAGTGGCCGCGGACTCGGGGCTCAGCATGTCGGACCGTCAACGAACGTTCCGGCGTACGTTCTTGCTCAGGACCTGCGGCGGGCTCTGCCTCGCCGCGTTCAGCTCGGTGCTGGTGCTCTTCGCCGCGCGGCCGGAGCTCGAGCTGCTCGTCTGCTCGGGCATCGTCACGCTCTCCTGCCTCGGCGGGTTCGCGCTCGCGTGGACCGGCGAGACCGAGCGCGCCGCGCAGGTGCTGCTCTTCGGCCTCTCGACGTGCGCGATCCTCGGCGCCTACTGGTTCGCCGACAACACCATGATCGTCGGCGCGATCGAGGCGCTGCTCGTCGCGGTCGTGCTCGCGCCGTTCCTCTTGAGCGCGCGCGCGCTCGCCGCGCTGATCGTCGTCGACGCGGCGGGGATCGCCCTCGCGCACGGGCTCGCCGCCGCGGTGCGCGGGATCCCGTTCGAGGACGTCGCGCCGGCCGCGACGGTGACGCCGGTCCTGCTCGTCTTCCTCGCCGTGGCGATCCGCGGCTTCGTCGCGCACGCGCGGGAGAACCAGGAGCTGCTCGGCGCGCGCCTGCGCGACATCGCCGACGTGGTCACGCAGGCGCGGCGCATCGCGGACGGTGACCTCTCCGGCTCGCTCCAGGGCGAGGGCGCCGTGCAAGACGTCATCTCGTCGATGGTCGACGGCCTGCGCGGCCTCGTCCAAGGGATCCAGGGCGGCACCGAGCGCCTCGCGAGCGCGACGAGCGAGATCGCGGCGATGGCCGCGCAGCAGGAGCGGAGCACCGTGGAGCAGAGCGCGGCGATCGAGGAGACCGGGCGGACGATCGAGAGCCTGCTGTCCTCGTCGCGCGACATCGCGCAGTCCGCGCAGGCGGTCGCGCAGAACGCCGAGGCGACGCACAAGAACGCGGAGACGATCTCCGAGCGGCTCGCCGGGCTCTCCGCGGAGACGGAGCGGATCACCGAGATCCTCGACATGATCAAGGAGGTCTCGACCAAGTCGGAGTTCCTCGCGCTCAACGCGGCGCTCGAGGGCGCGAAGGCGGGCGAGGCGGGCCGCGGCTTCTCGCTCGTGGCCGCGCAGATGCAGCGGCTCGCCGAGAGCGTGATGGAGTCGGTGCAGGGCGTGAAGGCGCTCACCTCGAGCATCCAGGACGCGACGCGCTCCACGGTGCTCGCCGCCGAGGACGCGACGAAGCTCGCGCGCGACACGACCGACGCCGCGCGCCGCATCCGCGCGGTCACGCAGCAGCAGCAGAGCAGCACCGAGCAGGTCACCCAGGCGATGGGCGACATCGCGGAGACGACCCAGCAGACCACCGCCGGCACCACGCAGACGCTGCAGGCGGTGCGCGAGCTCTCCCTCATCGCCGACTCCCTGCGCGACGCCGCGCAGCGCTTCCGGCTGTGAGCTCACCCGCGGGCCGCGTGCGCGGCGACCCACGCCTGACCGAGCGCGAGCCCCCCGTCGCCGGGCGGCACGCGGGCCGGGAGCAGCACCTCGACGCCCTCGGCCGACAGGAGCGCGCGCGCGTCCTCGGCGAGCCGTGCGTTCGCGAAGCACCCGCCCGCGAGCGCGACGCGACGCGCGCCCTCGCGGAGGGCGACCTCGCGGATCGCGCGCGCGAGCGTGGCGTGCAGGCGCGACGCGACCCGCGCGGCGTCGCGATCGGCGAGGATCGCCTCGAGCATCGGGCCCCAGTCGAGCGCGCCGGCCACGTAGGGCATCGGGTACGGCGCCGCGCCCGGCGCCGCGAGCGCCTCGAGCCGCAGCGCCGCCTCGCCCTCGAAGCGCGACTCGGTCGCGACGCCGGTGAGCGCGGCGATCGCGTCGAACAGGCGCCCGACGCTGCTCGCGCGCGGCGTCCGAGGCGCGCGGGCGAGCGCGGCGTAGCGCGCGGTCTGCGCGTCGAGCGCGTCCTCGCGCCCCGCGGCGACGAGCAGCCCGGCGAGCGCGCGGCGCCCAT
>JAHBWG010000077.1 GCA_019637095.1 Sandaracinaceae bacterium | reverse complement strand
GCGCGCGCAGCGCGTCGGCGGGCCTCCCCGCGTCGGACAGCGCGCGCGCGCAGGCGAGCGCGACGTCCCAGCGCTCCGTGATCGCGGCGACCGCCGCGGCCGCGTCGCCTTCGTCCGGGTCGAGCGCGCCCTCGAGCACGGCGGCCTCCGCCGAGGCGCGCTCGCCCGCGCCGAGCCAGTGCGCGACGCGACGCGACGGAGCCACCTCGCGAGCGAGCTCGGCGTGGGCCTCGCGCAGCGCGTGCGGGCCGAGCGCCTCGCGGAGCCAGGCGGCGTCGGCGCGGCGCGCGAGGCGCAAGTTCCCTTGCTCGAAGCGCGCGAGGCCGCGCGCCTCGAGCGCGGCGCTCGCTTCGTCGGGGACCACCTCCCCGCCCGCGACGAGGCGCGCGAGCCGCGCCCGCGCCGCGTCGGACAGGTCGGCCAGGTCGCCCGCGCGGTGCTCGCTCGCGCCGCGCAGGGCCGCCGCGATCTCGCCCGGGAGGCCGCGGGTCTCACGCAGCACGCGGGCGAGCTCGGCCGCGGGCACGCGCCCCTCGAGCCACGCGCGCGCGGCGCGCTCGTCGAGCGGCTCGACCCGGAGCTCGCGCGCCGCGTCGAGCCCCGGCGCGCCGTCGACGAGCGTGGCGGCGAGGAGCAGCGGGTCGGTCGGCTCGAGCAGCGCGGCGAGCGCGGCGACGAGCGCGCGCTCGCGCGCGCCGGCGAGGTGCAGGTCGTCGATCGCGAGCACGCGCGGCGCACCGTGCGCACCGCCCGCGCGGAGCGCGCGGACGAACGCGATCACCGCGGGCTCGTCCTCGACCGGCGCGCCCGCGAGGCGGCGCAGCGCGCGGCGCACGTCGCCCGCGACGACCGGCTCGACGCGCACCGGCGCGCCCCAGCGCAGCTCGTCGAGCAGGCGCGTCCGCCCGGCGCCGGGTGGGCCTCGGAGCGTGATCACGCGCGGGCCCGGCTCTGCGCGCGCCAGCCGCGCGGCCGCGTCGTCGAGCGCGCACAGGAGCGCCTCGCGCCCGAGGGTCGGCGCCGCGTCGGCGGGACCGTGCGTCGGCGGCGGCCAGTCACACACGTCGAAGACCTCGAGGACGTCCGCCGGCCGCGCGTGCGGCGCGCGCGCCACGAGCCGCTCGACGAGCCGCCGCACGCGCGCCGGCAGGCGCAGCCCGAGCGCCTCGATCGTACGGCCGACGCCGTAGAGGTCGGCGCGCACGTCCGCGGGCTCGCCGCGCAGCACCTCGGGGGCGACGAAGCCGATCGTCCCGCGCGGCGGCGCGGCCGGCGCCGCGCGCGTGCGCGGATCGATCGAGCGCGCGCAGCTCAGGTCGATGAGCGTGGCGCGGCCGGCGCCGACGAGGACGTTCGCCGGCTTGAAGTCGCCGTGCAAGATGCCGTTGCGGTGCAGGCAGTGCAGAGCCGCGAGCGCGTCGGCGAGCGCGGGCGCGGCGCGCTCCCACGAGCGGGCGCAGGCCGAGAGCTCCGCGCCGTCGAGGAGCGGCGCCACCATCCAGCCGCGCGCGCCCTCGACGCCCGCGTCGAGGAGCCGCGCGAGGTGCGGGTGCGCGAGGCCGCGCAGCGCGCCGAGCTCCGCGCGGAACGCGGCGCGAAGGTCCGGCGCGTCGAGGGGCACGCGCTTGAGCGCGACCTCGCCGCCCGCGAGCTCGTCGAGCGCGGCGCAGACGTCCCCCGCGCCCCCCTCGCCCAGCGGGCGGAGCGGCCGGTAACGGCCGGCGACGAGCTCCGGATCGATATGTACCACTGGTACACCACAACCGTACCATGCGGTACAATCTCGCGCCGCCTCCGCGCGCTCCGGCCGCTCGGCTCGCCGCGGCCCGGGCCTTGCGTAGACTCAGGTCGTGCGCTTCCTCCGCTCACTCTCGTTCGCCGCGCTGCTCGCGCTGCCCGCGTGCGTCGCGACGCCGCAGCCGAACCCGCCGCTGCTCGACCCCGATCGGCTCGCGAGCGGCACCACGCGCGGCTCGTTCAACGATCTCGTCGGCGGCGTCGGCGCGATCGATCCGCCGGAGGCGACGCTGCGGATCACCCCGCTCGACGCGACGCGCGATCCGGTGCTCGTGACGCCGCGCGCCGACGGGAGCTTCGAGGTCGCGCTCGAGTGGGGGCGGCACCGGCTGCAGCCGCAGCTCGACGGCGCGCGCGGGCCGATCGTCGACATCACGCTCGACGCCGGGCTCGTGGTCCTCGCGCCGCGCCCGGCGTGCCTGCGCGCGCCGCTCGAGCAGGGCCTGCCGGACACGCCGATCGGCGCGACCGGCGAGGCGAGCGTCGAGCTCGCGAACGACTGCGCGGGCGAGGTCCTGATCGAGCAGGCGCTCCTGCGCGGTCCGTCGCGCTTCGAGGTGCTCGACGCCCCGGCCCGCATCGCGCCTGGCGCGGTCGCGAGCGTGCGGGTGCGCTTCGCGCCGGACGCCGATCGCATCGAGGAAGAGGTCTTGCGGCTCGACGTGCGCGAGGGCGCGCTCGAGCAGCGCTTCGTCACCCTGTTCGGGGCCGGCACGCGCTGAGGCGCGCGCGGGCCCCTTCGTCTCGCTTTTCGGCCACCACCCACCACACGACGCGCGGGCGCGTGCCCGCACGGAGGGAGACATGCGACCCACGCTCTTGCTTCTGCTCGCCCCCACGATCCTCGCCGGCTGCTACCAGGCGAGCCCCGATCCGCGCCCGTGCGCGCCCCAGGACGCTCGCGGCGAAGGCGCGTGCCGCGCGGTGATCGGCGTCGCCTGGGACGGCGCCGCCTGCGTCGCGATCTCCGGCTGCGAGTGCGCGGGCGCGGACTGCGCTGCGCTCTTCGAGTCGGTCGAGCGCTGCGAGGCCGGCTACGCCGAATGCCTCACGCCGCCGCCAGGCGAGTGCGTGGCGCAGGACGCGCGCGGCGACGGGCTCTGTCGCCTGCTCCTCGGGTGGGCGTTCGACGGAGAGGCGTGCGTGACGCTCGGCGGCTGCGAGTGCCTCGGCGCCGACTGCGACGCGGTCTTCTCGAGCGAGACCGCGTGCGCGCAGACGTACGCCGCGTGCGTGACGCCGGCGCCGACACCGGCGCCGTGCGACGCGCAGGACGCGCGCGGTGAGGGCGCCTGCCGACGCCTCCTCGGCGTCGCGTGGGACGGAGCGCGCTGCGTCACCGTCGGCGGCTGCGAGTGCGTGGGCACGGCGTGCAGCTCGCTCTTCGAGTCCATCGAGGACTGCGAGCTGCGCTACGCCGAGTGCCTCGCGCCGAGCCCCGGCGCCTGCGAGCCGCAGGACGCGCGCGGCGACGGGCTCTGCCGCCTCGCGCTCGGCTGGGTCTTCGACGGCGCGCACTGCACCGTCGCGAGCGGCTGCGAGTGCCTCGGCGCCGACTGCGACGCGCTCTTCGAGACCGAGGACGCCTGCCTGCGCGCCTACGGCGCGTGCGTCACGCCCGAGCCCGGCGCGTGCGAGCCGCAGGACGCGCGCGGCGACGGGCTCTGCCGCCTCGCGCTCGGCTGGGTCTTCGACGGCGCGCGCTGCGCCGTCGCGAGCGGCTGCGAGTGCCTCGGCGCCGACTGCGACGCGCTCTTCGAGACCGAGGACGCCTGCCTGCGCACCTACGGCGCGTGCGTCACGCCCGAGCCGGGTGGGTGCGAGCCGCAGGACGCGCGCGGCGACGGGCTCTGCCGCCTCTACCTCGGCGCGGCGTGGGACGGCACGCAGTGCGTCTCGCTCGGCGGCTGCGAGTGCGTCGGCGCCGACTGCGGCGCGCTGTTCGAGAGCGTCGAGGCGTGCGCGCGGGCCTACGCCGGCTGCGCGAGCTGCGCCGAGCAGGAGCTCCCGCTCGGCGACTGCCGCGGCCCGACGCGCTCGTACGGCTGGCGCTGGACCGGCGGCGCGTGCGAGGAGGTGGTCCGCTGCTCGTGCGACGGCGCCTCGTGCGACGCGCTCTACGCGAGCGAGCGAGAGTGCCGCGCCGCGCGCGCGCACTGCCCGAGCGCGGGCGCGACGAGCTGCGATCCGAACGAGGTCTGGTGCCGCGCGCTCCCGCCCACGTGCTCGGCCGGCGAGGTTCCGTCGGTGATCGACCACTGCTGGGGCCCGTGCGTCCCGTTCGCCGAGTGCGCGCCGATCGCGTGCGGCGGCGAGCGGCTCGCGTGCCCCGAGGGCCTGCGCTGCGGCGGCGGCTACTGCGGCTGACGTGAGCACCTGACGCGCGCTCAGGCCTCCATGAGGGGCCCGAGCGCGCGCAGGCCGGTCCACGCCTCGCTGCGCGCCCACAGCGCGGCGGCGAGCGCCGCGTCGCGCGCGAGGAGGCTCGGGGCGCGCTCGCCGTTCGCGTCGTAGAGGCGGCCGTTCTGGGCGCGCTCCGAGCCGAGGCAGAAGCGCGTCGGGCGCGCGCCCTCGGAGGGCGGCTTCATGCGCGCCGTGACGAGCCAACGCACGAGGCAAGGGACGTTGCGGTACGCCTCCGACGCGACGTCGCCGGGATCGGCGGCGACGCTGCGGCGGCCGGTGCCCTCGAAGCGCCGCGCGAGCTCTTGGTGGAAGAGCATGACGCAGAGCTTGCTCACCGCGTACTCGGCGACGCCGGTGCGCGAGCGGGTCGGGCGCGCGAGCGCGTCGAGGTCGAGCGCGCGCACGCGCTCGTGGGCGCCCGAGCCGAGGTGCACGACGCGCGCGTCCAAGGCGAGCGCCGGCTCGAGCAGGCGCGCGAGCAGGAAGTGGCCGAGGTGGTTGGTGCCGAACGCGAGCTCGAAGCCGTCCGCGGTCAGCCCGCGCGCCCCCGCGACCGCGGCGTTGAGGACGAGCGCGTCGAGCGGGCGCGCCGAGAGCACCCGCGCCGCCTCGCGCACGCTCTCGAGCGACGCGAGATCCGCGACCACGAGCGAGCCGCGCGCGCCGACCGCGTCGAGCGCGGCTCGGGCGCGCGCGGCGCTGCGGCACACGAGCACGACCTCGGCTCCCTCCGCCGCGAGCGCCTCGGCGGTGGCGCGGCCGACGCCGGTGTTCGCGCCGGTCACCGCGACGCGCTTGCCGGCCAGGCTCACAGGAGCCTCACGCCCGCGCCGATGCCGGCCCAGAGGACCGCGCCGGGCACGGAGCCGACCGCGGCGATCCAGAGCTGGCGGCGCGCCGGGACCCCGCGCGCGCCCGCCGCGAGGTTCGCGAGGTGGAAGCCCATCGGCAGCCAGCGCACGCACACGAGGAACGCCGGGTGCGTGACCGGAAGCCGCCGCAGCCAGCCGGGCACGCGCGCGAGCCGCTCGTCGAGCGAGACGTCGGCGGCGCCGCGCCGCGCGAGCGCGTACTGGATCATCGAGCCGAGCGTCCAGCCCGCCCACGTCATCACGCTGCCCGCGAGCCAGCCGTAGCTCGCCGCGCTGACGAGCGCGAAGAGCTCGCTCGGGAACGGCGCCGCGCTCAGCGCCGCCTGGATGACGATCATCACGGCGGGCGCGCCGAGGCCGAACCGCTCGACGAGCGCCTCCGGCCCGCCGATCGAGCGCACCCAGCGCTCGAGCGCGAAGGCGCCGACGAGGAACGCGAGCACCAGCCACGGGCCGGGGCGACGGATCGCACGCATCAACACTCGTTGACCCTCCCCGGCTCCACCTCGTCGCGCAGACAGCGCGGCGGCTTGAGCAGCCAGTCGTTGAGGAACGGCCCGAAGACCTGCTGGATCGCGCCGGCACCCACGTCCGCGAGCATCCCCCACGCCACGATCGTGTCGCCGCGGTACGCGCTCAGCGAGAGGAAGCCGCGCCCTGCGCGCACCTCCGAAGGGCGCCGCCGGTCGAGCTCGAAGCGCACCGTGTGCTCCGCCTCGTCGAAGGTCATGCGCGCGTGGTAGTCGGTCGCGGCGATCGCGTACTCGTGGTGCATCAGCAGCACGACCTCGTCACCGTCGCGCTCGACGACGCGCACGCGCGCGAGCGACGGGATCAGCCGGGGGTAGATGTTCGGATCGCGCACCGTGGCCCAGACGCGATCGATCGGCGCGCGGATGCGGATCCAGCTCGCGCCGCCGAAGAGCTGGTAGCGCCCCTCGGTGCGCGCCTGGTCGCGCCGCACGAGCTCGCCCGCGAGGAGGCTGCGCCGCTCGGCGTCGCTGAACGCGCTCGACGGCTGGGCGAGCGCGGAGGCGCCGAGCGAGAGGGAGAACAGGAGCGCGGCGAGCGCGCTGCGTCGACGTGTCATGAGGCGGGGATGCGCGAGCCGCGTGCGGCGGCTCACGGCGAGCCGCGACGCCGCGTCCGCGCATCCCCGCCGCATGCGCTCGTGCCTCACGCTCCTCATCCTCCTCGTCCCGGCCGCGGGCGCGGCGCAGGCGCGCCCGGTCGTCCAGCAGCGCCTCGTCGGGCAGCTCGGCCCGACGGGCGCGGAGCACGCGATCGCGGTGGCCGCGCGCGCCGACCTCGGCGACCCGCGCGAGCTGCTCTTCACAGGCGCGCACGCGGAGGCCGGCCTGATCAACCACACGTCGCCGATCTACTCGATGTCCGGCGGCTACCTCGCGGTCAGCCCGTTCGCGTTCCTCGTGCTGCGCGCGGCGCTCCTCGCCGCCGTGGTGTGGCCGATCGGGCAGGACGGCGCGGGCTACTTCGCGTCGCACGTTCCGTCGCTTCCGCCGCTCGACGGCGCGCTCGGCGGGCTCGCGCACGGGTGGTCGGCGACGTTCAGCGCGGTGCTCCAGGGCGCGGTGCCCCTCGGTCCGCTGCGCGCGATCCTCTGGAGCGAGCTGTCGCTCGAGCACCTGCGCCTCGGCGAGGCCCCCTACCACTACAGCGCGCGCCACGACGCCGTGCTCGCGCAGAGCGACTGGGTGCTCGGTAACTGGGCGATGGCGCTGCTCGAGATCCCGCTCGCCGCGGGCCTCGCGCTGCGCGCCGGAGCGTACGACGACGTGCGCTTCGTGCCGCGCTCCGAGTGGTCGTCGCACCAGCTCGGCGGCGCGGTGATGCTCGCCGCCGAGCGGCCGGTGCCCGAGGTCGGCGAGGTGCTCGCGTTCGCGCGCGCGGGCGCCTTCCTCGCGCACGAGCGGCGCGCCGGGGACTTCGCGCTCCTCGCCGGCGTGCTGATCCGCTACGAGCTCGCGCCGTGATCCGCGCCTCGGGGCCTCGGGAGCTCGCAGACTGTCGATTGATCGAGCGCCCACGCGGTCGAGCGGCCGTCGAGGCGTCTGCGCCGAGGCCTTCCCCCCGGCGCGAAGGCGCACTCGTCGCCTCCCGTTTTCCAGCTGGGGGGTGTCCTCAGAGCCGTCGCCGACCACGATCACGTCGCCGACCACGATCACGTCGACGATCACGATCACGTCGACGATCGCGATCACGGCGACGATCGCGAGGCGGCGCGGCGGGAGGGCGCCGCGTTGACGTGGTCGTTGACGTGGTCGTTGACGTGGTCGTTGACGTGGTCGTGAACGGCGACGTGGACGCCGGGGCTCGTCACCTCCCGTTCGTCACGGGAGACGAGGAGGTCGGAACGCTGGAAGGTGCTCCTCCGCCAGCTCAGCGCGTCGCGAGGTACTCGCGCAGCTCGGTGAGCCGCGCGCGCTCGTCGGCGCCCATCGCCGCGGACCTGAGCTGGGCGTCGATCTCGCCGACCGCCTCGCGGCCCCACGCGTCGCGGATGAGCGCGCCCGCCTTGCCGTGCTGCGCCTCGTCGCGCGCGATGCGGATCAGGTCGCGGCGCATCGACGGATCGCCGCGCACCGACGCATCGAGCGTGTACGCGGCGTCGTACTGCGTGAGCGCGGGGTCGAAGAGCCCTTCCTGCGTGTAGATGCGACCCAGCAGCAGCGCAGGGAGCGGATCGTCGCGGTGCGCGCTCTGGTAGCGGCTGATCGTCGAGATCTGCGCGCGCCAGGTCCCGCGGCCCGCGTCGAGCTCGGCGAGGACCGGGCGCAGCGCCTCGGGGACCTCCGCCGCGACGGCGAACGGCTCGCGCGCGGGCGGCCGCTCGACGGGTGGCGGGACGCTCGGCAGGTCGGGCACGGGGAGCTGGACCGGCGCGGGGAGCGGCACCGCGTGGGGGTGGGGAGGCGCGACGACGCGGAGCGCCACGTAGACGCCGCCCGCGCCGAGCCCGACGAGCAGCACGGCGGCGACCGACGCGCCGAGGATCCACGGCAGCCGCCGCGTCGGCAGCTCGATCGGCGCGCTGTTCGCGGGCGCGCCGGCGGACGCGTGCGGCTGCGCGGGCAGCGGCCCGGACGGACGCGTGGACGTCTGCGTCGGCGCGATCGCAGAGGGGGCGACGCCCTCGTGGCGCGGGCGCGGTCCGACGCGCTGGACGGGATCCCAGCCGAGCGCGTCGAGCGCCTCGAGCAGCGCGCGGCCGTTCGGGTACCGGCGCGAGGGGCTCTTCTCGAGGCAGCGCGCGACGAGCGCGTCGAGCGCGGGGCTCGGCGCGAGGCCCGGATCCGCCTCGCGCAGCGTGGGCGCGTCGGTGAGCATGTGCGCGCGCATGATGTCCGCCTGGGTCTTGCCCTCGAACACGCGGCGTCCGGTGAGCGCCTCGAAGAGCACGCACCCCGACGCGTAGATGTCCGCCGTCGCGTCGACGTCCTGCCCCGACGCCTGCTCGGGGGCCATGTACGCAGGTGTCCCGATCAAGGCGCCTTGCGCCGTGAGCTTGGGCGCGCTCTTCCACGCGTCGGAGAGGAAGCGCGCGAGCCCGAAGTCGAGCACCTCGACGTGATCGTCGTACGGGCCGAGCGCGCGCACGAACACGTTGTGCGGCTTGAGATCACGGTGGACGAGCTTCTGCTCGTGCGCGTACGCGAGCGCGCGGACCATCTGGCGGACGATGCGCATCACGCGCTGCGGCGCGAGCGGCTCGCCCCGCTCGATCAGCGCCGCGAGGTCCTCGCCCGCGAGCAGCTCCATCACGAGGTAGGGCGTCCCGTCGTCGACGCCGAAGTCGGTGACGGTGACGATGTTCGGGTGGTTCAGCGACGCGAGCGCGGCGGCCTCGCGCGTGAAGCGCTCCTTGAGGACGGGGATGCTCTCGTAGCGCGTGAGGAGCGTCTTGATCGCGACCTCGCGCCCGAGCCGCAGGTGCTGCGCGACGTAGACGCGGCCGATCCCGCCCTCGCCGAGCTGGCGCAGGACGCGGTAGCGCTCGTCGATGACGCGCCCGATCATCGGGTCCTCGCCGTGCTGGACTCTGCTGACCGGGCCGCTCATCGCGGGGCCATCATAGCCCGGCGCCGCCGTGCTCCGCGCCCAATCGCGGGGCGCCCGCTCGCCGCGCGCGCCGGCGCGGGCGCCGCGACGCTCGCCGCGATCGATGCCGCGACGCGCGCCAGGAGGCGGCGCTCGGCCGCCCGGTCGACCCGCCGAGCCCGGCGACGAGGCGCTCGCCGTCACGTGAGGCTTGCGCCGGGACGGCTGACCGGATTATCAGCATGCGATCGTGAGCCGTCGCAACCGACGCAAGCGCGCGCTGCAAGCCGCGCCGGTCCGCACGCCGGAGGCGCTGCGGGCGCTCGCCGCGCGCGACCCGCGCGAGGCCGCCAAGGCGATCGAGCGCGCGCGGCGCGGAGAAGGCGCGCTGCACGCGCCGGCTGCCGAGCTCGACGATCTGGCCGCGGAGGTCGCAGGCGCGTTGCGCCGCGCCGGCCACCTCGACCAGGCGCGCCGGCTCGTGGCTCCGTCGGCGCCTCGCTCGCGGCGCGCGGCGCTCGAGGAGGCGCTCGCGGCGTTCGCCGCCGGGGACGACGCGCGAGTGGCCGAGCTCGCCGCCGTCCACACCGCGCTCGCGCCCATCCTCGCGCCGCTCAGCGCCGCGGCGGAGGACGCGCCGGCGCTCCGCAAGCCGCGCGGCACCAGCGCGGCCACCGCCGACCTGTACACCGCGGCGCGGGCGCTCACCGCGAGCCGGGCGGGCGACCACGCCACGGCCGCGCGCACCGCCAAGACGATCGGCGCGAAGGACGCGCGGGCGTTCGTGCTCGCCGCGACGCGGCTCGCCGGGCCCAAGGCAGTCGCGAGAGACTTCGCGGCGCTCGGCCGCGAGCTCTCGCCGGAGCTGACGCGGCTCGCGCGCGTCGCGATGGCGCAGGCGATGCCGCGCTGGGCGCTCTCGCAGCGGTGGCGCGAGGTGGCGCCGTACGCGCTCGCCGCGATGGGGCGGTCGATGGGCGACGGCGAGCGACTCCGGCTCGGCCTCGCCGAGCTCGGGCCCGAGGCGTTCGAGCGGCCGGCAGACGCGCTCTGGTGGCGCGGCCTCCAGCTCCTCGACGCGGACGCGTTCGACGACGCCGAGGCGGCGTTCGACGGCGCGCTCGAGCGCGGCGCCGATCTGCTCGAGTGTCTGCGCGGCCGCTGGCTGGCGGCGCGTGGGCGGTGCGGGGCCACGATGCATCCCCGCCATCGGTCGACGTTGGTGCGCGCGGGCGAGACCTACGCGCGCGCGCTCGCGAAGGACCCGCGGCACGTGGCGCTGCGCGCGGCGGTCCTGATCGATCTCGCGGGGGCGACACACGTCGAGCCAGGGCGCGCGGACACGTTCCTCACGAGCGCGCTCGCGGCGGTCGAGGGGACGTGGGCGGACACCACGCCGTTCCGAGTGTCGCTCGACCTCCACCGGGCGCACGCGCGGTTCGGGGAGGGCGATCTCGCGGCAGCCGACGCGCACCTCGAGCGCGTGATCGCGACCGCGCCGAGCGATCCCGAGACGTGGGCGCGGGTGATCGCGGTCGTGCCCAGCCACGCGCTGCAGAGCTATCGGGCCCGTGCGTTCGCGGCGACGCGCAGCCCGCAGTTCGCGCCCAAACCGAGGAGCGCGGGCGAGCGGGTCCAGGCAGTCGCACGGTCCGAGGCGCCAGCCGTCGCGGCGACGCAGCTCCTCGACGACCTCCCGGCCCTGCTCGACGAGCGCGAGGCGGTCGACGTCGGGGTGCTGCACGTGCTGAGCGAGCGGGGCGAGCGCGAGGCCGCCGCGCGGTACGCCGCCCGGCGGCTCGCGGCGAACGACGGGTCGAACCGGGCGATCCTCCTGACGGCGATCGACCTCGAGCTCGACGAGGTGCTTCGCGCGCACTTCGAGACGCCACCGCCGGAGGCCGACCTCGAGATGCTCGCGGGGGTCGCCGCGATCGCGGGGGCGATGCGAGGGGCGGCGCTCGGCGGGGTCTTGCTCGGACGACTCTCGCCGCGGCTCGCCCGCAGGCAGATCGAGCGCGCCGAGCGCTCGATGCGCCACCGGCCTCACGCGAGGCGCACGGTCGACGACGTCTTCGAGAAGGCGCACGACGCCTTGCACCCCGAGATCTGCCTCGAGGTTCTGGCCGACTCCGATCGGGACGAGCTCGTCTTCGTCGGTGAGGGCCCCGAGCACGAGGGGGCCCCGGATCCGGCGTTCGTCGACGCGCTCCTCACGCACGTGCTCGACACGCTCGGGCTCCCGGCGTCGATTCGCGAGCGGATCACCCCCGCGGCGAGGCAGACGTTCATCGACCGGCTCCTGGCGAGCGAGCCCACGCAGGCGTCGGTGGATGGCGCCGTCGCCGAGCTGCTCGGTGTCCCCGTCGAGGAGCTCGCGAGGCCGAGCCAGCCGCGCAAGCGCAAGAAGGGACGCCGCCGATGAACGAGACGCCGCCGTCCGCCCGCTACGCGCGCGCGTTCGAGACGCTGGGGGTCGCGCCGCCGCTCGACGCCGCCGAGCTCAAGCGCGCGTACCGGCGCGCCGTGACCGCGCACCCGCCCGACCGCGACGCGGAGGGCTTCCGGCGCGTGCGTGAGGCGTACGAGCTCCTGAGCGCCCCCGAGGATGTGCTCCGCCTCCTCGTGTCGACGCGGCCGACGGTGCCGGCGCCCGCGCTGCTCGCTCCGCCCGCGGTCGATCTCGCGAGGGCGCTGCCGCTCGCGGCGCTGCGCCACCTCGCGACGCAGCTCGATGCGCGCGCCCTGCTCGGAGACGACGGCGATGGCCGATGAGCCCGGAGGCGAGGCGCGGGCCTATGGCGCGCTGCTCGAGGAGCTACGGCGCGTCGGGCGCGCCGCGGTGGCAGCACAGGCGGCGGCGCAGTCGTGCGAGGAGACCGTCGAGCGGCTCGCCCACGCGTCCACGGATGCTCCACGCGACGACGCGAGGCAGCTCCTCGAGGCGCTCCTCCCGGTGGCCGACGCGCTCGGCCGCATGGCCGACGGCGCGCGGCGCGCGGAGCCGCCGCGCGGGTGGCTCGCGCGGTTGCGGGGTGGCTGGGACGAGCTGCGCGCGCTGCGCGCGGCGGTGACGATCCTCGAGGCGCAGCTCGAAGGCGCGCTCGAGGGCGCGGGGGTCACGATCGAGCGCGCGGTCGGACGCGAGGTCGACCCCGCGCTCCACCGCGTCGTCGAGACCCGGCCGCCGGCGCCGGGCGAGCGCGATGGGATCGTCGGTCGCGTGGTCCGGCCGGGCTACCTCTACGGCGGGCGGATCGTGCGCGAGGCGGACGTCGTGGCGACGCGCGAGGCCGCGCGGGGCGAGCGACCTGCGCCGGAGCGGCCCGCATAGACGCGCATGGAAGGGACGGAGCGCATGGGGACGGAGCTGGTCGTCGGCATCGATCTGGGCACCACGAACTCGCTCGTCGGCACGGTGCGCGAGGGGCGGGTGCACCTCGTGGCGACGGCCGACGGGGACCTGCTCTTGCCATCCGTCGTCGGGGTCGGGCCCGACGGCCGGGTGCTCGTCGGGCGCAAGGCACGCAACCGCCGCCTGCTCGACCCGGCCGGCACCGTACGCTCGATCAAGCGCCGCATGGGCGAGGACGTCCGCGTGCACGTCGGGAGCACGGCGATGACACCGCCGGAGGTCTCCGCGCTCATCCTGGGCGCGCTCCTCGACGCCGCCGAGCGCGACCTCGGGGCGCGGCCGGCGCGCGCCGTCATCACGGTGCCCGCGTGGTTCGCCGACCACCAGCGCCAGGCGACGCTCGACGCCGCCGAGCTCGCCGGCTGCGCGGTCGAGCGCCTCGTCAACGAGCCGACCGCCGCCGCCGTCGCGCACACCACCGGCCAAGAGGCGCTCGTGCTCGTCTACGACTTGGGCGGCGGTACGTTCGACGTGTCCATCCTCGAGCGCGACGAGGGGTTCATGGAGGTCCGCGCGAGCCAGGGCGACACCCGCTTGGGCGGTGACGACATCGACGCGGCGCTCGCCGAGCACGTCCTCTTGCGGCTCGCCGAGCGCGAGGCCGCCGCCGTGCGCGCCGACGCGCACGCCATGGCGCGACTCGCCGAGGCCGTGGAGCGCGCGAAGATCGCGCTGAGCGCGCGCGACGAGGTGCGCATCCACGAGCCGTACCTGACCGGCGAGGGCGCGAGCGCCGTCAACTTGGACTTGGTGATCCGGCATGGCGATCTCGACGAGATCGCGCGCCCGTGGGTCGAGCGCACGCTCACGTGCATCGACACCGCGCTCCGCGACGCGCGCGTGACCGCGGCCGACCTCGACCGCGTGGTGCTCGTCGGCGGCGCGAGCCGGATGCGGCTCGTCGCCGAGATGGTCGCGGCGCACCTCGACGTGCCGGCGCAGCTCGCCGACGAGCCCGACCGCACGGTGGCGCACGGCGCCGCGCTACTGGCAGGGCGCGCCGCAGGCGCCGCGGTGGACGAGGTGCTCGTCGACATCACGCCGTTCACGCTGGCCGCGGGGGTGGTCGACGACGATGACCGCGGGCTGTTCGGGTCGTCGCTCACCGCGGCGCCGGTGATCCCGCGCGGGACGGTCGTCCCCGTCGAGCGCACCTCGACCTACGCCACGATGTTCGAGAACCAACCCACAGTCGACGTCCCGATCGCGCAAGGCGAGGCGGAGCGGCTCGAGGACAACCAGCCGCTCGGCGCGGTGTCCATCGAGGACCTGCCGCCCTCGCCCGCGCAGAGCCCCGTGGACGTCACCTTCCGGCTCGACCTCTCGGGGGTGCTGCACGTCACCGCGACACATCGGCCCTCGGGTCAGTCGGCGACCACCACCATCCGCAACGGCCCGAGCCGCCTCACCGCGCAGCGCCGGGAGGTCGCGCGCGCGCGGATCGAGGCGCTGCGCGCCGTCGAGGTCGCGCCGCCCGAGCCCGCGGCGGGGAGCGCGACGCTCGACCCCGGCGAGGAGCGCCTCGCGCGCTCGCTGGTGCGCCGCGCCGAGCGCTCGCTCGAGGGTGAGCTCGACGCGGCGCTGCGCGAGCGGCTCAGCAGCGCGCGCGCCGCGGTGTGCGCGGCCATCGAGGGCGTCGGCGACCTCGGCGACGCGGTCGAGGCCCTGACCGAGGCGCTCTACGAGGCGTACTGATCGCGCCGGTCACCCGTGTTCGGCGCGCGCCCTCGCGAGCGCTCGCCAGGCGCGCCGCGCAGCACGGCTGCGTCGAGGACGTGATGGACGCCAGTCGCGAGCGTGGCCTCTCCGGTATGGCGTGCGCCCGGCGTTCTCGCTCACGCGCGCCCGGGTCCTCGCGTGACGTGCGCATCTCCTACCGCGAGAAGGAGTCGACACGTCGCACGTCGCGCGGCGCCTCATGCCCCGTCGATGGCGTCGCGACGCGCCACGGCGCCGCCGTGCTCCGCGCCCCATCGCTGGCTATGGTCCGAGCCGATGGACCTCGATCTCGCCCTCCCGGACGCCGCGCGCGCGCGCCGCGCGGAGCTCGCGCGCGCCCTCGGCGAGTCGCGCGCGCTCTTGTTCGCGGGTGCGGCGCCGCCGCGCAACTACGCCGGCGCGCCCTACCCGTTCCGCGCGTCGAGCCACTTCCTCTACTTCGTCGGCCTGCCGTTCGAGCGCGCGGTGCTGTCGATCGAGGGCGACGATCACGCGCTCTACCTCGAGCCGCCCGCGCCGGACGACGCGCTCTGGCACGGCCCGGCGCCGAGCCTCGACGCGATCGAAGCAGCCGTCGGCTGCCCGGTGCGCCCGCTCGCCGAGCTCGCCGGCGCGGGCGCCGCGACGCTCGCCGCGATCGACCCCGCGACGCGCGCGCGCCAGGAGGCGGCGCTCGGCCGCCCCGTCGACCCGCCGAGCCGCGGCGACGAGGCGCTCGCCGACGCGGTGATCGCGCTGCGCCTCGTGCACGACGAGGCGGCGATCGCGGGGCTGCGCGAGGCAGCCGAGGCCACCGTCGCCGCCCACCTCGCCGGGATGGCCGCGACGCGGCCGGGGCGCCGCGAGCACCACGTGCGCGCCGCGATGGAGGCGGCGATCCTCGAGCGCGCGATGAGCACCGCCTACGGCTCGATCGTGACGGTGCACGGCGAGGTCCTCCACAACCACGCGCACCATCACGTGCTCGGCGCCGGCGACCTCTTGCTGGCGGACGTCGGCGCGGAGTCCCGCGGCGGCTGGGCCGGCGACGTGACGCGCACGTGGCCGGTGAGCGGCGCGTTCAGCCCCACGCAGCGCGCCTTCTACGAGGTGGTGCTCGACGCGCAGGCGCGGGCGATCGCCGCCGTGCGCCCGGGCGCGCGCTACCGGGACGTCCACCTCGCGGCGAGCCACGCGCTCGCGGAGGGGCTCGTCGCGCTCGGCGTGCTGCGCGGCGACCCGGAGGAGCTCGTCGCCGACGGCGTGCACGCCCTCCTGTTCCCGCACGGCGTCGGGCACCTGCTCGGGCTCGACGTGCACGACATGGAGGACCTCGGCGACCGCGCGGGCTACGCGCCGGGCCGCGCTCGGAGCACGCAATTCGGCTTGTCGTACCTGCGCCTCGATCGCGACCTCGTGCCGGGGATGGCCGTGACGATCGAGCCCGGCCTCTACCAGGTCGACGCGATCCTTCGCGACCCCCACCTCGCGCGGGTCGCGGGGGACCGGCTCGACCGCGCGGCGCTCGCGCGCTTCTCGGACGTGCGCGGGATCCGCATCGAGGACGACGTGCTGGTCACCGACGCAGGCTCGGAGGTGCTCACCGCCGCGCTCCCGAAGGCCGCGGCCGACGTGGAGGCATGCGTTTCGGCCTGACGCAGATCGCGCTCGGGATCGCCCTGGGCGCGCTCGCGGCCTCGCTCGGCGGCCCGGCGTGGCTGCTCGCGTGGCCCGCGCTGTCGGTCGCGATCGTCGGCGCGGCGTACCTCGGCTACGGGCCGCGCGTGTTCGGCAAGCGGGCCGACGGGCGGCTGAGCATCGCGCACGTCGCCTTGCTCTGGCCGTACTACGCGGTCGCGTGGGGGCTCTGGCAGATCAAGAGCCGCGTGCGCGACGAGCGCCCGTACGACGAGGTCGCGCCGGGGATCCTCGTCGGGCGCCGCCCGCTCGACGCGGCGGAGATGCCGGCGGACGCGCGCCTGGTGGTCGACCTCACGAGCGAGTTCCCGCGCAGCCCGACGACGCGCGCGGTCGCGCGCTACGAGTGCCTGCCCACGCTCGACACCGACGCGCCGGACCTCGCGTCGTTCCGCGCGCTGCTCGCGCGGCTCGAGCACGAGGAGGGCCCCATCTTCGTCCACTGCGCGATGGGGCACGGCCGCTCGGCCACCGTCGCGGGCGGCCTCATGGTGCGCCGCGGCCACGCCGCGGACGCCGACGACGCGATCCGCCGCATGACGGAGGCGCGCCCGCTCGTCTACCTGCACGACGTCCAGCGCCGCGCGCTCCGCGCGGTGCTCAAGCGCCCCGAGGGAGAGTCATGACGCTGCGCAAGATCGCCCAGATCGGCCACCCCGTCCTGCGCCAGCGCGCGCGCGAGCTGAGCCCCGAGGAGCTCGCGAGCCCCGCGACGCAGGCGCTGATCGACGACCTCGTCGAGACGATGCGCGACGCGAACGGCGCCGGCCTCGCCGCCCCGCAGGTCCACGCCTCCGTGCGCATCTGCGTGCTCGAGGTGAAGGACAACCCGCGCTACCCGTACAAGCCGAACATCCCGCTGACGATCCTCGTCAACCCGGTGCTCACCCCGATCGGGGACACGACGTTCGAGAACTACGAGGGCTGCCTGAGCGTCCCGGACCTGCGCGGCGTCGTGCGGCGACACGCGGAGCTGCGCGTCGACGCGCTCGACCGGCGCGGCGCGCCGATCGCGCTCGTCGCGCGCGGGATCACCGCGGGGACCTACCAGCACGAGTGCGACCACCTCGACGGCGTGCTCTTCGTCGACCGCGTCACCGATCCGACGACGCTCTGCACCTGGAAGGAGTTCGCGCGCCACCGCGAGGAGGCCTTCAAGGCGACGGTGCGCGACGTCGTCGCGCGCTTCGGCTCGTGAGCGACGGCGCGCTCCGGCGCGTGCTGATCGGCGGCGGCTCGATGGCGCCCACGCTCGAGGTCGGCGACGTGGCGCTCGTGCGCGAGGGCGCGCGCGCGCGCGTCGGCGACGTGGTGGTCATCGCGTCGCGCGGCGCGCCGATCTGCCACCGCGTGGTCCTGCTCGTCCCGTGGCGCCGGGGCGTGCGCCTCGTGCACCTCGGCGACGCTCCCGGGGCCGCGCCGGGCGTCGGCGGCGAGGTGATCGGCCGCGTCGTCGCGGTCGAGCGCGACGGACGCCCGGTGCCGATCGCGCGCCGCTGGCCGCGACCGCGCGAGCTCGCCCGCGCCGCGCGCGCGCTGCTCCGCGCCGCGCTGACCCGGATCCCGTGAGATCGCGCTCGCAAGTCTCCTTGACGAGGCTCGGTGGGCACGCGCAGGAGCGTGCTGGCGCGGCGGGCACCAGGACGCCGCGTCAACCATCTGTATGGGTCGTGACTTGCGTACTCCCATACCGCAGGGTATCGGTCTGGGTATGAAGACCACCGTCGAGCTCCCCGACGCCCTCCTCGAGCAGGCCAAGCGGGTCGCCGCTCGCGAGGGAACGACCCTCCGCGACCTCGTCGAGTCGGGGCTCCGGCGGGTCCTCGCAGAGCGCGCGACCAAGGGGCCCTTCGAGCTCCGCGACGCCCGAGTCTCAGGCCGTGGGCTGCAGCCCGAGCTTCGCGGGCAGGGATGGGAGGCCATTCGAGCGCTCGCGTACGAGGGACGCGGCGGGTGATCGCCGTCGACACGAACCTCCTCGTCTACGCACACCGCGGGGACAGCGAGTGGAACGAGCGCGCGTACGCCGCGCTGGCCGAGCTCGCCACGGGAAGCTCGACGTGGGCCATTCCGTGGCCCTGCGTCCACGAGTTCCTGTCGATCGCCACGCACCCGCGGATCTACGATCCACCGAGCACCGCTGCCCAGGCGATCGACCAGCTCGAGGCGTGGATGGCGTCGCCGAGCTTGGCGCTGCTCGCGGAGGAGGGCCTCTATTGGCCGGCGCTGACCGACGTCCTGCGTGCCGCGAAGGTCTCCGGGCCGCGCGTGCACGACGCGCGGATCGCCGCCCTCTGTCGGATCCACGGCGTACGCGAGCTGTGGACCGCCGACCGCGACTTCGGACGCTTCCCCGCGCTCGTCACGCGCAACCCACTCATCGCCTGAGCGCGATGGGTGCGGCGATGCTCATGGCTCGCATGGCAAGCCATGCGAGCGGGACGTCGAGGCGGAGCGCGCGGTCGCTGCGCTGGATGTTCCAGAGTAGACGAAGTCCAGCTCACTGGACCTCGCCTACGGAGGACGACGAGCGCCGACGGCGCGCAGTCCAAGGGACGGCGCCGACGCGCGCGTCCTCGACGCATCGCAAGCCGTTTTGACGCTTCGCGCGCGCCGCGGCTGCGCTGACCCCGTCCGTTCGGACGATGACGCCGCCGTGCGGCGGCCCGGTAGACTGCGCGGATGATCTCCGCCCGTCTCGCCGCCGTGGCGCTCGCGCTCTCGACCAGCGGCTGTCCTCGACCCGCGCCGCCCGCGGATCGTCCTCCCGACGCGGCGACGGACGCGCCCGACCCGGGCCACACCATCGGCCCGGAGGGTGGGAGCGTGGAGCGCGCGAACGCCCGGGTGATCGTGCCGAGCGGCGCGCTGAGCTCGCCCGCCGCGATCGGCGTGGAGCCCGCGAGCGAGCCGGGCCCGCCGGGGCGCCCCGTCGTCGGTGAGGTGCTCGCGCTCACGCCGCACGGGCTGCGCTTCGCCGTGCCGGCCACGGTCGAGCTCACCCTGCCGGCGACGCACGCGTTCGTGCAGGTGTGGACGCGCGCCGCGGATCCCTTCGCACCGTGGGAGCGCCTCGACGCGCGCATCGAAGCGGCGCGGGACAGCCCGCCCGCGTCGACCGCATCACGACGAACCCCCCCGGCAACGCCTTCCTGGTCGGCTCGCTCTTCGGCGCTGGCGGCTCATCGCTCTACCTGCGCGAGTGGAGCCCGGCCGACGGCCGCTGGGTGCCCTTCGCCACCATCGATGGGCCTTCGTCGGCGATTACGCTGACGCAGCTACCCTACTACCTCGCGATCTCGGCGAGCGGTCACACGTCGTTCTGGACCGTCGCCGTGCCCTCCGGCGCGGTGGCTCGCGTGGATCTCGGCCCTTCGCACACGGCGCCATTCGTCTTCGCGGCGCGCGAGCTCCACCACTACGGGGCGATCTGGATCGGCACCGAGCGCGACATCTTCCGCACCGATCGCCATGGCGCCACGGGTCCGTACACGCACCTGCCGATCCGCGAGGGCGTCTCGACCCGCGTGCGCGACTTCCTCGAGCGTCCGGCGGGCGTCGTCTTGGTCGCCGCCTCGGATCCCGCGCAGGTCTACATCACCGAGGACGGCGCCACCTTCGTGTCTGCGTCGGAGGGCCTGCCGACCGGCGCCGCCGACGCCGTCCATCGGCTCACGTCGCTGCGCGGCGTCGTCTACGCGATGACGCGGGCGGCGCTCTACCGCGGGCGCTCGTCGGTGCTGGAGTGCGGGCTCGCGGGCGACGCCTGCGCCGGCGCTGACTGCTGCTCGGGCACGTGCAGCGGTGGCGTGTGCGCGAGCGACGCGTGCGGAGCGGACGGCGCGGCGTGCCATCGCTCGTCCGGCTGCTGCAGCGGCCACTGTGCGGAGGGCACGTGCCGCGTACGCGATCCGGAGCGCTGCGGGACGGCGGGTGACGGCTGCGCCAGTCGCGCGGGCTGCTGCCGCGGCGACTGCGCGGACGGCCGGTGCGTAGACCTCAGCCACTGCCGCTGCGAGCCGGGCGGCGCGTGCGGGGCGCCCGACGGCTGCGGCGGCAGCTGCCCCGGCGCATGCCCGAGCGGGACCGTCTGCCAGGAGACCGCGCGTGGTTGGGACTTCTGCGGCGTCCCGTGCACCGACTGGCGTGACTGCCGGCGCGTGGAGCCGAGCGACGACACCTACTGCTGCGCGAGCGTCGATGGAGTGGGCACGTGCCTCGGGTCGACGAGCGCCTGCGACACCGAGTGCGCGCCTGCCGGCGGACTGTGCGGGCCGGCCGCCGGTCTCGGCTGCTGCGATCCCGATCCGACCGATGGCGAGCGGCCGATCTGCTGTCCGGCCGACGTCGTGGGCTACGCGAACACCTGCAGCTGCAGCCAGCACGTCTTCCCTTGAGCGCGTCGAGGAGCGAACCGGAGCGCGAGGCGCGCGCGGACCGGCGGCGGCGGCATCGGGTCGTAGTCGACTGGCGCGACGGCGGGCGTGTGGCAGGGTCGGGCGCGCTCGCGTCACCCACCCTCGAGAGGTCACCCCGCCATGAAGCTCCTCTGCGCTTGCGCGCTGGCCGACGCCAACCTCGTCGTCGACATCGACCCGGCCGCGACGGCCTGACGCTCGGGCGCGATGCAGCCCTCTCCCTGTCCGCAGTGCCGGGCGACGATGGTCGGTGGGCCGGGTCACGCGCTGCGCTGTCCGCAGTGCGGGTTCCAGTCCGTGCTGACCCCTCCGCTCGGAGGCTACGGCGCCCCGCCGCCGATGATGCACGCGCCCCCCCAGCGGAGCTCGTCGAACGTGGTCCTCTGGGTCGTCGTCGGGGTCGCCGCGCTGACCATCCTCGTCCCGTTCTGCCTCGTCGGGCTGGGGGTGCTCAGCTCGATCGCGATGTTCACGGCGGCGCGCGAGGGGGCCCCGCCGGTGGTCGGTACGCCGGAGCCCGAGGCGCCTCCGCCACCGCTCCACAACGAGTCGTGGATCTGTCTGCTCAACGACGTGGACGGAGACGGGGCCGCCGAGATCGGCGCGCTCGTCTCGCGCGGGCGCGACCGCACGAAGCGCCCGGCCATCCTGGACGGCGCGACCGGCGAGATTCGCTTCGTCGGCGAGCCGCTCGGCCAGAGCCGTGATCTGCGGCTGCTCTGCGCGGGCCCCGACTGGCTGGCGGTGCTCGACAACGAGGCCTTCGAGCTGCGCCTCCACCCGATCACATCGCCCGAGAGCCCGCTCGTGCACAGCCTCACCGACGAGGTCGACCGTTACGGTGTCGACGAACGTTGCATCGATCTTCGACTGGAGGACGGAAACCGCCCGAGCTTCTCGCTCGGCGACGGCACCGCGTCGAGCTGTTCGGTGGGTGGCGATCTGTCGCAGCCAAACGTCACCGACTCGACGACCTGCGGGATCATCAGCATGACGCGCCGCGGTCGCACGGTGTCGGCCGGCGACGTCGACTACCAGATCCACGTCCGGCCCCGCGGCACGGAGCTCTTGCAGGTGACCGCGCGGCGGGGGGGGCGCGACCTCTGGGATCGCCCGCTCGACCTCGTGCCCGTCGGTGGCACCGCGATCGGGTGCTTCGCGGGCGCGGCGTTGCCCAGCACGGTCGTCGTCCTCGGCTCGCAGCGCGAGGGCAGCCGCGGCAGCGGCGTCGTCGCCGTCGGCCTCGCGGAGCAGAACGGCGCCGAGCGCTGGCGCACGGATCTCGCGGGCGACCGCATGGGCAGCGTCCGCGACGTCTTCTCGAACGGCCGCTTCGTGGTGGTGAGCCTCGGCCGTGAGCTGCGCGCGATCGATCCGGCGACGGGCCAGTCCGCGTGGCAGCTGTAGGGGTGCGTCCAGCTCGAGGCAGACGCCGCTGCGGCTCCTCGTCGTGGGCGAGCACGGCGGCTGGGCGGTTGGCACCGACTCGAGACTCCAGCGGGGTCCTCAGCGCGCGCGCAGGTGGCGCAGGAGCGCGCCCGCGCGGCGGCGCCACGCGACGGCGGCGCCGAGCGCGCGGTGCGAGCGCGCCTCCCACGCGGCGAGCGGCGGCCCCGGCGCGTAGCCGAGGCGCGCGAGCTCCGGCGCGCAGTAGGCGCCCGCGAAGCGCACCCACGGCTCGCGCGGCGCCTCGCGCCAGCGCTCGACCGGGCGCGCGTCGACGGCGTCGAGCTCGACCCCGAAGCTCGTGTTCGTGGGCTGCCCGGCGAGCGGCCGCCACGCCGCCGCGAGGACGGGATCGAGGCCCCAACCGAACGCCGCCTCGATCCTCGCGAACGCGCCCGCCGGGTCGCGCGCGAGATCTTCGTAGCGCACCACGCACAGGCGCGGGTGGTCGAGCGCGAGCGCGGCGCCGACCGACTCGCGCCAGCTCACGAGCTTGCGCGCGAGCTCGCCCTCGCCGCGCCGCGCGCGCGAGCGGACGACGTCGCGCGGGTCGCGCACGAGGTAGAGGACGTGCACGCCGGCGTCGCGGAGCAGCGGCGCGATCATCGCGGCGGGCGCGTGCTCCTTGCTCCCCGCGACGCGCGCGCGATCGCCGGATCCGTCCGCGCCGATCGCGTCGATCGCGCGCTGCGCGGCCTCGGCGAAGGTCGCGAAGTCGGCCGGCGCGAGCCGCGCGCCGACGCCGGCCGCGGCGAGCCCGCGGGTGAGCTCGCGGGCGAGCGCCTCGCGCGCGAGGGCGCCGAGGGGCGCGCGGGGGGCGAGCCCGCGGTCGGCCGCGAAGCGCAGCGCGAAAGTGAGCGCGGCGACGCGCACGCGCACGCCGGGCTGCGCGTCGAGCATCCGCGCGAGCAGCGTCGTGCCGCTGCGCTGCTCGCCGACGAGCACGAGCCGAGCCGCGCTCATCGCGGCCGCGCGAAGGCGGCGCGCGCCGCCTCGACCTCGGGGCGCACGCTACACCCGCCGAGGTGATCGTCGACGAGCCCCATCGCCTGCATGAACGCGTACGCGGTGGTCGGGCCCACGAAGCGGAAGCCACGCGCGCGCAGGGCCTTCGAGAGCCGCGCGCTCGCCGGCGTCTGGCCCATCTTCGAGAGCGCCGCGAACGAGAGCTCGCGCGGCCGCTCGCTCGCGGGCGGCTCGAAGCGCCACACGAACGCCGACAACGAGCCGTGCTCTTCCACGAGCTCGAGGACGCGCCCCGCGTTGTGGATCGCCGCCTCGATCTTGCCGCGGTGCCGCACGATCGACGCGTCGCCGAGCAGCCGCTCGACGTCGCGGGCGCCGAAGCGCGCGACCTTCGCCGGATCGAACCCGGCGAACGCGCGCCGGAACGCCTCGCGCTTGCGCAGGATCGTCAGCCAGCTCAGCCCGGACTGGAAGCCCTCGAGGCAGAGCTTCTCGTAGAGCCGCACGTCGTCGGCGACGGGCCGGCCCCACTCCTCGTCGTGGTAGGCGACGTAGCCGGGATCGTCCCCGCACCACCAGCAGCGCAACGCTCCGTCCGCGTGCGCGCGCAGCCCTTCGGTCGACATGGCCCGGACTCTATAGGAGAGCGCAGTCCCGTGGATCGGCGCCGCTAGCGAACCGCGCCCGCGCGCGGGTACCCTCTCGAGATGTCGAAGGAGCTCGAGGAGCGGATCGCGGCGCTCGAGGCGCGGCTCGACGCGGTGGAGCGACGGCCCCCCGAGCGCGCCACCATGAAGGAGCGGCGGCGCTGCCCGAGCTGCGGCGGGACGGAGCTCTACTTCGCCCCGCAGCTCGTCGCGCAGCTCTTCGCAGGCATCCCGTTCGCGCTCGGCGTGCGCGCGCGCGCCGTCGGCCGCGCGCAGACGACCGGCGACTTCGAGGCGTACGCGTGCACGCGCTGCGGGCTCGTGGAATGGCACGCCAAGCCCATCGACCCGGCGCTCGCCGCGCGCGCCGGCCTCACGCGGATCGAGCCGCCCCCGGACGACCCGCGCGGGCCGTACCGTTGAGCGTTGCCCCGCGCGCTCGCGTCGCTCACGCTCCGGCGCCGTGAGCTACCTGCGCACGCCCATCGCGATCGCGCACCGCGGCGGCGCCGCGGTGTGGCCGGAGAACACGCTCACGTCCTTCGAGGGCGCGATCGCGCTCGGCTACCGCTACCTCGAGACGGATCTGCACGTCACGCGCGACGGCGTGATCGTGTGCTTCCACGACGAGACGCTCGACCGCACGACGAACGGCGCGGGCCCGATCAAGCACCTCACGCTCGCGGAGCTGCGCGCGCTCGACCACGGCTACCGCTTCACGCGCGACGGCGGCCGGACGTACCCCTTCCGCGGCCAGGGCGTGACGCTGCCGACCTTCGAGGAGGCGCTCGCGCTCCACCCCGAGGTGAAGCTCAACGTCGAGATGAAGCAGCGCGCGCCCGCGATGGAGGCGCTCTTGTGGCGTGAGATCGAGCGGCTGCGCGCGCACGATCGCGTCCTCGTCGCGGCGGCGCACGACCCGCTCGTCCACCGCTTCCGCGAGATCGCCTCGCGCGCGGTGCCGACGTCGCCGGGTATCCGCGGCGCGATCCAGTTCTGGGCGGCGAGCCGCGCCGGGCTCGCGCGCTACGTGCGCTGGCCGTTCGCCGCGCTGCAGGTGCCGCCGATGCACGAGGGGATCACCGTCGTCGATCACCGCTTCGTCGAGGCGGCGCACGCGTGCGGGATCCACGTCCACTGCTGGACCATCGACGATCCCGACGAGATGCGGCGCCTGCTCGATCTGGGCGTCGACGGGATCATGACCGACGAGCCCGCGCTCCTCGGAGAGGTGTTCGCCGAGCGCGGCCTGCCGCTCGATCCGGGCCCCGAGCGCGCGCGACGCACCATGACGAAGGTCGTCGTGGCGCGGCCCGGCAGCTACGACCGGCTCACCCTCGAGGCAGGGCCCTCGCGCGCGCCGGGCGCGGGCGAGGTCGCGATCGACGTCGCGGCGATCGGCGTGAACTACGCCGACTGCATCGTGCGCATGGGGCTCTACGCCTCGGCCAAGGAGTACGTCGGCTGGCCGATCACGCCGGGCTTCGAGGTGGCGGGCACGGTGCGCGCGCTCGGCCCGGGCGTGACGGACCTGGCGCCGGGCGAGCGCGTCTTCGCGGTCACGCGCTTCGATGGTTACGCGACCGAGCTCGTCGCGCCCCGCCACCAGGTCTTCCGCGTGCCCGACGGCCTCTCGCTCGAGGAGGCGGCGGCCCTGCCCGCGGTGACGATGACCGCGTACTTCGCCATCTTCGAGCTCGCGCACCCGCGGCCGGGCGCGAAGGTGCTGGTCCACTCCGCGGCGGGCGGCGTCGGGGGCTACCTCGTGGAGCTGTCGAAGATCGCCGGCGCCGAGGTCGTCGCGGTCGTCGGCGCGCCGCACAAGGTGGAGGCGGCGCGCGCGCGCGGCGCGGACGTCGTGATCGACAAGTCGCGCGAGCCGCTCTGGCCGACCGCGGCGCGCCACGCGCCGGGCGGCTACGACGCGATCTTCGACGCCAACGGCGTCGAGACGCTGCGCGCGAGCTACCGGCACGTGCGCCCGGCCGGCAAGCTCGTCGTCTACGGGTTCCACACGATGATGCCGCGGCAGGGCGGCAAGCCGAGCTACGCGCGGCTCGCGCTCGACTGGCTCCGCACGCCGCGCTTCGACCCGCTCTCGATGACGAACGAGAGCGTGAGCGTCATGGCGTTCAACCTCAGCTACCTGTTCGACCGCGCCGAGCTGCTCGAGGAGGGGATGGCGAAGATCCTCGGCTGGCTCGCGCAGGGCCGCATCTCGCGGCCGCCGGTGACGCGCTACCGGCTCGCGGACGTCGCCCGCGCGCACGCCGACCTCGAGTCGGGCCAGACGGTGGGCAAGCTCGTGCTCGTCCCGTAGAGCGCCGCGCGTCGCGGTGCTACACCGAGGCTCTTCATGCCGCTGCCGATGATCGGATCCCCCCGCGCGCCCGAGCCCGAGCCGGCGCTGCGCACGCACCGTCGCTTCGACCGCGCCGCGCGCCTCGTCACCGAGCCGGGGCTGCACGCGCTGATGCGCGCGCGCGTGCTCGTGATCGGGATGGGCGGCGTCGGCTCGTTCGCCGCCGAGGCGCTCGCGCGCACCGCGGTCGGCGAGCTCGTGCTCGTCGACTTCGACGACGTCTGCGTGACCAACGCGAACCGCCAGCTCCACGCGCTGCGCGGCAACATCGGCAAGCCCAAGGTCGAGGTGATGGCCGAGCGGCTGCGCCTGATCAGCCCGGCGAGCACGGTGACGCCCGTCGCGCGCTTCTACGAGGCCGACACGAGCGAGGAGCTGCTCGCGGGGCGCGTGGACTACGTGCTCGACGCGATCGACAACCTCACGGCCAAGGCGCACCTCGTGGCCACCTGCCTCTCGCGCGGCATCCCGATCGTCTCGTCGATGGGCGCGGCGGCGCGGCTCGATCCGACGAAGGTCCGCGTCGCCGATCTCGCCGCGACGCACCGCGACCCGTTCGCGCGCGCGCTGCGCAAGATCCTGCGGCGCGAGCACGGCCTCGCGATCACGCACGGCACGCCGATCGGGGTGAGCGCCGTGTACAGCGAGGAGCCCCCGCGCGCGCCGGCGCCGATCTCGTACGACGAGGGCACGGGGTTCGTGTGCGTCTGCCCCGGCAAGGACAACGGCAAGCACACGTGCGAGCACCGCGCGCGCATCGACGGCTCGGCCGCGTTCGTCACCGGCGCGTTCGGCCTCGCCGCGGCCGGCGTCGTCGCGCGCGCGATCGCCGGCGTCTGAACGCGGGGGGTGCCCTGTTCGCGACGTCGGAGTCGTGCCAGGCTGTTCGGCGTGGTGGACGTGAGGGTGAGGACGGCCGACTCGGCGGACGCGGACGCGTTGGCGGCGGTGCACCTCGAGAGCTGGCGGTGGGCGTACCGCGGCCTCTTGCCCGATCGCTACTTGCGCCACATGCGCCAGGACGACCTCGCCGCGAAGTGGTGGCGCCGCCTCAGCGCGGGCGCGCTCGACGAGGCGGTGCTCGTGCTCGAGCACGAGGACGAGGTCGGCGGCTTCGTCTCGTTCGGCCCGCGCGTCGACGACCCGAGCTGGCTCGGCTACGCGGGCGAGATCTACATGCTCTACCTCGCGCCCTCGCTCGTCGGCCGCGGCTTGGGCCAGCGCCTGCTCGAGTGCGCGTTCGAGGATCTCGCGCGCGCGCGCTGCCACTGGGTCGTCGTCTGGGTGCTCGCGAAGAACGAGCCCGCCCGCCGCTTCTACGAGCGCGCCGGCATGCGCCTCGACGGCGCGCGCCGCTGGGATCCATTCGGTGATCGCGCGGTGCCCGTCGTGCGCTACGCGAAGGCGATCAACCCGGTCTTCGACTTCGACGCGCTGCGCGCGCGCTCGCGCATCGGCTGACCCTCTCTTCGCTGGAACACGATGAAGCGCATCGCTTGGTCTCTCTTGCTCCTGTTCGGGTGCGATGGGGTCGTCGTCGGCACCGACGCCGGCCCGATCGGCACCGACGCCGGCCCCGGGATCGACGACGCCGGCCCGCCGCCCGGGCCCGCCGCCGTGCTCTACGACCCGTCCGGCGAGTTCTTCGACACGCCGTTCCCGAGCGATGGGCGCACCGACTCGCGCGGACACCCGGACCTCACGGGCTTCCCGCGCGCGCGCGGCCTCGTCGCGAGCGGCGTCGCCCTCGTCGCCGACGAGCGGCCGGGCTTCAGCCCGCTCACCGCCGTCTACTTCCGCTTCACCGGCGCGCTCGACGCGAGCGCCCTGCCCTCGCCGGCCGACACGCGCGAGGGGGCGAGCCGCGTCGTGCTGATCGACATCGACCCCGAGAGCCCGGAGCGCGGCCGCCGCCTGCCCGCGCACGTCCGCTTCCGCGCGGAGCCCTCCGCGTTCTGGCCGGCCAACACGCTCACCGTGCAGCCGGTCGCCGGCTTCGAGATGCACGTCGCGCGCACGTACGCCGCGGTGGTGCTCGACGGACTGCGCGCCAGCGACGGCTCGCCCGTCACGCGCTCCGACGCGTTCGAAGCGCTCAAGGGCGGGAGCGACGCGCACCACGCGGCGCTCTTCGACGCGCTCGAGGCGGTCGGCGTCGCGCGCGCCGACGTGCTCGTCGCGAGCCAGGTCACGACGAGCGATCCCGCGCGCGACATGGACCTCGCGCGCGAGTTCGTCGCCGCGCAGGAGCTGCCCGAGGTGCGCGGCTGGCGCCTGCTCGGCGTCTCGCCGCGCCTCGCGACGTACGAGGCGACGTTCGACACCTACGAGCTGATGGACGGCGAGCCGCCGTACATGGAGTTCGGCAGCGGGCTCATCCGCTTCGACGCCGAGGGCAGCCCGCGCGTGGTGCGGCGGCGCGCGGTGCGCGTCGGGATCTCGGTGCCCACGACGCCGCGACCGGAGGGCGGCTACCCGATCGTGCTCTACGGGCACGGCACCGGCGGCGACCACGCCTCGCACCTGCGCGACGAGGGCTCGCACCTCGGGCCGATCGGGCTCGCGACGATCGGGCTCGAGGCAGCGCTGCACGGCCAGCGCAACCCCGCGGGCTTCGACGTCGAGTCGCTGCTGGTCTCGAACCCCGTCGCGGCGCGCGAGATCGTGCGCCAGACGGTCATCGACATGCTCGTCATGTACCGGATGCTGCGCGCCGGCCGCTTCGCGATCCCGGCGTCGGTGACGGGCGCCGACGAGGTCCCGTTCGACGTCGAGCGCATGAGCTACATGGGCCACAGCCAGGGCTCGCAGGAGGGCGGCGTGCTGCTCGCGATCGAGCCGTCGATCCGCGCGGCGTTCCTGTCGGCGGCGGGCGAGTCGGGCCTGATCTCGGTGGTCGATCGCGAGCTGCGCCCGGGCACGACGATCGCCTGCCTGCTCGCGGGCATCATCATGGAGGACTGCGCGGCGATCACCGAGGACCACCCGGTGCTCACGCAGATCGTGCAGCCGATGCTCGACCCGGCCGATCCCGTCGCGTTCGCGCACCGCTTCGTGCGCGAGCGGCCGACCGACTGGGAGCCGGTCTCGCTCGCGGTGACCGAGGGGCTGCTCGACACCTACACGCCGCCGCGCGGGACGGAGGCGCTCGCCGTCTCGATCGGGCTGCCCGTGGTCGAGCCGGTCGCGCGGATGGGCCTGCCGCTCGAGCTCGCCGGCTCGCCCCGCGTGCGCGCGCCCGTGCGCGACAACGGGCTGAGCGCGGGAGGCGCGCCGGTGACCTTGGGCCTCTTGCAGTTCCCGATGGACGGGCACTTCGCGATCTACCGCAACGAGGACGCGCGCCGCCGCTACGTGGAGTTCTTCCGCACGTTCCTCGAGGACGGCGCGCCGACCATCGTCGGCCCGCGGTGAGCGAGCGCGTCGCCCGCTCAGCGCCGGCGACGCGCGGCGAAGAGCGCCGCCGCCGCCGCGAACAGGGCGAGCCCGACCGGGCCCGCCGGCGCGCCCGGCGCCGCGCGGCAGCCGTCACCGCCGCCGTCGCCGGTGCCCGCGTCCGTCCCGACGGGCGGCGTGCCCGCGTCCGTCCCGACCGGCGGCGTGCCCGCGTCCGTCCCGACCGGCGGCGCGCCGCCGTCCGTCATCATCGGCGGCCCGCCGGCGTCGGCGCCCGGCGTCCCCGCGTCCTCCTCGACGCTGCCCGCGTCGGTCTCGCCGGGCATCCCGGCGTCGCAGTCGGGCACCGCGGTCCACTCGCGCGGCGTGCGGCTCGGGTCGCAGCGCTCGCACGGGTTCGCCGGATTCAGATCACCCGTGCGGAGCGGCCCCGCGCCCGGGATGCAGCAGCAATTCGCGCCACAGCAGATGTTCCACGTCGACGCGCTCACGTCGCTCGGGCTCCCATTGAGACAACCGACCAAGCTCAGCGAGCACGCGACGACACCGGCGACGAGGGTACGCATCGAAGATCTCCCAGGTAGGTGCCGCGGATTGTCCTCCCGCGCTCGATCGGGGTCAACGTCCGCGCACGGAGCGCGTCCTCGTCAGAAATACAGGCCCGATCCGATGTGGAGGCCGAGCTCGTGGATCGTCGTGTCGACCGCGACCGTGTCGCGCGTCACCCCGCCGCGCGGATCGAACAAGAGCCCGCCGACCTCGCCGAACCCGACCGCGTAGCGCAGGCCCACGGTGGTGCTGAACACGAGGTTGCTCGAGCGCTCGTTGTCCGCGAGCCGGTGTCCGCTCCGGTACTCGAGGCCCGCGCTCAGCCCGTAGAAGTCGACGCGGGTCTGGCCGAGCTCGTCGATCGGGTGGAGCTCGGAGTGATCGGTGAACGCGCCGAAGCCGATCCCGAGGTTGTCGTCGACCTCGAAGCGACCACCGGCGCGGACGTTCCACACGAAGCGGCGAGAGAGGACGCCGTCGAGCTGCAGCGCGGGCTGGAGGTCGACCTCGAGCGCGATCCACCCGCGCTCGAAGCGGTGCGCGAGCGCGATGTTGAAGCGCCCGCCGGTGAGGACGGCGAAGCCGGGGGCGAGGCTCTCGGTGTCTTCGGGGACGAAGGTGAACGTGCCCGGGTCGGTGCCTTCGACGGTGACGTCGATCGCGGTCGTGGTCGAGCGGACCTGCGTGAAGATCTCGAAGCTCGGGCTGCGGAAGGTGAGGCCGAGGACGAAGTCGTCGTGCGGCTGCCACTGGACGCCGACGCCGAGCTCGGTCCCCAGGCTGCGGAGCTGGAAGATGCCGCCGCGGGCCTGCAAGCGGGTGCGGTCGGCGAGCGAGAACGCGCCGGCGCTCTGGAACGTGTCGGAGCGCTCGCGGTAGACGCCGAAGAGCGAGACGCCGATGCGCACGTGATCGTCGAGGCGGATGCCGAGGCCGCCGCCCGCGTGGTAGGTCGCGCTGAACTCGGTGGCGCTGAGCGACCAGCGCGCGGTGTGCGGGTCGTCACCGGCGTCGAGGCCGGTGCGGGTCGTGTGCTGCGAGAAGCGCGAGGCGAACACGCCGAACGCGAGGACGAGGCCGGGCTCGAGCCGGCGCGCGATGGTCGACGCGGTGGGGATCGACAAGAGCTCGAGGTAGCCGCCGTCGTTCGACTCGCCGGTCGTCGACGAGATCAGGCCGCCCTCCTCCGCCGCGCGGACCTGGAAGGCGTTGCCGCCGACGTCCACGGCGTCGCGGCGCATCCCCGCGAGGCCGGCGGGGTTGTACCAGATGGCCGTTCCGTCGGTGATCGTCGCCGCGACGGCGCCGCCGGTCATCGCCGCCTGGTTGCCGAGCAGCACGCCGTCGTCGTTGCCCGCGCGCGCCGCCGCGGGGACGGCGAGGAGCGCGATCACCAGAGCGAGGACGCGGCGCACGGCCCGACGGTGTCACGCACGTGCGCGATCTGCCACGCGAGGCGGCGCCGCGCGCGGTCGCGGACTCAACGGCGGCGCGCGACGAGGGCCAGCGCGAGCAGCGCGAAGAGCGGCGCCGGGAGCGCGCGCGCGCCGGGGCTCGCGGCGCACGTGCCGGTGAGCGTGCCGCCGGGCCCGCGCGGCTCCATCGGGTCGTCGTCGATCGCGGGATCGCCGCCGAAGATCGGGGCGAGGGGGCGCAGCGGGAGCTCGCGCACGTCGATCACGCGCGGGCCGGGATCCGTCGGGTCGGTCGGGTCGGTCGGGTCGGTCGGCTCCGTCGGGTCGGTCGGCGCGCCGCGATCGACGCGGACGAGGCGGACCGCGTCCGCGGGGATGTGCTGGTTCGAGGCGACGTCGGCGGGGCTGTTGTCGTAGACGCTGAGGTGCTGCCCCGCGCCGGGCGCGAAGGAGAACGTGCCCAGGCGCACCCACCCCTCGGCGCCGGTGAGGTCGACGAGGATCTGGTGCTCGACGTCGCCGTGCGCGAGGACGTAGCGGGTGGCCGTGTGGACGGCGAACGGCGGCTGCGCGTAGACCTCGACCGCGTACTCGCCGCCCTCCTCGAGGTCGAGGCGCCAGCGCGCCCAGTTGCTCGGGTTGGTGCCGCGGTAGGCGTTGGTCCAGCGCATGGAGCCGCCGTGCCCGACGGGCTCGGTGCGCCAGTAGGTGGCGGGGCCGTAGGCGGTGAAGCAGTCGTCGGTGTCGTCGACGACGCCGCCCGCCACCGCGAGCGTGCCGCAGCGCTGGTCGGGCAGCGGGCGCGGGCCCGAGAACCAGGGCGTGCGCATCGCGGCGGCCTCCGTGCTCAGCTCGACGTGGAGGTGGTCGTGGTGCGGGTGCGCGCCGCCGTACGAGCGACCCTTGGCGCCGGCCGTGCGGCTCGCGCTCCAGGTCCAGCGATCCCAGATGATGAACTGGATGCCCATCTCCTGGGCGTGCTCGATGAGGTAGTTGCCGATCGGGTCGCCGAGATCGTTGTCGGCGTCGCCCGCGTCGAGCGGGAGCATGATGTCGAGCGCGCGGCCGGTGGCGTGGACGCTCATCGTGGAGCTGTCGCCGTTGATCGGCCGGCACGAGTAGCCCCCGATGCTGCGGATCTGCGGGAACGCGAGGCGCAGCCAGTCGCGGACCTGGGCGGTGCCCGCGAGGAGGTTGCCGCCACAGCCGCTCTCGCCGACCCACGGGCCGGCGCCGGTGTAGGAGACGTACTGCGTGTCGCCGACGGCGAGGGTGTCGGGCGGGATGACCCACGGGCCCGGGTGCGCGAGAGCGTGCTCGTGCGAGGCGAGATCGCTCGCGTCGCCCGTGGGGGCGACGCAGGAGGCACAGACGCAGGAGGCACAGAGGAGCGCGAGCAGGGTCGAAGCGGGGCGGTACATCGTGGTGCGCGCACGTGACGCAAGCGGCGCGCCGGGCGCGCGCGCGGAGCACGGTGCGGACTCGAGATCGCAGCCCGCCGGCGGGGCGCGCTCGCGCAGGGCTCCCGGGCGTGCGGATGCGGCACGACGCGGCGAACAGAACGTGGACGGGCCCGATCCGGCGCGCGCCGCGCTCCGAGGGGTGGCGCCGCCGCCGTACGGGCGCCGAAGATCGGGACGCCGAAGACCGGTGCGCCGAAGATCGGCGGAACACGGCGCGTCCCGGGCGCCGTAAGGGAGCATCATGCGGTCCGTGAGATCCTTCGCCGCCACCGTCTCGTGCCTCTTGCTCGCGAGCGCGAGCGCGCTCGGGCAGCCGCGCAATCAGGTGGCGCCCGAGCGCTACGCGCACCTCGTGCCGCGCGCGGGCGGCGGGAGCGGCTGGCTCTTCTCGAACCTCTACTACGAGAGCAACAACCGCTCGATGCGCGGCCCGTTCGATCCGCGCCCCGAGAGCGGGTGCGAGAACGCGCGGCGGCAGCGGGCGATCGCGGCGCGGGTGCGCGGGCTGTTCGTGCTGCGCGACGCGCTGTTCTCGCAGCAGGACCACCCGGTCGAGCACCGCGCCTGCGCGCTGATGATGCCGGCGAACTGGGTGACGGCGGCGGCGGCCGACGCGGCGGCGGGGATCGCGCTCCGCGGCGTGGCGCGCCCCGCGCTCGACGACGACGCGGCCTGGGCCGCGCTCGCGAGCGAGGCGGCGATGTTCGGCAGCTTCCCGGGGAGCAGGCGGCTCTTCGAGACCGCGCGGCGCCCGCTCGCCGGCGCGAGCGCGAGCGAGCGCGCGCAGACGGACAACGCGCGGCGCAACGTGCACGCGCTCGCGCGCGAGGCGCAGGCCCTGATCGACGCGGCGCCGCGCGGCGCGCGCGCGGTCGCGGAGGCGGGCGCAGAGCGGATCGCGGCGAGCGACCGCGCGTACTTCGGCGAGGCGCTGCGGCGCGAGCGCGTGGTGGTGCTCGCGGTCGAGAACCCGAACGAGCACGAGCGGCGCGACGAGCAGAAGGGGTTCCCGATCTGGGGCCGCGAGGTCTCTCGAGCCGTGTTGACGATGGTGCGCGACGCGGTGCTGGCGCGGCGGCTCGCCGACGGAGACCTGGCGCTCGAGCGCTACGACCTGCGCGAGGCGAGCGAGCGGCGCCGGGCGGTCACCGTGCTCGAGGCGCTCGTGCCGCGCGGCTCGACGGGGCCGCGCGTCTGGGTGTGGGTCGGCGGGCCGATCCGAGAGGGGACCGAGGTCGTCGAGGACGCCTCGGATCGGCTGCCCGCGTTCCTCGAGGAGCTCGACCGCGCCGCGATCGCGCGCGAGCGGGTGGTGGTGTTCAACCGGCCGAGCCTGCGGCTCGCGCGGGAGCGCGCCGCGTTCGAGCCGGCGGTGGAGCGGACCCGCGCCCTCGGGTTGCCGCTCAGCGTGAACGCCAACAGCGAGTCGCTCCGACGCGCGTTCCGTCGGTGACCCGGCTCGGCTACTCTCTCGTACTGCCGAGCATGACGGGCCCGAACCGCTTCCCCTTCTCGCCGTTCCCCACCGGCTGGTACTGCGTCGCCTTCTCGAGCGAGCTCGCCGTCGGCGAGGTGCGCCCGGTCACGGTGTTCGGGCGCGAGGCGGTGCTGTTCCGCTCCGCCTCGGGGAGGCCGGCGCTGCTCGACGCGTTCTGCCCGCACATGGGCGCGCACCTCGGCCACGGCGGCACGGTCGAGGGCGAGAGCGTGCGCTGCCCGATGCACGCGTTCCGGTTCGACGCGGCGGGCGAGTGCGTCGCGACCGGGTACGGGACGCGCCCGCCCCCGCGCTGCAGGGGCGAGGCGTTCCCGGTCGTCGAGCGCTGCGGCGGCGTGTTCGCGTGGTGCGGCCCCGGCGCGCCGAGCTTCGACGTCCCGCCGCACGATCTCGAGGCGTTCTCGCCGCTCCGCACCAAGACGTGGACGGGCCTGCGCAGCCACCCGCAGGAGACGACCGAGAACAGCGTCGACCTCGGACACCTCTCCGTCGTGCACGGCTACGAGGACGTGGCCGTGATCGACCCGCTCCACACGGACGGCCCGTACCTGACGACGCGCTATCGCATGTCGCGCCGGCCGCTGGTGCGCGGGACGCCCACGATCGACGCGCGCTTCCACATCCACGTGTGGGGCCTGGGCTACTCGTTCGTCGAGGTCGACGTGCCCTCGCACGGGATGCAGACCCGGCAGTACGTCTTCGCGACCCCGACCGACGGCGACACCATCACGCTGCGCATCGCGATGAGCTTCCGGTTCGTCTCCGCGCTGCGACGGCTCCCGGCGCGCCTGCTCGACCGGCTCGTCGGGCCGGCGATGATCCGCAACTACGAGAACGACGTGAGCCAGGACTTCGACATCTGGGCCAACAAGCGCTACGTCCACCCGCCCGCGCTGGCCGAGGGGGACGGCCCCGTCGGGAAGTACCGGCGCTGGGCCCGCCAGTTCTACCCGGAGCTGGCCATCGCCGACGCCGCGGAGTGAACTCGCCTTGCTCACCGAGCTTCTCGGTCTCCCGACCCACCCCCTCACGACGTTCCTCGGCCTGGTGGTCGGGGGGCTGACGTTCTACGGGCTGCTCTCGACGCTGTCGTACTTCTACTTCTTTCGATGGCGCAAGGAGCGTTACCACCCGCGCTACGTCGAGGATCCGGTCCAGATCAAGAGCGCGCTCTCGTGGTCCGCCGTCTCGCTGCTCGGCAACGCCGTGCTGACGACGCCGTTCCACCTCGCCGTCGCGTACGGGTGGAGCGAGGTCTACTACGACGTCTCGGACTTCGGCTGGCCGTGGCTGTTCGCGAGCATCGGGATCTACCTCGCGGTCACCGAGACGATGATCTACTGGGTGCACCGGGCCCTGCACTGGGGCCCGCTCTGGAAGTACGTCCACCGGCCGCACCACAGCTTCAAGCAGCCGACGTCGTTCGTGGGCGTGGCGTTCAACCCGCTCGACTCGTTCGCGCAGGGGCTCGCGCACCACCTCTGCGTGTTCTTGTTCCCGGTGCACGTCGGGGTGTACCTCTTCTTCGTGGCCTTCGTGACGGTGTGGGCGGTGATGATCCACGACCGCGTGTCGTTCGTGCGGTGGAAGGGGATCAACTACACCGGGCACCACACGGTGCATCACTGGTACGACAACTACAATTTCGGGCAATTCTTCACGCTCTGGGATCGGCTCGGCGGGACGTACAAGGACCCGGAGTCGAGCGAGGTGCGCGCCGAGGTGCCCGAGGGGGTGCTGCGCCGATGACGGCTGCGCGGATGCCGAGGCGGTGGACGCTCGCGGCGCTCGCGCTCGCGCTCGCGGCCTGTGACGGCGAGGGCGCGGCCGACGGAGGGCTCGACGCGGCGGCGCCGGCGGGCGACGCGGGGCCCGACGCGCAGGTGACCGACGCGCAGGTGACCGACGCGGCGCCGCCGGACGGCGCGGCGCCGCCCGACGCGGGGCCCGGCGTGGAGACGGTGGAGGTCTCGCACGCGCGCGAGATCCGCGGCGTGTGGATCGCGACGGTCTACAACATCAACTGGCCGAGCTCGAGCCGGCTCGACGCGGCCGCGCAGCGCGCCGAGCTCGACGGGCTGCTCGACACGGCGCGCGCGGCGGGGATGAACTCGGTGTTCCTGCAGGTGCGCGCGGAGAGCGACGCGTTCTACCGCTCGGAGCTCGAGCCCTGGAGCCGCTTCCTGACCGGCACGCCCGGGCGCGACCCCGGCTGGGACCCGCTCGCGTACGCGGTCGACGCCGCGCACGCGCGGGGCCTCGAGCTGCACGCGTGGATGAACCCGTACCGCGCGCTCGTCTCGGGCGAGCCGTCCGCGGCCGCCTCGACGCACATCGTCAACGCGCGGCCGGACCTCGTCGTGCGCTACGGCTCGCTCCACTGGATGGATCCCGGCAACCCCGAGGGGCGCGCGCACGTCCTCGCGGTGATCCGCGACGTGCTCACGCGCTACGACCTCGACGGCCTGCACTTCGACGACTACTTCTACCCCTACCCCGAGTCGGGCGTCGCGTTCCCCGACGACGCGACGTTCGCGGCGTACGGCGGCGGGCTCTCGCGCCCCGACTGGCGGCGCCAGAACGTGAACACGATGGTGCGCGAGGTGCACGAGCTCGTGCGCGCGGTGCGCCCCGACGTGCGCTTCGGGATCTCGCCGTTCGGGATCTACCGGCCGGACATGCCGCCCGGGATCCGCGGGCTCGATCAGTACGCGGCGCTCTTCGCCGACCCGCTCGCGTGGATGGAGGGCGGCCACGTCGACTACATCGCGCCGCAGCTCTACTGGCCGACCACGCAGACCGCGCAGGACTACGCGCGCCTGCTCGAGTGGTGGTCGGAGCGCGCCGACGCGACGGGGCGCACGCTCGTCGTCGGCAACTACCTCGCGCAGCTCGGCAGCTCCGCCGCCTGGTCGCTCGAGGAGATCCGCACGCAGCTGCGGCTGGTGCGCGACGAGCCGCGCGCGCACGGCAACATCCAGTACCACATCGGGCCGATCACGACGGACCGGATGGGCGTGCGCGCGGCGCTCGCCGCGCACCACGCGACGCCCGCGGCGACGCCGGCGCTCGTCGATCGAGGGCCCGCGCCCTCGCCGCCCGGCGTGACGGTCGCAGGATCGCAAGTCACGTTGACGGGCGAGGGGCGCTGCTTCGCGGCGTACCGCGAGGTCGGCGGCGCGTTCCGGATCGAGCGGCTGATCTTCGCGAGCAGCGCGACGCTCTCGCGCGGGCGCTGGGCGATCAGCCGCATCGCGCGCGACGGGACGGAGAGTCGGGGTGTCGTCGTGACGATCGCGGACGGCGGGGAGCCGCCGCCCGAGGGCATGGCGTGCACGCACAGCTTCGGAGGGCGCTACGCGCACACCGCGTGCTCCGCGAGCTACCAGTGCTGCGACGGCGCGTGGCGGATGCGCACCGAGGGCTGCGGCGCGTGCCGCTGCGTCGAGGAGAGCGGCTCGGTCGGCTGCGAGTGACGCGCTAGCGGTGCGCCGTCGAGAACATCACGGTGTACGCGCCGGGCTCGGCGGGGAAGGTGAGGCGCGCGAGGGCGCGCTCCGCGCAAGCGACGGCGGCGGCGTCGAGCGGACAGTACCTGCCGGCCGCAGCGCGCGTGACGGCGCCGCGCTCGATGTCGAGCTGCCAGCGCTGTCCGTCCTCTACGGCGTGCCCGACGAGGCACGCGGACAGCGGCGCGACCACGTCCGCGAGGACGCGGCGCACCTCGGGCACCACGGTCGCGCCCACACCGGGCACCGAGACGAGCGGGATCGAGAGCCGCTCGCCCGCGCGCACGACGCCGGCCTCCCGCATGTCTCGACCGTTCGCGCACGGCAGGATGCGCGTGACCCGGCCCGCGGGCGAGCGGCGCGCGGCGCGCGGCGGTCGGGATCCCGCGCTCGCGCCGCGCCCGCGGCGCGCGACCGGCGCGTCGAGCGGCTCCTCACCCGGCGCGTCGAGCGGCTCCTCACCCGGCGCGTCGAGCGGCTCCTCACCCGGCGCGTCGACCGGCACCGGGGACGCGGCCGCCTCGAGCGCCTCGCGCGGGCGCGGAGCGATCGGCTCGAGCGCGTCCAGCGCGGCCGTCGACGTCGCGCGCGGCTCGGAGACGCCCCCCGCCTCGCGCCCCGCCAGATGCGCGGCGACGCCACCCGCGGTCGCGAGCGCGAGGAGCGCGAGCGCGACGAGGAGGGCGCGGCGTCCCGTCGAGCGCGCGCGCGGCGCCGAGACGAACGCCGACGCGGCCGCGTCGGCCTCCTCGTCCACCCCCCCGCGCTCGCGCGCCCGCCCCGCTTCGAGCGCGTCGTCCACGCTGCCGAGCGCCGCGAGCGCCTCGGGCGTCAGCGTCGAGGCCAGCTCGATGGGCGCGGCGTCCGGCGAGGTCGCCGCCTCCTCGAGGGGCCCGAGCGCGTCGAGCGCCGCGCGCATCGCCGCCGCGCTCTCGAAACGCTCCGCGGGATCCTTCGCCATCGCCCGCTCGACGATCGCCGCGAGCGCCGGCGGCACCGCGTCGCCGAGCGGCGCGGGCCGCTGCTCCACGATGGCGAACATCAGCGCGTGGTAGTTGTCGCCCTCGAACGGGCGCCGCCCGGCGAGCGCCTCGTACATCACCACGCCGAGCGCGAACAGATCCGTCGCCGGCCCCACGGGCCGACCGCGCGCCTGCTCGGGCGCCATGTAGGCAGGCGTCCCGAGCACGCGCCCCGTCTGCGTCATCGCGTGCTCCGGGTCCGCGAGGCGCGCGATCCCGAAGTCGAGCAGCTTCACGAGCTCGATGCCGGAGACCGCGACGAGGAACACGTTGTCCGGCTTGAGGTCGCGGTGGACCACGCCGCGGGCGTGCGCGGCCTCGAGCGCCGAGAGCACCTGCGTCGCGATGCGGCGCACGCGCTCGGCCGCGAGCGGGGCGCCCGCCGCGATCGCGCCGTGGAGCGAGGTCCCCTCGAGCAGGTCCATCACGAGCCACGCGCGGCCGCCGTCGACGCCGAAGTCGGTGACCTGCGCGACGTTCGGGTGGTGGAGCGAGGCGGCGAGCTCGGCCTCGCGGCGGAAGCGCGCGATCAGCTCCGCGTCCACGCCGTAGGCCTCGTGCAGCACCTTGATCGCCACCGGCCGGCCGAGCGGCTCCTGCACGCCGCGGTACACCGTCCCCATGCCGCCCGCGCCGAGCACGCGCTCGACGCGATAGCGTCCGCCGAGCACCGCGCCGAGCAGCGGGTCGGAGGCATCGTGAGGTCCGGCGCTCATCTCCAACGCCTTGGTGCCTCAGCGCGGCCCGGACCGCAACGATGCCATCGCGCGGCCGCTCTGGTAGGGTGGAGGGGGAGGTTGGACCCATGACCCTGACGACGCTTCGACGGACCGTGATCACCCTGGCGCTCGGCGCGCTCGCGCTAGGCGGGTGCGAGTGCGACGGCGACACGCCGAACGACGGCGGTGGCCTCGACGCGATGGTCGGGCCCGGCGGCGACGCGGGGCCCGACGCCATGGCGCCCGACGGGACGGTGCCCGGTGAGGACGCGGGGGACCGCGACGCCGGGCCGTGCCTCGCGAACGGCACGGAGTGCGAGGTGTCGGGCGCGTGCTGCTCCGGTCGCTGCGAAGGGCGCGCGTGCGTCCCGGCGGACTGCGCCGGCTCGGGCGTCGCGTGCGACGCGGACGGCGACTGCTGCTCGAACGCCTGCGGGACCGACGGAACGTGCGACGCCGTCTCGATCTGCGCGGCGTTCGGGGAGCTCTGCCTGACCGCGGACAACTGCTGCAGCGGCAACTGCGCCGACATGGCCGGCGGGGCCTGCGCGGGCGGGGCGGGCTGCGCCTGCGCGCCGGTGAGCGGGTGCGCCTCGTCCGGCGACCCGTGCGAGCGCGACGCGCAGTGCTGCAACAACATCTGCGACCGCGCGACCGGCGCCGCGATGGGGCGCTGCGCGGAGAGCGGCTCGTGCCGCACCGCGGGCGAGCCCTGCGGGACCGAGGGGTACAACGGCTCGTGCTGCTCGACGGTGTGCCTCGCGACCGACGGAGAGGACGTCGCGCGCTGCCAGTTCCTCGGCGGCTGCCGTGTGCAAGACGACTTGTGCCGCCGAGACGGCGACTGCTGCTCGGGCGCGTGCCGCCCGCGCGGCGTGACGAGCGACGGCCGGCCCATCCTGCGCTGCGCGAACGTCGGCTCGTGCCTGCCGCCCGGCGAGATCTGCGGCGGCGGCGGCGCGAGCTCGAACTGCTGTCCGTCCGGCGGCGGGAGGCGCGGCTGCGAGCCGACGGGCGCCGGGTTCAGCCGGTGCTTCGGCGGCGGCTCCTCGCGGTGCGTGCTCGCTGGCGCGGCATGCGAGCCCGGGGGAGATCCGTGCTGCGAGCTGCCGCCGGGGCTCGAGTGCACGCCGGGGACCCCGCGCGGCGAGATCTGCTGCCTGCCCGACGGCGCCGAGTGCGCCTTCAGCGATCTCTGCTGCGGCGGCATCTGCGCGCCCGACGGCTCGGGGGTCCTGCGCTGCGGCGCGATGTGCATCCCCGACGGCGGCGCGTGCTCGACCGACGCCGACTGCTGCGGGTGCGCGTGCGTGCGCGACGGCTCCGGCGGGCAAGTGTGCACGAGCGACCCGACGATGTGCGACCCGTGCGTCGGACCGCGCCTGGGCGAGTTCTGCGAGCCCGGCGGGCCGGCGTGCTGCGACGCGCCGGCCGTGGTCTGCAACACGGGCGTCGAGTTCCCGACCTGCGTCCTCGCGCGCTGAAGCCTCCCCCCGCTGCGGCAGCGCCGCGGCGGGGCGCGGGGTCAGGGGGCGACGGGGACGGAGACGCGCGCGGCGCCGCCCTCGGGCACCTCGACGGTGCGCCGCAGGCGCGACCCGGCGCGACCGAACGGCGCGATGGAGAGCGTCTGGCGGCCGGCGGGCACGGAGAAGACGCCGGGCGCCTCGCCCAGCAGTCGCCCGCCGAGGTAGACGTGCGCCCAGCCGCCGGGGGTGGCGACGGTCACCGTCCCCGGCGCGAGCGCGCGCGCCGGTCGAGGCCGGTCGCGCTCCGCCGCCGGCTCGGGGGCGGACGGCGCGATGACGTCGGGCTCCACGACCTCGACGCGCGGGTCGATCGCGTCCGCGCGCGGCGGCGGCTCGGCATCGTCGACGCGCGGCTCGATCGCGGCCGCGGGAGGCTCGACGGCGTCAGCCGCCAGCTCGCCCAACGCTCGCGGGCGCGGCGGCACATCGGCGGGCGGTTCGACCGCGCGCGGCTCGCTGGCGCTCGCGCGCTCGGACGAGGCCGCGCTGGGCTCGGCGACGGCGTCGGGCGCCGCGCTCCGGCCGAAGAGCGCGAACGCGGCGAGCAGCCCGCCCGAGCCCGCCCCGAGCACGAGCACCACTGCCGCGATCACGAACGCGCGCCCAGGAGCCCAGCCCGGCACCACCGGGGCCGCCGGGCCTTGCGAGAGGACGGTCGCGTCGACCGCGTCGAGCGCGCCGCGCGGCTGGACGGTGGACCGCTCGGCCTGCGGCGCGCCCGCGATCCCGTCGCCGGTCCGCGTGTGCTCGACGAGCTGCTCCTGCGCGCGCAGCCCGTCCGGCAGGATCGCCGCCATCCACTCGGCGACGTCGGGCGCGGTGACGAACCGCCCCTCGCGCGCGAGCACCTGGGAGAGGTCCTTGCCCATCGCGCGCGCGGTCGCGTAGCGCGCGTCGCGATCGCGCGCGAGCGCGCGCTCGATCACCGCCTGCAAGCCCTCGGGGGCGTCGGGCCGCAGCGCGCGGACGTCGGGGATCGGCATGTCGCAGACCGCCCGCACCGTCGCGGCCATGCTCTCGCGCGCGAACAGGCGCTTGCCGGTCACCGCCTCCCACAGCACGACGCCGAGCGCCCACACGTCCGCGCGCCGATCGACCGGCTGCGACTCGATCTGCTCCGGGGCGAGGTAGGCGAACTTGCCCTTCACCTCGCCGGTGCTCGTCTGGTAGTGCCGGTCACGCGCGCTCGCGACGCCGAAGTCGAGCACGCGCAGCACGCCGTCGTAGCCGACCATCAGGTTCTGCGGGCTGACGTCGCGGTGCACGACCTCGAGCAGGTTGCCTCGCTCGTCGCGCAGCTCGTGCGCCGCGTGCAAGCCCTCGCACGCGTCGGCGACGAGCCGCGCCGCGATCGCCGGCAGCTCGCGCGCGAGCGGGTCGTCGCGCCGCCGCGCCATCGCGGCGAGCACCCGGTTGAGCGACTCGCCGAGGATGTAGGGCATGGTCAGGTAGTAGCTGCCGTCCACCTCGCCGAAGTCGATCACGCTGCACACGTTCGGGTGCTGGATGCGCGCGGCGATCTTCGCCTCGTCGAGGAACATCGAGACGAAGCGCGCGTCGCTCGCGAGGTGCGCGTGGATGCGCTTGAGCGCGACGAGCTTCTCGAACCCCGCCGGCCCAGCCGCGCGCGCGAGGTACACCGTCCCCATCCCGCCGCTCGCGAGCTCGTACATCAAGCGATAGCGGCCGAGCGCGCCCTCGCTCGCGGGGCGCGGCGCGCGCGGATCTTCGGCCGAAGGGTAGGAGGGGAACGACACGCCGAGCAGAGAGGCTAGCACCGAGACCGAGCGCGAGATCGAGCGCGAGATCGAGCGCGAGATCGAGCGCCTCGGGGGCCTGTCCATGGTCGCGCGCGGAAACCCGAGAAGGGCGTCGATTCGAAGGGAGCGACGGTCTAGCATCGAGGCCGATGAGGACGCGGGTCGCGACGAGCGCGGCGTGGCTCACCCTGGTGCTCTCGCTCCCCGCCGCGGCGCAGGACGCGGCGGGCGCGCTCGAGGCGGCACGCGCGGAGATGGCCGGGGCGCGCTTCGCCGAGGCGGCGGCGCGGCTCGACGCCGCGGCCGCCGCGCCGGACGGGCTCGACCGCCCGGCCCTCGTCACGCTCCTGCGCTTGCGCGCCCTCGCGCGGCACGCGCTGCGAGACGCCGACGCGGCGCGCGCCGACCTCGTGGCGCTGCTCTCGCTCGAGCCGGGCGCGACGCTCGGCGCGGAGGCGCCGCCCTCGCTCACGCGAGCGCTCGAGGAGGCGCGCGCGTCGAGCGGACCCGGGCTCCGCGTCGACGCGGAGGCGAGCCGAAGCGCGGGCGGCTTCACCGTGTCGAGCCGCGCGAGCGGCGATCCCGCCGGGCTCGTCCGCCGCCTCCGCGTGCTCGCCCTGCGCGAGGACACGGTCGAGCCGCACGAGGGCGCGCGCGTGGAGATCGCGGGCGAAGGGACGCTCCGCTACGTGGTCGAGGCGATCGGGCCCGGCGGCGCCGTGCTCGCCACCGCCGGCACGCCGAGCGCGCCGCGCGAGCTCCGCGCCGAGCCCGCGCGCGTCGCCGCGCCCCGCGCCGCATCCGAGGAGGGCGGCGACGACACCGCGCTCATCGTCGGGATCGGCGCCGGCGCCGCGGCCGTGATCGCGGGCGTCGCGATCGCGCTCGCGATCCTGCTCGCGGTGCCCGACACGCGCGTGCTGCCGCCCGGCTGCGAGGGCTGCCCGTGAGGCGCCCCGGGCTCGCGCTCCTCGCCGTGTTGGCGCTCGGCTGCGAGCCACGCGAGCTCACGTGGAGCTACCGCCTCGACCCGGCGCTGCGCGGCGTCGCGGAGTCGCTCGAGCTCGGCTTCGTCCGGGACGGCTGCACGGGCGAGCGCGACCTCACGATCACCGTGCCCACGCTCGGCGGCGCGCCGAGCGCCGAGCTGCCCACCCTCGCGCCGGGCGTCTGGGGCTTCGAGGTCACCGCGCACACGCGCGCGAGCGGCCGCACGCCGATCGGCCGCGGCTGCGAGGCCGTCGAGCTGCCGACCTCCGAGCCCTTCGTCGTCGTCGTCGCGCCGCTCGGCGCGACGCCGGACGCGGGCGTCGGACCCGGCGACGCGGCTCCCTGAGGCGCGGCTCGGGGTCGGTCGATCAGCGGGCGCGGCGCCGCGCGGCGGCCGGCGTGCGCCCGGACCAGCGCCGGTACGCGCGCTCGAACGTCGTGCGGTTCGCGAAGCCGAGGCGCTCGGCGATCGCGTCGATCCCGAGCGCGCCGTCGGCGAGCAACGCCTCGGCGCGCTCGCGCAGGGCCGCGTCGCGCACCTCGCTGAACGACGTGCCCGCCTCGCGCAGCCGCCGCTGGAGCGAGCGCCCGCTGAGCGCGAGGGCGCGCGCGACCCGGTCGACGGACGGATCGCTCGCCTCGATGGCCTCGCGCATCGCGCGCGCGACGCGGCGCTCGAGCTCGGTGCCGCCGGGCTCGGTCCCGAGCAGCGCGGGCGCGTGGGCCTCGAGCAAGCGCGCGAGGCCGGGGTCGGCGCCGCGCATCGGCGCGTCGAGGTCCTCGCGCGCGAACGCGAGCCGGCTCGTCGGCTCGTCCCAGCGCGGCCGCACGCCGAACAGCTCGACGTAGGGCGTCGACGTCGCGGGCGCCGGCGACTGGAACCAGACCTCGCGCAGGCGGAGCGCGCGGCCGGTGGCCCGCCGCGCCGAGCTGACGATGGCCGCGAACATCGCGTCGACGCCGTGGCGCGCCGTGCTCGGCGATCGATACACGAAGCGCCCCTCGTCGTCGTCCAGCTCGAGCGCGACCGAGGCACCCTCGATCACGAGCGGGAGCAGCCGCGCCAGATGCGAGAGCGCCTCGCGCAGATCCGCCGCGTGGGTGAACGCCGCGCCGAGCGCGCCGAGCTGCTCGAGCGCGACGCGCGCCCCCGCGCTGAGACCCACGAACGGATCGCCGGTCAGCACCTCGGCTGCGTCCCAGAGGCGGAGCCCGTCGTCGTACGAGATGAGCGTCGGGTCGAGGATCTCCCGCGCGGGCACGCCCGACACGCGCGAAAGCTCCTCGACGGAGACCCCGACGTTGAGGACCATCGCAGCGAGCCGGGTCGAGGTGCGCACGGGCATGGAGCGGGCAAGTAAGATAGCGGAGTCGCGCGCGCGCGCCGCGGCGGCGTGTCGCGAGGCGCGTGGTAGAGTGCGCGGCCCTGGGCCCGTCATGACGCGACCGTTCACGAAGCAGCTCGGCGAGCTCCGCGTCGAGCGGACCCTGGAGGACGACGTCGCGGCGCCTTGCGTCGAGGCCGTCGACCCCGACGGACGGCGCTTTCGCGCGCGCGTGCTCGCGATCCCGGGCGCGGAGCCGGACGCGCTCGCGCGCTTCGAGGGCGCGGCGGCGGCCGCCGCGACGCTCGCGCACCCTTCGCTCGAGGCACCGCAGCGCTACGCGCGCGGGCCGCTGCCGTTCGTGGCGAGCGCGTGGCGCGAGCGCGCGAGCCTCGGGCCGCTCGCCACCGCGCCGCTCGAGCCTGCGCGGGTGACGGCCATCGGGCTCGACGTCGCGGCCGCGCTGGCGGCGGCGCACGCGGCCTCGGTCGTGCACGGCGGCGTCGGCCTCGGCGCGATCGGGATCGACGCTGGCGGGCGCGCGCTCCTCGGGGACTTCGCGATCGGCGAGCTGGTCGCCTCGCTCGCGCAGGCCCACTCGCAGGTGCTCGGCACGGCGGCGATCGCGCTCGCGCCGGAGCACCTCGCCGGCGGCGCCCCCGGTCCGGCGACCGACGTCTTCGCGCTCGGCAGCACGCTCTATCGCCTCCTCACCGGCGCCTTCCCGTTCGAGGCGCCGAGCCCGCTCGCGATGACGCTCAAGCTCCAGATGGGCACCTACGATTCGCTCGACGAGCGCGCGCCCTCCGCGCCGGCGCCGCTCCGCGCGTTGATCCACGCGATGCTCGCGACCGACCCGAGCGCGCGGCCGAGCGCCGCCGACGTCGCCGCGGGGCTGCGCGCGATCGCGCCGCCCGACGAGGCGCGCGCCGAGCTCTTGCAGGCGTGGGTCGCGCCGGTGATCGCGGCGAGCCCGCGCCCGCC
>JAHBWG010000076.1 GCA_019637095.1 Sandaracinaceae bacterium | reverse complement strand
TACGCCTTGCGGCGGACGAGGCGCTTGCCGCCTTCGTAGAGGGCGACGAGGAGCACGCCCGTGAGGAGGCCGGCGAGGGCGTTGATCGCGACGGGAGCCGCGAAGCCGACGAGGCCGCCACCCGCCTCGAGGCCGGCGACGAAGTGGTGGAGCGGCGGGACGCCGTGCACGAGGATGCCGCCGCCGACGAGGAACATGGCGATCGTGCCCAGCCACGAGAGCAACTTCATGAAGCGCGGCGCGGTCGCGACGATGCCGCGGCCGAGGCCGCGGAGGATCGCCGAGTCACGGCGCATCAGCGCGAGGCCGACGTCGTCCGCCTTCACGATCACCGCGACGAGGCCGTAGACGCCGACGGTCATGATCACGGAGATCGCGACGAGCACGGCGACCTTCATGCCGAAGCTCGCCTCGGCCACGGTGCCGAGCGAGATGACGACGATCTCCGCCGAGAGGATGAAGTCGGTGCGGATCGCGCCGCGGATCTTCGTGCGCTCGAGCGCGACGACGTCGACGTCCGGGGCGGCGAGCGCGTCCGCGAGCGAGACGCGCGGCGCCGGCTCTTCCTTCGGATGGAAGAGGCGATGCGCGAGCTTCTCCGCGCCCTCGAAGCACAGGAAGGCGCCGCCGAGCATCAAGAGCGGGACGATGCCCCAGGGCGCGAGCCAGCCGATCGCCAGCACCGTCGGGACGATGATCGCCTTGTTGAGCGCGGAGCCCTTGGCGACCGCCCACACGACCGGGAGCTCGCGGCGCGCCGCGACCCCCGAGACCTGCTCGGCGTTGACCGCGAGGTCGTCCGCGAGCACGCCCGCCGTGCGCTTGGTCGCGACCTTCGTCATGACGGCGACGTCGTCGAGGATCACCGCGATGTCGTCGAGCACCGTGAAGAGCGTGGCGGGCAAGCGGGTGCCTCCTCGCGCGGGAGCGTACGCCGCCTCGGCGCACGGCCACAACGGCCGACACGGCTGGCCAGCGCGGACACCCTGCTCTACCGTCCGGCCCGCATGATCTCGACCGTGTGCTACTTCGGGACCTACGAGTCCGGCTACGAGCGCAACCGGATCCTGCAAGCCGCCTTGCGCGCGTGCGGCGTCCGCGTCCTGACGGTGCACGCGCCGCTGCTCGAGGCGCGGCGGCACAAGACCGGCGCGCTCGGGCGGCGCCTCGCCCTCGCGGGGCTCGGCGCGCGCGCGCTCGGGGCGTACGCGCGGCTCGCCGCGCGCTACCTCGCGGCCCCCGACCACGACGCGGTGTTCGTGGGCTACCTCGGTCACCTCGACGTGCTCGTCGCGGCGCCCCTCGCGCGCTTGCGCGGCAAGCCGCTCATCTTCGACGCGTTCATCTCGCTGTCGGACACGCTCGTCGAGGATCGCCAGGTCCTCGCGCCCGGTTCGCTCGGCGCGCGCGCCGCGGCGCTGCTCGACCGGCTCGCGTGCGGGCTCGCCGACGTGGTGCTCGCGGACACCGACGCGCACGCGCGCTACTTCGTCGAGGCCCACGGGGCGCCGCCCGCGCGCACGCTGCGCGTCCTCGTCGGCGCGGACCCGGCGCTGTTCCACCCCGTCGCGCCGCCGCCGCCGACGGTCGACTTCGTCGTGCTCCACTACAGCAAGCTCGCGCCGCTCCACGGGCTGCGCACGATCCTCGAGGCGGCCAAGCGCCTCGAGGGCGAGCCGGGCGTGCGCTTCCTGATCGTCGGCGAGGGCCAGCTCGACGACGCGCTGAGCGACTGGCTGGCGGAGCTCGCGCCCGCGAACGTGGAGCGCCGGCGCTGGATGGAGCCCGACGAGCTGCGCAGCGCGCTCGCGAGCGCAGGCGCGGCGCTCGGGGTGTTCGGCGCGAGCGCCAAGGCGGCCCGCGTCGTGCCCAACAAGCTCTACCAGGCGATGGCGGTCGGCGCGCCGATCGTCACCGCGGACACGCCCGGCGTGCGCGAGGTCCTCGCGCACGAGCGCGACGCGCTGCTCGTCCCGCCCGGCGATCCCGAGGCCCTCGCCGCCGCGATCCTGCGCTTACGCGACGAGGCGCCGCTGCGCGCCCGGCTCGCCGCCAACGCCCGCGCGCGCTTCGAAGCGCTCGCGACCCCCGAGGCGATCGGGCGCGCGCTGCTCGACGAGCTCGCCCGCGTCCTTCCGTCGGAGCCGGCGCTCACAGCTCGGCGCCCGTGTCGATCACCTGATGGATCAGCCAGTGCACGCCCGAGTGGGACCACGGCGCGATCGCCGCGTTGACGAACGTCGTGATGGAGACCGCGAACGCGATCGCGAGCCCGCCGCGCCACATCGAGCGGGTCTGCTCGAGCCAGCGCACCGTGAAGAGGATCAGCGGCGGCATGAACGGGATCACCCACCGGAACCCGACGCAGGCGCCGCCGTAGTTCGGCGTGCGCACGATCATCGCCACCGCGACGAGGACGAGGCCTGCGAGCACGACGAGCGCCTCGCGCCAGAGCGCGGCCCGCGCCCGGATCTGCAACACGGCTTGCCATCCTCCGTAAGCGAGGATCGGCGTCAGCAGGAACAGCCCGTGGTGCCCGAACAGCAGGTGGAACGTGTAGAGCCACTTCGGCTCGTCGAGCGCGTCGAGGTCGCGCGGCGCGGTCCAGTAGCCGCCCTCGAAGCGGTAGAGATCGTTGCGCGCGTAGATCGGCAGCACCGATCCCGTCGCCGCGTACGTCGCGGCGAGGTGCGCGCCGAGCGGCAGGAGCGCGATCGGCGCGGCCCACACGAGGGCCGCGCGCGGCGCGTGCGCGAGCAGCATCAGCGACGCCCCGAGGACGAGGGGCGCGGTCAGGAAGTCGAGCGTGGGGCTCAGCCCGATCAGGAGCCCGGCCGCCGCGAGGTCGCGCGGGGCGGGCGCGGCGCTCCTCACGCACTTGGTCGTGAAGTAGAGCGCGCCCATCGCGCTCGCCGCGGCGACGGAGTGGTTGTTCAGCGTGGTCGCGTAGCCCGCGCCGAGGAAGCCGAAGCAGAGCATCACGAACGTCCAGCCGCGCGCCCACGGATCGGGCGAGACGAGCCGCAGCCAGAGGAACGCCGCGAACAAGAGCAGGGCGTGCGGGACCGTGCCGAACGCGAAGACGAGCACGCGGTGCACGAGCCAGAGGTCGTCGACGATGTCGAGCCCGAGGGCGTGGAGCGGCGCGTAGAGCGCCGCCGCGGCGACGGGCAGGAGCGGCGGCTTGCTGCTGAGCGCGCGGCCGTCGAGCCGCACGTAGTCGACGGTCTCGGCGCGGAACGGGCTGTCGGTGATGTCGAAGGTCCCGCGGTGCACCAGCGACTCCACCGTCGCGAGGCGGCTCGCGGTGTTGCCGCCGCGGTTCGCGGGCTGCCCCGCCACCGTAAGAAACGCGAGGCAGCCGATCGCGGCCGCGAGCGAGCGCCGCCGCCACAGGACCTCGGCCTCGCTGGGCTCGCCCGACACGCGCGCCGTCTTGCACCGCGCGCGCAGCGCCCGCAAGCGCGGCGCGCCCGCTACCGGAGCCCTCCAGCCTGCGCCGCCGCACCGAGGCCCTCGAGGGCCTCGGCCAGGTCTGCGAGGAACGAATCGAACGCGGGGACGCCGACGAGGGGACCGAAGTCGTCGATCAGGTCCGCGACGCGCCGCCTCATCTTCGGGAGCTCGCGGCGCTTGCGATCGCGACGGCGCCCCGTGAGCTCGGTCGCCGACAGCAGCGTCTCCGACAGCACCGACTTCGGATCCGCGATCCGCTCGATCGCACTCGCCGCCGGGAGGTTCAGCTCCGCGGAGCCGGAAGGGTTCCCGCTCGCCTGGCGAATCGCCGCCTCGTCGTGGAGCAGCCACGCCTCGGTCATGCGCACGGGAACGATGGGCACGTAGTAGTCGCACGCGCTGGCGACAGCGTCGCGAATCTCGTCGCGTCGATCGGCCCTCGGCAACGCCTCCGCGTCGCGATGAACGAAGAGGAGGTCGCACGGATAGAGTCGGATCGCCTCGCGGACTCGATCGCGCAGCGTGCGCGGCGGCGTCACGGCGAAAGAGAAGTCGGCCCAGGAGGCCTGCTCGACGCGCTCGCCTGCGCGGCGCAAGGCCCACGACACCACCTGCTCGAGGGCACGGTCCGAGGTGCCGTCTGCGAGCAACGTGTATCGCAGCCCGATCATGGCGGCGTGAACGGGAGCCCGAGCTGCTCGGCGAAGTGATAGACGCTGTCGGGGGCGCTGGCCCCATCGTCGTCTGCGTCCGGCCGGACGGCTCCGAGATAGCCGAGGACCCCGCCCCGCGCGACCGGCGCGACGCCGCCACCCCTCCCGCGCCAGGTCCCCTCGATCGGCCGAAGCACGAGCGAGCGCATGGCCCCGCCGCGCGGAGCCTCCGCGTCCCGATGATCCGCGAACACGAGCGCATCGCTCGAGACCCGGGCAGCGACGATCGGCGAGTGGGTGCTCACGATCACCTGTCGAAGCGGGTTGTCCTCGTCGACGCGCGACTCGGTATCCGAGGCCATGTCCATCAGCAGGCGGACCATGGCCCCCATGCGGTTCGGGTGGATGCCGTTCTCGGGCTCTTCGAGGCAGACGACACCCGTCGCCGATGGGTCGATGGCGAGCACCGAGAGCGCGACGAACCGGAGGGTTCCGTCCGAGAGCGACGAGGCGGGCAGCTCCACTCCGTCGCGGTCCGCCATCACCAGCCGGAGCAGACGCCTCGCGTCGTCCCGCTCGACCCGCACCCGGCGCACGTCCTCGACGAGCTCCGCGAGGCGGTTCGCGATCTCGGCGTAGACACGCTCCGGATCGCCCTCCACGGCGAGCCGATAGAGGGTCGCGGGCAAGTGACGACCGTCGGCCCCGAGGCGCGCAGGCGCCTGGAAGTCATCAGGCTGGCGGAGGGCCGACGGCTCCAACTGCAGAATCCTCCACGATCGCATCTCGGAGCGAACCAGGACGGCCGTGCGCGACTCGTCGGCGTTCTGCGCCGCCGACAGCACGGTGCGCGGCAGCGTCCGCGCGAGGAACTTCGCCGGACGGCCCCCTCCACGCTTCGTCTTGTCCTCGTCCCGCATCTTGTCCGAGCTGAGGCGGACGACTCGCTCGCCTCCGTCGTCCTCGGTCTCGATGAAGCTCGCCCTGCGCGGCGAGCGCAGCGCCACGCTCTCGCGCCAGCCGTCCGAGTGCGGGAAACCCAGACGCTCCTTCGCCTGTCCTCGCGGGATGTACTCGAGCCCCTCGTCCTCGAGCTCGACCCGAGGTAGGCCGGCCTCGTCGCGTCGCAGTCGCAATACGAGCCGGTAGCTCAGGAACGTCTGGCTCGCTTCAGCCGGCTGATGGAAGTCGTCGACGCCGCGCGACGGGATCACGATGTCGCACTCGAACGTCATGCGCTCGTCGCCGCCGGCGGTGAACAGCTCGACGACGTCAGCGCCACCTCGAACCCCGCGCGCGGCCTCCACGAAGGGTTGATCGGCCAGCCGCGAGAGGAAGTGGATCGCGTCGAAGATGTTCGACTTCCCGACCCCATTGAACCCGGCGATGCACGTGAACGGACCGAAGTGGATCTCGGTGTTCACGAGGTTCTTGAAGCCGGAGACCTGGAGGCGAGTCAGCACGGGACGAGCGGTCGCGAGGAGGGTTGCGCTGCAGGAACGCTTCGCGAGCTCGCTCGCGAAGCCAGTCCCGCCTCGCGTTGCGACGCTACCATCGCGCAGACGCGTGGGCACGCGCGAACGGGCCGCGCGCTTGGCGTCGCGCGGCGGGGGAGTAGATGCTCCGGAGATGAGCGATCCCACCCGCGACGTCGACGTCGCCATCCTCGGCGCCGGCACCGCCGGCCTCACCGCGCGCCGCGCCGCCAAGAAGGAGGGCGCCTCCGTCCTCGTGATCGACCAGGGTCCGCTCGGCACGACGTGCGCGCGCGTCGGCTGCATGCCGAGCAAGCTCTTGATCGCGGCCGCGGACGCCGCGCACCACGCGCGCAAGGCCCACGGTCTCGGCGTGCGCGTCGAGGGCGTGACGATCGACGGCCCGGCCGTCTTCTCGCGGGTGCGCCGCGAGCGCGACCGCTTCGTCGGCGCCGTGACGGAGGCGGTCGACGACTTCGCGGCGGACGCCGAGCTGCTCGTCGGCCGCGCGCAGGTCGTCGGGCCCGGACGGCTGCGCGTCCGCGACCCGGCGAGCGGCGCGACGGAGGTACGGTTCCGCGCGCTGGTGATCGCGACCGGCACGACGCCGTTCGTGCCGCGCCCCTACCGCGAGCTCCCGCTGCTGACGAGCGAGTCGATCTTCGAGCTCGAGACGCTGCCCGAGAGCCTGCTCGTCGTCGGGCTCGGCGCGATCGGGCTCGAGCTCGGCCAGGCGTTCCACCGCCTCGGCGTGCGCACGACGATGCTCGGGATCGGCGGCGGCATCGGCCCGATCGTCGACCCCGAGGTGCACGCGGCGGCGGCGCAGCTCTACGGCGAGACGCTCGACCTCCACCCCGAGCACACGCTCGAGTCGGTCGAGCCCGACGGCGAAGGCGCGCGCGTCCGCTTCACGGGCGCCGACGGACGAGCCCGCGACGCGCGCTTCGAACGCGTCCTGTCCGCGGCGGGGCGCCGGACGACGCTCGGTGGGCTCGGGCTCGAGGCGCTCGGGGTCACGCCCGACGCGAGCGGGCGCTACCCGATCGACGAGGCCACGCTGCAGCTCGGCGAGCTGCCGGTGTTCGTCGCGGGGGACGTGAACGAGCTGCACCCGCTCATGCACGAGGCCGCCGATGATGGACGGCTCGCCGGCGCCAACGCCGCGCGGTTCCCCGAGGTGCGCGCGCCGCGGCGTCGCACGCCCCTCGCCATCGTGTTCGCCGATCCGCAGATCGCGATCGTCGGCGGCGGATACCGCGAGGCGTGCGCGCGCGAGGCGGTCGCGGGCGGCACGAGCTTCGAGACGCAGGGGCGCGCGCGCATCATGGCGGAGAACCGCGGCCTCGCGCGCGTGTACGCCGAGCGCCGCGGCGGCCACCTCGTGGGCGCCGAGGTGCTCGGCCCGCGCGCCGAGCACCTCGGGCACCTGCTCGCGTGGGCGGTGGCGAAGGACGTCACCGTCGAAGAAGCGCTCGCGATGCCGTTCTACCACCCGGTGCTGGAAGAAGGCTTGCGCAGCGCGCTCTACGACCTGGCCGCCAACCTGCGGCGTGGCCCGACCATCCGGTGCGCGGTCTCGGAGGTCGGGGTCGGCGGTTGAGCGGCGCTCTTTGCGCGAGGGCGCGCGACGGCGCATCGTGCAGGGTGATCGCGCCGTACCTCCGCTCGCTCGCCTCCTTCGTGCTCGCCGGCTCCCTCCTCGCGCCGGGGTGCGCGCAAGGTGGCTCGGGCTCTCGCCCGGACGCGGGCGTCCCGAGCGGCTTCGACGCGGGCACGACCGACGCGGGCACGGCGCCGCCAAGCGAGGACGCGGGCGCGCCCATCGGGTTCGACGCGTCGCCGCCGGGCCTCGACGCGGGCGCCGAGACGGGCACCGACGCGTCGGTCGGGCTGATCGACTCGGGCGTCGACGCGAGCGTCGGGTTGATCGACTCGGGCCCGCCGATGGGAGGGAGCCTCGCGCTCACGCCCGGCTTCTCGATGACGGTGAGCGGCAGCACCTCCGGCGGTCCGATCTGGCACCGGCCGCTCGCCGGCTCGTGCCCCGCGAGCTCGCTCTCCGGCGTCGCGACCGCCGTCGCGTACGAGACGCGGCCGATCCACAACGCGAGCGCGGGCACGCTGAGCGTGACGATCGCCTCGACCGCGTCGTACGACGGCTACCTCGTGATCTACGCGGGCACGGCCATCCCCTCGGACGTGCTGATGTGCCTCGCCGGCGACGACGACAGCGGCGGGAGCGGCAACCCGCGCGTGACCTTCACGCTCGCGCCCGGGCAGAGCGCGCTCGTGGTGCAGTCGGGCTTCGACAACGACGACGTCGGCCCGTACTCGATGACGATCACCGCGAGCTGACGCGCGCTTCAGGTAACGTCTCGTTCATGGCGGACGGTCGCGTCCTCGTCGAGCGCCCCGGGCTCCGCGTGCTCGCAGGCCCCCCCACGCGCGTCGAGGGGCGCGCGGAGGTGCTCGACGCGCTCGCCGCCGCGCACGCCGCGATCGACGCGCCGCAGGTGCCGCGCCTCGAGCGCGCCGGCGACGCGCTCGCGCTCGAGGTCCCGATGGTCGCCGCGCTGCCGGAGATCCTCGCGCAGCTCGGGCGCGAGGGCGCGCGGCTCGACTACGGCGTGGCCGTCGCGTTCAACGAGCGGCTGATGGACGCGACCGAGGCGGGGCACGCCGCTGGGCACTTCCTCGGCGCGCTCGCGTGGACGAGCCTGCTCGCGAGCGCCGACGGCCGGCTCTGGCTGTTCGGCTTCGGCCTCGACCGGGCGCGCCCCGCGCCGACGGAGCCGGGCGCGTGCCTCGCGCCGGAGCTCGCGCTCGGCCTCGAGGCCTCGGCCGCGGCGGACGTGTTCGTGCTGCACGCGATGCTGCGCACGCTGCTGCCCTTCTGCCGCCTGCCCGAGAGCTACGCGGCGGCGCTGACCTCCGGCGGCCGCGCGGGGGCGCTCTACGGCGCGTTGATGGCGCTCTCCGAGGACGCGCTCGCGCCCGATCCGCTGCGCCGCCCGCCGACGGTGGCGGCGCTGCGCGCCCGCTACCGCGCGATCCGGCCGCTCGCGCCGGACATGCCCGAGGCGGACCCGGCCGGGCTCGCGCGCGTCGTGCGCGAAGCCGTGCGCGCGCCCGACGCGCCGACCCCCACGCTGCGCGTCGACGCGCACGCGCGCACGCTGACGCTCGCGGCGGCGGCGCCGATCGCGCTCGCGCGCCGCGCGCTCCTCTGGCGGCTCGTGGAGCGCCTGCTCGACGCGCACGCGCGCGCGCCGGGCACGCCGCTGAGCGCGGACGCGCTCGTCGAGGCCGGCTGGCCGGGCGAGCGCATCCTGCCGGACGCCGCGCGCACGCGGCTCTACACGGCGATCCGCGCGCTGCGCCGCGGCGGGCTCGAGCCGATCCTCTGGAGCCGCGACGGCGGCTACCTCCTCGACCCGTCCCTGCGCGTGGAGCGGACGGGCTGATCTCAGATCGGCTCAGGAGCGCGGGCGCCCTCGCGGCCATAGGATGCTCGACGTGATGAACGCCACCGCCCGCACCACCGAGCCCGTCCTCGCGCTGATCGCCCGCGCCGCCGGAGCGCCGCGCGTCTGGCCGCGCAAGGTCTTCGCGCTCGCGCGCGCCCTCGCCGCGTACGCCGACGCGGACGCGCTCGACGCGCGGCTCGCGCGCCTCGTCGCGCTCGGCCACATCGAGACGGTGCCGACGCGCCTGCAGCTCGTGACCGGCGCGGTGGACATGCTGCGGTTCTGGATCGACCCCGCCGCGCAGGACTACTACCGCTCGAAGGGGATCGGCTACGCGCTCCACCAGGTGCTGCGCGTGCTCGACGATCCGTCGTCGATGGTCGATCCGACCGGCTTCCTGAGCACGCGCGACAACATCATCGGGCACCTCATGCAGGTCGTGCACGCGAACCCGGCGTATGACCTGCAGCTGCTCGAGTCGCACGCCGACGGCCTCGCGGAGCTCGAGCGGCAGCTCGAGGCGATGATCGCGGGCACGCACCCGCGCGCAGGCTCGATCGGCGCGATCGTCGAGGAGCCCGACTACCACGCGCGCCTGCTCGCGTACGTGCGCGAGTACCGGCGCTCGCCCGACGTGGAGGCGCCGCTCCGCGACAACGTCGCGCGCGACCCGCGCTGGCGGATGCTCGAGCGCACGTTCGGCACCGTGCCCGGCGCGATGCGCTACTTCGCCAGGCTCCCGACGACGCCGCTCGCCGCCGCGCGCCACGTGCTCACCGTGAAGTCGTTCCCCGCCGCGCTCGCCGAGCCCGACGCACCGCCCGCGCCGCACCATCTCGACGCCGCGCGCCCGCTCGACGTATCGTGACGCGGCGAAGCGCCGGCACTCCGCCGGCGCCCGAGACGGGCAGGAGTGAGCGATGCGCGGGTCGATCGTCGTCCGAGGTTGCCTGGGGTTGTGCCTCGTGTGGGTGGGATGCGGGCCGCGCTCGCTGCCCGAACGCTCGAGCCCGGCGCTCGTCCCGACGGGCGCGAGCGCGGTGCTCGATCTCTATGGCGGCAACGTGCTCGACGCGCGCCGCGACGGGCTCTTCGCGCGCGGCGGGGCCGACGGCCTCGCCGTCTTCCGGGGCACCGCGACGGGCGCCGAGCGCCTCTTCGAGGTGCCCGGAGGCACCGGCGCGGCCGAGGCGCTCGCCTCGCGCGCCGATGACGACGTCGTCATCGCGTTCACGGACGGCCTCGTGCGGTGGGACGGCGCGGCGGCCACGGAGATCACCGACCGGCTCGTGGCCGCGCTGATCCTCGGGGAGCCGTTCGACGGGCTCCGCGTCGACGCGCTCGACGTCGCCGAGGACGGCGCGATCGTCCTCGTCGCGTCGGTGTTCGGGCAGGGCGGCGCGGCGCCGTACGGCCAGATCTGCCGCCTCGACCGCGCCGATCCTTCCGGCGACGCATGCTCCGCGCTCCCCAACGAAGACGCGGCGACCGCGGTCGTGACGCAGGGCGCGCGCACGTACGCGATCGTCGGCGAGCGGCTCTACCGCGGCGAGGGGGTCGGAGCGCTCACGCCGGTCAACGAGGACCGCGTCACGGGCCTTCGCTCGCTCGAGGGCGGGCGCGTGGCGTTCATGCGTGACCGAAACGCATGGGAGCTGGTCGTGCTCGGCCCCGACGGCGCAGAGGAGCGCCGGGTCGCGAGCACCTGGATCGACGCGGGCCACTCCGCGCGCGGGCTCTGGAACCTCCTGGTGGACCACGAGACGGACGGCTCGTGCAGCAGCTTCAGCTGGAGCTGCCGCGAGGACGTGCTCTGGACCCAGCTGATCGTCTCGCACGTGACGGATCGAGCGCAGGAGGTCGCGCACCTCGACAACCCGGCCGGCGAGCCGCGCCTGCTCCCGCTCGCCGACGGCTCCCTGCGCCTCGAGATCGGCGGCGACGTCTACGTCATCGCGGCGCCCTGAGCGGGCGTCAGGCGAACTGCATCACGCCGTCCTCGAGCGCGCCGTGGCGCAGATAGAAGACGTCGAAGAGGTAGTTCTGCTTCACGCGCCACGGGGCGCGCTCGCCCTGCTTGGGCAGGCGCGGCAGCGCGCGCTGGACGTAGCCGCTCGAGAAGTCGAAGAAGGGGACCTCGGCGACGCTCGGATCGCTGCGCGGGGTACACGCGCGATAGCCCCGGGCCTCCATGTGCGAGAGCAGCCGGCAGACGTACTCCGACGTCAGGTCGGCCTTCAGCGTCCACGACGCGTTCGTGTAGCCGACGGCGAGCGCGAGGTTCGGCACGTCGCTCAGCATCATGGCCTTGTAGGTCATGTGCTCGGCGGGCTCGATGCGCCGTCCGTCGACGCTCAACGCGACGCCGCCGAGGAAGAGGACCTCGAGCCCGGTCGCCGTCACGACGATGTCCGCCTCGAGCTCGTCGCCGGAGCGCAGCCGGATGCCGCGCTCGGTGAACGTCTCGATGTGATCGGTGACGATCGAGGCCTTGCCCTCGCGGATCGACGCGAAGAAGTCGCCGTCCGGCGCGAGGCAGAGGCGCTGGTCCCACGGCCCGTACGGCGGGTTGAAGTGCTTGTCGACGTCGAAGCCCTCGGGGAGCTGCTCGACCACGCCCTTGCGCAACAGCTTGCGGACCAGGTTCGGCGCGCGGCGCGAGAGCGTGTAGAAGCCCAGCCCAAAGAGCACGTTCTTCCAGCGCGTGAGCGCGTACGCGACGTCGGCGGGGAAGCGCTCCTTGAGCGCGTTGCCGATCGCGTCCTCCCACGGCAGCGTGGCGATGTACGTGGGCGTGCGCTGGAGCATCGTGACGTGCGCCGCGGTCTCGGCCATCGCGGGCACGAGCGTCACCGCGGTCGCGCCGCTGCCGATGACGACGACGCGCTTGCCGGCGTAGTCGAGGTCCTCGGGCCAGTGCTGCGGGTGGACGAGCCGGCCCTCGAAGCGCTCCTCGCCCTCGAAGTGGGGCCGGTGCCCGTGGTCGTAGTCGTAGTAGCCGCTGCACATGAACAGGAAGTTGCAGGTCAGCCGCTCGAGCTCGCCGGTGTCGCCCCGCGTCGCCTCCACCGTCCAGCGCGCCGCGTCGCTCGACCACGACGCCTGGCTCACCTTGCGCTGGAAGCGGATGTGCCGGTCGACGCCTTCCTCGCGCGCCGTCTCCTCGAGGTAGGCGAGGATCGAGTCGCCGTCCGCGATCGCGCGCTTGGCGACCCACGGCTTGAACCGGAAGCCGAGGGTGTGCATGTCCGAGTCCGAGCGGATCCCCGGGTAACGGAAGAGATCCCACGTGCCGCCGATGCGCTCGCGCGCCTCGAGGATCGCGTACGTCTTTCCCGGGCAGCGCTCCACGAGGTGGCGCGCCGCGCCGATCCCGGAGATCCCCGCGCCGACGATGAGGACGTCGAAGTGCTCGGTCATGGCGAGACGGACCTTGCCACGCGATCGGTCCGCCGTCGTGCCCGGGGTAGCCTGGAGGCCGCGATGGCGTAGGCTGAGGGCGTGAGGCTCCGCGCGCTCGCCCCCGCCCTGCTCGCCGGCCTCGCCGCGGTCGCGCACGCCGACGCCGCGGAGCGCGCCGTGCGCTCGCCGCGCCCGCCGCTCGAGGTCGCGATGCGCGTCGAGGCGCACAGCGAGAGCAGCTGCTCGCAGTCGTTCGCGTGGAGCCGAGATCGGACGAGCGTCGCGCTGCGCGTCGGCCGGGACGGACGCGCCACGCTCGAGGTCGACCGCGAGAGCGTCGGTCAGTTCGGTCCCTCGCCGGGGGCCTACATGCGCGGCGAGCGCACGTTCGACCGTCACGGCGAGCGGGTGATCGCGCGGTGGGTGGGCCGCGCCTCGACCACGGCCGAGGGGCTCGTCCTCACGTTCGACGAGGTGCACGAGGGGCACGCGAGGCACCTCGCGGCGAGCGCACCGCCCGCGCCAGCGACGACGCGCGGGGCCGCCGATCTGCGCGTCGAGTGCCGCGTCGCGCCCGCCGACGTGTACCCGTCGCCTCCGCAGGGCTCGCCGAGCCTCGCCGCGCCCGGCGAGACCGCGACGCGGGTCCCGCTCCTGCGCTGCGTGTTCCCGGGCGGCGTGCCGCCGGCGTTCGGGCTGCTCGCCCAGGCGGGGGGCGAGCTCGTGCTCGGCGCGCGGGGCGGCGTGGTCCTCCACAACGAGCACCGGCTCACTCACAGCGGCTCGCTCCTGCGCCTGCCCTGACGCATGCTCTCGCCCGATGAGCGCCCGCGTCGCCGAGGTCGACGACCAGAACCGCTTCGTGCGCTGGGTCAGCCGCGCCGAGTGCCACGACGCGCGCCTGCCGCATCGGAGCGTGCAAGTCGTCTTGTACGACTCGGCGGGCCGCGTGGTCTTGCAGCGCCGCCACCAGGACAAGCGCACGTGGCCGGGCGCGTGGGACGTCGCAGCGTCCGGGCACGTCGAGGAGCCCGACTACCCCGACCCGACGCGGCCCGACGACGACCTCGACGCGGTGTACGACGCGGTCGCGCGGCGCGAGCTCGCGGAGGAGCTCGGCGTCGAGGCCGCGCTCGAGCGCCTCGGCGCGTTCGCGCCGGAGCCGGGCGTGCACTACGAGCACTTCGTGCTCTATCGCGGCGCCCACGACGGGCCGTACGTCCCGCAGTCGGAGGAGGTCGCCGAGGTGCGCGCCTTCGACCCGGTCGCGCTCGCCGCGCTGCTCGCGAGCGACGCCCCCCGCACGCGGTCGCTCGAGTGGCTCCTCGACTGGCTCCGCGCGCGCTGAAGCGGGGCGGCCGGGCGCCGCCGCCCTCGTGCGCGCGCTCAGACCGCGACGCGGCGGCTCGCGCCGCACCGGTGGCACTTGGGGTGCGCGAGGGTCCCCGTGAAGTTGTGCCGCGGGCACGTCGGGTCCGCGGCGCACCCGACCGCGCCGCACCCCCCGCAACGGTAGCGCTGCGCGCCGCAGGTCGTGGGCGGGCGGGTCGGCAGGATCGCGTTGCAGCCCGACATCAGTGAGCCCGCCGGCGCGGCGCGACCGCGAGCTCGTCGAGACCGTCATCGTCGCGGTTCGCGTCGCGCCGGCCGAGCCAGTCCGTTCGCGCGGCCGCATAGAGCACGCGCGCGACCTCCTCGCGCGCGTCGCTCGGCGCTTCGAACGCAGTGTCGCGCAGGAGCGGCGCCGCGTAGGAGCGCGCCTCGCTGAGGGTCCCGGGCCAGCCGCCCGAGGCGCGCCGCCCGGCCCCGTGCAGCGAGGAGACGACCTCCCGCGCCCACCGCCGCCCGAAGTCGATCGCGGCGGCCCGCAGCCGCTCGATCGCGGCGGCGTCGTGAAGGCTCAACGACTTGCTCATCGGCCACTTCCTCTCGGCTCGCAGCAGACGGGCACGACGCTCGTGCGGGGCCGCTCGTGCACCCGCGCGCGCCTCGTCCCGACGCGCACGCTCGAGCTCGGCCCCGTGCGCACTGGCGGGACGGGAGGCCGGATCGACGGGGAGGATGGCACGAGCGCGATCGCGCGGCAACGACGGCGCCTCCGGCGCGGAGGCAGCAGGTCCGTCTCGGGCGCCGGCGGGCGGGAGCGATCGCCCGCGCGTGATACGATGGCGGCGATGGATCCGCTGACGCTCGGCTTCGAACAGGCACTGCATGACGCAAATCGCGCTGACCGCGCCGACCCCGTCGGCGCCGCGCAGCTCGCGGCGGCGCTCGACGCGGTGCTCCGCGCCTCGCCGCACCGCCTGCGGCGCGCGCTGGTGGTCACGCCGGCGGACGCGGCGCGCATCGAGCTGCGCCGCGACGGCGACGCCCGCTTCCTCGTCCGCGACGGGGGGAAGTGGCGATGGGAGGGCAGCTCCGAGGACGCCTGGTCAGGCGTGGTCGCCGCATCGCTGACGGCGTGGGCGACGTCGTGAGGGCTCGAGGTCGGTCGATGGATCTCCCGTCGCCCGCGGCCGATGTGGGCCCATCCGCGGCGTTGCCGCGGCTCGCCGAGCTCCTCGCACGACTCCTCGCGTCGCCTCGCGGCTGGACCCACCTCGCAGACCTTCACCGCGCGGCGGCCGGCGCCTCGGGCGCAGGCTCGCGGAAGCGGAGCTCGACCTCCGCGTAGCCGAGCGCGCGCACGAGCGCGCCGAGGCTGCGCTCCGCGCCCTGCCGCGCGCGCTCCTCGATGCCCGCCTCGAGCGCCGCCGCGCGCAGCGTGCGCTCCGCCTCGCGGCGCGCGCGCGTCTCGAGGCTCTCGTTGCGGCGCGCGAGCGCGTCCGTGTCGCGCCGGTAGACGTACGTCCGCTGCCCGTCGAGCGCGACCGTGAAGATCTCCGGCGCGGGCAGCGTGATCGTCACGCGGCCGCCCTCGATCACGACGTCGCGCTCCGAGACGCGCGAGAGGTCGACGCCCGCGACCACGTCGGCGACCGCGACGAGGAGGATCGAGTCCTCCGCCTCGATCAGCCCGAACAGCCGCCGCTGCGTCGCCGTCATGTCGATCACGCGCTCGACGTGGAACGCGGTCGTCTCGAGCCGCGCGAGCTCGCGCACCGCGAGCACCACGCTCGGCGTCGGGCGCACCGCGACGACCTCGTCGGGCACGGGCTCGGGCGTGAGGAGGCCGCGCACCCAGCCGACGAGCCCGCCGCCGATGCACGAGGCCACCAGGATGAACAGCACCGTCGCGGACCCGCGCAAGAGCGGCCCCATCGCGGGCGCGGGCCGCTCGGCGAGCGGCGCGTCCTCGGGCGCGTCGAGCTCGCTCACGGGACGAGGAACCGCTGCATCTCGGGGCACCCGTACATGTCGACGTAGATCTCCACGTCGCCCTCGGGGCACGGCACGCGATAGAGGTCGATGATGTGGCCCGTGGCGTTGGGCCCGACGTTGCCGACGCGCGCCTGCGCGCCGAGGCCGGGGTCGCCGCCGAGCGGGGCGCGCCCGTCCGCGCACTGGTGCTCAGCGACCCGCCGGTAGGAGTCGGCGGGGCCGCACGCCATCAGCGGCTGCTCGTGGCTCGTGCGCGAGCGCGCCGGCTCGTCCCCGAAGCCGCGCAGCGGGCTCGGCGTCGCGTACGCCTCCGGCGGCGGGGCGTTCTGGTTGGAGGCGTCCTCGCCGCCCGCGGTGCTCGCGTGCTCCGGCTCGGCGGCGTCGTCGCCTCCGCCGCACGCGGTCAACCCCACGATCCCGACGACGCACAGGACGTTGCGCATGCCCGAGGATAACGCCCTTCGAGGAGGTCTGCGCGCCTCGCGGCTCATCGATAGGCGGAGCGCCGCGCGCTCGCGCCGAGCGCGCGCTCGACCACCTCGAACGGGATCCGCGCGCGCAGCCGGTCGGCGAGCTCGGCCTGGACCCGCGCGTAGCACCGGTCGTAGCGGTCGAGCTCGACGAGCGCGACCTCTCGCGAGCGCGGGCGCACCTCGCGGATCACCGCGCGTGCGGCGACCACCTCGGGCTCCGCCTCCGCGACCGCGGCGTACGCGCACAGGAGCGGGTGGAGCGTCGCCTCGAGTGGCCCGTCCTCGCGCCGCGCGAGCGCGCCCCAGTCCACGCGCGCGGTCCAGCCCGCGCCGGCCTCGCGGAGCAGCGCGACGACCTCGTCGAGCGCGCTCGGCTCGACCCGCGCGCGCACCAGCACCTCGATCACCCAGTCCCCGCGCGGCAGCGTCTCCCACGCGTCGCGCAGGCCGCGCCGCCGGAAGTGGTCGAGCACGGGCCCCGGCAGCTCGAGCGCGCCGACGTACGGCGGGAGCCGCCCGCGCCACCGCTCGTAGAGCCGCCAGAGCACCGCAGCTCAGGCGTAGAGCGCCGCGATGCGGTCGCCGTAGCGCTCCATCACCTTGCGCCGCTTCACGCTCATCTTCGGCGTGAGCAGCCCGTTCTCGACGGTGAACTCCTCCGGGATCACGGCGAAGCGCATGATCTTCTCGAACTGCTTGAACTCGCCCGAGTAGCGGTCGATCTGCTCGCGCATCAGCGCGTGCACGCGCTCGTGCTCGCACAGCGCGCCGAGGTCGCCCGAGATCCCGTTCTCCGCCGCCCACTTCGTGAGCGCGGCCGCGTCGGGCACGATCAGCGCGACGTTGAACGGGCGGTTGGTCCCGTCGACGAACGCCTGCGTGACGTACGGCGAGAGCTGGAGCTGCTCCTCGAGCGGGCTCGGGACGACGTACTTGCCGTTCTCGAGCTTGAACTGCTCCTTGATGCGGCCGGTGATGTAGAGAAAGCCGTCCTCGTCGAGGTAGCCCATGTCGCCGGTGCGGAAGCCGCCGCCCTCGACGAACACCTCCGCGTCGGCCTCGGGCAGCCGGTGGTAGCCCTTCATCACGTTGTGCCCGAACACCACGATCTCGCCGTGCTTCGGATCCTCGGTGACCGCGCGGTCGATCTCGACGCGCACGCCCGGGATGGTCTTGCCGACCGAGCCGATCTTGCGCGCGCCTGGCCAGTTCGCGGTGGCGATCGGCGAGGTCTCGGTGAGCCCGTAGCCCTCGTAGACGGTGATCCCGAGCGCATCGATGAACTCGGCGACCTCCTTGCTGATCGCGGCGCCGCCGCTGAACGCGTACTTGAGCCGCCCGCCGAAGCGCGCGCGGATCTTCGAGGCGACGAGCTTGTCGAGGATGCGGTGCTTGAGGTCGAGCAGACCGCTGCGCTGGTGCTGCTCGGCGAGCGCCTTCTTCTTCTTGGCCGTCTCGAGCGTCGCGAAGAAGAGCGTCTTCTTGAGGCCCCCGTCCTCCTCGACCTTCTTGAGGACGCCGTCGTGGATCTTGTTGAAGATGCGCGGGACGCTGAAGAGGAGCGTCGGCCGCACCTCGCCGAGGTTCTCGACGATCTTCGGGACGGACTCGGCGATGCCCATCGAGGCGCCCATCGAGAAGAGGCCGTGGAGCTCGACCGTCTGCCCGAACGAATGCGCCCACGGCAGGAACGAGAGCGAGCGGTCCTCCGGGCTCATCGGGAAGACCTCGTGCATCGCGCTCACGTTGCTCGCGAGGTTCGCGTGGCTCAACAGCACGCCCTTGGGGTTGCCCGTCGTGCCCGAGGTGTAGATGAAGCCGGCGATGTGCTCGCCGTCGGGGTGGCGCAGCTTCGCCGGCGCCTGGCGCCCCTTCTCGCGCACGGCGTCGAAGGTGAGCTCCGCCTCCGGGCTCTCGCCAAGCAAGACGACGTGCTCGAGCGTCGAGACCTCCGACCCGAACGCCTTCACCTGACGCAGGATCTCCTCGTTGGCGACGAAGAGCACCTTCGCACCGGAGTCCTCGAGGATGTACTTCCACTCCTTGGCCTGCTGCGACTCGTACATGGGCGCGTAGCGCGCCGCGAGCCCGTACGTCGCGTACGCCGCGATGGCCCACTCCGGCCGGTTGTTCGCGATCATCGCGACGACGTCGTCCTCGCCGACGCCGAGCGCCGCGAGGCCGCCGCGGAGCTCGTCGGTCTGCTTGCCGAACTCGCGGTAGGTCATCCACCGCCACTCGCCGCCCTGCTTCACGCCGAACAGCGGCCGGTCGGCGAACGTCGCGACGCTGTGCTCGTAGATCGCGATGAGGTTCGGGTACTTCGGCGAAAAGCTGCTCGAGTTGGCCATCGGCTCCCCTGGCAAGAGTCGGCGGAGCCTGTCACGCGCCGCATGGCGGTTCAAACGCCGCGCGCCCTCCAGACCTTCAGCCGCCGGCCATGCGCTCGGTCGCGTCCTTCAGCAGCGCGGTCACGCGCCGCGTGAACGCGGCCGGGTCGTCGAGCGCCGTCCCCTCGGCGATCTTCGCCTGGTCGTAGAGCAGCGCGATCCACTCGTCGACGCGCTCCACCGCCTTGCCCTCCGCGAGCAGGCGCCGGAGGTTCTCGATCACCGGGTGGCTCGGGTTGAGCTCGAGGATGCGCTTCTGCTTGGGCAGGTCCTTCTGCGTCGCGCGGAGCAGCCGCTCGAAGTGCGGCGGCAGGCCGCCGGGCGGCATCACCAAGCAGACGGGCGAGTCGACCAAGCGCGCGCTCAGGCGCACCTCGCTCACCTCGTCCTGGAGCTTGGTGCGGAAGCGCGAGCGCAGGTCGCCGAGCGCCGCGCCGCGATCCTCGTCGGGCGCCTCGTCGCCCTCGCCGGGCTTCGCGTCGGAGGCCGACTCGAGCGGCGTCCCGTCGTACTCGGTGAGCGCGCCGATCGCGAACGGATCGACGGGATCGACGAGGTAGAGCACCTCGTAGCCCTTCTTGCGCAGCGCCTCGATGTGCGGGCTGTGCTGCGCCTGCGCGAGCGACTCGCCGAGCACGTAGTAGAGCGCGGGCTGCCCCTCCTTCATCCGCGCCTTGGCCTCGGCGAGCGACGTGGGCCCTTCGGTCTCGGAGGAGTGGAAGCGCAAGAGCGGCGCGAGCTCCGCCGCGCGCGAGGGCTCCGCGTGGAGCGCCTCCTTGAGCACCGGGCCGAACGCGGCCCAGAACGTCGCGTAGTCGTCGGGCCGCTCCTTCGCGAGCTCCTCGAGCATGTCTAGCGTCTGCTTCACGAGCTGCTTCTTGATCGTCGTGACGACGCGCGAGTCCTGCAGCAGCTCGCGGCTCACGTTGAGCGGCAGGTCCTCGCTGTCGACGACGCCGCGCACGAAGCGCAGCCACGACGGGAGCAGCTCGGCCGCGTCGTCCATGATGAACACGCGCTTCACGTAGAGCCGCACGCCGTGCTTGGCCTCCGGCTGCCACATCGTCCACGGCGCGTGCCGCGGCACGAAGAGCATCCCGCTGAAGAGCTGCGTGCCCTCCACCCGGAAGTGGCGCCACGCGAGCGGCTCGTCGAAGTCGCTCGTCAGGTGCCGGTAGAGCTCGCGCGCCTTGTCGTCCTCGATCTGCGCGCGCGGCCGCTGCCAGAGCGCGCTCGACTGGTTGATCTTCTCGAACGCCTCGACGTAGTCGTCGCCCTGCTTCTTCGTGGTGCGCAGCTCGACCGGCCAGCTCAGGTAGTCCGAGTAGCGCTCGACCAGGCCGCGCAGCCGCACCGGGTCGAGGTACTCGCGGTGCGCCTCCGCAAGGTGCAGGATCACGCTCGTCCCGTGCGTGTCGCGCTCCGCCGCCTCGACGGTGAACGTCCCCTTCGCGTCGCTCGTCCAGCGGTGCGCCTCGCCGGTACCGGCCTTGCGGCTCACCACCTCGACGCGGTCGGCGACCAGGTAGGCGCTGTAGAAGCCGACGCCGAACTGCCCGATCAGCGACAGGTCGCCCGACTCCTTGGCCTCCGCGAGCTTCTGCGCGAGCTCGCGCGTGCCGCTCTTCGCGATGGTGCCGAGGTGCTCGACGAGCTCCTCGCGGCTCATCCCGATCCCGTCGTCCCACACGGTCAGCGTGCCCGCCTCGCGGTCGGGGACGAGCCGGATCGCGAGCGACGTGCCCTCCGGGACGAGGCTCGGGTCGGTGACCGCGGCGAACCGGAGCTTGTCGAGCGCGTCCGCCGCGTTCGAGACGAGCTCGCGGAGGAAGACCTCGCGGTTGCTGTAGAGCGACTCGATGACGAGGCGGAGGACCTGCTCGACCTCCGCCTCGAAGCGATGCGTGGTGGCCGTCATGCGGCCCCGAAATGGGCCCTCCACGCGCGGCTGTCAAGGGGTCGCCCGCTCCCGTGCGAGGCGGCCGTACCCTTGCTTGCTCGCTCGTAGGTCGAATCGGCGCGCAAGGCGCCTCCGCCGCGACGCCTACTCGCCGCTGCACGACGGCATCACGTCGCCGCAGACGGCCCAATCGGCCGGGATGTCCGACGAGCTCGGAAACAGCAGGCACCTCCCGCGCTCCGGGTCCACGGCGAGGCCCTCCAGGAGGTTACCCGCGTGACCCGCGCGCGGAACGCACTGGACGAGGATCGGCTCGGCTTCCGGTGCCCGAGCGAAGTGGTAGCATAGCTGCCCCGCACCCGACTCCTGCGTCACGTCGTAGCCGACGATGGCATCGCAGCTCGTCGCCGCCTGGCACGAAGCCAGATCGAGCGTGGCGCAGCCGCCCGCCTCCCCGTCCCGGCCGCTCTCGCCGCCCCCTTCGCACATGCGCGCGAGGAACAAACCCGCGAGGAGCAAACCCAGGACGAGCGTTCCTGCTGCTGTCGATAGAAATCGCATTACCGGCTCCGAGGGTGGATACTCAGTGATTGACGGGGTCACCTGAATGGAAGTACTGTGCGACGTACACTCGACGTGTGTTGGCTCCAGCCATACTAAGCACACGCACACGGTAGTGCAGACACCGATTCGTTATGAGCCCTTGACCGAGCTCGATGCGCTTGTGGTAATCGTAGGACCAGTCGCTCGCGATGACCACCGGCCCGCCTCCGCCCGATGGGCAATGATCCCGCACCTCGAAAACGATATCAGGAGCCGACGCATCGTAGACCTCTCGCCAGAGCATCGCGCCCTTCCACTGCCGAATACTCGAGCTCAGCGGCCCCCCGCCACCGATTGGGAACTCCACTGATTGCCCCGGCCCGATGTCGAAGATGTGCCACCCCCACCCCCAAGGCCAAACGAGTGATGGACTGTACGGGTAGTGGAAGTGAGCGCGCCCGGACCCGCTCCTCCGGTCGAGCCCACGCGGCTCGTCAAAACCGAGGTCTGCGTGGTACGAATCACCCATGAGCAAGCCGTGGACATGCAGAAGTCGAGCGTCGCTGTTCGGCCAACCGATCGAGGCGAACTGCTGTCGTAGCATCGCCAGCGCAGCGGCGGCAGCCGGAGCCGCCAGTGAAGTCCCGGACCAGTTCGCTGAATCGTAGCCGAAAGGAGGAGACTGATAGAAGTAGCGGTAGCGCATCGGTGTGGCAATGTCAGCTACCGCCTGGGCTCGCTGAATCATCGTCCCGGTCCACAGTCGCGTGTCGACTCCCCCGCGCGAGGACGCATTGGCAATCAACGACGTATCGTAGTTGACCGTATGAAAGTCGGTGTTGATACCACCCACCGCAAACACGTCGCGGTGACGCGCGGGATACTTGGCGTTACAGGCGTTCAAGCCAGGGTCTCCATCGTTCCCCATCCCAGCTACCACGAGCGTGCCCGCTTCTGCGGCAGAGAACAGGTCTCCCGAGAGCCCGCCGCAGCTGCCATTGGTCCAGCATGGTGCGGTACCAATCGTACCCGAATCAGTGATGAACGCAGAGATGTTGAGGACGTCGATGCCGTCCAGCACTGCTCGCTGCACGGCGGCGCGCCAACTGCTGCACGTGTTGGCGACTGAGTAGTAGTAGAGAGTTCCAAGTTGCGCCCCGCCGCTTCGACGTGTGCGCTCGAACGGGTCGGTGATGTTCGGGTCCGTACCCAGTTCAATGGAGCCGGCAAGGACGCGCGCGACTCTCGTTCCGTGATTGTCGATACCGGTAGAACTCGTGTTCACGCAGTTGCCAGATCGACAGTCGCGGTTCGCGACGAACCGACTGAGACCAAGCACGGGGACAGCGAAGCCCGCGTGCGCAACGTTCGGGAAGTTCGTCCCGTCGTTGAGCTCGAGGACGCCGAGTCGCTGACTCCCACCTGCACGACCTCCAGAACCCCCGTTAAGACCAGCGTCGATGAACGTCTGCGTACGGAGCGCCGCCCGGACTTCGATTCCTGAGTATCCCAACAGCCCGGCCTCACGCTCGTCGTAGTGGACACGAGCGACCTGCTCCGAGACGGTCAGCGCTCGCAGGGTGTTGCCATCGACAGTAGCCGCTATCGACGGGTTGAGCCCAAGCAGCACGACGTCAGTTGCACCTCTCCCCTCGAGCCACCGTGCGAAGGGGGCGAGGCTTTCACGCTCATTGGTGTCGACGCAGCTCCCAAGAGCAGCCTGAAAGGCGCCCGCTGCGGCGTGCTCGCGCCGCAGGTCTCGAACCGCACAGCCAGGGAGATCGAGCTCGATCACGACCCGCACGCGCCTCGAGGTATCGAGGTAACCGAACAAGCGTGTATCCGCGAGGCGTGCGGATCGGTCCGATTCGGCGGGATCATCTCGCTCCGGCTGGATCGCCTCGAAGCCGCGCGCCTCAGGGAGATCCTCGCCGGTCGTCAACTCGGTGTGACTCCACGCCCCTGCGATCTCACGTAGGGGGCGGGCGTAGCTCACACCGCGGCCGTCTACGCCAATCTCCGCATGATGCTCGTCACGGACTAACGTCGGCTCGGAGTGGGATACGACGGCCTCGCCCAAGCTAGAGGATTCGCCCGCAGCACACCCGATGAGTATCGGTACGAGTGCTGTGAGGCCAGCGCACGCGCTCAGACCACTGGAACGTAACGCAACTCGTTCTGATTTCGCCGGGGGGGGGGCACGCTGCGATCGTATGGTGCGTTCACTTAGGAGTCAAGGCGCGGGCGGGACGCGGACTGGCCCCCTGCCTGGGTTAGCCCGAACGACTTAACCCGAACGGGTTAACTCTCTGCTCTGAGCCGACGACGGTGACTGACTCGTTCCCCCATCTATCGACGGATGAGTCTGAGGATTCCGCAGCCGTCGCCCCTGGTGCCCGTCCGCCTACGGCCGGCGACCATCTCCAGCCGCGCGCCCCGAGACGAGTGGTAGAGCGTTGCAACCTCCGCACGCGGCTCAGAGGGCGGCGGGCGTGCGGTAGGGGCCCGCGGGGGTCGCGGTCTCGTGGGGCGTCGTGGCGAGGCGCGTGCGGAGCAGCGCGCCGAGGCCGAGGCACGCGACCGCCGCGGTGAAGATCCCGCCGGCCACCGGCACGAGCGAGGCGAGGAACAACACCGCGACGCCGGCGGCGAGCTGATGGATCTCCTTGCCACGCAGCTGCGGGATCGGGAGCGCGGCGCCGAGGACCGTCGCGGCGGCGGCGAGCCCGACGTAGGTCGCGAGCGGCAGCGCGAGGCCGACGACGATCGCGGCCGGGATGCCGATGACGGTGAGCGCGAACAAGACGATGGCGGCGATCGCGGCGACGTAGCCGACGAGGCCGGCGCCCGCCGTCTTCACGCCGTCCTCGACCATCGCGGCCTGCAGGACGCGCAGCCGCTCGCGGCCCGCGCCGATCATCAACAGGCCGAGCAGGAAGAGCAGCGCGTGCAGCACCGCGCTGCGCGCCGTCTCGCCGAGGAAGGCCCACAGCCCCTCGAAGAAGCCCGGCTCGCGCGCGGGCACGATCACCGGCGCCGCGGGCCCGACCGCCCCGTCGGCCGCGCGCTCGTCGCGCACCTGGCCGCCGAACGCGACCGCGTCTCCGCGCACGTCCGCGCCGCCGCGCAGGATGACCGAGCCGCCGAACGCGACGGCGTCGCCCTCGACGACGCCGTCGACGACGGTGTCGCCGCCGAACGAGACGGCGTCACCGACCAGCTCGTGCGCGCCGACGCGGACGTCGTGGCCGAACGCGACGCGGTCGGGCGCCTGCGCGAGGGCGAGCGAGGGGACGGCGGCGAGGGCGAGGGCGAAGAGGATCGAGCGGGTCGTCACGGGCATGGCTCCTTCGTTGTCGTCGAGTGCGGCGGTCCTTACGGCGCGTCCGGGGTCGATATTTCGCGGAGCGGTGGCACCATGAGGCTCGTGCCCGGGCTCCGCCGTACCCTCGCCGCCCTCTTGCTCTGCGCCTGCGCGCAGGGCGCGCCCGATCCCGACCCGCGCGGCTCCGACGCCGGCGGCGGCCCGCGCGACGCGAGCGCGCCGCTCGACGCGACGCCCGCCGAGGCCGACGCGCAGACGCCGTTCGACGCGGCCGACTGCACGCCGATGCCCGAGCGCTGCAACGGGCGCGACGACGACTGCGACGGGCGCATCGACGAGGACGCGACCGACGGCACGCGCTACCACCGCGACCTCGACGGCGACGGCTGGGGCTCGGACACCAACACCATCGTCGCGTGCAGCCGCCCCGACGGCGCGCTCGATCGCGGCGGCGACTGCGACGACGGATCGCACGTCGTCTACCCCGACTCGCGCGAGACCTGCGACGGGCTCGACAACGATTGCTCCGGCGGGATCGACGACGTGCCCTGCCCGACCGGCTGCCGCGGCGTGGCGTTCGGCGGGCACGGCTACATGTTCTGCTCCGCGCGCGTCGCGTGGGCCGCCGCCCGCGACGCGTGCATCGCCGCGGGCATGCGCATGGTCCGCGTCGACACGGCGGCGGAGAACGAGTTCCTCTTCGCCACCGCGTCGGCGGCCGGCGGCATCGGCGACCACTTCCTCGGCGGCCGCGTCGAGGGCGACGGCAGCGGCCGCTGGCGCTGGGCCGACGGCGCCGACTTCTGGGCGGGCGTCCTCGGCGGCTCCGCCGTCGACGGCCGCTACACCGGCTGGGAGAGCGACAAACCGGACAGCAACGCCGCCCCGCGCTGCACCGTCGCGCGCGCCCGCGAGATGGGCCGCTGGTACGACGCGAGCTGCGACACCGCGCAGGCGTACGTCTGCGAGCGCTACTGATCCTCGGTCACGGCGGTCGATCCCGCCCGCACGGCCTCGACGAACGCGAGCAGGTCGTCGAGGTGGTGCTCGACGACGTCGCGGACGACCGCAGGATCGACCGCAGAGTACCCGTGCACCAGGATGTTGCGCAGCCCCACGGCCCGCCGCAGGGAGAGGGCGAGAGGCGCGTCGATCCACCCCGCCTCCTCGAGCGCGCCGAACAACGCCTGGTTCGTCCGCGGCTCCCCGAGCCGCTCGTCCGACACGATGTGCGACGCGACGTCCTGGCACGCCTGGATCGCGATCTGGAGGGTGTGCTCGACGAAGCGTCGCTCGCGCAGATCGTGCTCGATGACGTCGACTCGGGCGAGCGTCCGCAGCTCGCGCACGCACGTCTCTACGAAGGCGAGCTTCTTCGCGACGAGGTCCGCGTCGGTCACGGCGCCGTCCGCCGGTACTCCCGCAAGACCGGGAGCAGATCGAAGTACCGGTTGCGGGCGTCGACCTCGAAGCGGATCCGCGCGCCCTTGTCGCGCTCGAGCACGAGCACTCCGTCCCGGAGGACCCGGTGGATCAGGTCCACGGGTGCCCAGTCGAGCGCGACGAGATCCACCTCGCGCCCGACCGCCTCGGCGAGCGCCGCCTCGAGGTCGAGCGGGAGGTCCGAGAGGCGCTGCGGCCGATCGCCCCGGCCGAGGAGCACGGCGACGTCGACGTCGCTGTCGGCCCGTTCGTCGCCGCGCGCGACGCTCCCGAAGACCCACGCCGCGACGAGCCCGGGGTACGCCCCGAGGACCGCCTCGAGCCGTGCACGCAGCGCCGAGTCCACGGCCCCAGTATACCCGCGCGCTCAGCGCGAGCGCAGCAGGGGGAGCTGGCTGTCGATGGCGGTGCGCGCGGCGCTCATCCGCGCGACGCCGCCCGAGACGATGAACGCCATGAACTGCGCGCTGTCCGCGTCGACCGGCTCGACGCGCTCCTCGGGCACGATCATCAGGTTGCCCGCGAAGTTGTAGGACTGCGGCAGGTACACCGCGACGTGACCGGCCAGGCGCGGGTCCTCGAACCGGTCGCACGTGACGAAGCCGAACACGCGCACGTCGTCGCTCACGCGCACCATCGCCGGCTTGTCGAACGAGCGCGCGTCGCCGACGAACGCCCCGAGCAGATCCTTGATCGAGCGGTACACGATCTTCACGAGCGGCACCGACTCGAGCCCGCGCTCGAGCCACCCGAGCGCCGTGCGGCCGACGACGTTGCTCGCGAGCAACCCGAGCGTGAAGATCACGAGCAGCACGAGCCCGAGCCCCGCGAACGGCACGTCGAGCGGGATGAGCGAGTCGAGCGTGATCAAGACCCACGACACGAGCGCGACGGTGCCGACGAGGGGCACGAACACGAGCAGACCCTGGAAGAAGATCTTGGCGACGGTCTTCACGGCGAGCCCTCCATGACGAAGCGGAACCGGCGCCCTTCGAAGCGCAGGCTGCGATAGCGCGCGAGCAGCGGCAGGACGCGCTCCACGCGCGCCTCGTCCTCTTCGCGCAGGTCGCGGAGCTCGCCCGGGTCGACGCGCGGGTCGAACAGGCGCGGCAGCTCCGCGAGCACGTCGTAGACGACGGTCGTGTCGTGCCAGGCGAGCGCGACCTCCTGGCGATCGGGGCCGATCATCTCGCTGACCACCGCGCCATCGAGCGCGCGCAGCATCGGGCCGACGTCCTCGCGCAGGACCGCCCGGGCGGCCGCCTGCTCGCGCTCACCGCCCGCGAGGAGCAGCCACGGGAAGAGGTACGCCGTCGACGTCGGCGCGTCGTGGCGCGCGCCGCGGCGGCCCCCGATCCACGTCACGAGCGGCACGTGGACCTGCTCGGCGAACACGCTCGTCAGGTGGTGCGAGTGGCCGTGCTCGCCGAACGCCTCGCCGTGATCGCTCGTGACGATCACGATCGTGCGCGAGAGGTCGACCGCGTCGAGCACGCGACCGAGCGCGCGATCGAAGCGCGCGAGCTCCGCGTCGTAGCCGCCGTGGTAGGGGTCGTGCGGGCCGACGAAGAACACGAGCCCGAAGAAGCGGCCGCGCGCGGCGCGGAGCGCGCGGACCGCCTCGTCCGCGATCTCGGCGTCGACGTCGCGCGGCGGCGCGTCGCGGCGCTCCTCGACGAGCACGCGCCGGTCGAACCCGCGCTCGAGCCCGCGGCCGTGCTCGCTGAAGCAGCGCTCGTGGTCGTGGCCGACCCAGAACGTCTCGCGCCCCGCGTCGCGCAGCACCTCGGGCGCGCTCGGGCGCTCCGCGCGCAGCGTCCCGCGCCAGAAGCGCGGCTCGAGGTCCACGTCCGTGAACATGAGCGGGCGCATCGAGAGCATCGCGGAGAGCGAGGGGAACGTGCCGTTCGAGGGGGCGCGCGCGCGCGTGTGGACGTGCGCGCCGGCCTGCACGAGCGCGCGCAGGCGCGGCGTCGTCGGCGGCGCGTCGTCGGCGAGGGAGGTGCGATCGAACCGCGTCGCGTCGGCGAGGACGAGCAAGACGTCGTAGTCCGCGAGCGCGACGTCGAGCGGCGGCAGCCCGGACGCCGCCGCGAACCGCGCCTCGGCGTCCTCGTCGGGCGCGAAGAGCGCGCTCGTGCGCGCGGGCGGCGGCGCCGTCGGCACGAGGTGCTCGCCGTCGCGCGCGAGCGCCGCGGCGACGCCCGCGGCGCGGCCGAGCTCGGTGTAGGCGGTGACCATCGGGCGCGCCCACGCGCTCGCCGGCAGCTCGACGAGGGCGAGGGCGACGAGCGCGGCGGCGGCGCCCGCGGTGACGCGCAGCCCGGGCGCGCGCTCGGGCTCGCGCGCGCCGAGCGCGAGCCCCGCGCCGAGCACGCAGCCCACGAAGCAGAGCTGCAAGGTCGCGAGGTGCAGCGTCGGATACAGCCCGACGTAGAGCGCGTAGTGCGCGCGCGCGACGATCAACGACGTGAGCACGAGCGCGACCCCGATCCCACGGCCCGCGCGCGACGGATGGGCGAGCCCGACGTGCCCGGCCGCGGCCGCCGCGCCCAGGAGCGCGAGCGCGGCGGTCACCGGCAGGCTGCTCGCGAACGCGGGGTACTCGATCAGCACCTCGCGCGCGCACGCGACCTGCGCGATTCCGAGCGCGGCGAGCGCGCCGTCGCGCAGGCGCGGGCGCGTGCGCTCCGAGAGCACGAGCGCGGTCGCGACCACGAGGAGCGCGGGGACCGCGAACGTCGTGAACGTCGCGCGCGCGAGCTGCGCGAGCGCGGCGAGCAGGCGGTCCGGCGCGAGCGCCGCCGCGGGCAGCCGCGTCAGCTCGAGGAGCGCGATGGCCGCCCCCGAGAGCGGGATCGCCGCGACGATGCCGTGCACACGCATGGATGACCTTGATAACACGAGCCCGTAGAACTACCTCCCCGCGTGCCGATGCGCCGCTTCGCCTGGGGCGTCACCGCCTTCACCCTGTTCGTGATCCTCTGGGGCGCGCTCGTGCGAGCGACCGGCTCGGGGGCGGGGTGCGGCTCGCACTGGCCGACCTGCAACGGCGAGGTCGTCCCGCGACCCGAGACGATCGAGACCGCGATCGAGCTGACACACCGCCTCACGAGCGGCGTCGCGTTCCTGCTCGTCGTGGCGCTCACCGTCGCGGCGTTCGCGCGCCGGCCCAAGGGCCACCCGATGCGCGCGCCCGCCGCGCTCTCGCTGCTGTTCATGATCACGGAGTCGGCGATCGGCGCCGGCCTCGTGCTGCTCGAGTACGTCGCGGGCGATCGCAGCCCCGCGCGCGCGGTCTGGGTGGCCGCGCACCTCGTCAACACGTTTCTCTTGGTCGGGAGCCTGACGCTCGCCGCCCGCGCCGCCGCACCGGACGCGCCGCGCCTCGCGTGGCGGCCACTGGGCCTGTGGGTGATCGCCGCCCTGCTCGCGACCCTCGGCGTCGCGACGACCGGCGCGGTCACCGCGCTGGGCGACACGCTGTTCCCTGCGACGAGCCTCGCCGAGGGCGTCGCGCAGGATCTCTCGCCGACGGCGCACTTCCTGATCCGGCTGCGCATCTGGCACCCGCTCGCCGCGATCGGCGTGAGCGTGCTCGTCACCGTCGTCGCGGTCGTCGTCGGTCGCCGCGCGCCGCGCGCGCGCCGGCTCGCCATCGCGCTCGTCGGGCTGTTCTTCCTCCAGGTCCTCGGCGGCCTGGTGAACCTCGTGCTCCTCGCGCCGACGTGGATGCAGCTCGTGCACCTCTTGCTCGCCGACCTCGTGTGGATCGCGCTCGTCCTGCTCGGCGCCGAGGCGCTCACGCCCCCCGCGCCCGAGGGCGAGCGCGCTTAGCGCCGTCGTCCGTCACCCCATGTCCGCGCCGCGCGCTCGTCGTCGATAGTGCGGCGACGATGCGCACGTTCGGATGGTCCGCGCTCGGTTTCGCGCTGCCGCTGGCCGCGGCGGGCGTCGTGGCGTTCGCGCTCTTGGGCATCGACCCGTACGACGCGCGACTGGACCAGGGCGAGGTCGAGGTCCTCGAGGACGGCGTCTGGACCAGCTCGGGCCCAGGCTGTCCCGGGACGACGGATGGCGCGGGCCCGGACGGAACGCTCGAGCGCACGTGCGAGGACGGACGTATGCAGCGCTTCGACCTCTCGTCGCGCGTCTGGGACGATACGGCGCCCTGGCCGCCGCTGTGCGTCGGCACGCCGCTCGGAGACGGACGGCGGTGGACGACCGTCCAGGACGGAATGGAGCTCGTCATCCGCGCGGGCTGGCGCGAGCCGTGCGACGAGCTGGCCCGGGGGCTCGACCTGGAGTTCCTGATCGAGCGCGTCGTCGCGCTCGACGCGGGCGCGGTCCTCATCCTCGGCTACCCCTACACGTACGACGTCGACGCAAACGCGGAGCCCCTGCCCCCCGTCTACTCGGCGCGGCTCGTGCACGACGGGGAGATCCGCGAGCTCTCCGTCCCATGGAGCACCTCGGTCGTGGCCTCGGCCGCGCTCGACGCGACCCAGGCGATCGCGTTCACCGACGACCGGACGATCCACTTCTTCGACCTCGGCGCACAGACGTGGTCGTCGCGCCCGATGCCCGACGACGTCTCGGAGCTGTTCGGCGAGCCGTACCAGACGCCGCGCGGCGTCGCGTTCCTCGTCGCGACGACGGACGGCGACATGGAGCTGCGCGAGATCCGACGCGAGGATCGGTCGTGGACCACGGCGCCGGCGTGGTCGAGCGAGCGACAGACGCCGTCGCTGGCGGTGCTCGAAGACGGTCTGCTCGCGGTCCACGGGGGTTACTACGACTCCACGCTCTCGACGCCGCGCGCGGTGCTCCAGTGGCTGATCGCGCTGAGCGCGCTCCCGCTCTTGGTCATCGGGGTGGTGCTCGCGGCACGCGAGAAGCGGCTCGTCCCGACGCTGCTCGGCGCCGCCGGCGGCGTGGGGGTCCTGCTCTTGATCGCCGCGGCGTTCTGGGTCCTCGCGCTGCTGTTCGGCTCGATGGCCCACGGGCGCCCGTCGCGCCGCGCCGGCGGGCGGCAGCCGCGGCTGCGGACGACGAAGCGCCGGCCGCGCGGCGCGCCGGCGCCGCGGCTCGCGGATCGGGTAGCGCTCGCGATCGCGTGGGGACGCGACGCGCGCCTCGAGGCCGCGAGCGTCGCGACGTTCCTCGAGCTCGCCGACGACCTGCGCCGCGCGGGAGCGCCGGACGCGCTCGTCGCGTGGGCCGAGCAGGCAGCCGACGAAGAGCGCGCCCACGCGAAGGCCTGCGCCGCGCTCGCGAGCCGACACGCGGGCGTGGCGCTCGAGGCGCCGCCGGCCGAGCCGCTGCCGCCCCCCGACGAGAGCGCCGAGGAGTCGCTCGTGCGCATGGCCCGCGAAGCGCTCGTCGACGGCTGCCTCGGCGAGGGCTACGCGAGCGCGGCGCTCACCGCGGCGCGCGCGCGCACCAGCGACCCGGAGGCCCACGACGTGGTGGAGCGGCTCGCGCAGGAGGAGGCGCGCCACGCGGAGCTCGCGTGGGCGGTGCTCGCGTTCTGCCTCGCGCGCGGCGGCGAGCCGGTGCGACGCGAGGTCGAGCGCCTCCTCGACGACGCGTCCTTCGGCGTGCCTCACCGCGGAGCGCGCCCGTCGGCGGGGGCGCTCCGGCGCGCCGCGCACGGCCGCTTCGTGGAGGCGCAGCCCGGCGCCCTCGCGCGCGAGGTCCGCGCCGCCGTCGCAGAGCGCGCGCGCCGCTTGCTCTCGTGAGCGCGCGTGAGCGAGCTCAGGCGGGCGGCTCTTTGGGCGCCGCGCCGCGCAAGCGCGCGACGAGCTCGCCGAAGCCCTTGGGGTCGGCCACCTCGGGGAGCTCGTCGAGCGCGAGCTCCGCGAGCACCGCAGGACGAGCCCTGGCCGACGACGCGGCCTGCGCCCTCACCTCCCTCCGGGCCGAGGTCGACGGTCCAGTCGGCGGCGACGATCACGTCGGGCTCGTCGGCACGGTGCCCAACGACGAGCCGCTCGGACCGATGAGCGCGTGTGGGCGCGACGTCACGCGAGACCTCCTGTCCGCTCCCCGCACGAGCGGACGGCTACGCACGCCGCCATCCCGAGGACACGCTGCTGTACGCGCTGGTACGAGAGCACTGGCCGCGGTTCCTCGAGCGCGCCGAGGAGCAAGACGGCTTTCCACGATACGGTCGAGGCTCGTGCCGCGCTCTCAGGCAGCCGAAGCCAGCTCCTCGCGAATGATCCTCGGGTGGCGGGCCGCGATTCGCAGCAGGGCCAGCGCCGGACCCTCGGGCACGCGTCGGTCCTGCTCCCAGTTCCGCAGCGTGTGCACGCTGATTCCCATCGCCTTCGCGAACTCCACTTGCGTCAGACCGACGAAGCGCCGCAGGGCAGCGACGTCCCCCGGCGCGAGCTCGCCGCGCATGATCCGCTTTCGCTGGCTGCGGTTCAGCGACCGCGCGAAGTCGGCCGCCGTCAGCTCCTGGGTCTTGCTCATCGACTACTCTCCCATGTGTTCGCGAAACAGCCGAGCCTCGCGCGTCGTCGCCTTGCGAGCGCTCACGATCCGAACCGTCTCCGCGTCGCGCTCCGTCCAGACGACGACGCCAGGCCTCGCGAGATGGGCCCGACCGAGATGAAGCGGTCCTCGTCATCGGAGTGCTCCTGGTCGTAGATCTCGAGGCACTCGACGCCGGAGGTGAGCAACTCGCTCGCCTCCGCGAAGCCGATCCCATGCTTCGCTCGATTCGCTTCATCTTTGGCGGGGTCCCATTCGAGCCGCACAGCCAAGGCTATGCCATTGACCTACTCAGTCAATGGCTTACTCACCGGCCCGCGCCGAGGCGCTCCACGCGAGCGGCCACGAAGACGAGGCCCGCGCCGCGATCGCCGAGGCCGCCCAGCGCCTTCGCGAGCGGGCGCTGAAGATCCACGACGAGGGGATCCGGGACACGTTCCTCACCCGCGTCCCCGAGGACGCCCGGACCCTCGCGCTCGCCGACGTGTGGGCGTGACGCCCGACGCGCGCGGTTCAGAGCCCCCAGACCGCCATGAGGTGCTGGGTCGTCCCGCTCGTGACGCGGGTCCACATCGTCCCCGTCCCCGTCCAGCGCCGGATCGCGCGCGAGGTCCGCGCCGCCGTCGCGGAGCGCGCGCGCCGCTTGCTCTCGTGAGCGCGCGTGAGCGAGCTCAGGCGGGCGGCTCTTTGGGCGCCGCGCCGCGCAAGCGCGCGACGAGCTCGCCGAAGCCCTTGGGGTCGGCCACCTCCGGGAGCTCGTCGAGCGCGAGCTCCGCGAGCACCGCGGGGGCCGCGCCCTCGCCGGCGCCGAGCAAGAGCACGCGGCCGCCGACCTCCACGAGGTAGAGCGCGCGCCGGCCGTCGAGCGGCACGCGCTCGAGCACCTTCACGCGCCGGCCCGTCCCGTGCCCGAGGCCGCGCCGCGCGCTCCAGCGCAGCACCACCCACGCGAGGATGCACACCGCGGCGAGCGCGAGCAGCGTCTGCAAGAGCGCCACCCCGTACCCGGCGGGCGCCGCCTGCAACCAGACTTGCATCACGAGCGCTGCATCAGTACCGCGGGACGCTCGGGTCGACGTGCAGCGACCAGGCGTCGATGCCGCCCTGGAGGTTGTGGACGTCGCGGAAGCCCTGGGCGAGCAGGTGCGCCGCCGCCTGCGCCGAGCGCATGCCGTGGTGGCACATGAAGACGATGGTCTTGTCCCGGTCGAGCCCCTCGAGCCGCTCCGCGACCTCCGCGAGCGGCACCGCGCCCTCGATCTTCGCGGTCGACCACTCCTCGGGCGTGCGCACGTCGAGGAGCAGGTGGGGCTTGCCCTCGTCCATCCAGCGCTTGAGCTCGTCCACCGTGAGCTGGTTCACCATCGGCGGGCGCTTGGGCACGTCGACCTTGAAGCCGATGTCGCCGCCGCGCTCCACGTAGTCGACGCGCACGCCGTCGGCGCGGCGCGCGGTCGAGCGCGTCATCACCAGGTCGAGCTCGCCCATGTCGAGCACGAGGTCGCCCTCGCGCTCCTGATCGAGATCGAGCAGCGGCTCCCAGTTCGAGCTGATGGTCAGGCGCACCACCGGCTCCTCCGTGTCCCCCTCGACCTCCCAGAAGCGGATGAACGCCGCCTCCGCCGCCTTCGTCAACGTGACCTTCGGCGTGCTCAGCTCGAGCCGCGCGGCGCCGAGCACCTCGGAGAGCTCGCCCGACTTGGTCATCTCGTGGATGATGTCGGAGCCGCCGACGAACTTCGCGTCCACGTAGAGCTGCGGGATGGTCGGCCAGGAGCTGAAGTCCTTGATCGCCTCGCGCATGCGCGGGTCGGCCAGCACGTCGACCGTGCGGTAGTCGTCGAGGTACTCGTCGAGGATGTCGACGGAACGCGCGGAGAAGCCACACTGGGGCGCCATCCGCGTCCCCTTCATGAACAGGACGACCCTGTGCTCACTGACCAGCCGGTGGATCTCGTCGTGCACACCCATGGCGCACAAGAAAACACGGCGCGATCCCGCTGACAATGGGGAGCCGGCGCAGGTGTCGCCGATGATCCGGCGGAGAGCCCGGCGAGCGTCCGTGAACGGTTACTCGGCCGCCTCGTCGTGCGCGGCGCGTTGGAAGTCGATCGAGCGCTCGAGGATCTGCGCCACGTCGAGCTCGTCGACGTCGTCCTCGCGCTCGGCGGCCTTCACGCCGTCGGCGAGCATCGTCATGCAGAACGGGCATGCGCTCGCGATGGTGTCGGCGCCCGTCTCGAGGAGCTGCAGGGTGCGCTTGTTGTTCACGCGCTCCTTGCCCGCCTCCTCTTCCTTCCACATCTGCGCGCCGCCCGCGCCGCAGCAGAGGCCGCGGTCCTTGTTCCAGTAGGCCACCTCCTCGAGCGTCACGCCGGGGATCGCGCGCAGGACGTCGCGGGGGCTGTCGTAGACCTCGTTGTAGCGGCCGAGGTAGCAGCTGTCGTGGTAGGCGATCTTCTTGTCGACGCGCCGCGTCGGCCGGAGCTTGCCGTCGCGGATCAGCTCGTCGAGCAGCTCCGTGTGATGCACCACGTCGTACTTGCCGCCGAACGCGGGGTACTCGTTCGCGATCGTGTTGAAGCAGTGCGGGCACGCGGTCACGACCTTCTTCCTGGCCGCGCCGTTCTCGTTGAGCGCCTCGACGTTCTGCTGCGCGAGCATCTGGAAGAGGTACTCGTTGCCCGCGCGCCGCGCCGGGTCGCCCGTGCAAGTCGCCGCGGTGCCCATGATCGCGAACTCGACGCCCGCGTGGTGCATCAGCTTCGCGAAGCTGCGCGCGACCTTCTTCGCCTGGTCGTCGTAGTTCGCCGCGCAGCCGACCCAGTAGATCACGTCGGCGTCCGGCGCGTCCTCGACGGTCGGCACCTCGAAGTCCAGCTCGCTGGTCCACTTGCCGCGGTCCATCGCCGGGAGGTTCCACGGGTTGCCGTTCACCTCGATCGCCTGGAACGCCTTCGCGAAGTCGTGCGGGAACTCGTTCTTGATCATCATCTCGTGGCGCCGCATCTCGACGATCTTGTCCACGTAAGAGATGTTGACCGGGCACTGCTCCTCGCAGGCGCGGCACGTCGTGCACGCCCAGATCACCTCGGGGTCGACCACGTCGCCGACGAGGTCCACCGGCGAGAGCTTGCGGTGGTAGCCCTCGGGCGGGTCGCCGTGCACGCGCAGCTTCGACTCGTCCTTGGGCTCGGTGAACTTGTCGATGCCGAAGGTGCCGACGTAGTGCGGCTCGAGATCGTAGAGGTGGTCGCGCAGCGCGAGCGTGAGGTGCTTGGGCGAGAGCTTCTTGCCCGTCGTGTAGGCGGGGCAGTTGTCGCTGCAGCGGCCGCACTCGGTGCAGGTGTAGAGGTCGAGGATGTGCTTCCAGGTGAAGTGCTCCGGCCGGCTCACGCCGATCGGCAGGTCGTTCTCGATCTTGCCCTCGATGTCCTCGACGTCGGGGAGCTTGCCCTTGGCGTCGAGCGGCTCCGCGAACACGTTCGGCAGCACCGTGAGGATGTGGAAGTGCTTCGAGTACGGCAGGAGGTTCGCGAACGCGAGCACCCACGTCGCGTGGTACCAGAAGCCGACGTGCTCGAGCGCGACGATGGCGCCGTGAGGGAACCGCGCGAACACGATCGCGAGCGCCGAGCCGACGGGCTCGTACCACGCCCACGCGGGCGTCGCGCCCGCGACCGAGGCGGCGCGCGCGACGTTGCCGCCGACGTAGACGTAATCGGCGAGCATCATCGTGATGATGATGAACAGGATGAGCAGCCCCTCGAGCCCGAAGCTCATCCGCGCGGGCTTGGTGACGAGGCGGTAGTAGACGAACACGCTCGCGCCGAGGATCGCGGCCCCGGCCGACAGCTCCTTCGCGAACGAGTAGAGCTGACCGACGATGTGGCTCGTCGAGAGCAGGCCCCAGAAGTCGAAGCTCGCGTCGAAGCCGCGCGCCCACAGGAGCACGCTGTTGAGCAGCAGCACCTGGAACGCGAGGAAGATCCCGATGTGCGCGAGGCCGGCGACCCGATAGCGGTCGTTCTGCGGCATCTTCTTCTGCGCGAGCGCGTAGACGAGCACGTTCTTCACGCGCGCCGCGAGCGCCTCGAAGGTCTGCCACGTGAACCGCGGCTCCGGCGTGCCCACGTTCAAGAGGCGCCACCGCCGGACGGCCGACCAGGCGAACGCTCCGCCGAAGACGACGAAGACGAGCGTCATTCCAAGGGGACTCATCGGACCTCCGCGGCCACGCTTAGCGTGGACCTCTCGAGGTGTCCACGCCGGGGCGCCGCCGATCGTTACGCGAGGCGCGCGCTACTTCGGGAGCTTCGCGTCGAAGAACGCGCGCAGCTTGATCAGGTTCTTCTCCTCGCGCGCGAACGACGGAGAGCTGTAGCTCCGCGCGAAGCCGCGCACGTCGGAGAGCAGCTCGGCCAGCATCGCCTCGTCCGCGAGGATGTCCGCGACCGCGCGGCCGCGCGCCGCGCCCTTGCGCAGCCCCAACACGTAGGACTCGAGCCGCGCGTAGTTCTCGCCGAGGAACTCGCGCACGAGGTCGCACTGCTCGGCGAGCTCCGCGAGCACCTTGAGCGTGTCGGCCGGGACGTCGCCCGTCTCCTCGCGCGTCGCGAGGTCCGCCGCGACGCGCAGCACGAACGCGTCGTCGAGGTAGCCGATGTCGTCGATCCCGTCGGGGATCAGGTCGAGCGACTTGAAGAGGTAGTTGATGCCCCCGGCGACCGCCGCGCGGGCGCCGGGGCTGACGCCGCTGGCCTCGAGGACGGAGGCGAGGTGCTCCGCGTCGTCGCCGAGGCTGCGGAGCCACGTGGGGAAGGTGTCGAGATACTTGGCCGTGTCCTCGCTCATGATCGTCCTCGTGGTGCGCCCCGGGGGCGTCGAAGTCGCGGCATCCTACCCATCGGCGCCCGGGGGTTCAACGGTCGACAGAGGGCGCCCGTCCGCTCTATCGTCCGGCGCATGACGCGACCCGTGCGAGATCGGAGGGCGTGGGCGCACGCCGGGCTGATCGCCCTGCTCGTCGCCCTCGGCGGCGCCGCCCCGGCGCGCGCCCAGGACGAGGCCCCGAGCGCCGAGCCACCGCCCGAGGTGGTCCCCGTGACGACGCAGGCGGCGAGCCGCGAGGCGCCCGGCTACGCGCGCCCGCGCCCCGCCGCGCCGATCATGGTCATCGTGCTGCCCGAGGCCGGGATCGACGAGGCCGTGGTCGGCGCCGCACGCGAGGCGCTCGTCGCCGCGCTCGGACCGATGGCGAACGGGCGCGCGGTGCACGGGCTCGTCGCGCCGCCGCTCCTGGGCGCGTTCGCGTCCTGCCGCGACGAGGGCTGCTACGGCGGCCAGCTCGCGAGCGCGGGCGCCGGCGCGGGCGCGCTGTTGCGCCTCGCGCGCCGCGGCCGCGCGCTGTTCGGCACGCTCGAGCTGCGCGACCCGGTCAGCGGCTCGCCTCGGTCGACCGCGATCGAGGCGAGCCTGCCCGCGACCGCCGGCGAGATCGCGGCGCCGGTCGCGGCGATGGCGGCGCGGCTCACCGGCGCGATGCCGAGCGGCGCGGCGCCGCCCGCGACGCTGCTCGTCACCACCACGGTCGACGGCGCGACGGTCACCGTCGACGGCGAAGCGATCGGCACCTCGCCGGTCGCGCCGATCGAGATCGCCGACGGCGAGCACGAGGTCGTCGTGCGGCTCGCCGGCTACCCCGACTACCGCACCTCGACGCGCATCGCGCCGGGCGGTCGCGCGCGCGTCGACGCGACGCTGCGGCGCGAGGGCGCGCGCGACGGCGCGAGCGCGCGCGCCGGCGGCGAGGCCGATCCGTTCGCGGTCTCCGGCGACGGCGGCGGCGACGTGACGAGCGAGTGGTGGTTCTGGACCATCATCGGCGCGGGCGCGGCGGTCCTGATCGCGATCGCGATCGGCGTCGGGGTCGCGGTCGCGGACGGCGGCGGCGGGACGCCTGGCCAGCCGCGCGGCGTGCCGCTGCCGCCGATCGTGGGAGGGATGTGACGTGACGAGGACGCCTCCGCTCCGCGCGCTCACCTTCGCCGCGCTCCTCTCGCTCACCGCGAGCTGCGGCGGCGAGCCCCCGCCCGAGGGCTTCTACCTCCAGCTCCGGCTGCTCAACGTCGACCCGCAGGTGCTCGATCGCGTCGAGCTCCGCTTCGAGCCGCAGGGCATGGACGAGGCGTTCATGGCGATCATGCCGATGAGCTACGAGGACGGAGCGATCGGCCTGCGCGTCGAGCCCGACGGGCGCCTCGTCGTCACCGTGGACGGCGCGCACGTCACGCGCTTCGCCACCCCCGACGGCGAGGGCGCGTACCTCTACGACCTCGAGCTCTACAGCGACGACGAGCGCGCGCGCTCTCCGGCGCCGAGCGTGCGCGCGGTGGGCCTGCGCGGCGGCGAGCCGATCGCGGAGGGCTTCCTCTTCCTCCCGCAGTGGCCGCTGCCCCTCGGCCAGCGCAGCCGCTTGACCTTGCAGTGCCGCATGGCGGTCTCCGACCGTTGCGTCCGCTGACCGCGCGCGCCCTCGCCCTCCTCGCGCTCTTCGCGGCGGGGTGCGGCATGTTCGGCGCGCCGGTCGTGCGGCGGACGGTCGGCGGCGAGGCGCGCACGGGCGCGTGGGTCTCGCCGTACTCGTACGAGCACTTCCTGCGCGCGGAGCTCGCCGAGCAGCACGGCGACCTGCGCGCCGCCGCCGACGGCTACCGCCGCGCGCGCGCCGGCCCCGAGGACGACCCGCTCGTGGTGTCGCGCCTCGCCGACGTCCTCGACCGGCTCGGCCGCGAGGCCGAGGCCGCGCAGCTCCTCGCCGAGGCCGCCGAGCGCTGGCCCGACGACGAGTCCGTGCACCTCGCGCGCGGGCGCCTCCACGAGCGCCACGATCGGCTCGACGAGGCCGGCGAGGCGTACGCGCGCGCCGCCCACGCCGCGCCGCGCTCGGAGGCCGGGCCGCTCGCGCTCGCCGCGCTGCTGCGGCGGCGCGATCGCGGCGCCGACGCGGATCGCAAGGCGCTACTCGCCGCGCGGGCGCCGGCGCCGCGCGCGCCGCGGCTCGCGCTCGCCGGTCGGCCGCGCCAGCCCGCTCACTCCGCCGCCGAGGCGGTGCGCGCTTCTTTCGAGGCCGCGCCCGCGCGCGCCGACGAGGTGCGCGGCGCCGCCCACACCGCGCTCGAGGCGGGCCAGCCCGAGCTCGCGCTGCGCCTCTTCGCCGCGCTCCCCGATCCCACGGAGGATCGCGGGCTGCGCCTGCGCGCGATGCTCGAGGCGCGGCGCCCCGACCTGGCCGAGGGCCTGCTCGCGGAGTGGATGCCGGGCGAGGCGGACGCGCTCGTCGAGGTCGCCGAGGGCTACCTCGCGATCGGGGCGCCCGCGCGCGCGCTCGAGCTCGGCCGCGTCGCGCTCGCGCAGGACGGAGGGCCGCTCGCGCGCCTCGTCGTCGGCCGCGCGCTCGCCGCCGAGGCCACTCCGGCTGAACCGCCGCGCGCCTGCTCGCGCGTCCGCCCGGAACCGCGTGGCGCACGCCGCTCGCCACTCGCCGGGATCGTGGGCGCAGGGCCGCCCCGCGCTCGCCGCCGAGGCTCTTCGCCCGCGCGCGCGCGCGCCGCGCCGATCATCGCCACTCGCCCTCGCGCAGGCGCAGCTCGACGGCGGCGACGCGGACGGCGCGCTGCGCGCGCTGAGACGCCCTGCCCGCGCTCGCCGCCGCGCGCGCGCGCGCGCTCGACCGGCTCAGTGCGCCGTCGACGCCGCCGCCGCCTACCGCGCGCTCGCCGCCGACGACCCTCGGGTGCCCGCGCTCGACCGCCTGCGGGCGCAGGCCGAGCGCGCGCTCGCGGACGGAGAGCGCGAGCGCGCGCGAGCGCTCTTGGGCGAGCTCGTCGAGCGCGCCCCCGAGGAGGCCGCCGCGCGCCGCCGCCTCGCGGCGCTCGGCGAGTGAAGCACCGCCTCGATGGTGCGCTCGACTTCGTGACCGACCGCCACGCGGGCTACACGGCGAGGTCGAAGCGGTCCGCGTTCATCACCTTCGTCCACGCGGCGACGAAGTCGTGCACCAGCTTCTCCCTGCCGTCGTCCTGCGCATACAGCTCCGCGTAGGCGCGCAGGATCGAGTTGGACCCGAAGACGAGGTCGACGCGCGTCGCGGTCCACTTCACCGCGCCGGTGCTCCGCTCGCGCACCTCGTAGAGCCCGCTCGCCGCGGGCCGCCACGCGTAGCGCATGTCGGTGAGGTTCACGAAGAAGTCGTTGGTGAGCGCGCCCACCCGATCGGTGAACACCCCGTGCTTCGTCCCGCCGTGGTTGGTGCCGATCACGCGCATGCCGCCGATCAGCGCCGTCATCTCCGGCGCGGTGAGACCCATGAGCTGCGTGCGATCGAGCAGCAGCTCCTCGGCGCTCACCGCGTAGTCCTTCTTCAGCCAGTTGCGGTAGCCGTCCGCGAGCGGCTCGAGCACCGCGAAGGACGCCGCGTCCGTCATCGCCTCGGTCGCGTCGCCGCGCCCCGGCGCGAACGACACCGACACCTCGACGCCGGCGGCCTTCGCCGCCTGCTCCACGCCGACGTTGCCGGCGAGCACGATCACGTCCGCCACGCTCGCGCCCGCGTCCTTCGCGATGCCCTCGAGCACGCCGAGCACGCGCGCGAGCCGCGCCGGCTCGTTGCCCTCCCAGTCCTTCTGCGGCGCGAGCCGGATGCGCGCGCCGTTCGCTCCGCCGCGCATGTCCGAGCCGCGGAACGTGCGCGCGCTGTCCCACGCCGTGCTCACCATGTCACCGATCGACAGGCCGCTCTTCGCGATGCTCGCCTTCACCGCGTCCACGTCGTAGCGCGTGTTCCCGGCGGGGATCGGATCCTGCCAGATCAGGTCCTCCTTCGGCACGTCCGGCCCGAGGTAACGAGCCTTGGGCCCCATGTCGCGGTGCGTGAGCTTGAACCACGCGCGCGCGAACACCTCGGAGAAGTACGCCGGGTCCGCGTGGAACCGCTCCGAGATCTTGCGGTACGCGGGGTCCATCTTCATCGCCATGTCGGCGTCGGTCATGATCGGGTTGTGGCGGACGGACGGGTCGTTGGCGTCGACGGGCTTGTCCTCCTCCGCGATGCCCACCGGCTCCCACTGCCACGCGCCCGCAGGGCTCTTCTTCAGCTCCCAGTCGTACTTGAAGAGGAGGTCGAAGTAGCCGTTGTCCCAGCGCGTCGGGTGCGTCGTCCACGCGCCCTCGAGCCCGCTCGACACGGTGTCACTCCCCGCGCCCGTGCCCTTCGGGTTGTGCCAGCCCAAGCCCTGCTGATCGACGTCCGCCCCCGCCGGGTTGGGGCCGAGCGCGCTCGCGTCGCCGTTGCCGTGCGCCTTGCCGACCGTGTGCCCACCCGCCGTGAGCGCCACCGTCTCCTCGTCGTTCATCGCCATGCGCGCGAACGTCAATCGCACGTCCTGTGCGGTGCGCAGCGGGTCGGGCTTGCCGCCCACGCCCTCCGGGTTCACGTAGATGAGCCCCATCTGCACCGCCGCGAGCGGGTTCTCGAGCGACTCCCGGTCCTCACCTTCGTGACGGCTCGACGCGAGCCACTCCTTCTCGGAGCCCCAGTACGTGTCCTTCTCCGGGTGCCAGATGTCCTCGCGGCCGAACCCGAACCCGAACGTCTTCAGGCCCACCGACTCGTACGCGATCGTCCCGGCCAGGATGATGAGGTCGGCCCAGCTGATCCGGTTCCCGTACTTCTTCTTGATCGGCCACAAGAGCCGCCGCGCCTTGTCGAGGTTCACGTTGTCGGGCCACGAGTCGAGCGGCGCGAAGCGCTGGTTGCCCGTCCCGCCGCCGCCACGGCCGTCGGCGACGCGGTACGTCCCGGCGGCGTGCCACGCCATCCGGATCATCAGCCCGCCGTAGTGCCCCCAGTCCGCCGGCCACCACGGCTGGCTGTCGGTCATCAGCGCGTGGAGGTCCTTCTTCAGCGCCTCGACGTCGAGCGCCTTCAGCTCCTCGCGGTAGTCGAAGCCGGGCCCGAGCGGATCGGTCTTGTGATCGTGCTGATGCAAGATGTCGAGGTTCAGCGTCTTGGGCCACCACTCGGTGACCGACGCATCCACCGTCGTGTTGGCTCCGTGCATCACCGGGCACTTGCCGGCGCCTCCGTGCTTGGGATCGCTCATCTTCGTCTCGCTCCTCTCGTTCGATTGTCGTTGGGACTCGCGTCGATGGACTCGCTCACTCGGCGCCCTGACACGCTGCACAGAGCCCGCGCACCTCGACGTGCGCATCGATGATGCTGCCGAGCTGTCCGACCTTGTCTGGGACCTGGAGCGCGTTCAGCGCCTCACTGTCGAAGTCGCGCACCAGCCCGCAGCGCACGCACACGTAGTGGTGGTGCGGTGCGAGGTTCGCGTCGAAGCGCACGGCGTGCCGCGATGGGCCCAGCGTCGTGACCAACCCGAGGTCGTGCAACATCCAGAGGGTCCGGTACACCGTGTCGATCGACACCGTCGGCATGCGCTGCTGCACCGCGCGGAAGATCGTGTCCGCGTCGGGGTGCGCCTCGGTCGAAGCCAGCTCGCGGAAGATCTCGAGGCGCTGGTGGGTGAGCTTCACGCCCGCCTCCTTCGCCACCGCCACGAGGTGGGCGACCCGCCGCTCGACCTCGACGCGCGCCGCCTCGTGCGCAGCTCGCTCACCCATGGGCTCGACTCGCCATCACTGCGACCTTTTCCTAGATGCGTCTGATACGCAACTCGGATTTAGTCGCAGATACCCCCGGCGTCAAGCCGGCGCTCGAGAAGCGCGTCGACCCGCCCGCTTCGACGTCCTACGGCTCGCCATGCGCACCTCGCTCGCCCTCAGCTCATTCCCGTGCAGACGGGAGGCGACGAGACCCGGAGGCGAGGAGAGTGCGCCTTCGGCGCCGGGTCTCGGGCGCCGCGCGCGTCGGCGTCCGACGCTGCGAGCGCGGCCCCGACGTGACCCTCGTCATACGGCGCGCGCTGCGGCACAATCGAGGGCGTGCTGCGTGTCTCGTTCGCGTTGGCGCTCGCTCTGACGGCGAGCGGGTGCTTGCTCGACCGCTCGGGGACGCGGCCCGGCGACGGGGCGCCGACGTCGCTCGACGCCGGCGAGGGCTTCGACGCGGGCGACCGCGACGCGGGGCCAGGCTTCGACGCGGGGCCGGACTTCGACGCGGGGCCGGACGTCGACGCGGGGCCGCCCGGGCTCGACGCCGGGAGCGACGCCGGAGTCGACGCCGCGCCCGCCGACGCAGGCCCGCCGCCGCCGATCCCCGTGGTCGACGGGCTGATCATCCACTTCGACGCGCAGGACGTCACCGGCAGCGGCGCGGCGCCCGGGACGATGCCGCCCGCGTGGGCCGACCTCGCCGGCGGCTTCGACAACACCGCCGCCTGCACGGACGTGCGCTGGTACTCCGACGGGATGCGCACCGGGCTCCCCTCGATGTTCACGAACGGCAACGCCGGATCGCGCTGCGAGTTCCTGGTGCCCGCGCTGACCCACCTGACGATCATCGTCGTGTTCCGGAACAGCCACACCAACATGGAGAGCTCCTGGGAGCTCAACGCGTGCATGGTCGGCGGCTTCAGTAACCAGAACGACGACGGCGCGCTGTACCAGGCGGGCGGACGCCTCGGCTTCGCGCGCCGGACCGCGGGCCTGCAGTTCCACGACACGGAGTTCTACGCCGACGATCGTCCGCACGTCGCGAGCCTCGCGCGCGTCGACGGAGCGGGCATGAACATCACGCTGCTCGTCGACGGTCGCATGGCGATCGGCCGCGCCGATCAAGGGCAGATCCGCCACCCCGGCCAGTGGTGGCTGTCGTCGCATCAAGACCCGACCCGCGGCGCGTTCGCCAACCACTACGGCGAGGTGCTGATCTACAGCCGCGCGTTGCCGGTGGACGAGCTTCGCCTGGTGCACGAGTACGTCTGCGCCCGCTGGGGCGTCGACTGCGCCCGCCCCTGAGAAGTTGGCCGCCCGCGCGCCCGCGATGGTACAGAATCGCGATGATCATGCGTACGTGCCTCTGTGTGCTCGCCGCCCTCTGCCTCGCCGCGTGCGGCGGCGGCGATGACGCCTCCTCCTCGGAGCCCACCGGCGAACGCGGCGGCGGCGGCGAGACGCTCGCCTCGGGAGGCGACGCTCGCGAGCCCGATCACGACGCCCCGGGCGACGGCGCCGAGGACGAGCCCGACGACGGGATGCAGTGCCTGCCCGTCTCGCGCTGCCACTCGTTCGCCAACCAGGACTGCACGCTCGTCGACGCGAGCCGGCAGATCCAGGACGAGCGCTTCTCGTCGGGGTCGATCGAGCGGGCGTGCCCGGGGCAGCGCGGCGTCGCGGCGTCGGTGCGCGAGTGCTTCGACTTCGTCGAGCTCGCCGACGGCTGCCGGCGCCGGCCGGAGCTGCGCCACCCCGAGTGGCCGTGCGGCCGCACCGACGCGGCGCGCTGCGGCATCGTGATGTAGCCGCGTCAGGCGACGTGCTGCCGGCAGCGCGCCCGCTCCCCGACCCGGGGGCCTGGCGCGTCGGCGTCGCCGCGAACGGTCGGGCCTCGTGCCGCATCGAACGCCGGGGTTCGTGCGGGTTGACCGCGCCGGGCTCATGACGCAGGGCAACGTCCGCCGATCGATGGGCTCGCACGCCTCGACCACGGAACCCTCGAAGTTCCGGCAAGACATCCAAGGCCTGCGCGGCGTCGCCGTGCTCTTGGTGGTGGTCTTCCACAGCGGACTCCCGCTCACGGGAGGGTTCGTCGGCGTCGACGCCTTCTTCGTCGTGTCGGGCTTCGTGATCACGCAGATGATCCTGCGCGAGCTCGAGGAGCACGGGACGTTGTCGCTGCGATCGTTCTACGAGCGGCGCGCGAGGCGCCTGCTCCCGGCGTTCGCGCTGACGAGCGTCGTCACGATGATCGCGACCGTGCTCTTCCTGAGCCCCCACGGTCCACAGCAGTTCGCGGCGCGCACCGGCGCCGCCGCGTCGCTGTTCGCGGCCAACCTCTATCTCTACCGCGCGGGCGGCGGGTACTTCGATCCGGCCGAGAACCTCAACCCGTTCCTGCACACGTGGTCGCTCTCGGTCGAGGAGCAGTTCTATCTGCTGATGCCGGTCACGATCCTCGTGGCGTGGAAGCTCGGCGGTCGCTGGGGCGATCGGCGCCGCGCGCTCTCGTGGGTGTTCATCGCGGTCTCGTCGCTCTCGTTCCTCCTGAGCTGGGCATGGTCCGCCGAGCTCGCAGCCGTCGCGGTCCCGTCGTCGCTGCGCTTCGCGTTCTACGGTCCCATCAGCCGGGTCTGGGAGTTCGGCGTCGGCGTCCTGCTCGGGATCGCGGGGACGCGCCTGCGCCGCTTGCCCCCGACCCTCGCGACCTTCGCCGGAGCCGTCGGCGCCATCGGCCTGCTCGCGTCCGCGATCGCCTTCGACGAGACGACCGTCTTCCCCGGGACCGCGGCCCTCCTCCCGGTGGGCGCGACCGCGCTCCTGATCGTCGCCGGCAACACCTCGCGACCGACCGCGCGCGCGCTCGAGTGGCGCCCGTTGGTGTTCCTCGGGGACCTCTCGTACGGCTGGTACCTCTGGCACTGGCCCGCGATCGTGGTCGCCCGCGCGCTGTGGCCCGATCAGGACGGCCCGCTCGCGGTGGCAGCCCTCGCGTCGCTCGCGCCGGCCTGGCTCTCGTACCGGTTCGCCGAGGATCCGATCCGCCGCAACGCGCGCCTCGTGGGACGCCGTCTCCTGCTGATGGTGACGGCGATGATCCTCGTCCCGGTGGCGCTCGGCGTCGCCGTGCAGTGGGGCGCGGACAACACCTGGTGGATCCTCGGTCCGGTCGAGAGGGACGCCCACGAGCCGACGCGCTCCCACCGCGACGGGTGCGCGTCCACGGCGCGAGCCCGCGGATGCTCTTACCCGCTCGCCGACGGAACCCGAGAGGTCATCCTGGTGGGCGACTCGCACGCCGACGCGCTGTCCGACGCGGTGCGCGAGGCCGCGACCGCGGCGGGGGCGTCCTTCTCGGTGTGGTCACCGGGCGGATGCCTGTTCCTCAGCGGGTCGGCGACGTCGGCCCCCTGTCGACGCTGGCAGGTCGAAGCACTGCAATGGATCTTGACGGAGTCTCCGGACGTCGTGGTCATCGCGGGCTACACGACCGGACGGGTGTCGGGCACCAACTCGGGCGCGGCGGCCGGCTTCGAGGTCCAAGACGCAGACGGACGGGTGGCCACCTCGGCCTCGGAGGCGGTCGCGCTCTACGAGCGTGGCCTCGACGAGGCGGTGAGCCGGCTCGAAGCGGCCGGCATCGGCGTCGTCGTGGTGTCCACGGTGCCCGACTTCGATCGCCACCCGTTCCTCGGATGGTCGCTGGTGCGCCCGACGCTGACGCCCGAGGTCGTGCCGATCGCGCAGGCGCGTCGCCGAGCGCACCCCGTGATCACCGCGGAGCGTAGGATCGCGTCGCGGCACCCGAGAGTGCGCGTCATCGACCCGCTGCCGCGGCTGTGCACCGACGTCTGCTCGCAGCTCCGCGACGGCGCGTGGCAGTACCACGACACGGATCACCTCACGCGGAGCGGCGCGCGCCGGCTCGTCGAGCCCCTCGCCGAGTCGATCCGTGAGCTCACCGCGGAGCGCTGAGACGGGCTTCGAGGCGTCAGGCGACGTGCTGCCAGAGCGGCCCCGCCGCGCCGGAGGCGCGCAGCGCGCGGAAGAGCCGCGCGTCGAAGCGCACGCCGAGCGGCGGGATGATCCAGCGCGCGAAGCGCGGGTGGTGCTCCTCGAGCAGCGCGAGGGTCGCCTCGGGGAGCGCGCGCCGCGCCGGCAGGAGCGACGGATCGACGGCCTCGTGATCGTCGGTCCAGACCATGAGGATGGCGGCGAACGGGTCGAGCTCGACGATGAAGTCGAGGCTGCGCCTCACGCTGTCGAGGGTCTCGCCCGGCGTCGCGAGCACGAAG